>DHKP01000026.1 GCA_002404865.1 Caryophanales bacterium UBA4691 | reverse complement strand
TGTCGTGGGCGTAGGAAGTTTGAAGGAGCTAGTCCCTAGTACGAGAGGACCGGGATTAACGGGGCACTGGTATATCAGTTGTCACGCCAGTGGCATGGCTGAGTAGCTACCCCCGGACTAGATAAACGCTGAAAGCATCTAAGCGTGAAGCTATTCCTAAGATGAGACTTCCCATTCGAAAGAAGTAAGTTCCCTCTAATGTTAAGAGGTTGATAGGTCAGATCTGTAAGCACAGCAATGTGTTCAGGAGACTGATACTAATAGAACGAGGACTTAATTTCACTATTTTCTATTTAGAAAGAGTAAGCTAAGTCGCGCAAGAATTTTACAAATCGGAATGAACATGTAGTTTATAATATCCAGTTTTCAGAGAACAATAAGTATGTCTCTAGAAAAAGTCTGGTGGTTATGACGCGGTGGGCACACCTGTTCCCATCCCGAACACAGAAGTTAAGCACCGCAGTGGTGAAGGTAGTTCCTTCGGGGGCAAGAATAGCACGCTGCCGGGCTTTTTCTTTTATAGACATCTTTTAGTCAATCCAATCTGCCGTTAGAAACCTAACGGTATTTATTTTATTTGCGATATGTATAAATATGTGTAAAAATGTATTTGTGTGTATAACATTAATAGGGATTGAAAGGAGGATGAAAGATGGTAACTTGGTTATCTAAGGAAACTGATGAAGACGGGATCGCCACATTTTATCGAACGTATATTATGTTTAATATGAGCGCTTCATCTCGTCTAAGGGATTCATATCGTCTACGAGTTGGCATTGACGATGATAAAAATATTGTTATCGAGCCTTTAAACAAAGAACTAGCCACTCGGGGTGATATCCCGATGGACTCGCTCTATTCTCTAGAAGAAAGGGCGTCCTATTGTAGACTTTCTAGCGCGTCTTTGATTCGGCAAATCAATGAGCGAGTCGGGATTCGAATTGAAAACGGCAATAAACGTTTCCGCACTCGATATGACTCTTCTAGCCACTCGCTCATTATTCGTATTCAGGAAGGTGAGGTGAAACAAAATGGAACAATTTGAAATGTGGATGTGGGCCATTTGGCTTGCTTTATTCCTTTTAGCGCTCATTATTGAAGCTCTAGGGACTGATCTTGTGTCCATCTGGTTTGCGGTAGGTTCTTTGCTTGCCCTTATCCTTAGCTTATTTCCAGGGGTTGGCTGGTGGGTAGAACTGATTGTCTTTGTTTCTGTTTCTCTAATTGCGCTTTGTTCGTTAAGACCTTTGATTCACAAACATCTGCGGAAAGAAATTCAAAGTAGCAATGTCGATTCTATGGTCGGTCAAAAAGGCGTGCTGACTTCTAAAATCGATTTATTGCATCGTGGCGAAGTGAAGATTCACGATGTGACTTGGACTGCAATAGCTAGCCGAGAGACCGAATCGATTGAAAAAGGAAGCATCGTGACCGTTTTAGCGGTTGCAGGAAATAAACTTATTGTAGAAAAAGACAAAGTTGGGTTAAAGTCGAATAAGGAGGATAGATAACTATGATTTTAGAAAAAGCTAGTTTCCCTAATTGGGCGGTGGCGATACTCGTCATTACTTGCGTTATCATCGCGATGATGATTGTTTTTATCTGCAATATTCGCATTATCAAGCAAACCGAAAAGGCCATTGTTGAGCGCCTTGGAGCCTATCATAGTACCTGGGGCGTCGGCATTCATTTTCTTTTGCCTTTTGTCGACCGCATTGTTGGAAGGATCACCATGAAGGAACAAGTTCAGGATTTCCCTCCTCAAAGCGTTATTACGAAGGATAACGTAACCATGCAGATCGATACTGTTGTTTTCTTCGCCGTCACCGATCCTAAGCTTTATGCCTATGGGGTTGATAATCCTCTTGCTGCGATTGAATATCTTAGTGCGACCACCTTGCGCAATATCATTGGCGATCTCGATTTAGACGAAACATTAACTTCTCGTGATACGATTAACGACAAAATGCGGAAAATCCTTGATGAGGCCACCGATCCTTGGGGGATTAAAGTCAATCGTGTGGAAGTGAAAAATATCCTTCCTCCTAGCGATATCCGGGAAGCGATGGAACGTCAAATGAGGGCAGAACGAGAAAAACGTGAAAAAATCTTGCTCGCGGAAGGCGAAAAACAAAGCGCGATTCTTATTGCCCAAGGCAAAAAAGAATCGGCGATACTTAATGCCGATGCGGAAAAGCAAACTGCGATTCTTTTAGCGGAAGGGCAAGCGCAATCCCTCCGCAATATGAAACAAGCGGAAGCCGATGGCATCCGCATGGTCCGTGAAGCGGAAGCGGATGGACTACGCGCTTTAAAGAAAGCGGATGCAAGCAAAGAGGTGTTAACGCTCCGATACTATGAAGCATTAGGAAAAATCGCAGATGGTAAAGCAACAAAAATATTTTTGCCAGAAAGCGCGAAAGGAATTGCTTCTATCGCCTCTATCGCAAGTGAAGTCGTAGCTTCTTCAAAAGATAAAAGCCAAGATAACGAGGACTAAAAATATTAAATTGTAAAAGGAGAGCCATTTACTTGAATTCGTAGTGGCTTTTCTTTTATTTTCTTAATTTTTACAAAAAACCTCTTTCTCACCGAACGTGGCGGGTGTCAAAATTTGCATACTTCTTCTTTGAGTGAGATAATAAAGCGCTTATTTTTATAAGCGGTATTTTTATGGCAAAAGAAAAAATAGAAGCCTATTCAGGCATCAATATCTCCATTAGCGCAATCGCTTCTGTTACGGGTGACGCTGTAACGGATTGCTATGGCGTAGTTGGGCTAGCTCCCAAAAACCAATTAGCAGATGAGATTAATGCCTTATTGAAACGCAACGATTATTCCAAAGGCGTCTATATTAAAGGCGATAAGAAAAAAGGCTACCAAATCGGCGTCTATATCTATGTCGCTAACGACGTGAAAATTACGGAAGTGCTGACGGAAGTCCAAAAGCGTGTCGCTTATGAACTGAAGAAAACCTTCTCTCTCCCCTTAAATCGTGTAGACGTTTACGTAGTAGATATCAAAGAGACTAAATAAAATGAAGACTATTAACGGACAAAAGCTCAAAGAACTATTCCTTTCTGGGGCGAATAACCTTTATAACCATTATCCAGAAATCGATCAATTGAATGTATTCCCTGTGCCGGATGGCGACACGGGAATGAATATGAATCTCACGCTTACTAGCGGTGCTAAAGAGATTCAAAACAAAAACGACGATAGCGTTTTCGTAATCGCTAAAGCCTTTTCGAAAGGATTATTAATGGGTGCTAGAGGTAATAGCGGGGTTATTACTAGTCAAATCTTCCGCGGTTTTGGCGATGCGCTCGAAAACAAGGATTCGATTAATGCTTTGGAACTCGCGAATGCCTTTGTTAACGGGAAAGAAGTTGCCTATAAAGCGGTTCTTCGTCCAGTTGAAGGGACTCTCCTCACTGTCATTCGCGAATCTAGCACAGCCTTATTAGAATTCGTGAGCAATAGCAAAAAAGAAATCAGCATCGAAAAGGCACTAGATTATTTGCTTGAAGAAGCGAAGAAATCTTTGGCCCACACCCCCGATCTTCTTCCGATTTTAAAACAAGTCGGCGTTGTTGATAGCGGCGGCGCTGGTTTAACGGTTGTCATCGAAGGGATGAGCAAAGCCGCGAAAGGCCAATTTGTTGAGCGCACCGACATGAATGATAGCACTTCAGTGGGTAGCGTTTCTTCTTTGCTTGGGACGAATGGCTCTTACGCAGGCGCCAAACTTAGCGAAGACGAAGAAGGGTATGGCTATTGTACCCAATTCATTTTGCGTTTGGGTTCACCGGAAGACGGAAAAAAGCCGTTTATTGAAAAGAAATTCCAGAACTTCCTTGCTTCGCATGGAAAGTCTTTGGTTTTAGCGCGTGATGACGATATCGTGAAAGTGCACATTCACACTCTTTACCCAGGTTCGATGCTCAATTACGCTCAAAACTATGGAGAGTTCGTTACCATCACGATCGAAAATATGTCTGAAGAGCACGATAACATTTCTCATGGGGCGGTTGCGACTGATATGGAAAGCAATATTGCCCGAAACAAGAAAGAAGAACCCCTCAAAGAATATGGACTAATCGCCGTTAGCAGTGGCGAGGGATTAGACGAAATGTTTAAGGAGCTTGGCGTTGATTGCATCGTGAGTGGCGGGCAAACCATGAATCCGTCGAGCGGTGATTTTGTCGAAGCTATCAAAAAAGTTCATGCGAAGAATGTCTTCATTCTTCCGAATAACAGCAACATCGTAATGTCGGCGAGCCAAGCTTGCGAAGTGAACGAAGAAGGAGTTTGCGCGCGCGTGATTCCGTCTAAGACCATTCCGCAAGGCATTGCGGCTTTAATGCAATTTAACGCCGAACTTAGCGATGAAGAAAACTTCGAAGCGATGAAAAGCGCTTTAAAGAGCGTTCATAGCGGGTCAGTCACTTACGCGATTCGTGATACCGACATCGATAATGTCCACGTCACAAAAGGCTATTACATGGGTATGCGCGATAGCCATGGAATTGTCGCGAGCGTTCCTTCTAAAAACGAAGCGCTCCTTGCTTTAATCAAAAGCATGGTAAACGATGATTGCTATATGCTTTCTATCTATTATGGGAGCGATGTGAAAAAAGAAGAAGCCGATGAAACTTTGTCGCTTATCCAAAAGGAATATCCGGATTTAGAAGTGGATATGCGTCAAGGCGGACAACCCGTCTATAGCTATATCGTTGGCTTAGAATGAACCTTACCCAAGGAAACTTGGGTTTTTAATTACGTAGGCTTATTCTTTCGGTGTTTTTGGGCCTTTCTCTCTTTTCTTTGGAAGGACGCAAAAAGATAAACTTTTTCTAACAGCACACCAAATT
>DHKP01000017.1 GCA_002404865.1 Caryophanales bacterium UBA4691 | reverse complement strand
CCTTGAAGACGCGGATTTTTATTACCGATGCTAGGAAAAAGCCTCCATCAATGTTTGCGGATCTACGGAAGTTTATTTCTTTTTGAAACGGAATTGTTTCTTCTCAAGCCGAGCAAGGCGACCTGCGAAAATAATATTGAGGATAAGGAACAAGACGATAAATGCAATCATCACAAGGGAGGATAAATCCGGCCCGATATCGGAAACGCCGAAGAAATTGATACGATATCCAAAGTTGGATTCAAGAGTATTCATGAGATCATTTACCTGGTGACCGGCAGGAACTAAGTCAGGGTTATTCGTTAAAAATCCCTGTAAGTTTTCTAATGGAGTTCTCAAGAATGCAAAACGAGTTAAAGCGCACGGATATGTTAATGGGAACACGGCGCAAAAATATTGTATTCCTTTTGGAAGCATCGAAACTGGCATATAGGCACCCATCAAAAAACCAGCGCCTGCGGAAAATACCGCGATGATGCTAGCCAAAACGCCTTCTGTGTTGATGAACAGACAGACAAACGTCGTGATTAGCGTCGAAAGAATGACGGAAAACAAAATGACGATAAAGATGAGAAAGAAATCGCCAAAGGAAATCATGAATTCCCCATAGGCGCCAATGGTTACCATGCAAATAATGAAGACAATCGTGGATAAAACACTAGTTACGATGAAGTTATACAAAAAATAGGAGACGATCAAAACGTTTTTGTTGATCGGGGAGGAAACGAAGTCGCGATTAATGCCGTGCTCTTTATCTTCGACAATAAGAGAATTTGTCTGTAACGATATCGTAATGATCGATATCGCAAGTAAACCCGACATCATCCAACTATCGATAATGGAAGAGACGTGATGGATTAAATCGCCATTAAGCGAGTTCGCGCTTATCGCGTAAATATCGCTTAAGGTGTTTTTTGCCATGGTGATTTCTAAATCGCGTAAAAACAAAATGTAAATCACAAGTATGACCACGGGAACCATAAGGGTATACATCATACGAATGTGATTTGCGAAAATCATCTTCAAATGACGTTTGGTTAACATCCAAAGGATATTGAAATTCCTTTGCTTTAAATTGAATTCGACTTCGTCTTTTTTTGCTTCAAGACTATTTTTCTTCATTGCTAAAATTCTCCCCTCCCGTTACATGGAGGAAGACGTCATCCATCGTACCTTTACGGATTTCGACGTCATCCATCTCTTTATCGTATTTCGCTAAAATCTTTTTCGCTTCTTTTGTGTCAGGGATTTCGATGCTATATCGTTTCTTTTCTTCATCGTATTGAAAAGAATATTCGTCTTCTTTTAAACGATTTTCTAATGCTGAGCTTTTTCCGCGGTACACTATGAGGTAATCATTGCTGTATTCGTTTTTTAATTCATTCGGTGTACCTTTTGCAATGATTTTGCCATGGTTCATGATGACAACATGAGTTGCAAGTTCCGATTCTTCTAGGTAATGAGTGGTTAGAAAAACCGTCATTCCGGTTTCGCGACGAATCTTATCGATTAATTCCCAAACGGTTTTTCTTGTTTTGGGATCCAATCCCGTTGTTGGTTCATCTAAGATCAGGAATTTAGGGGCGTGAACAATCGCACGAGCGATGTCGACGCGCCTTCTTTGTCCGCCAGAAAGGGTATTGACCTTCTGATTTAGGATAGTTTCTAATTCCAGCAGTTTCACAATGTCATTGATTTTCTTTTTTGCGACATCGTTTGGCAAAGAATAAAATGCGGTGCGGATACGAAGATTATCCATAACGGTGAGCATTCCATCGAGAACCGAATTTTGGAAAACGACGCCGATTAAGTTTTTAATCGCGTAACGTTCTGTGTCTAAATCATATCCTTCTACTTCGATTTTTCCTTCGGTTTTGTCTAAGATAGAGCAAATGATGTTGATGGTTGTGCTTTTGCCAGCCCCGTTGACACCTAAAAAAGCGAAAAGGGCGCCTTGCTCTACCGTAAAGGAAATATGGTCGACCGCCAATTTTCCGTTTGTATAGACTTTGACTAGATCTGTTACTTTCAATGCATACTGACTTTCATTTTTTACATCTATGTTTCTATTAATTTCTTTCATTATTACCCTCTTTGTTTTCACTTTTTATTAACGACGTTGCGCTTAACTTTTGTCCAACCTTTCTTTTTCTTCTTTGGAATCATCATGGAAAAACCATAAACGATGAGATAAAGCGGGAAAAGAAAGACCATAGGGATGAATTCCCATCTACTTTTAGCCCCAAATTTGTCATATTCCTTGAGGGCAAATATAAGAACTTGAACGATTCCGAAAATGAAATATAGAACCCCAATGATTCCTACCATTGTCCAAATGGTGGCCCAGATAGCGTTCTGGAAATAAATAGATGTGTAGATGGATAGAGGCAGCGCTCCATTTGCCGCGAAACCCGCAAAAAGGAAGAAATAAAGATAATAAGCGAAAAGCCAAACAAACATCGGCCCGCCAACAAAGATCCAAATGTAGGTAAAGAAGGTTTCTAGTAAAGAAAGATTCCCCGTTTTGAAAAATAAAGGAATCATTTTCCGTGTTTTTGTTTTGAAAAGAATTTTATTCCCTTTTGCAATACGCGCGTTTCTTCCTGCCGTAACCGCCCCACTAGAAGGCATATCTTCATAAACGACGGCTTCTTCCACCATGTGAGCCTTTCTTCCTTCCAAAATACGATTGAAACAAAATTCGGTGTCATCGCTTATCGTGCTACAATCGTAGCCACCTGTTTCGAGCAGTAATTTTCGTGACATCATCGCGCCAGCTCCATTTACATGTGCGCTTAAGCCAAGGACTTCTTTTCCGCGCCCTCCGAATCTAGAATCGAAGGCGTAAAAATAAGCACAAGCTTTCGTAAAGAAATTTTGGGTGCCGTTAATCCCCCCTTCGTAGGGTCGAGCAAAGTCAACTCCCGCCTGATAAGCATCATTCATTAAAGAAGAGAACTGATGGTTGATATGGTTATCGGCGTCAAGGTGAATAATGAGTTCGGCGGTTGGATCATTTTTTAATATGTAATCGATTCCATGCCGTAATGGGTAAGCGGCCATATGATGGGCGGGATCAGGGTCATCAAGGATCAAAACTTTTGCTCCGGCCTTTTCCGCCAAAGCGGCGGTATTATCCTTGCAATTATTCGCGACAACGTAAACGTCTAAAAGTTCGCGCGGGTAATCTTGTGTGCGCAACAAATCGTCAACTGTCGAGAAAATCACATCTTCTTCATTGCAAGCAGGAATTAAATAAGCGATTCTCGATTTTTCTTTCGACTTCGGATAAATGATTTTTTTATGGAAAAGAGAAGCTAAAACTTCAACGATTTGCAAGAGTAGAAGTAAACCGAAAAAAATAATGACAACATAATTAATGATGTTCAAGACGCAATAAAGTATTTCGTACCACATAATATTTATTTATGTGATTAGTTTAATCATTATCGTTTCTTTTTCCTAGTCTTTCAGCCTTTGTTTTTGCTTTTTCTAGAAAAACGGCTTTCTAGAGCAGCAGAAGAGGAAATTTTGTTTACAATATTTATGATTTGTCGCTTGTTTTTCATTTCATAAGCGATAATTATTTTATTTTTTTGGCTTGTTTTCCGAGTCTTTCGTTGATTGCGACACCTTGGATAATGAGCTGCATGACTTTATCTAGTTCTTTTCCTTCGCGATAATCGGCAGGGCAAACGAAATTGACGCGTCCATCTAGGTATAAATCAAAACCTTTCTCTTCATTGCCTTCATTAAAGACAGCGATGGATTTCCCGCCATTATTCTTGGCAATGATCATAGTGGGAATATCGGTCATTCCATCCCCGATATAAACAATATTGCTATAAGGGATGCGGTGGAGTGGGGTTTTCGAATTTACGCCGACATCATCGTTAGCGTCATATACGCCCTTGCTGATGCGGTAGAAATATTGCGTTTTTTGAGTGAAATTAATCGCAAGTTTTGGCCAGATTGGCTCTTTTGTTTTTTCGTCGTAAAGATATTCGCATGCGTAAAGCATCCGGAATTCTTTAGCGATGGAACACCCCTCCACGATTTCTTTGTTGCCACTAGAAATCAAATAATGTTCGATTTTGACGCCGTTTTCTTCGCCAAAAGCGTTAATGCGGGAAAACCATCCTTCCACACCTGGGAAAAACTCAATGTTTTTGCCCATTTCCTGTAACCATTCCCTCGTCATTTTAATGCCTTTTTCTTTGGCAATTTCTTTCATCATATATAAATAGGCAAGCGTTCTTTCAACGCCTGTTCTTTCGGATAATTCGGACGTTTTCTTCCAAAATTCATCGGGAGAAAGCCCTAAAGCTGGGATAAATCCGAAATTTTGCATATCGCTTTTTGCAAGTGTACTATCAAAATCATAGCAGATGGCGACGATAGGTTTTCTTGACATTTTGCTACCTCTTCGTAAAAGTTTATGATTCTTTTCCCTCTCCGTCAATTTTGTCGTTAATGGGTAGGCTCTATTCGCGAGAAATATTCGCAAATAGCCGGTAAGTAGCGTAAAATACGCTTGCTATGAGAACTGCATTGTATTGGGTTTTGTCGGTATTAGCGTTCCTTTATTTATTGGGCTTTTTGCTTTGCTATATTTTTCTATTGGGTTTTAATCGAAAACTAAAAAAACGTGTGACTGCCTTTTCGATTTTGTTCAGCGAGAAAATAGAAGCCTTATTAGCTTTATATCATTCTTTTAAAGAAGCGAAAGTTAAATTTAGCGAGGCCGATTTAGAAGCGGTTCGCAATGTCGCCAATTTGAAAAATAAGCGAATCAAAGGCAGCGATATCCCTTTCTATCGCGAAACCATATCGACTTTAGAAAAAAGGCTCCATTATTTAGCAGAAGAAAATAGTTGGCTAAAAAAAGAGGAAGACTATGAAACGATGCTCTCTTTGCTCAACGATTTAAATGCGAATTATCGACGCATTGTTGCTACTTACAATAGTGATTTGTTGGGTTATGAATATTGGAGAAAGCAAATCCTTTATTCTTTTTTGTTTTATTTGTTCGGTTTTCGTGAAAAGAGCCGAATTCATTAATTTGGTGTTTTTTATAGGGATTTAGAAATACAATTCGTAATCCACTAAGCCATCATAGAAGTCTTTTTCGTGACTCACGATGATGACGGATCCTTCAAATCTCTCAATCGCTTCAAATAATGCGTCTTTTGCTTTTTGGTCCAAATGATTCGTCGGTTCATCTAACACTAAGAAATTGCTCTTTTTTAAGGTCATCACCGCAAAACGCGATTTTGTGACTTCGCCACCCGATAATTCCGACATCTTTCGAATTGCGAGCTCTTTCTTAACGCCAACCGCGCCTAAAGCAGTTCTAATTTGCGTGTTTGTCAAAGCGGGGTAAAAGGATTGAACGTATTCAAAAGGCGACAAGGATAAATCAAGTTTTTCGTCTTGATTAAAATAGTTGATCGTAACAAAAGGCAGCCAAGTGTAGCTACCGCCTAATGCAGGAATAATCCCCAGGATTGTCTTTAAGAATGTACTTTTGCCAACGCCGTTTTGACCTAAAATCGCAATTTTCTCACCGCGTTTTAGCACAAAAGAAATTGGATCGAGGAGCGCTTCTTTATAGCCAATCGATAATTCTTCGACTTTTAAAGGAAGTTCGCCAACATCATGCGTAAAAGGGAAAGAAAAATGAACGCGCCCTTCTTCCTTCATTGGCGCTTCCATTACATCAAGATGCGCGAGCCTCGCGCGATGGCTTTTCGCCGCTTTTGAAGAAGTGGCTCTGACGATATGCTTGGCGATAAATACTTCTTCCTTTTTGATGTATCGCTGCTGGGCTTCGTAGTTTTTTGCATATTGTTCTTTGTCAAGTTCATGCTGTGACAAAAAATGATCGTAATCCCCTTTATAGCGAGTGATCGATCCGTTTTCCAAAACAAAGACAACGCCGGCGATTTTCCGCAAGAATTCTTGGTCATGGCTCACGACAAGGAAAGCTTTTGGATAGTTTTTCAAATAGGAACTTAGCCAAGCGACTTGTGCCTGATCAAGGAAGTTAGTTGGTTCATCCATAATGAGCACATCTTTTTCCTCTAATAGCATTTTTGCTAGATACGCTTTTTCTCTTTGACCGCTAGAAAGTTCATGAAGCGGGGCTTCTAGATGAGCTTTATCAAATCCTAATCCATCGGTTAAACGTCCGACTTTTTCTTGAAGCGCATAAAATGATGCATCGTTTAATTCGTTCTGCAAGCGTTCTGCTTTCGCAAGGAGTTTTTCATAATCGCTACTCGTTGCGGCATCTTCATAATATTTTTCCATTTGCTTTTCTTTTTGGAAAAGCTCTTCGTAAACACCATATAAATAAGCGCTCACTGGCATATCTTGTTTCACTTTTAATTGCTGATCGAGATAACTAAAAGTGACATGGGGCGTCCAAATGATTTTCCCTTCATCGGGCAATAAGTCTCCGACAATAAGATTCAATAAGGTTGTTTTCCCTGACCCGTTCACTCCGACAAGCGCACAGTGTTCACCTGGATTAATCTTAAATGAGACTTTTCGATAGAGTTCTTTATCGCTGTAGTTATAAGTTAAATTTTCGACTTCTAATAATGCCATAATGAGAATTATATAATAAAAATAAAGGGGCTTTTGCGTTGATTTCTTAAAAACATCTAACGAATTATTTTCATTGCCCCATCGACGATCAAAATGCAACCAGTCACAAAAGTTCCATAAGGCAAAAATTGCTCCGGTGAATAAAGAAAATAGCAACCTACGACAACATAAAGACTGATTTCTAGGATATTCCAGACAAAATCGAAAAGACTCTTTTTTCGATTTTGGTCTAAAGATAGAGTCATCCATATGCCAAATAATAAGAAAAAGATGCCGAATAGCCAGTTTGCAAAGTAAGTAATGTTTCCATCTCTTCCCCACAAAGCGCCATATAAAACGATTCCAAATAGGAAAAAGAGAAGACGTAGTTTTTGCTGTTTCCAGTTCCATTTCGATTTTGCTAGATAATAGATGTTTAATCCGAGTTCAAACGCAAAAAACGCGCTTAATATAGTCATCGAAGCAATCGGGAGAGCGCTTTTCGGAACGGAGACAAATAAGATTCCGGAAACTATCATAACAAGCCCGTAAAAAATATTCGTGAAGAAGAATTCGGATATCTTTTTGATGCTTTTTAGATCTTCAAACCCTGTTCCAAAGACGAGAGAAAAGCCGATTTTGCGGGTGGCTTTTTTGTTTCTTCTTGTCGCATGGAATGTTTTTACTAGTACACGCTCTAGAACGAAAACCGGATTCTTTTTGAAATCAAAAACCGTCTTCTCGCCGTTTTTCGTGAGAGCGTCAAAAAGAGTATTGACGAAAGATTCTCTTTCTTTCGGCGTGAGATTTTTCACTAGGCTATTGATGGTATTTTGAATCCAAAGAGCTTCTGGGTCATTTACGGAGCAGGTTACGAATTTCCCATCGACGACTTGCCAGCTTAAAATCCCATGGCACATAATTCCTTGTTCATCACTTTTGACGATGGTGGTATTGGAAAAATTAATTTCAAATATCTTGGCGACAACGTCGAATTCAGGTTCGAAAACATGAACTTTATTATCGATACGATGCGTTTCAACCTCCGGGAAAACGTCCCTGCATAGCCCTGGCCCATCAAATAAATAAATGCCATCGACTTTCTTTAATTCTTTGTCGGTAATATATAGGGAAGCATACAAAGCGAGATTGCTTCCTTTTGAATGTCCCATGACGTGGACTTTTTTGGAGTTGGATAAGATGCTGATCAAATAAGATAGCGCCCGTCTTTGGCAAGGGGCTTCCATAAAAGAAAGCATGCAGTCTTCTTTCCAACCCACTAATGTTTCATCCGTTCCGCGATAGACAACCGCTTCTTCTCCTTTTTCTAAGGTAAAGCTCATTGCTGCAAACTGCGTGGTTTCTTTCTCATCGTGAATATCCACGTAATCGTGTAACGTCAAATCTTTAAAGCGCTTGCTCTCTAATACCGCATTCAAAAAATCGTTATATTGTTCTTCCTTTAAAGGATCGTCTAACGCTAAAAAATGCGGTTTTTCCTTTTCTTTTAATTTTTTAATCGCGCTTGAAAAAGGGAGAGTATCCCTCTCCGTGAGCACACGAGAAAAATCAATATATGCCAAAGCGCTTAAAATCGCAGCATCCAAATCGTTTAATGGCAGAGTCGAAAAAGGAATGTCTCCTCTCCATGCTAAATAGTCAATTAAATTCCCCATCGCATTTTTATTTTATAGTATGCAGGTATTTTTGGAAATGGGCTTACTCACTCATTCTGCTTAATTGCAAAAGAAAAAGTCCCGAATGAATCGAGACCATAATTTTTCTTGGTGCGGGAAACCAGAATCGAACTGGCATGAGTTGCCTCATACGCCCCTCAAACGTACGCGTCTACCATTTCCGCCATTCCCGCGGCGAAAAGAATTATAGTGAGAGATATTCCTTTTTGCAATCGAGAATTTAAGCAAACTTCGGGAAGAAAAGGCAAGCCATAGCAAAATAGATAAGCAAGGTCGTGACATCCATCACGGTTGTAAGAAGAGGCTGAGCGAGTAATGCAGGATCTTTTTTAATGGCGGCTGCTCCCATGCATAACAAGGTTCCGATGATTTTTGAGACGCTTACCGCCGCAAACATTGTGACCGCGACTAATGAAGAGAAAGTAAAAGCGTGTATCGCGAATTCGCCTGCTTGAGGGCCATTAAAGACTGAACCATTCCAAATGGAATATCCTTCAAAACTATACATGGTTCCATCCATGTCGGTAATGGTGCCAAGACTAACGATGCCGGTATATTCTTCGATGGTAATCCAAAGGAAAGCGAAAACAGCGACGAATAAGGCAATTAAAACGGAACTGCGGAATTCTCGCCATACTACTTTTCCGACTTCTTTTGGTCCGAATTCTTTCATCGCCAAAGAGCGAATCATCATTCCTGTCGTTTGCCCGCCGGCATTCCCACCCGTATCCATAAGAGTAGGAACAAATGAGATTAAGATTGGCAAGCTTTGGAAAATTTGCTGCGTTTCAAGGCGGTTTAAGACCATTGTGGTGAATGTTCCTAATACTAGAAGCGCAATAATCCAAGGAAAACATTTTTTAGCGTTTTCCCAAATGGTCATCTCCATATATGGCTTTTCGGTCGGTTCCATGTTTGTCATACGAGCCAAGTCTTCGTTGCTTTCTTCGGTGATAACATCAACCGCGTCATCAACCGTTACAATGCCGATTAAGCAACCATCATCGTTTAAAACCGCCATTGCATTAAGGTCGTAGCGGCGGAACAAGTTTGCAACCTCCTCTTTGTCGGTTGAAGCGTGGCAAGAAGGGGCGTCTTTATTCATGATATCCATGAGTTTTTGATCTTCAGAAGCGAAAATCAAGTCATCGAGGTCAACCGTGCCAACAAATTTTCGTTTTTCGTTGCGGACGAAAATCGTATAAATGGTTTCGGCGTCCTTTCCTTTCGCACGAATTTCTGCGATGGTTTTTTTGACAGGCTCTCCCTGTTTAAATTCAAGGAATTCAGTCGTCATGATTGCGCCAGCCGTATCGGGTTTATATTTTAGGAGTACATTGATATCGGCACGCATGTCTTTATCGGCGGCTCTAAGCACTCTTCGCGCCAAATTCGCTGGCATGTCCCCAACGGTATCGGTGACATCGTCAGCAAATTGCTCATTGACCAAAGCGACAAGCTCTTTATCCGTCATCGCTTTCACGAGTTCTTCTTTTTTGTCTTGGGTGAGTTCATCAAATAAAGGGGCGCTTAATTCGCTAGAGATGTCTCGAAATAGCGCAATAAGGACTTTGATATCGAGCTCTTCGGCAGCTTCGGCAATATCGATATTCGGGACCGTATCAAAGATCTCCCTTAATTTAGCTCTATCATGCGCAACAATTGCGCTTTCTAGCTCTTCAGCCGTGACCTTTTTGACGTTTATTTTCTCATTGGCTTCAGCTGATTCGGCGGGCTCTTTCTCTTCTGGATCTTTTTTCTCTTCTTCCAACATGAATGTGCCCTCCTTTTTTGGTTAGGGCTAGTTTAGCCATTTTCTAATAGAAAAGGTAGCGAAAACGGTTCGAATGAAGAAAACGCTGTTTTGTTTAGCAACTCGAATTGTGAGGAATTATAATATCGATGTTCGTTTTTGAGGTATTTAATTTATGGAAGAAAAAACATTCGTTGTTGAAACCAGCGCCCGTCATGTTCACGTTACGCAAGAAGCGCTTGATTATCTACTTGACGCGAAAGAAGGGGAGCATGCTGCTTTGGAGGTTCGCGCTCCTTTATCTCAACCTGGGCAATTTGTTAGTTTCACCCGTTTAAACCTTGTTGGCCCAGTCAATCCAAAAACAGGCAAAGAAAGAATGATTGCTGGCGTTTCCATCCTTGGCCCAGTGCGAAGCGTTAACCAAGTGGAAGTGTCTCTTACCGATGCACGCACTCTCGGAGTCAATGCCCCGATTAGAGAATCCGGCGACGTGATTGGGAGTGCTCCAATCGCCCTAGTTAATCCACTTAACGGAAAGCGCCTTGACTTAAAAGAAGGTTGCATTGTTGCAAAACGCCACATCCATATGACTCCAGAAGACGCAAAAGAATTCGGCGTAGCCAATGGGCAAATCGTTTCTGTTTTGATTAAAGGAACAGGGCGCGAAACCGTTTTCGGCGACACCGTGATTCGCGTTTCTCCAAAATATCATCTCAACATGCACATTGACACTGATGAAAGCAATGCCGCTAATGCTGGCGGAAAAGGCCCAATCTTAGGGACAATCGTTCGTTAACTATGGAGAAAGAATTTCATTACAATCCTAAAGGCGTTTGCTCCCGCGAGATGATTATTTGTTATGATGGTGACACCATTACTAACTTAACTGTCATCGGTGGGTGCAATGGAAATCTTAAGGGCATCGCTTCTTTATTAAAAGGGATGAAGATAGACGAAGCGATCGCACGACTCTCTGGAATTAAGTGCGGTTTTAAAAATACATCATGCCCCGATCAAATTGCCGAAGCTCTTAAGGCCTTGAAAGAAGCAAAATAGTAATCATCCATTAAATTAAAGGGGAGAAAACTCCCTTTTCTTTTTGCTTGTTTCTTTTTGCTATTTCACCTATCATAGGCACGCGGCGAAAAGTAGAACGTCAAGAAGGCGATCATGATAGACTGAAAAAGATTGCTAGCAACTCCTCTAAAAAACGAGGTAAGTGCTTGTCTATAGCCTAGACCCACTCTAGGAGCGACGCTCTAAGGAATAGCATATTGCCTTCCGCTTTAGTGGGAGGCTTTTCTAGCGCATTTGAGGTAAAAATATGAATCAACAAAAAGTGCTATTCTCCAGTGAATCCGTTAGTGAAGGGCATCCAGACAAAGTTTGTGACGCTATCGCGGATGCGATTTTAGATAAAATCATCCGTCTGGATAATAAAGCACATGTCGCGTGCGAAGTTTTTGCGACGACTGAATACATTCTTATCGGCGGGGAAATTACTAGCACCGCCAAGATTGATTACGAAGAAACCGCTAGAGAAACGTTAAGAAAGATTGGTTACACATCTAGTGAGCTCGGTATTGGAGCGGACACTTGCCAAATCGATGTTCGTATCAAAGAACAATCTCCCGATATTGCGATGGGCGTTGATCATGGCGACATCTTAAAGCAAGGCGCAGGCGATCAAGGAATTATGTTTGGCTACGCGACAAATGAGTCGGAGGGGTATATGCCTTTGGCTATTTCTATTGCCCATAAGCTTGTAAGAAAAGCCTCTAATATGAGAAAAAGCAGCGAGTTTGATGGCGCTCGCCCTGATATGAAAAGCCAAGTTACTATCGATTATACAGACCCTAAAAATATTCGTATCGATTCATTGCTTATGAGTGTGCAGCATCATCCTGATGTTGATTTAGACTCTTTCCGTTCATTTATTAAAAACGAAATTATGATTCCGGTTGCTAAATCGTTCCATTTAAATTCCGATTTCCATACGCTTATTAACCCAACAGGGCGTTTTGTAATTGGTGGCCCGGCTGGCGACACCGGATTAACGGGAAGAAAATTAATCGTTGACACTTATGGCGGGGCAAGCCGACACGGGGGTGGTTCTTTTTCAGGGAAAGACCCTTCTAAAGTTGACCGCAGCGCTTCTTATTACGCTCGCTATATTGCCAAAAATCTTGTTGCAGCAGGAGCAAGCGATAGACTAGAAGTGCAACTTAGCTATGCGATTGGTGTCGCTACGCCGATGAGCATTGGCATTTCTACTTTCGGAACCAAGCACGTTAGCGATGAGCGCATTTTGGAAGCCATCCACAAGTTTTTTGATCCTAGACCCGGTGCGATTATTGAGCAATTCCATCTCACTCATCCTTCCTTTTACTATAGCGATACGACTAATTACGGTTGCTTTGGGCGCCCTGATTTAGATTTGCCTTGGGAACACTTAGACAAAGTGGAAGAACTCAAAGCCTTCTTATTTAATAAATAAATCTCTTTATCAATAATTTGTCTCGGTTTTCCCTCACTTTTTTCAGAATGTCCCTTGCCGAAGCCAAGATATTCGCTAAAATGGAAGTAACAAAGGGAGCAATCCCAGAAAGGACATAACCAATGAAGTACCAAATCATCGGTAAGAACATCGAAGTCACCGATTCTATTCGTGACGCCATTCAAAAGAAATTAAGCAGGATGGATAAATATTTTGTCATCAATGACGAGGTTTTGTGTCGCGCCGTTGTGAGTGCTTATAAAGTCGGAGCGAAAGTCGAAATTACCATTTTCACCAAAGAGATGGATTTCCGGACTGAAGTGAGAAATAACGATTTATATGCCGCTGTCGACTTAGCCATCGATAAACTCGAAGACCAAATGCGTCGCCTCAAAACCAAAATGAACCGCAACAAAAACGAATACGGTTTAGGAAAAAGCCTCGCTCTTGAAAATATCGAAGGGGCAAATGAAGATGACGAAAACGATGTAGTCGTGAGAACGAAAAGCATCTATCTTGACCCAATGACGCTTGATGATGCTATCACTCGCATGGAAGCTTTAGGGCATAGTTTCTTCATTTATCTAGATAGCGACGATGAAGAAATCTCCGTGGCTTATAAGCGTCTCGATGGTGGATATGGTGTCATCCAAGTCGAAAACAAGCTTTCTAACAACCGTTAATATTCTCGGCCATGAAGGAAAATATATTCTCATGGCCTTTTATTTATCGTTTCTGCATTACTCTTTATAGTTATCACTTTCACTAAAAAAGCGATGAGGGTATATTATTTGCATGAAGAAAAACATGGTCATCGCTACAGATTTAGATGGGACATTATTTTATCCTCGCGCCCATTTTAAGATGATCGGAAAAAAGAACCGTCGTTTTCTTGAACGCTTCATTATAGATGGCGGCACATTGTTGATAGTTAGCTCTCGAAATCGCTTTTTCAGTCAAAAAGTCTCTATGAACATCGGCGTCCCGATTGATTCAATTTGCTGCAATGGCGCTTTGATTCTTAGCGATGATAAAGTCATTAAAGAAACAACTTTCCCTCCGGAAGTTGCTTTGAAAATCTTAGATAAAATGCGACATGATTATGGTACGCGTTTCATCGCTTCTATGACTAGAAATCACAACATGGTCCTTGCTAATAAAGACAACGGCTTCTTGAATAATCTAATGTTCCGCTGTTACCAACTTTTTCAAGGGGTATATCGCGAACCATCCATTAAAGACAATGAAATTTTCTATTCGGACATTAAAAATGGAGAAACCTATAAATTCATGACTATGATGGGAATCATGCCAAGCAAGATTGAAGAAAGCAAAAAACTTAACAAAATCTTGCGCAATGAATTTCCTGAGGCTGAATTCTCATGGTGTAACCAAGCGATTGAAATCACCCCTAAGGGGTGCTCAAAAGGACAAGCGCTTGAGTTTTATCTTGATTACCACTCAATACCTCGCGATAATGTTCTAGTTGTCGGCGATAGTGGTAACGATATTTCGATGTTCGAGGAATTTAAGAAGAATAGTTTCTGCCTTGAACATGGGTCTCCCTCGGTAAAAAAACACGCTGCGCACGTCATAAGCAGGTTCTATGAATTAGAAAAATACATCTACCCGTCTGTGGAGAAACAAAAATAGGCCTAAAACCAGAAAGAAGGAATTACAACATGAATCAAATCTCTGAAGTGATTACGACACTCATTCATTATAAGGTAGTCGTTCGTGACACGATGGAATACACGCTCAATAAAGAGCAATACGACACCGCTCTTTTCAACGAGAAAAAACGTTCAATCTTAGTCGAACTCAACGAGCCTACTCCGCTACGTTCCATCATTGATAATAGCGGTGAAACCGGCAAAAAGTTCGAAGAAATGGTTCGCAATTGGTATAACCAAGTTTATGGTGATGACAGTACAATTCTTAAGCTTGCCGAAGATGGCTTAAGAGTTGATCACGCCCAACACCTCGCTATTTTCCAAGGCGTTATCCCAACGCACGAAAACGTTGAAGCGATGATCCAAGGCATCATTAACGATGCCCATAACCGCAATATCGATGTCAAGGCAGCGCAAGAAGTTGATCTCGCTGAAGAAAGACTATATCGGGCGGTTGCTTATATGACTTTAACCAATGAGCTTGTGAAACTCTTTGGCGACTATAACCAAGCTAGACGTGACGCCAATGGCGCGGAAACTGCCGCTAGCAAATTCATTGGCAATGACATAAGCTCAGTCATCGGGCTTCTTAACCAAGTTCGCGGGAATGCTAAACTCACAGATAATTCCTATATGACGATGCAAGACAAAGTCTTTGACCTCGTTGAGAATATGACTGGACGCCGTGACCTTCCTACGGGCAAGAACTTTGGCCAAGTCATCGCGGAAACGCAACAAACCATCGCTAATTACGTGAAAGAAGTCGAACCCGCATTCCGTACGGTCTATGTCCCTCTCATCAATGAGCTCATTGAGCAAGCCAAGGCGAATGACAACAAAATTAAACCAGACACGCAAACAGCAGAAACCCCAAAGGCCACCGAGAAGATTGAAGCTAGCGAAGAGCCAGTCGAACTAGATCCTCACACCGGAATGCCAAAAGCTTAATTCATAAGGTGGATAATTATGAACGAAGTCGTAGAAAAGAAAAAAACGAGAAAAATTTCCATTGGAGAGCGAATTTGGATTGTGATTGAATCCATTTTCGGTGTTGCCGGGCTTACGCTTCTTGTTTTAGGTATAGTAAGTGATTATCTCCCTTCAAAATACAGTGAGAATTTCCTCGCAAAGCAAGAACAAGCTTGGATGAGCTTCTCTCATACTCCTCTTACGTTTCGTTGGCTTGGCGTTATCGCTATATTGATCGGTTCTTTGCTTGCGGTAATCACCCTTAATCATTACGCGAAGAAAACGGATGCCGATGAAGAACGAGAATTACGCCGTGCACAGCGTTTGCAAGTCCTTAATGGCGAATCTATCGCGGAAGAAAAAACCAAAGAAGCTCCTAGCGAGCAAACCGTCACAAAATAAATCGTGTATTAGAAGGGCTTACTAAAGTAGCGACTACCTTTAGGCCCTTCTTTTGTTTTTCGGCTTTTTTCTTTATACTTGTTGAGCCAAAAGCATTTGAAAATAATCATGGTTTTGCGTTTATACTAAAAGGAGGTTTCTAATGGGTGACATATTGGAAATAAATAACCTTTCGAAAAAATATCCGAATTTTTCTCTTAATGACGTTTCTTTTACATTGAAAAAAGGAGAAATTACTGGCTTTATTGGAAGAAATGGAGCTGGCAAGACTACAACCATCAAAGCTATCGCTGGCTTGATTGAGAAGGATCATGGCTCGATTATCTTTGATGGCGAAGAAATCAAAGGCAACGAAGAGAAAATCAAAGAAAGCGTGAGTATTTTATTTGGCGGGATAGATTTTTACCCATCCCAAAAAGTGAAAACTCTTACGATGGTTACGCGGCGCTTTTACAAAAACTGGGATCAAGCGCTTTACGATAAATGGTTAGAGTTTTTCGGTATCGATGAAAATAAACGAATTAAAGAATTGTCTAATGGCATGAAAGTAAAATATGGTTTAGCTATTGCTTTAAGCCATAATGCTTCTTTACTGCTTCTAGACGAACCGACAAGCGGGCTTGATCCCGTGAGTCGCGACGAGCTACTAGATTCACTAAAAGAAATCGCTAAGAAGAAAGGGACGTCCATTCTTTTTAGTACGCACGTTATTAGTGATCTTGAAAAGTGTGCGGACCGGATTGTCTATATTAAAAATGGTTCGATTTTGGCTTTCAAAGACGTAAATTCTTTTAAAGAAGATTATCTCTATGTTGAAGGGGACGGTCTTTCTATCACAAAAGAAAGCG
This sequence comes from Caryophanales bacterium UBA4691, assembly GCA_002404865.1. Classification (GTDB taxonomy): domain Bacteria; phylum Bacillota_I; class Bacilli_A; order RFN20; family CAG-826; genus UBA4951. The sequence goes on along the minus strand of DHKP01000017.1, from coordinate 39,625 downwards.
CAATACTTCATTTTGCTAAAAGAGATAATTCGCATTATGAAGGCGTTATCAAAAAAGAAAATCGATTGCTTTTCCCAAATGAAAAATTGCGTGAAGCATCCTTAGAAGAAATCATGATTGCCGAAGAAAGGGGGCAAAACAATGAAGAATCTCCTTTATAAAGAATTAAAGCTATCGGTTCCGGTTCAAACTTGGATTTTTGTCTTTCTTTCGATACTGATTTTTATCCCTTCCTGGCCGAGCTTAGTTTCTTTTTTCTATCCTTTAGCGGGTTTTTCCGTCGTTTTTTCTTTAGGGGCTGCGAATCGGGATGTTCTTTATACTTCAACCTTGCCAGTTCGAAAAAGAGATATCCCTAGAGGAAAAACAGCTCTTCTTTGTTTCTTAGAACTATTGACTGTTCTTGTCTCGATTCCCTTTGCCTTCATAAAACTATTTTTATTGAGTGGGGTAGAAGACGTGGCTGAATATCCTGAGCTTGGTGTCAATTTTGCCACTTACGGTTTTGTTTTCCTAATCTTTGGAATATTCAATCTCATCGTCCTCCCTTGGTTCTATCAGAAAGCCGATGGGAAAAGCACGATGCCTTTTGTTATTGGCACATTATTAACAATGATTGTTATGGGTGCGATTATGGCTATTTTTATGACTATCCCGGGCGCCTCTACCTTCATCAACACATTTTCTGGCATTAATCTTTTGACGCAACTAGGGATCTTATTATTCGGCTTAATGGTTTTCGTTCTCTTTTCCCTATTGGCGTCTAGATTATCAGAAAAGAATTTCCAAAAAGTCGATATCTAAAAGAATCAATGAACTTGGTTGTTGAGACGTGACTCTCAATGGCTTTTAAATATGATTTATTAACAATTGGAACGAGATTTAAAAGGATTTTGAAGCTATTCAATTTGTGATTGTGCCTCAAGAAGCGAAGAAACGCCGACATAAAAAGCGCCAAGAGCAATTGCATCTTTATTCAGCTTACTCACCATGACGTTTACTTTAAAATCCGCATATTCAAATGGTTTGCGGATCGAGGATATATATTCATCGCCGAATTTTACGGCGTTTCCCGTTAAGATAACTGTCGTGATATCAAGCAATCTTGCGGCGGAATAATAAAGCAATCCTGATATAGTCGCGGTACTTAGGACATAGGATTTTATTTCTTCCTTTTCTTGATATCCTTTCACGAATTCGTCAAAACTATCAAAACCAAAATGTTTTTCAAGCGCTCTAACGGAGGCAAAAGAGGCTAGAGGTTGGCAAGATCCATTAAACATAACAGGAATCGCGCCGAAGTCACCGGCATAGCCGTCTTCACCGACAAAAACGCGCTTATCTACTGCGATTGAACCCCAAATCGTTGATTCGTTGGAAATAAGGATTGCGGCTCCTTTGTTTTTCGCTAGACCATATTGGACTTCTCCGCGCATGGCAAACGATAAGATATTTCCGACCATTACCTTGCTTGTCGGGAAACGCTTTTCTATCTCTTCAAGCCACTCTCTCCCTTGATAAGCAGGATGATTTAGTACAAAGGAGTGAACGATTTGCTCTTTGACGTCTACTTTTCCAGGAGCGGAGACTATGATTAATTTTAAAGGAATGCTTTCATATTCTTTTAGATGAGTAAGGCGGTCAAGCTCATTCATCATGCTTTCCAAAGTCTTACCATCATAATGGTCAACCTCGAAAATTTCATCCACAAGGATTTCTTCTTTGACGTTTGCTAATTCAATATGATAGCTCCCTAATTGGATATTCATTAAAGCCATTAGACATGAACGATCGTTTAACGTATAGTCGACTTGCTTTCTGCCTTTTCCTCTGACGGAATGTTTTGCGCTTTCTTTAATGAAACCTTTTTCCACAAGATTCTTTAAAATTGAGCTTAGTGCTGCGTTTGATAGATTAAGTGCAGCCGCTAAAGTGGTCGCAGAAGCCATTCCATGGTCTCGTAAATAATTCAAGACAAGGTGGTTGTTTTTGCTTCTATTGTAAGATTGATTTTTACCTGTTTCCATAAGCTTGCCTCCAAATTAACTCAATATTATGCATCAAAAAAATCGGTTTAGTTCAAAAAAACGATTTTTTCGCAAAGGAGATCAGATCATTCCAACGATTTTAATGATGCATTCATGTCGATTGCTTTGATTTTTGGGATGAGGAGCTGATTGACGAGTATCGTAGTCAACGTGATAACGAAGAAACTAAGCAAGTAACTATACCATTGTACGTCCGTGATGCTTCCGAACCCCAAATAAGAAAATACCCAGGCGATTAGGGCCGCTCCTAACGGTAGTCCTAATAGGCTAGCAAACAAAGAAATCATTAAGATTTCTCGGAAAGTATAAGCGGAACATTCTTTGTTATGATAGCCAAGCACTTTTAAAGTGGCTAACTCCCTTTGCCGGTCTTGGATATTCATATTGGCTAAGGAATAAATAACGGTGATTGCCATTGAAATTGCAAATGCGATGATCACGAAAGAAATTGCGCCCATTGAACTTGCGACATTTGCGTATAAATCATCATTTTCTAATGCTCTCGAAACATCGAGCAACGAAAAACCAATGAGAATTAGAATCGTTGACCCTAAAACGGATAATGCCGTCAAAGATGAATTTCTTTTTTGCCGGAAAATATTGCGGAAGCTATTTTTGAACGAGAAAGGGATTTTTCTCCATAAGAAAGGAACTCTCTCTAAAAAGATTTTCTTCCCAGCTTTCGGGGCTTTTTCTTTTAATAAGCTAGCGGGCGTCTCTTTTAAATAGGATAAGGAAGAAATAACAGCGATGAACAAGGAAATCAATGTTGTTAAAATCGCGACTACTATGCCCACTAAATTGTACATATCGATTGGATACGGTTTCATTTCAAAGACCGCTCCATAGGCAGGGAGTACGACTATCGGTAGAAGCGGAGTACCTACTAAATACCCACTTAGTGCACCTAATCCAGTGGAAAGGAGAGAAAATAGGGAATACTTAACGATGATTTTCCCCTTGCTTTCGCCTAATGATCTATAGCAACCAATTGCGCTTCTTTCGTCTTTAACTAGGCGTGTGACCGTTAATAAATTTACAAGCGCGCAAACGGTAATGAAAAACAAAGGGAACACTGCAGCGATTTTGCTTACTTTTTCATTGTAGTTTTTAAACAAAGCATAGGATGTATTTTCTTCTAAAGTGAGGAAAGAGACTTTGTCGCGAATTGAAGAATCTAAAGTATTTTTCCATTCCTCAATTTCGTTTTTATAAGAATCCTTCATGTAAGCATGAGGGATGTCCAATTGAATCGCTTGATCTGTCTTTGGCAATAGTTGGCTTAGTGTAGAGGGCAAGGTATTTGTGTCGAAATAAAAGATGGAGGAAACGTATTTTTCTTCGTCACCTTCGATATAAGCCCTTTCTTTTGCGACGGATATGTAAAGAGGCGATTCCACAATCCCTACGATTTTGTAGTCACTTTTCTCGCTCCATATTGGTAAAGGGGAATAGGCACTAAGAAAAGAGTATGGGGCCATAGAAACGACATCGCCGACTTTATAATCACGGCGGTTAAGACTACCTTTCATCGCAAGAATTTCGTCTTTCTCTTTTGGCAATTCTCCTTCAATTAAAGAAGGGGCCATTAATTCACTATTCTTTAAATCCAGCCAATAATTGCGGGAATATTCACTATTTTCGTTTTGATAATCAATGGAAGTGAATCCTTCTATTTTTTTGATTTTGTCCAGATTATCGAAAGAAGGAGGATTCAAAAATGCTTCGCTATTGTATTTTGCAATGACATCAGGGACGTTTCCCTTTTCGTAGTTTTTCAAAAAGCTTGCTTCGAAAGCAGGCGGCAAAGCTCCTAACCCAGCGGTGATTGCTAAAGAAAGGAAAATGACCAAAAAATTGGCCAAAAATCTCCCCTTGTTGGAAAAGAAAGTTCGAAAAATTGTCTTCGTGAACGCTTTCACCACTCGATCTCCTTAATATCTTTTGGATGGGCATTATATTCATCAAAAACGATTTTTCCGTTTTTGATTTTAATGAGGTGGTCACCCATATCTTTTAAAGCACTATTGTGCGTCACAATAATCACCGTTTTCTTTTCTTTTCTAGCAGCTTCTGATAGAAGGGAAAGAATCTCTTTCCCGGTTTCATAATCCAAAGCGCCAGTTGGTTCATCGCAAAGAATGATTTTTGGGTTTTTGGCAATCGCTCGAGCGATGGAGACACGTTGTTGCTCCCCTCCCGATAGTTGACTTGGGAAATTGTTCATTCTATCTTTTAAGCCAACCTTAATGAGCGTTTCTTCTAAATTGAGAGCGTCTTTTTTTAATTCGGTAGCAAGTTCGAGGTTTTCTTTAGCAGTAAGGTTCGGCATGAGATTATAGAATTGGAAAACAAAGCCAACTTCGTTCCTGCGATAATTGGTTCTTTCGTGGGAGGAATATGTCGCTATATCTTTCCCATTTACGAATAAAGAACCGCTTGTCGGAGCATCCATTCCTCCGATTAGATTGAGCAATGTGCTTTTGCCTGCTCCAGAGGGACCGACAATAATGACAAGTTCACCCTTTTGAATTGAGAAAGAGACATCGGATAAGGCAACAACCTTATTTTGTCCTTCTCCGAATTCCTTTCGCAAGTTTTTCGCTACCATGATAACACTCATAAAAACCTCTTGAGACTTAATGATAAACGGAAAGAAATAGAAAATCATTTCTATTTAATTTAAGTTTAAAAATTCAGCAATTGCTTTTAAAGAAAGAGGTATAAGAAGTAAAATATTCTCACGAGGATTTTAGGATGGAAAAAACGCTTATTGTTGCAGATAAAGATTATGATGCTGTCCTTTTTTCCTATAAAAATTCTCATCCCTCATCCTCTATTAAGATCATCCATCCGGATGAATTTGCTTCTCTTCTTTCTTTTTCCTACGAGTTAGACCCTATTCCATTTTTAATCAAACTAGGTTACGACTATGACCGCGCGAAAAAGGCGATGAAGGCGTTGCTAGTAGGAGAAATAGCGAAAAACCAAAAGCTCAAAGAACTATATAAGGCGCTGAATGACGCTTGCTATTTAAAGAAGGATCCATATGGCAAATACGAATTAAGTCAGGCCGATCTTTGCTTTTTTGAGCTAAATGAAGATATTGAACTTCACGCTTTAGCGAAACGAAACAATATTCCTTATCGCGATTTAAGCGTTTCTGATTTAAGCATCACTATGCGCTTTAATGAAGATAGCTCGCATCCTCCTTTATTCTCGTTTAAGAATAAATTTCAGCAATTTTCCTATATCTATAGCGATATTCGTCGCCGCTTATTAAATGGAGAAGACGCGAATAAGATTCGAATTCATGTCCAAAACGAGAGCGATTTATTTTACGTGAGCTTATGTTCCTGTCTTTTCGGCGTCGAATCTTTCATGGCGGTGTCTCGCCCTTTTATTAGCGACCCTATTGTTAGCAAGAAAATTCAGGAAATCCATGCCAAAAAGGCCTTTGTTTTTCTAGAAGAAGAAAAGAAAGACCCTTCGATCCTTAAACTAGCAGAACTTGTTGACTATTATGGGCTCGCCTCTTTGCCGTTTGATGCCGCTTACGCTTCGCTATTGGAGGCTTTATCTTCTTTGGCTAATGTCGTTCCAACAAGCGATAGAGGAGTGATGGTTTGTGCCGATTCTTTGATTGACATGGATTCTTTGACTTATGTCACTGATTTTGTGGACGGCTCTTTTTATAAGACCTATGAAGACAATCATATTCTTAGCGATGAAGAACTTCTCAGCGCTTCGATTAACCCAAGCTACGTTTTGACTTCTTTAGACCGGAGAAAAAAGCTGAATTACATCCGTTATTCGAATATCGCTCTTCTTTCTAGTGTGGAAGAGCATCTTAAAGAATCGATTTATCCTTCCCAATTTATGAGTGAACTTCCATTTTACAAGAAGAGCAAAGTTGAGCGAATCTCATTCAATGAGAACGGGGTTTATACTTCGAAAGCAAAAGAACTATTCCTTGGCAAACAATTGGATGACGCTTTTTATTTCAAACCGCACGAAGAATTCCGCTCTTACGACCATTCTTATCAGAAAATCGAAGGATATGTTTCTCCTTTTAAAACAAAGTCTTATTCGATTACTAAGCTCGAAAGCTATATCGATTGCCCATTTAAGTTTTTAATGAGCGATCTTCTCCCTTCTAATAACGATGATTATCACGCTTTGTATTTAGGAAAGCTCATCCATAAAGTGATGGAGCGCATTTATGATGATGATTTTTCTTTCGATGACGCTTTTCGAAAAGGGAAAGAAGTCTATCTAGAAGAGATGCTTTCCCATCATCAAAAATTCGCTCCAGTAGAAGAAGCGTATTTAAAAATTTATTATCCTCATTTGAAACGTATCGTTTCGGAGCTTCGCGCTTGGAAAATGGCAAGTTCCATTCAAAAAGAAATTCCTGAACAAAAATTGGAATGGGATTTATTGGAAGGCGAAAAGAAATACCATTTCAGTGGTCGTATCGATAAAATCATTCAGTTCGGGAAGGATAATTCACCAACTTATTATTACTTAATCGACTATAAAACCGGCTTAGAAGAGTTCAACCCTAAGACCGTTTTCTTAGGAAAAAGCACCCAATTACCTCTTTATTATTACGCGTTCGAACTGGATAAGAAACTTAAAGAGTCGCTTGTAGGGGATTCCTCTTTCGCAGGGTTTGGGATACAGCAAATGTATGCATCGTCGGTGAAAGGCGCCTACGGGGATAATAATGGCACTCTTTCTGAAACTTCTTTTTATAAGAAGAGCGCTTTTAAAGGTGTCGTTTTATCTTCTGACAGCGAAGAGTTCTGGCATTTAGCGGACGAGACTTCTTTCGTCGAGAAAAAAGGCTCTCTTGTTTCGACTGGCAAAGGAACGTTTATGTCTAACAAAGGAAGCTTTATCACGATGAATGAAGGGAGCGTGATTGATGGGAAAAAAGAGCGGAATTATTCCTTAAGCGAACTTCTTAGCGATGCAATCTCTTCTTCTTTGAATGTGATTCATGCGATTGAAGATGCAAAATTCCCGATCGCACCTTCTAATAGCAGAGATTTAGCCACAAAGCCTGATATTAAGCGACTGAGCTGCGCTTATTGCTCCTATAAAGACATTTGCTACCATAACGCTCCTGAAGATTATGTGGACTATTCCGAGACAATCAAAACTTATTTTGCAGATAAAAAAGGAGATGATGACGATGGCAAATAGAAATCGCTTTAACGATCAGCAGTGGGAAGCCATCGTGGCTCCAGTGGATGAAGATATTTTGATTTCAGCAGGTGCAGGAAGCGGAAAAACGAACACGCTTTCGGAACGCGTTTGCGAAATTATTCTTGGGGATAAGGTAAAGCCGAGCGAGCTTCTTGTATTAACTTTTACCAATAATGCCGCCCACGAAATGAAAGAGAGGATCCTTGCGAAATTCCCCAAAGAAGAAAAAGACAAAGCGAATCAATTGCTTTCTAGTCACATCCAGACATTCGATAGCCTATATCAATATCTCGTTTCTCAATATTCGATGCGTTTAGGAATCGCGGATAAATTAAATGTTTTAGATGATAATATCGCTAAAACAAAACGCAGCGAAATTGTCGAGCAAATCTTCACTGAATATTACGAAAACCCCGCAAAAAGCAGTCCTTTGATTTCATTTATTCAAAAAATCGATATGAAAGGGGACCGCGCTGCAAAACGGAATGTCTTATCGCTTTGGGAAAAGCTTGATGCTTTAGGAAAGATAGACAAAGAAGTTTTTCTTTCTACTTACGATGAACGTTTCTATTCTTTATCTTTTGCTCAGGAACTTTATCATGCTTATTTATCTTCCTTTCGGCAATCTCTCATTGATACGATTTACGAAGCCGCTTTCGCTGAATATCACTATGAATTATATATTGACCCATTTTCTTCTTTTCCGAGTGCGAAAGAGGATTTCTCTAGCGTTGGATTTTGGGGGAAGAGCTACGATTCTTTTTCTTTCAAAGAAGAGAATTACGCGGAGCCTCTTTACGAAGCGATTGTTGATTTAATTAAATCAGATGATGAAACCTTTGTTTCGAAAGTTAAGACATTCCGCGAAGACTATGCGTCTTTGCTTACTTCTCGAACGAAGGGATTGGACAAAGAAGAAAAAGAGCGTTTAGAAAAACCATGGAAGATTTTAAAATCCGCGGTCACTACCGAAAAACGCTTAACAAAACCTATTGAAACGTTAGGCTCTTTTTCTCATGAATACGAGAAGATTTTAAAAACGAGAGACGATGTCCATTTGCTCATGTCGCTAGTTAAAGATGCGGATGAACGCTTTTATGAATTTAAGAAAGTAACTAATTCTTTCTCTTTCTCAGATATTGCGGATTTGGCCTTATCTCTATTGACTGATTCCGCCTATGCTGATATCGCTTCTGAAATCCGTAGTCGATTTGCCTATATCATGGTGGACGAATATCAAGACACCAATCCTGCCCAAGAAGCCTTTTTAGAGAGTCTCCTTAAACCGAACGATTCTGGGAAAAGGGCACATTTATTCGTCGTAGGGGACGCAAAGCAAAGCATTTATTTATTCCGTGGCAGCGTTGTCGCTTTGTTTAGAGAACGCCAAAAACGCTATCTATCCGGTTTAGGGCATAAAGTCATTGCGATGAATTATAACTATCGCAGCGGAAAGCGTCTTTTGGATGACATCAATTATATTTGCTCTTATTATATGCGTCTTAACCATGGATCAATCGATTATAAAAACGATTCTTTAGAGCATCTTTCTTATGATTCGAAGGTGAATTTGTATCGTTTGCCTTATGAACATTTCGGCGTTTCGCGTATCATTACCCCAAATCTTCCTCTCACCGAAATGAAGATGAACGCGAAAGGGCACAATGAAGCAGAAGCCTTTGCGATTCTAACCGACATTAAGAAAAAACTCGCGGAAGGCTATCCTGTTTATGATAGGTCAGTAGGGATTCGTCCTTGTAGACCGAGCGATTTTGCCATTTTAATGCGCGTGAAGAGCAGATTTGGCTTATATGAAAAGCTTTTTAGCCAAAATGGTGTCAAATTGAATAAGGTGATTACTACCAATTTAAGGGAGGCTAACGCGGTCATTTTAGTGGAATCCCTTATCAAAATGATTAAGTGGATGACGTGTGGAGGGAAAGAAGACCCAAAGCATTTGTTCGCTTCTATCGCTAGAAGCTACGCCTATGAATATAGCGATACGCGTTTATACGAATTATTGCGCGTTAATGATGCGTCCGACTCTTTGTCCACGATAAAAAGCGACCCTCTTTGGAAAGAATTAGAAAATTTTGTTTCACGAAACTCTAATGCCTCATTCCATGATATTTATTTAGGAATCATTAACGAATTCCACGTCATAGATAAGCTTTATAAAATCGGCGACATCGAAGACAACATCTCTAAAATCGAATCCCTTTACGAACTTGTTTTATCGAATGAATCTACCGGGAGTGGGATTGAAAGCTTCGTAAATTTATTCGCGAATATGAATCGCTATTCTCTTGAATTTAGCGCCGACACTTTAACGCGCAATGATGATGCGGTAGACATGATGACCATTCACGCTTCCAAAGGCTTAGAAAGAAAGATTGTCTATATGCCAGTCTCATTAAATGCGATGCCTAGCGGCGACCATCGAAACGCGCCCGATTTCGTCTTTTCTAAAGATAAAGGCATTGGCTTCCCCGATTATAGCTTCGATCCTCCTATCTCTAGTTCTTTCCCTCCAGATTACGAAACCTCTTATGAAACTTTATTAACGCGTTCTTATTCTTCCAAAGATAGTAACCCTGAAGTGGACGACCATGTTCGCCTATTCTATGTCGCCTTAACACGTGCTGAAAATCAAGTGATTATCGTGGGCGATGACGATAAAAAAGCGGAAAATCTTTATGCGATGCTTAATCAAATGCCCTCTCACTATCAGCTGAATGACGCTTTTATCGAAAAGAAAATTCAAGAAGGCGTTATTGACAAAGCGGATTATGAAGCATTTCTTTCTTTAAGCGAAACGATGCAAGGCATTTCTTTGCCTTTGCTTGATTCTTCTTCCATCTCTAGAGAAGCGAAAGAAACCTATTTGCGTTTAGGAAAAGCTTATTATTTAGATATCCCGCTCATTCTTCAAAAGAACTATTTGCTTAGTTTTGCTCGCGACTTGTATCTAGACTATGAAAAGCGGCTTTGCCAAGAGAAAGACCTTGATCTTTATACACGCGTTTTCGTTTCTTCTTGCTTTCCCTCATTAATGGATAAGTATCAAGTCAATTCCTTTTCTTCCTTTTTAAACGCTTTAGCGGAAGAAAGAAAAAAAGATCTCCTTGACGAGATTTCGTATGGAAATGGATTGGATGATTCATATAACGTGATTGAGGAAGATGGTGAGCTTCCTTCCAAAGACGATGAGAATTTTTCTTTGTCAGAGGTTTCTTCCTTTTCCGCAGAAGAATGGGAAGAGAAAATCCGCGAATTTATTAGTGAACTCGTGAACGAAGATACCAAGGCACTACAAATTCCCGTGAAAAGCGATAACGAAGAAGACGACAAAGAAGAAGTCATTGTCGCACTTACGAAAACTTTTTTGCCATCCTTGATGAAGGCGTTTGATGGGGCAACATATTTGACTTATTTATCTTACGAAAGCAAAGATTACCGTGATGAAGTCTCTTTTATGAGCGACTATTTTCAAGGGGAAGTGACGTCAAAATTGCCGCAACTCATCGAGCCAAAGGTGAATGACGACACTCTAGCGTTTATTCCTAGAATCAAAAAACGGGCGAGCAAAGTCATTTCTTTAGTCGATGAAGAGGTACCTTCAAATGCCGTATTAGAAAAAGGCATTCACTTGCATCGCTTGTTGGAATTGACCGATATCGCAAGTGGGGATACTTCTTTCATTTTGGATAAAGCGGACCGTGAATCGATAGACAAAGTTTTATCTCTACCTATTATGCGTTTAGCCAAAAAAGGAGAAATCCATAGTGAATATGGCTATTACGATCGTTTATCCCATTCAACGGGATTCATCGATCTTCTTTTTAAACTTGGGGAAGATTATTACATCGTCGATTATAAAACAAGCCATATCGATGACCCTCTTTATGTAGATCAGCTCCATGCATATAAAGAAAACATCGTTCGTATATTTGGCTGTGAAGAAAAACGAGTTCACATGTATTTGGTGTCGATTTTGCAGGGAAAACAGAAAGAAATTGCTTAGTCGTGGCGGCGGGGATCAGAATAAGTTTCAGAAAAACGTGCTGAAAACGATGGTGTCATTCCTTTGCAAAGCAGATGGGAGACACTGCCGAATTCGGTGATACGAAATTGCGCGATGCCTTTTCTTCTCTCTTCTGTATAGATGGTTGTGATAGAGCTAGGCAAGGCGCAAAAATGTTGGCAGAGTGTGATCGGGCTAGAATTGATGAGATGAGAAATCATCATTGCTTCCACCCCAAAATGGCAAAAGAAAGCGATGGTTTTCGTGTTTTCTTCGATTACCTTGTAATGATGCTTTTCTCTAAGGTAGCCAAAAGAAGAAAGCAGTTCATCTAGATGAGCCGCAACATTGTCGTATTTTTCCTTGAAATCACTATTTTTGTAAGCTGCAATTGAAGTTAAGTATGCCTTTGGCGAATAAGCGTCATCTCCCGCTTCTTCTAAAGTCGATGGAAGAAAATCCCAAGCGGAATGCGTTGCGTCATGTCTTGCATTCGCGTTAAATTCGCGTAACCAATCTTTCGTAATCGGTTTAACGAGAGTCTTGCTCGACTGTAAATACGCTGCTAATGTTTCTTTTGCTCTACCTAGCGGAGAGACAAATATTGCGTCGATTTCTTCTTTCGATAAGAATTCCGCGAGTGCGTTCGCTTCTTTTTTACCGACTTCGGTCAAAGAATCGTTTTTATAATCTGGGTCAGCGTGACGAATGAATAGTAATCGCATGGTTTTTCTCCGAAAAGAAAAGGGCGGGAGGCCCTATTTCTCATTTGCTATCGCTTCAAAAGCCCGCGCGACTTTCGTCTTTTTGTTGAGAGAGAAAGGAATATCGTATTTTAAGAATAATTCACGAAGGAGTTTTTCCGCCTCGTCCTCGTTATTGTATTCGAGTTCGATTTCGTAGTCAGTTTTCCCTGAATAGGTATTCTCATCGATTGAAAGTTTCCCTCCTTCATAAGGGACGTCAATTCGATTTGTGGTAAGGCTCGTTTTGACTTTCAAGGTCGTGACGTCGATATCAAGCATCGTCAAAAAGCGCTTTAAATCGTTTTCTGGGAATTGCCCTTTTCTTGTGAAATCATCAAAAGCCTTTTCCGTTAAAATTTCGTTTTTCTCTAATAAGCCTTGGCTGAGAGGCGTCTTCAAGGTCATCTCGTAATTGCCGTATTTTTCGCGGATGCGAAGGGCGAGACCTTCTTTTCTTAGATATCCCTCATCATTATCAATATAAAAATTGGTCTGAATGAAATGCTTATAGGTGGCGAATACCTTGGATAGCTTTTCATAGTCTTCTTTTCTTACAAGTGCCTTTGCTTCAATTTCAATCGCGTTACTCATAGATTGCTCCTCTTGTGGTATTATACTCTCATGAAATATTTAATGCCTATTACCTACAGCGACTTCTTACTCAAAAATATCTGGTGGATTATCGCTTTAACCGCCCTTGCTTTGTTTGTCGGTATTTTCTTTTTGGATCGTCACTTCTTTAAAGAAAAGAAAAAAACGGTTGAAGTGCAACCGTCATTGTATTTAGAAGCGCTTGGCGGTGAGGAGAACGTGCTTGAAAGAGCGTTGGACGGAAGTCGCATCATCCTCAAACTAAAAGATTATGGGGCGGTCAATCGCGATAAACTTCGCGAAGCAGGGGTGACTGGCTTTATTCAAATGAGCGATAAGCTTACTTTGGTGATCAAAGACAACGCGATGGAAGTTTATAACAAAATTTTCCCTAAAGCTTAAAAACGCGTTTCTTCAAATCTTCCGTGGGCAAGCCCATGACATTGTCATAGGAACCCACGATTTTTTCGATTAAAGGGAAATCGTCCTGAATCCCATAAGCCCCCGCTTTATCAAAAGGTGCGAAGCGCTTGACGTAAGTGATGATTTCTTCTTCTACTAAAGAACGAAAATAGACTTCCGTAATGACGCTTCGGGAGATTTCCCTTTCTTTCGATATATAAGTATAGGCGCTCACGACGATTTGCCGTCTTCCAGATTCGAGTTTCAGCATTCTGATTGCATCATTTTTATCCACTGGTTTTTCTAGTGCTTTCCCGTCTAAAATGACGATGGTGTCACAACTTAAAACTTCATCGCTAGGGTGAAGAGAATAGACCGTATAAGCTTTCAATTTGCTTTCTTCGAGCGCGAGGTCTTTTGGGTTTAAAGAAGGGTCGAGCAGCCGTTCATCGATGTCGGCGGGAATGATTTCAAAAGAGGGAACGATTTTCTTTAATAGTTCCCTCCTTCGCGGCGATTTGCTGGCAAGAATTAGCATGATTTGCTCGATAAGATAAGTGGAATAATAACCGGTGTCCGCTCAGTTTTGCGATAAATATATTTTGAAACTTCGCTTTTTACGATGCCTTTGATTTCACTTATGCTTGCTTTTCTAGCGAGCGCATTTTTAAACGCTTCATCCGCGTGCATTTGGGTATGGCGCATAAGATGAGTCTTCTCACCGCTTGCGAAGCCTCGGGCGTAGACAATTGGAGGCAAGGCTTCTTCGCCTTCCTTACTCATTGAAAGCAAAACGACAACAAGACCTTCATTTTTTAGAATTTCGCGGTCATGGAGAACGCCACTCGTTAATCCGTCTAAGTCGTTGCCGTCGATATAGATATCTTCAGCGTTTATATGGCCGCCCCTAGTGACGACATGATCTTTTAATTGAAGAACATCGCCGTTTCCGCAAATAAAGATGTTTTCTTCTTTCATCCCTAATTCTTTGGCTACTTCCCCATGGAGCTTAAGCATACGATATTCGCCATGGGCAGGCATAAAGAACTTTGGATTCACAATCTTCAGCATTAAGCGAAGTTCTTGCCTAGAAGGATGGCCTGAACTATGGAGCGAGAAAGCTAAACCGTTTGTTTTAACATCGGCGCCTTGTTTGACAAGATTATTAACGAGCCGATCGACAAGCGCCCCGTTTCCTGGAATTGGATTGCTTGAAAACACGATTGTGTCGCCTGGATTGATATGAACGTTTTTATGATCGCCATTTGCAATGCGCGAAAGAGCAGCCATCGCTTCACCTTGCGAACCAGTGCAAAGAATGCAGATTTCACTATTTTTGTAGTTTCGGATATTGTCATCGCTAATGATTGAGGCATCAGGAATTTTGATATAGCCATAATCGCGGGCGATTCCGACAACAGTTTCCATGCTTCGCCCTAATATGCAGATCTTGCGTTTATGTTCAACGGCGACTTCGACAACTTGCTGAATGCGGTTAATGTTGCTAGAGAAGGTTGAAACGATGATTCTTCCAGGAGCTTTATCGAAGATTTCCTCGACGCCGCTACGAACGTTTCTTTCACTTGGAGTGTACCCTTCGATTTCCGCATTGGTGGAATCGCTTAATAGCAAACTGACGCCTTCTGAGCCTAAGCGAGCCAATTTGCTTAGTTCAAAATTAGGTCCTACGGGCGTTAAATCGATTTTGAAGTCGCCAGTATCGATGATTCTTCCTTCTTTAGTATCGATGCAAATTCCAAAAGAATCTGGAATAGAATGGGTTACGCGGAAAAAGGAAACCGTAAAAGAATCATCGATGTGGACAATGGTGTCACTATCGTATTCCACAATCTTGACATTATCTTTGATACGCGCATCTTCGAGTTTGTGGCGGATTAAAGCAGCGGCAAGACGCGGGGCATAAATGACAGGAATATTAACCGTTCTAATTAAAAACGGAATTCCGCCTATATGGTCTTCGTGCCCGTGCGTGATGAACAAAGCTTTAATTTTATTGCGGTTATTTCTTAAATAGGTATAGTCGGGGATAACATAATCCACACCAGGTAAATTCGCTTCAGGGAAGCGAACGCCGGCATCAACTAAAATAAGCGAACGTTCACTCTCAAAACAATATGTGTTTTTACCGACCTCACCTAAACCACCGAGGGCAAAAATCTGAATTGGGGAAGTAAATTTCGGCATAGAAATAATGACTCCTTAGAAAACTTAAACGATTAGACACAACGTCATATGGTCGACTTTGTTGCCCTTAATATATCATATTGAAAGTACTTTTCATCTAGAAAAAGACATAGAAATTTAATGAAAGAGGTTTCATCTATTTTCATGGATTAAAAATAATCTATTGGAACTAGACATGCCCTTTAAAATAATCATTAAAGTATCTCTATCGCGAGAGAATTCGACAGTAAAGCGAGCCGATGTTTGCTCGCTTATCACTATAAGAAGGAAAAAACGTGGAGAAAAAGGTTGCTAAAGGGGCGTAAATGCGATTACTTTAGATTTTGCGATGAGCTTGCTCGAGGAGAGAAAATGAATCATTTATACATGTTTGATTGCTTCAACGTGATTTTCAAAGAGATCGCACCCCGCTTTTTCGAAGCTTATTTCTCGAAAGAAGAAGCAAACGATCTAAAAGAAAAATATTTTCACGATATCGACCTAGGGAAAGTAACCTTAGATGAATTCTACCGTCAAATCCAAAAGAATTATGGTATTCCCGAATCTAGAACAAGGAGATTTTGGGACGAACCCCCTCAATTGAATGAATCCATATTGCCTTATTTAGAAGTACTTGCTAAAAAAGGAGATGTTGTTTTAGTGAGCAACGCCCCAAAAGGTTTTGTTGAATCGCTTTTTCAAAAGCGAGGCCTAACTCGTTACTTTAAAAAAATCTATTCTTCTAGCGCCTTAGGCTTAGCGAAACCAGATCCTAGAATTTATGAATATGTGATTCAAGATCAGCATAAATCATACGAAAAGATATATATGGTTGATGACAATCCTAAAAATCTTGAACCTCTTCCCTCACTGAATGTAAAAGGGGTTTTGTTTACTGACAATTCTTCCTTAGAACCTTTGCTTAAATAAGCGTCAACGTTTGCTAATTGCTCTTCTTATTAGAGGGAGCGTCCATAAATAGAGACAATATAGTACTGGAGGAATCGTTAAAACATAAGGCGCAATATTAAGATTCCCTATGATATCGACTCGGAAATATGGTTGACCTACTTTAACGATGACATCAGGGAAAGTGATAAACGTAATCGTGGTCCATACGATACCTAATAAAGTTAATGCGCTTAGGCAAGAAAGAATGATTCGCTTTGCTTTAAAAGAAAAATTTTTGATTGGATAGCTTTCAAAATAGATGTCATATCCTAAAAATAAGGCGATAACGACCATCAATATAAACAAAGGAATCATGTGATGGAAATTGGGATTATCCCAATAAGCAAAATCTAGCCCCCAAAGTAATCCACCTACCATATATAAGGAAAACCCTAAACCTATCCCTTTTAATAAAAACGACAAAAAGCGTTCGAGTTTTGCGCCGTTATTTGGATAAAAAAGGAAAGGAATTTCCGTGATTTTGGATTTGGATTTCACTAATAAATAAATTCCATATCCACCTCCCAATAATGCTAGGAGAATCGTATCTAGCGGGTAAAAGGGAGTTACGCTCCCTTCGATTAATCCGTTATATTCGTTTAAAGCAAAATAAGCGATATCCAATGAGATGATATAGGAACATAGACCGAGCAAAATGTAACCATCTATTTTTGCATGGCTTTTTTCCGATCCGATTGATTTTGCATGTGTTATGCGGTGATTGACGATTAAAACTAATGTTGGTAGCAAGTAAGCGAAGAATGCCGGAATGGTGCGATAACCGCTTGCAAAGACACTTGAAACCATGTCTAAACCAACATAAGCGAATCCAAAAAAGGAAAAAGCGGCGAAGAAATAGAGCACAATCTCTAATAGATTAAGGAGAGTTTTCTTCTTCATGGGCGAAATACCTCCTTTTCTTCGACGATTTCTAAGGTTTCATAATTTCTAAAGAAGTGTTTAATTGAGTAGGAAGCGTCTTCTTTTATCGTGTAAAGCGCTCCTCCAATCATCTCATTTCCTTGATTTGAGACGCTAAAATAAAGTTGTCGATCTGATTTAACCCCATACCCTAAAGCAACATTTTCGTATTCTCCAACCCAGTCATTGGAGTGATCATGCCCAAAGAAAATTCCTTTCATTCCATATTCTTTTGCTTTTGGGAAAAATGGTGCGTATTTTCTGCCTGGGCAAAAAGGAAGCGGCGCTCCCGCTTTTTCGACTAGTTCTGGGACTTTTTTATAAGTTGCACTTTCGTGTATCTCACCAATAATTCCATCTTTGTTATTTAAATAAGCATCGACGATTTCCCAAAGAGGAATATGCATAAATCCTAGGGAAGGAATAATGGTACCGCCATTCTCCTCCTTTGCTTTCTTTGCTTCTTTTTCGTACCAAGCGATTTGGTCATCTTTTAAATTATCATAATAATAAGTCCCGTTGATATTTGTGCTATTGTGGGTATCAAGCGTATAGATTTGGAAAATCGTTTTGTTGTTTTTCTTTAAATTCAAAACGTTATCTGAATGACCGCTAATAGAAGTAGTACCCATTTTGACATTAAGGCAGTATTTACTTTCGTAAATCTTTTCCATTAGCCATGTTTCGCTATAAAATCCCTGCAATTCGTGGTTACCAAAAAGGAAATAATAAGGCTTTTCCCAGCCATCAAACATCCTGAAAAGCTCATTTGCTACCCCTTTTGAGGCATTAAGCAAAGAATCGCCCGTAATGACAATCAAGTCAGGATTTGCGTAGTTAACGTTTGCACTAATGAACGAACTCTCCCTTTTGATATTTGTCGAATAGGTAAAATGAATATCGGTTAATTGGAGGATCTTAAAAGAATCTCCATTAAAATCCATCGCTGTGACTGGGGCTTTTTCTTTAGATGCCGGATTTGAGCAACCTATAAGCGCCAGTAAGAAAATGAATAAAATTGGAGCATGGCGTTTCATATTGCGATTGCTCCAGGCAAAGGTTTATTGGGATTATTTTTATCGATATGGTCATAAAAAAGAACGCCGTTTAAGTGATCGATTTCATGCTCCAAAACTATTGCATCATATCCTTTCGCGTGGATAGTGACTTCTTGCTCGGAGGATGCTTCAATCGCTTTTACCGTAATTCGATAATCGCGGTGTACTAACCCTGGGTGGGGCGTATCAACTGACAAGCACCCTTCTCCACCAGCCAAATAGCATTTTTTGATACTACTAGCAACAATTTGAGGATTAACGAGCATATGCTTTACGTAAACACCTTCTTCTTCAATAGAAGGATAATAAATGACGAGCATTCTTTTATTTACGCCGACTTGCGGTGCCGCTAAGCCTATTCCTTCTCTTACTTTTGGGTGTGACTTTCGATACTCTTCGTTCTGCGATTTTTGGAGATATTCGACCATTTGATAAAGAAGGGTTTTGTCTTCTTTTGAGAGGGGAAGAGTGACCTCCTTGCTTCTTCCACGTAAGGAAGTTGCAGTATCTTTAACGATTTTTAACATAACGGTATTTTATCATCCCTTTCCAATAAATCGAACATCTTTACCTCATATCTATCGTTTCTTCCGTTTGATATAATAAGGAGTTGTTATGAACGCGAGAATTATTTCTTCTATTGAATCATTAAAAAAAGCGATAGATGAGGATCCCAGGATTCTTCATCTTAATGAAGTCGAGAAGCAGGTTTCCAATAATGAAGAAGTAAAGAAATTATCCGCCTCTCTTAAAAAAATAGAGGAAGAGTATTCTTTTCTTTTAATGCATTATGGCGATAAAAATGAAAAAACAATTGCGGCGCACCATTCTCTTTATGAAGCGAAACTCGCTTTAGATTCCCATCCATTAGTTAAAGAGTATTCTTCCGCTTATATCGCTGTAAGAGATTTATATATGCTTATTGACGATATTTTGTTTTCCCCATATCGAAGAAAGATTCTACATATTGACTCATTATGATTACGATTGGTGGAGGGCTATATCGAAGCCGAAAAATTGATGTTCCAGCTTATTTAGAGGTACCAACCAAATCCATTGTTCGCCTAGGGATTGGCAATGCGCTTTCTAGTTATTTAGAAGGCGCAAATGTTTTGGATTTATTCGCTGGAAGCGGGGCGGTTGGCATTGAGCTTTTATCACGCGGTGCTGCTTCTTGCGTTTTTTGCGATAGCAACAAAGAAGCAATTCAAGTCATTCGAAAGAATTTAGCGAATTTAAAAATTAATGGTGCTAGCGTTCTAGAAGGAGATTATAAAAATAATCTAAATGTTTTGAAAAACAACGAGAGAAAGTTTTCTATCGTTTTTATTGATCCTCCTTATAAAGATATAGAGGCTTATAAATATTCCTTTGATTTTCTATTAAATCACAATTTATTGGAAGAAAACGGAATCATCGTTATTGAATTCGAAAACGATATTCCGATAAAAAATAGTGGTTTTCAGCGTGAGCGCGTTTATCATTATGGTAGAACGCATGTAGCAATATATTGGAGATAGTTATGCGAATTGGGGTATATCCTGGATCGTTTGACCCAGTGACAAACGGACATGTCGAGTTGCTTAGAAGAAGCATTGACTTGTTTGATAAAGTTATCTTCCTTTTAGCGGTGAATCCTACCAAAAAGAGCGTGTTCTCCATTGAAGAACGACTCACGATGATGAAAGAAGTCGCCAAAGAATTTTCCAATGTTGAAGTCGATTTTACTCCTGGCCTTATCGTTGATTATTGCCAAAAAAAAGGAAGTCGATATATTATCCGCGGCTTAAGGGCGGTTACTGACTTTGAATATGAATTTCAAATGGCTGCGGCCAATGAGTTCGCCAATCCGAATATCGATATGGTTTTCTTTATGTCACGAAAAGAAGAAACGTTTATTTCTTCTACCGCGATTAATGAACTACATAGTGGTGGGAAAGATATCTCTGCTCTTGTTCCTTCAATCGTAGTTAAGATGTTCAACGATAAAGAAAAATAGGACATCAGGTCCTATTTCACGAATTCGATTAACGTCGGATTCTTTTCTTTATCTCCGCGCGATTCACTATATAGTAGTGATTCAGCTTCATAAGTGTCATGGATATCGATGGTGATATGATCAAATGGGATTCCTAAATTTCTTAATATTACGACATTGAACATTGGCAAATCCAAATAGTCTACTTTATCGGTTCGTTTTGTCGCTGCTCGATAACCCTTTTTAATCATCGCTAGCAAACTCTCCCTATCTATTCTAACGTGAGAGAAAGTCAAAGAAGGTCCTAGATAGCAATATAAATCATCTGGAGCAATAGCTTCATCTTCCATCACTTTTTTGAGCATGAACAATAATTTCTCGTTCATCGTATCTTCTTTTGTTAGTGATAAGGCACCCACTAATTTTTTTGATTTGGAATAAAAAACGAAAGGAATTTCATCAGCCGTTAGGAGTAACAAGGACTCTTTTTTTGAAAGATGAAGATCATTCGAAAGAATATAGGCTTCTTTCTTATATGTTTCCCCTTTTACAAGGGTAGAAACCAATATTTTGTCTGAAAGAGAATTTTTGATTGCCATACTTAAATTATATCGATTGTTACAATGAATAGTTATGCAAATAAAGAAAGCTGCGATTATTTTCGCAGCTACTTCCCATTAATTATTTGCGATAGACTTTAGAAAATTCGTTATTGCTCTTCGCCTCTTCGCTTGTGTCGAGATGGTTCCACATCTTTAAAAGCGTATTTGCACGTTCTGCATCAGTGTCACCACTTAGCCCAAAAAGCACTTCGCTTACGCCTCCGCGCTCTTCAGCAATCGCTTCTTTGCTATAGTCAACAAGTAGGATTGTTGGAGTAACGAACTTTTCTGGATCTGGTTTTTCGTAGTAGCCATAGTTGGTATCATCTAACCCTTTATTCGTTTTATAAGGAGCTTTTCCTAAAGTGTAAGCGGTTCTATTGAAGAAATTAAGATGGCGCCCTAAATAGCGTTGGAATGCGGTTTTGTCATCTGTTGTTTCACTATAATCACTATCATTGGATGATTTTTCGTTTGTGAAAATTGAATAGAAATTGAAGTCTCTATTATCGGATGGCAAGTAAATGCTTCCCCATTGCTCACTTAAATATTTAAAACCGCTTTCTGCTTTGTCGCAGCCATCGCAGTCGCTTGCGGTATAGACAAGGAAGAATTTCTCCCCGTATTTTTGCGTATCGATTTTTGCGAGTTCTTCATCCTTAATGTTCTTAGCGTCCCTAATATCATTGATTTTCGTTATATTCGCATCAATGTGATCTGTGATTTCGTCCGCTTTAGTGTTGTAGGAAGAGTCTTTTGCGTCTTTTTCTCCTTCCAAAGTTTGCTTTTTGGAATTGAAGAAAGCGCCAGTCGATCCATACCCCCAACTAGAAACCCAATCGGTGATGTAAGGGATGGAAAAGATGATTGCAAAGATAGCGCCAACGATAAGCAAAGGTTGAACCCAAGCTGTCTCTTTAATCCAGCGCCAAATCTTAACAAAGAAGGCGCCTATTGCTTTAAGAACTATCATCGCTATAACCTCCGAAAAGAAGCCTGATAAAATCAGCCCGATAATCATAGCATTGACCACCTATGGTGGCAATAACTGATTTTCGCTATCCCATCTTTAAGATGGGGGTAAATCATTTCTTCTTAGTTTTGACTCAAAAATCGTCTATAATCAATATTTATGCGCATAAAACAAGAAGAAGAAAAGATTAAAGCCTCATTAAAAAATTGGCTTTATGACCATACTAAAGTGAAAACTGGACTTGAATGGTCCTGGATTATGATTGTCTCAACCATCAGCGCTTTATTCTTTGCATTCGGGTTTAACTGTTTCATGGATGTGAGCGGGCATGTCGTGGTAGTTGACGGTGTTGCGACTCCTGCTCCTAATATTGTTTCCGGTGGAGTAAGCGGCATTAGCCAAGTCTTGGTTCTTTTCTTCGAACTTTGTGGTTGGAAAATCAAGGATACCCATCTTGCCTATTCTATTATTTACTTTGCGATCAATGTTCCTCTTTTGCTTCTTTCCTACTTTAAAATTGGGAGACGTTTTGCGATTTTCACCGGAATTAACGTCGCTGAAGTTTCTTTGTTTATCAAACTTTTAAGTGTATCTTCCGTTCCTGCCTTTGGTGAGGTTTTTAATTTCGTCACGACTTATGGAGGCGGATTAATCGGTCGAGCACTTTTTGGTGGCATCTGTATTGGTCTATCTAGCGCCCTTGCTTTTTCTGTCGATATTTCCGCTGGCGGAATTGATGTTATTGCGACTACCATTGCTATCCGGAAGAACACAATGGTTGGAAAATATAGCGCCGCTTTAAACGCTGTGACTCTTACTTGCTACACGCTTTTATCGATGGCCCTAATGAAATGGGATAGCATGGAAATCGCTCATGATATCGCCAGGGCGTTTTATAGTCTTCTTTATTTGTTCACATGCTCTTTGGTGATTGACAAAATTCATTTGCGTAATAAAAAAGTAAAATTGGAAATTATCTCTTCAAGTAAAGAAATCGCCAGTGTACTGATTGAGTCCTTCCCGCATGGTGCGACTATTGTAGAAGGAAAGGGTGCTTATTCAGGCACGACTCGTTATGTTGTGACAATGGTTGTCTCTAATAGTGAAGTTAAACCTTTGATTAATTTAATTCGCAAAGAAGATCCTAGCGCTTTCGTGGAAGCTATGCCTCTAACCCAAGTCTATGGGCGTTTCCATACGAAACCCATTAAATAAGCTATTGCTTTTTCACTGCGGCGATGGTCACTTCTAGGTTAATTTTAAGTAATGTTTCAAGAGATGATTCTTTTAAAGAAAGCATCCCTTTTGCAATTAATGCCCCTAGCCCAAATGAATATATCCAGTTATTAAGATAGACAATATTGGCTTTTTCCTTTGATATAAGAAATTCCTTAGAAATTGACGGGACGAGAGAATCCCTCATATGATTGAGCTCATTTTTTGTTTCCTCAGTTTCTTCTATTCCCAAAAAGAGCTCGTCAAAGTAATGAGAATATTGACTAGCAAACTTTAATAGTTCTTTTTCAAAATCAATCATCCTTTTTTTGGAGCTCACTTTTTCCATGAACGAAGACGATATCTTTTTTCTAATCGCCGTCTTTAAATCATCCATATTTAAGAAGTAAGAAAAAATTGGCTGAGTGGAAGAATTCAACTCTTTCGCAATTGCGCGCGCATTCAGTTTGCCAAGTCCGTTTTTCGCTACGAAAGTGAGCGCGCAATCTAATATTTCTTCTTTTGTTATTTTTGGTCTTGGTGGCATGAACATATGTTATATAACAAATGTTATGTTTGCAATTGGTAGTTTTCCTTTCTGGTCTAATCCAAATAAAAACCCTTCCTGAATGTTAGGAAGGGAAAAGGCTATACTTTCGCTGATTACATTTTTCCGCGATGCTTTGCGCATAAGTAAACGATTTTTCCGTTAGCAAGTCGGACTGTCTCTGCTGGTTCTCCGGAAAAAAGTTTCTTCTTTCCACATAAATAACAGTGCCAATGTTTTGGGTAAGTAGGGGAAGCGATTTCATCTATTTCATCGCTATCTTCCTCAAAATGCACTCCATTAGGTTCTTCTTCATCCATTAAGAATCCGTCCTCATCAAGGTTAAAATCAAAATCATCAAATTCATCAATGCTAGTTTCAGGAAGCTGCGGAGTGAAAATTGCCACTTTTGATTTAACGCGTCTTATCTCGCCGTTACCATGTCTTTCTTCTGCCTCTAAATAATCTTCATCATCAACGTTTTCAAAGGCTCCAGAAGGCATTTCTTTTGTGAAATTCGCAGTTTTAGATTTGATTCTTTTTATCTCTGGGATTTCTTCTTTTATTTTCTTGCCGATTTTCACGATAAAAGCGATCCGTAATTTTCCTTTATTTGGATCATCGGTATAGGTGACATGATTTGGATAACGCGATTCGATTTCTTTTGCGAAATTGTCATCAATCGTATTCGTAAGCAAAATCAGCCAATCGTTGTCGGATAAGCGACAGCCGTTTTGTTTCGTCTTACGCATTAAGAGTTCTAGGCAATCGTCTTTATTGTTAGTTGAGATAAGTGTTTCCTTCGGAGCGAAACGAACGTGCTTGAGCTTTGGAAACGGCGCGCCTTGTTTGATTTCTTTTTTTCTTTCTAGCCTTTTTTGATAGGCCTCTTGAAGTTCAAGCAAGATCATTTTTTCGTATTGAGCGCCGTCGATATTTGCTTTCCTTGTTTTTTGGATTTTTTTGTTATTCGTCTCAATTTGCGTATTTTGGAAGATTGCTTGTTTTACGATTGGCTTTTTGATAGCTAAAGTAGGGGGCAGAGACTCTATTTCCTTTTTTGGCGATGCAATTTCCTTTTTCTTCAACTTTTCTTTTTCTAATTTGTCGTTGGATAAGGATGTAGAAACGATGACTTCTTTTTTTGCGAAGCTATCTCGATATTGTTTTGGCAAGTAGGAGAGAAGTTTAATGAACCAAGAAGTAAAATAATTGCTCTTCAAATAATGGGTTAATTCGTCTTCCATAGGAGCAGTTTCGTCTTTTGACACAAGATCTTTAATTGTTTTGCTAATAACGATTTCGCTTTCTTTTTGTTTAAATTCGGGAACCGTCGAGCTTTTCGCTCCGTCAATGAGGCGAATCGCAGTGTAATTATTCAAAACCAATAGATATGTGTTTTCATAGACGCGGAAGATCGATAGTTCATCGCTATAGTCGAATACTTTCATTTTAAGATAACCACCTGCCATTGAAAGAATGGTTTGCGATTGCCATAGAACCGCACTTCTTTCTTTAAAGGGGAGAGCGAGAAGGAATTCGAGATAAGATTTACTTAATTCATAATGAAGCATGATGGCCACCTGATTTCGCTCTAGATTTTACCCCCATTGCTTATAGAAAAAAATGAAAGAACAAAAAACTAAGTAACCATCGAAGAAAGGGTGAAAAATTTTTATTCTTGAAAACTATTTGGCGTTTTACCCTTTATAATATGGGCATTATGCAATTAACATCGACCACGAATTCCAAGATCACTCTCGATATCAGTCTTTCTTCAAGCTGGAATTATCCAACTTATCAAGCCGATTCTTTCAATAAGATAGAAAACGGAAATCTTAGAAGTACGTCGTTTTCTTTTCTAAAGAAAATTAGCATAGAAAATCACTCGCTCTCTTCTTTCAGCAACTGCGTGGCTCGTTTTTCGGTCACTCCAGCCTATTGTTCAATCGATCCAATTCAAATTTCTTATTTAGAAAAAGATAAAATCACAGAAATTGATCATTTTGTATATTCGGTTGACTGCGGCTCATTATATGCTTTAAATGCCTCGGTTCCTGGCAAACTTGCGGTCGAAATCGTTTCGGAAGATGGTGACGTAATTGCAACGAAAACAATCGATTTCATTTTTGACCCTATTTCAAATTCTTTAGGAAGAGAAGCGGTAGAGGAATTGGTTGCTTCTTACGTTACTCCTAGCGATGAAGAAATTGAAAAAATCAAGGATGAGGCAAAAATAGAACTTGATAAAAAATACCACTCCACGTTTGGTGGATATTCCTATCATGACCCCAATAAGATTATCGAGGAATTGGATGCGGTTTATCTAGCGATAATAAAACGCAATCTTTCATTGTCCATGGGGGCGGAAACGCCTGAAGAGTGCCTTTCTCGCGTGAAATTACCTTATAAAGTATTAAAAGAAGGAAGCGGGAATTGCGTTGATTTTTGTATTTTATTCGCCTCAATTGTGGAAAATATTTCTTTGAGGCCGATTTTAGTTTTTACTAAAGAAAAGCCGCTTGTTGGCATTTATCTCGATGAAACCCTTTTCGGCACTCCGGTATTAGACAATGGAACGGAGCTTTTAAATCTCGCAAGTAAAGGTTTTAATCGTCTTATGCTAGTTGACCCTGCTTGCTTTTCTAAAGAAAAATCCGCTAATTTTTCGACTGCGACTGAAATTGGCTACCGCGTTTTAGAAAATTCGCGTTCCTTCCTATATGCTGTTGATATTTACGCTTCTAGGAAAGACCATTTGCTTCCCTTGCCTACTCCGACAAAAGTCGGGAAAGAGACTCAAATTATTTTTCCAGATTTCCTTGCAAAAAAGGATTACTCTACTCCAGTCGTCGATGTTGAAGAACGCCGATATTTAGCAGAAGATTCGCCTTCTAGGAAAAACAAATTCGATTATTGGGAAGAAAAACTCCTTGATTTATCGATGAATAACCGTTTGATCAACATGAAGTTTTCCCCTTCATTCCCGCAAGCTCTTAACCTTGATAGCGAAGTTCTTCTTTCTTATCTTTCTAAAAACGAAAAGATGTCTATATTCGTTGGCGAAAACGTTGCTTTAAACATAGAGGAAAGACACGCTCCTTCTTCTTTCCCTAATAGCGAGAATAATCGTTTTAAAGAATTTTTGAATAAAAAGACTCTTTATTTTTCTAGCAAAGAAGGGGATACCGATTCCTATTTGAAAAATCTTGCCAGAAAAGCAAACACCGCGATTGAAGAAAGCGGTTGCAACCCTTTGTTTTTAACGATTGGAATCATTAAATGGTTCGACAATGAAAAAGCGGCGATTCACGGGAAGGGCGCTATTTACTCTCCTCTTTTCCTTTTACCTGTCAAAATGCCGCGCCGGCGTATTGGCTCTACTTACACCATTGAATACAATTTCGACGATTTGGAACTCAATACGACAATCTTTGAGTATTTCCACGAAAATTTTGATTTGGATTTCGCCCCTGTTTTCGGTGCTTTACCGAAAAAAGCTAATGGGGAGGTCGATATCCGCGTTATTTTGAATTTTATCCGCGAATGCATCGCGCCATTTAAAGGGTGGGCCGTTTTAGAAAGCCCATGTTCCTTGGCTTTGTTCTCCTTCGCACGCTTTGTTATGTGGAATGATATCAAGAGCCATCGGGAAAAAATGATGGAGAACAAAATCGTTTCTTCCTTTGTGAATGGCTTTGGCGATTATCCGGTTTTGAATACAGGAAAAAAAGAAGATTTCGATCAAACGCTTTCCTCTTCCTCCTTAGCGATACCTTTACCTGCTGACTCAAGCCAAATCGAAGCGATTCACGCCAGTGCGATGGGGGCTTCCTTTATTCTTGATGGCCCGCCTGGAACCGGGAAGAGCCAGACGATCGCCAATATGATCACTAACGCTTTGTACCATGGAAAATCTGTCTTATTTGTTGCAGAAAAAGGCGTTGCGCTTGAAGTGGTCAAAAAGAGGCTTGATTCTTTAGGCATTGGCCAATTTTGCTTATCGATTCCTTCCATTAATACTGCCAAAAGCGATATCTTGAATTCTTTAGGCAAAATGCTCGATATCGGACCGATTGAACGTCCGGAATCCTTTGAGAAGGACTCTTCCTCACTAGACGAAGCCCGTGATGCCTTGAATCATGACTTATTTGCTCTTCATAACCGTGATAAATACGTCATGTCGACTTATGAAGCGATAATTAGTTATTTGAAGCTACGCTCTTATGCAGGATTTTACGAAACGAGCCATGAATATTCTTCCTCTTTAACATTGGAATCTTTTGAAGAAGCAAAGAAAAAACTCAAGAATCTTTCCTTACAAGCTTCCTCTTTAGGAGGCTATTATGGGAATGCGTTTTTACCTTTTGCCTCCCGGGACTATTCTCTTAAATGCCGCGATTCTCTTTTTGAAGAACTCCCGTCTCTTATCAACGACTTAAAAGCATTCCACCTTGCCGTTTATAATTGCTTCTTCAAAGATAAAGGCCTAGTGGAAACAAAGAAAAATGTTGAATGCTATGCCCGAATTGTAGAGATTTTGCAAAAGAATTCCATTATTTACCAAGATTTCCTCGATAATGAGCAATTTGTGTCAAAAGCCGATGATTTGCGGTGTTATCTAGATTTATTGCTGCATAAAAACCAAATTCAAGAATCCCTTCTCGAACATTGGGAAAATGGATTTTTAAAGGAAAGCGGAGAGGCACTAATTGCTAAACTTAATGCGCTTAATGACGCTAATATCTTTGAAAAGTATCATCTCTATAATTCGCTAAAAAAGAAATTGAAGCCCTTTGCGAAAGACAAAAATTCTTTGAAACGCAAAAACCTCCAATCTAGTTTTGCTTCTCTTAGTGAACTTAATTCTTTAGAAAAACAAATCGAAAATGCCGATCCTTTTGCCGTCTATGCCTTTGGTAAGACTTCTTTAAGGAGCGTTGCGGATGTTGAAGCGGCGAGAGCTTCTTACGAACGGACATTAGATGTAATTACATTACGCAATAAGATGCGACCAGCTAAATCTTACTCGATGACCGATATTGATAAAGCAATTCGCCATTTAGCAACAGATGGGAGCTATCTTTTCTCTAATGCTCGTGCCTCTTTCTTGAAAGAACGCGCTGAACTAAAAGAAAAGCTCATAAATCTTAAAGAAAAATACCAATTCGATTTGGATTTATATCAAGATTCTACGGATTATTATCAACATGCTGCCTCTTCTTTAAGCGATGCAATTTCAAGCAAAGGACGCCTTTCCCAATGGTCTAGCTTCCTTTCGGTAATGGATGAAACCGCAAATTACGTTCCCGCTGAACTCATCATTCTATTTAAAGAAGGCAAGATTAAAGAAACCGATCTTCTTTCCGCCTACGTTGCTTCTTTATCTTATCGAATTTTAAGTGATGGTCTTTCTGAAAGCGGACTTGCGACATTAAATTCCAAGCTTACGGAAGAACAAATTTCTCTCTTTAAAAAGGCTATTGATGATTTCTGCAAAACGAGTGTCATAGAGACCGCTTCTAGAATCACTAGCTTATATCCTTCTAATGGCAGCAGCGCTCCATCAACCGAGACCTATCAGTTTAGGAAATTGGTAAAAAACGGGGGAAGGGGCGTTTCACTTCGACAGATTTTCGATCACTATGGGAGACTCATTCGTACTTTATGCCCATGCTTTTTGATGTCTCCGATTACGGTTGCGCAATATCTTGACATCAATACTTATTCTTTTGATGTCGTTATTTTCGATGAGGCGAGCCAAATCCCTACTAGCGAGGCGATTGGCGCGATTGCTCGTGGCAAATCCGTAATTATCGCAGGTGACCAAGAGCAAATGCCACCGACGAGTTTCTTTGTTGCAAATGGTGGGCACGCTTACGATGGAACGATTTTAAATAGTGTGAGCGAAGACTTGGAAAGCTTATTGGATGACTCTATTGCTTTAGGCTTGCCTCGCGAACGCCTAATTTGGCATTATCGTAGCCGTCACGAAGCTCTTATTGCTTTTTCAAATAACAAATTCTATGACAATAGCTTGTTCACTTTCCCCTCCGCTGTGAATGAAAAATCCTCAGTTAAATCCATCTATGTTGGCGGAACTTACGAAATTAAGCGCGGAGTAAACCGCAAAGAAGCTTCTATGATTGTTGACGAAATAGCTCGTCGACTTAAGAATCCTAAGCTTTCCTCTTATTCAATTGGCGTTGTCACGTTCAATGAAGCCCAGCAAAACTTAATTGAGGACTTAATCGAAAAGAAAATTCCTTCTTATGAAAGCAAGAATCCGGGTGGTGAAACCATCTTCGTGAAGAACCTAGAAAATGTTCAAGGCGATGAAAGAGACGTAATCCTTTTTTCCACAACTTATGCGCCGAAAGACAATGGAAAACTGTCCTTGAATTTCGGGCCTCTTAGCCGCGAAAAAGGGGAAAGAAGATTGAATGTTGCGATTACTCGTGCTCGCGAAGAAATGATTGTTTTCACCTCCATGAAACCCGAAGATATCGAAAGCGATAAAGCAAAGAACGCAGGGGCATCTTATTTAAAGAGCTTCCTCCTTTTCGCAGAGCATGGTACATCTATCCTCCCGAATAACGTGAGGAATCATATTTCCTCTTCTTCCACAAGCATTGCCGATTTCATTGCTGTCGATTTGAAGAAACTCGGCTATGATGTTAAGACTAACGTTGGCTCTTCTTCCTTTAAAGTCGATGTTGCCGTAACCGATCCAACAAACAAAAACCATTATTCTTTAGGAATTTTGGTGGATGGAGATTCTTATTGCTCTTCGCCAACTTGCCGTGACCGAAACATTGTTGAGCCAGGTGTATTAAAACAGCTTGGATGGAACTTATATCGAGTTTGGAGTGTCGAATATCTTGATCACCCTCAAGAAGTGATTAAAAATATTGTCAAAGCCATCAACTCGAAAAACAAAGTGGAGGATAAGGTGATTCAACAGGTTTCACCTTCTGGCATTCCTTTCACCTTCAAGAAGAAGGAGGCCGTTTCTCACCCTTATGCGATTCCCTATTTAGCATATCATGAGGATTCTTCCTCTCCATTATTACAAATCGATTTTTCGAATAAGACGGAAGCGGCCCGTTTCCTCAAGGGCTTTGTTGAAAATGTTATTTATGCGGAAACGCCGATTTCAGCTCACCTTCTCGATGAAAGAATTCGCGAAGCTTATCAGTTAACGCGAATCGGTTCCAATGCTCGTGACGTCATCAATAGCGTCTTGCGTCAATTAGCGCCGAATAAAGAAATGCTTGGTGGCGTGACCTTCTATTGGGACAAAGGGCACTCCATGAGCGAATATCGTTATTATCGTCTCAATGACGAGAATCAAAAACGAGAAATCTCTGATATTTCCTTTATCGAATTAGGAAATGCGATTGCTGATATTTTGCTCGAACAAGGGAAAATGACTGTGCTTGACCTCTTTAAACAAGTTTCGATCCTCTTTGGCTTCTCCTCTTTAAAAGAGAAATCTCGTAAGCATCTTGATTTGGCTTTAAAAGCGAACGTCAATCAACGACTCGATATCGTTAGAGAAGACGATTATGTCTTTATCAAAGGACGGAATGGGTAAAAGATGAAATACAACTGGATTAATATTCGTTCTTTAGTGGATCCTTATTCTTTTCTGAATCATACGGAAAACGACGCATATTTATATGTTTCTTCCAAAGATCCTTCCCCTTTTGGGAAAGAAGAAAAAGAAGTGGGAAAATGGATTTCTTCCGATCTCGATTCTTTGTTCCTCTTCTTTAAGGAAATTACTTTAAGAGAGATGCTTTTCGAGGATTACGTGAATGGAGATGCCGTGAGTGAATTGCAATCATTAGATTTCTCTGAACTTCTTTCTTTATTGCTTGAAGGGGCTAGGAATGGCGAATTAGATTCTTGGCATAACGGCCTAGCTTCCTTAGAAGAAATTGAAGGCTGGGCAAATCATCAGGAAAACAAAAATCATTATGAAAGATTAGAAAAAATCCTTCGTAGTCACGATTTAAATCTCCATGTTGAGTTTTATCCAAATAAAAAAACCGCTATGAGAGAGAGCGCGAAGACAGATCACTCTTTAATGCAATCGTGCGGCGATCCCCTTTAAATTATCGTCTTCTAAAAATACGAACAAATCATGAATATTTTCTATTTTTTCTTCTTTTAATAGATAATGCAAGGAATTGATGAGGGCATCAGTTTCGTTATTCGCGAAGGTGTAATCGATTTTTTCTCCTTTTTGGTATTCTTCATCGACAAGGACAATTAAAGCCCTTCGTAATAAAGCGAGAATGCTTTTCTCTATCCAATAAGATATTTTCGTTTCTTTGAAGTCACGAAAAATCCGTTTAAACGGAAGATAAAGAAATAAGCCATCAAGCGGTAGATGCCAAATGTCAACGAATATGGAGTCATATTGTTTGTCGGCGATGGTAGAGGCAAAAAGAAAAGCATCTTCATGGATGACTTTGATTTTTGCTTTATTAGGGAATTGGGGAAGGATGAATTCGTTAAAGAGAGAAATTGCATTCTTGTCTTTCTCAACGACGGTGACCTCTTTGACATCGTTTTTAATGGAAGCCATAAAAGGGTAGTAACCCATGCCCAACCCGAATGTTAGCACTTTCCCCCTCGCTTCTTTTATCGGGGCATTCATCGTTAAAATTTCATGAGGGGTGACGCTCATCCAATTTTTATCATTTTCAAGAATTTCTAAATAAGGGAATCTTTCTTTAAAAAAGCCAAACGGAGTGATTTCTTTAAAATTGGAGTGAGGTTTAACGATGATTTCATCATAAACAAAGCCTTGAAATGGTTCGTAGGAAGATTGGCGCAATTCCCAATTGTTTTTCTTCTTATTTCCAAAATGAATCGCCTCATAATATGGGTTGTTTGCAAAGGTTTTTGGATTTAATTCGCGAATTGCATCTAGCGATTCCTTTTCTAAAGAAAAACCATTTTTTGGGAGGAGATATTTCTTCGCGGATTCTAAAAAAGCGTCTTTGATGCCTAAGCCATCTATAGATGATTTCGCGGCCATTTTATACATGGAGAAATTACGATGCGATAAATAATCGTTATAAGCCTCAGCGCGCGCTTCATTTTCATCCACCATCTTTAGAAGCTTTTTGATTGCTTGCCCTATTTCTTTTGATTGCTTGATTTGCATATGATTCACATTTTAAAACTTCATTACCATAACGCAAAAATATTCGCTAAAATTTTTGCTATGAGTAGAACGTCCAAGATTATTTTGACGAATATGGTGATGGTTTATCAAAACGATGGCTTCTTTTTAGTGGAGAGGCGTTTAAAAAAAGATTGGCCGGGCATTAATTTTCCGGGCGGTCATGTTGAAGACGATGAATCGTTAGAGGAATCTGCAGTTCGGGAAATCAAAGAAGAAACGGGTTTGCATATTTCTTCTTTAGAGGAAGTCGGTACGTTCGAATGGAATAATCCTGAACAGAAAGTGCGGCATTTATGTGTTTTATTTCGGACAAACCATTACGAAGGTTCGCTTCATTCTAGCACTGAAGGGCCGATTTTTTGGACGAGGAAAGAGAATCTTGCCCACGAACAATTGAGTCTAGATTTTGATAAAGTTCTTCTCAAAATGACGAAAGGGCTTTCTTTCTAAAATTCGTTGTTTTGTTTTCGCGCGCGTACATGCATAGTCTAAGATTGTGCTATAGTTTATTTATGGCAATCGACCCTAAATTAATCGAACTTCAAAAGCATACACATAATAACGAAATCGAGATTCTGCACAGCAAAACTTGCTCCTGCATATTTTGCCGTCAGCATTATGACGCTAGAACGGTAAACGATTGGGTAAATGATGAACGCGGCATGAGTGCGATCTGCCCAGAGTGCGGAATGGACGCTGTAATTGGAGATAATGGGGGAGAGCCCCTTGATAAAGATACCCTCAAAGCGCTTAATCTCGCTTTCTTTGGGGAAGACTATATGGTTAAGCACCCTGAGGCGGCAAAAAAATACATTAATCGTTATCAAGAAGGAAAGATCACTCATAAAAAAACAAACGAGAGTTTATATGTTCAATATTTGTCTTTACTTAGTGGTTTGGGCGATCCGGATTCTTCTTATGCTTTAGGAAAGCTCTATGAATTTGGTGACGAGTTCACGGAAAAGGACCCAAAAACCGCATTTTCTTATTATGCTTCTTCTTCCTTAAAATACGATGGCGATGCCTTGACTCGTTTAGGCGTTTTAAGCGCTTCGGGGGCATTAGGAAAAGTTGATGCGGTTGGCGCTTATGAAGCGTTTTCAAAAGGAATGGCTATGGGAAGCTTAGATGCTCTAATCCATTTTTCTGATTGCTATCGTGATGGGATTGGCGCCAATTCTGATTCTGACTTTGCATTTAATATTCTTGCTTCCATTTGGGAAGAATGCTACCAACGTTTCTCTCTATCTATGGGCAAGGACATCAATATTTTCCCTGGTTTATGTTTCCGCCTTGGCAAAGCCTATGAAGAAGGTTTAGGAACAAAAATAGATAAGCCTAGCGCTTTGCGTTTCTATTTATTGGCGGAATTCGCTTATCGCTTAAAAGAGAATAATCGCTCATTGGAAGGCGATGATAAAGAACTATTCGCTTTGGTTTCTTCTAGCGTTAATCGAATCGCCTCTGAAGTAGGCGCGACCCATCAAGACCCAATTTTTGATAACGATACATTTTCTGACTCTCTTCTTTCTCTTAACTCGAATTCCCCTCTCTTAGTAAAGATGCAAATTTCGCCAGGGGAGTATAACGAAGACGGGCACACGTTCGAATTTGACGTGAAATATAGCTTGCCTCCTCTTATCGTGGACATCGAGAGTTTATATTGCGGATTTGTTCCTGGCCCTATACACTGGATTTTTACGGGTGTTAGTTCCGTGCGCATTGGGAAAAATCGTGTTTATGACCGCGTTATTGGCGATAACGATACGAGTTGGAGCTTTCTATCGGGATATGGGGAAGAAGCGGAAGTAGTCGCTTCCATTTCCTTTATTCACGAAGAAAAGGCTAAAAAAGAAATAGACAAGGAAGGCGAAAAAGAAGCATGAAAAACAATCATACTGCCTTATCGGCACTAAAAAAGTATTCTTTTCGATTTTGGGTTGCCCCCTTTTTAAAGCTCATTGAATGCGTCATTGAACTAGCGACGCCGTTTATCGTTCGCTTCATTATTGATGATGGTATCAAGAATAACGACTTCGATTACGTTCTTTGGATGGGGCTCCTTTTGTTTTTGCTCTCCTTTATCGCCTTTGGCGTTACGATGGTCGCTCAATATTTCGCGGCGCGAGTTTCCGCCGACTATGGGCACGACTTAAAAGAAGAAATTTACGAGCATGCTTCTTCATTGAGCGAAAAGCAGCTCAATGCATTCGGGAAACCGAAAGTCCTTACTTTATTAAGCAACGACTCCTTTTCGATGCAAAACGGTGTCATGATGTTCATGCGCTTATTCTTAAGACCCCCTTTTTTGATTATTGGAGCAACGATTATTTCTTTTTTGCTTGATTGGCGAGCTGGTTTAGTTTTCCTCGGCGTTGTTGTTTTTTCTAGTTTAGTCATCGCTCTTGTCATCGCTTTGTCTCCGAAAAAATATGCGCTTGTACAAACTAACCTTGATGAAATATCTTCCTTAGGAAGCGATGCCTTAAAAGGAGCGAGGCCGATACGCGCTTTTGATAAAGAAGATTACGAAGAGAAGAAATTTGTTGCTTCTAGCGAATCGTATAAGAAAAAATCGTTATCTATCGCTAAACTTAATGCCTTTATAAACCCTCTTACTTTTTTCTTTGTGAATGCCGGAATGATTCTAGTCGTTTATTTAGGCGGTTTAGCGGTAAATGGTGGAACCTTGACTACTGGCAAAATCGTTTCTCTCATTTCTTTTTTAACGCTTGTGCTTAACGCATTGGTAATGTTTTCAAGAATGATTGTTTCTTTAAACCGCGCGAAAGCGAGCATGAAAAGAATCAATGACTTTTTTGCGATTGAGCCATCTATCCTTAATGAAGGGATTTATCGCAAAGATGATAACAGATCTCAGCCTTTATTTGCTTTCCATGACGTTTCTTTATCGTATGGAGGAGACGGAAAACCCGCGGTTAATCATTTATCCTTTGAAGTGAATCAAGGAGATTCTATTGGAATCATTGGCGGAACGGGAAGCGGCAAAAGCACGCTTATCGCTTTATTAGAGCGTTTATACGATCCTAGCGAAGGATACATTTCTTATCGTGGTCATGATTTAAGGCAGTATGATTTGTGTTCCCTCCACGAAGAAATCTCCTTAGTAAGTCAAAAGCCTTCTTTATTCAAAGGGACAATTCGATCAAACCTTTTGCTTGGCAAACCTAACGCGAGTGAAGAAGAAATGATAGAGGCCCTGAAAGATTCCCTAGCTTATGAATTTGTTTCTCGCTATAAGGATTTTCTTGACCATGAAGTGGAGGAGGCTGGCGCAAACCTAAGTGGAGGGCAGAAGCAGCGTCTACTCATTGCGCGCGCCTTATTAAAGGGTGGGGATATTTTGATTTTGGATGATTCCACAAGCGCACTTGATTACTTAAGCGATAAAAAAGTCCGTGAAAACATCAGCAAACGACCAAATTTGACCAAGATTATCGTTTCTCAGCGAGCAACTACTCTTTCTGATTGCTCTCTTATTTTGGTGATGGATAAGGGCGCAATCGTGGCTAGAGGGACTCACGATACTTTATTAAAAGAATGTGATATCTATCGCGATATTTATGAAATGCAGGTGGCAAATCGATGAAAGACTTCAAGATTCTCAAACCTTATTTAGGAAAATGCAAAGGGAAGATCTTCTTTGCTTTATTATTCGCCTTTATTTCGATTGGCAGCAAATTGTTTATTCCTCTATTAGCGGGGAAAGCGGTTAACTATTTATCTAAATGCGAGCTTAGCAAAGTCGATTTTAACGTTCTTAGTGTGTATATCATTGAAATGGCGATTTGCTTAATTTTAGGAACGATTTTCCGTTATTTCTTCGATTACCTAACCTCTTATGTAGGACAAGTGATCACCAAAGACCTTCGCGATGAAGTCTACAAAAGCTATCTTCATACTTCCGTGTCTTATTTAGACAAAAACGAAAAAGGTAATTTGCTTTTGCGTTTGGTCAATGACGTTGAAAACGTCCAAAACGGCTTAGTGAGCGGGGGCGCCGCCTTATTTGACGGAATTGTCGCAATTCTATTGACTATCGTCTTCATGTTCACGATTAACTGGGCACTTGCTTTACTTGTTGTTGGCTTAACGCCTTTATCGATGATCGTTAGCAAATTCGTGAGCAAATGGAACTCAAAATACTTTAAGGCCCAAGCCTCAAGTGCCGGAAAAATCCACGCTTTCGGTCTCGAATCGCTCAGTAATAGCGAAGCGATTTGCACCTTGAATTTATCGAATGAAAGAAAAAAAGAATTTTCCTCTTTAAACGAAGATTTCCGCAAAAACGTATTTCGCGCTTCTTTCGGTGCCTCTTTGATTAACCCTTCGACACGCTTAGTAAACAATCTGATTAACGCTGCGGTGATTACCGTTGGGGCAATATTCATTGTCAAAGACATTAATTTAGGGATTGCTTTCTTAGTCGGTGATCTTTCTAGTTTCTTAGTTTACGCGAGTAATTACATGGCTCCTTTCAATGAAATCAGCGATGTCATCAGCGAGATTAATTTCGCTTTTGCGTCCTTTAAACGCATTAACGATGCGATTCATGCCGAAAAAGACATTAATAATGGAAGTAAAGTCATTAGTGGGGACATTAAGAATTTTGAGGCAAGGCATCTCGATTTTTCTTATGATAGTTCGCGAAAGATTATTGATGATTTCTCTATTTCGGTTCAAAAAGGCGAGAAAGTAGCTCTTGTTGGGCCAACGGGGTGTGGGAAAACCACGATCATCAATTTGCTTATGCGCTTTTACGACCCGCAAATTGGATGTTTCTCTACCAATAGCATTTCGACATTAGAATTAGAAAAAAGTGCGTATCGTAAGCATTTGGGTATGGTCTTGCAAGATACTTGGGTCTTTGCAGGGACGGTCTATGAGAATATCGCCTACGCTAAACCTGGCGCTTCATTAGAAGAAGTCAAAGAAGCGGCCAAAAAAGCGCAGGCCGCTGACTTTATCGAGCGTCTTCCTGAAGGATATAATACTCATATCAGCGATAGTAGCGGCTTATCTTTAGGGGAAAAACAGTTGTTATGCGTTGCGCGTGTTATGCTTCTTTCTCCTGAAGTCGTTATTCTAGACGAAGCGACGAGCAATATCGATATTCGTACCGAAAGTCTCCTTTCGAAGTCTTTTGACGAACTCATGAAAGGCAAAACGAGCTTTGTCGTCGCTCACCGTTTATCCACAATCGCTCGAAGCAACCTTATTTTGGTTATGAAAGATGGCAAAATCATCGAACAAGGGAATCACAAAGAATTGCTTGCGAAAAAAGGATTCTATTACGAACTATACGAATCTCAATTCAGCCATTGATCTAAGTTCGCTTGAATAAAAGTTGCTGGGCTATACTAGAAAATTCAAATTTTTCCAAATCTACTTTTTTGTAGCCGTTTTTGCGGAGATATTCAATACCAGGCTGGTTGGATATATCCAAAGATGCTAAGAACAAAAAGCGAGGAAATGTCGCCTCTATGCTATGAAGGAGTGAAGTGGCGATCCCTTTATTTCGGCACATTGGATCGGTGCCCAAAAACACAAGCGCGAGCATATCTTCGCTCATTCTTGCATCGGTTTTGGCAACGATTTCCATGAGTTGTCCTTCGCTGTGACTATTAGGATAGAAATAGGAACTTACGTCTTTCTGAACAATGGCTAGCGAAACGATAATGCTTTTTTCCATAGCAATAAACGTTTCGCCTCTACAAATGTGTTCATCGATTTCTTTTTCAGCGAGTGAAGGCACAGGGTAAACGATATCTTCGTATTTTGCGCTTCCTTCAATTCGACGGGCTAGTTTCAATAGCTTTGGCTTATCTATTTCTTTTGCTTTTCTTATCGTAATCACAAGAATAGAGTATCACGAAAGAGTATGATGAGCCTATGAAAGAACGTAGCAAAGAAACAATTTCTTACGTCATGAGCCGGATAAAAGGGAAAAACACCGGCATTGAGATTGCATTAAGGAAAGAACTTTATCGAATGGGTGTCCGTTACCGCAACAATACGTCTTATGTATACGGGCATCCTGATATTTCTATCCAAAAATACAAGGTGGCGATTTTTTGCGATAGCGAGTTTTGGCATGGCTACCACTTTGATGAAAACAAAACAAAAATCCATAAAAACCTAGATTACTGGATTCCTAAGATTGAACGCAACATCGCTCGTGACAAAGAAGTGAATCAGAAACTAAAAGAGCAAGGATATTACGTAATCCGCTTTTGGGGAAATGAAATCAATACTGATCCTCATCGCTGCGCGGAAATTGTAGTTATGGCATTAAAAGAACGTGGATGGAGCAAAGCAAAAGAAAACCCGGCTTTGTTTCAGCCGGGTCATAAGCACAAATAATGCAAGAATTTATTCTTCTTCTTTGCTTGGGCGATTTGTATAAGCACCCAATAAAGAAGTAGCGCCTGCTAGATACATAAAGACCGCATTTGCGATAAGTGCAGTGCCAATCGCAAAAGTTCCGTCTAATGCTGTTTCACCGCTATGATCGAAAGCGTTGCTGGAGAGGAAGAACTGTTTTCCAAATAGCATAAGCGTTGCGCCAGCGATACTTAAAACCGCTAAGAATAAGAATAAGCCAACGCGCGCCTTGCCTTTGGTGAAGAAGGAAAAGAATGGCAAGAAAACCGCAAGGCATCCGCATAAAAAGGCGATAAATAATCCTAAACAAAATGCGGTATTCTTGCTTTCTAGCCCGAAAATAGCTTCAAAACCGGTCCCCCAGGACGCATCGCTAAACGCATTAGCGAATAAAACGCAGATGCTGATTAGAGCGAAAATGCTCGTTGCAAATGTGAGAACAATATTTCCATTACTTGATTTTTTCATATAAAAACAATCCTTATGCGCAATAACTATACCCTTGAAGCATTTATTGAGCAACATTGTTTTACAATGTAAATCTGTCACTATGACGTAATTTGT
>DHKP01000022.1 GCA_002404865.1 Caryophanales bacterium UBA4691 | reverse complement strand
TCTCGAAATCGATGCCCACCAAATAATTCCAAAAGAAAATCCCATAAAATTCAGCATTTGTCTGAACAATATGGGATTTTATTCTCTATAAACTCCTAAAGACGAGATTGCTCTAAATTAAAATCATTACAAATATTGTCAACGCTTAATTTATGAATTTACTAAAAAAATAAATAGGCGCTCACTATCGAAATAATCTTTTTCTTAAAAGAAAAAAGCTTTTTTTGAAACGAAGCTCAAATTCTTAAATTTATGTTTTAGTGCCAATGGAAGAAAATTAATATCGTTTATTCTCTAACAAGCAAATACTTGATTGATGCTTTTTAAATAAACGGTCGGCTTGCAAGTAACCATTTTTATCGTGAGTCAGAGGATAAACTATTTAGGCGTCTTTCATTTTGCAATTCCCATCAATCTTGACCAAATAGATTCCGTTCGATAAAATCCTAGTTAAATCAGGAGCTTTCATGAATCTTACCAAATCTCAATTTGCTTTATCGCTAAGCCTTGCGATTTGTTACCTTCTATTTTTAGTAAGTTACGTTATTATCTCTATCGCTACTTTGTCAGCTTCTTATAACCTTGTGCCGCTTGCATTAATACTAGGGTGGCTCTTAGCAATCATTTCATTATTTTCTCTGCAACTTAGTAAGCGAAAGACAATCATTTCATTACTCGCACTTATCGCTTCCGCCATTTTCGTATTGGTTTATATCGTTTGGTTTTCCTTAGTTGACATGCAAAACATAAATGCAATGTTACTAAGAATGGGTGG
Organism: Caryophanales bacterium UBA4691; assembly: GCA_002404865.1. Classification (GTDB taxonomy): domain Bacteria; phylum Bacillota_I; class Bacilli_A; order RFN20; family CAG-826; genus UBA4951. The sequence continues at coordinate 10,091 of DHKP01000022.1, read as the reverse complement.
GAAAGCCACAACGAAAGCAACGATGACGGATTATTTCGTATGCCCTTTCTTGTTAGTTGAAGCGTTGACTTCGATATTGATAGCCGTTTTAGCCACATTGGCCTTCTTCTCGCTTAGCAAAAAGAACAAGGGAAATTAGGCTAAAAGGAAAGCCTTCATAGTTATTAAAATACTTGGGTAATTCTCAAAAAGCTTACTTTTATTTATGCCATAAAAATGAAATGCCAACAGTTTTAGAAAAAAACCTTAATTTGCGGAGATTTTAACTAAAATTAAATAATATCGAAATTGTTTTGAAGATGACTAGCGGTATCAGCTTTCCTCTTTAGATCAAAGCAAATGTTGCCACGCCCTCACTTATTAACATGAAATTTTGCCTTAGTGCGCATTAATAAACCAATAGCGTTATTGTGCTTTTCATTAAAAATATTTCGTGCTATAACCAAAATGTTTGTCCGTTTCCTATTTGAGATACGGCTATACAATCATAGGGTATTTCTACAAATTGCAGCCGATTCTATTGAAATTACTTGTTTGATGTTTTCTCGCTATTTGTCCAATCTTCCAAAAGTAATCCTTTAACATGAGCAAATTCATTAACGTTATGACTAACAAGCGTGAAATGATTCGCCAATGCAATTGCAGCGATAAACATATCGTTGTTCCCAATGGTTTTGTCTCCTTTCTCAAGGTTAGGCCGGATTAGACCATAAAAACGGCTCTCCTCTTTAGAAAAAGGGCCAGACTGGAACGCATCAAGAAACCTTCTAAATTTTAGAATTGTTTTATCATTGTTTTGGCATTTTCTTGCTCCATATTCGATTTCTCCAAGAACAATAGATGGGGCAAGGATAGATTGTGCTGGAGTGCTCAAGAAATGCTCTTTCAAAGAAGGATATTGGCCCTTCATAGAATAAATAACTATATTCGTATCAAGAAGATATTTCATAAATCCATCACCTTCTTTGTCGGCGAATCTGATGGTATTTCCATATCATCATCCTTTCCAGCCCCAAATAGCGAAAAGAAGCCGGGCGGATAAGTTGCAACTGCGTTTTTCACTGACGTCGAATCTAAAGAACAAGGGTATTTGTTTTGTATGATGGTTTGATGAAAAATAGCACCAAAGCTTCAGACATATTCATGCCTAAACGTTCAAAAACTTCATTAGCGTTCTTTTTTACCAATTCATCAACCCGAAAAGTTATTGTAGTCATACCCTTCCTCCTATATATTTCGTAAGTACATTATGATGTATTACATTGTTATGACAATATCGTTTAAGCATTTGTTGTATGTGCTTAAACGCTCATCATTTAATGCACTGACAAAGCTTTGTCTAAAAACAAAATGAATATGCCAAAACAATAAATATCCATGCATTTCCTGGACGAATCTAAAAAATCTAAATGGTAGTTAAATTCCGTGTTCAGCTCTTTTCGCAAATGCTTTATATCATCAGTTTTCTAAATTAAAAGAGACGCTTATTAGACTATATAATATGTTTCGCGCCTTCTTTTATCACGCTATTAAACTGCAAAGCATTGTCGCCCTCTCGCCCTAACCACGCCTTGGAGAAAAAACAAAGGGTTGTTCTAAAATCAATGCTCTAGAACAACCCTTTTTATCAATTAAGAGATGCTTTATCGAATGCAGAGAATCCTATTTCTTTACCCTTATTTTTTCTCTTTCTTTGGCGAATTACCCTTGATTGATCCCTCTTTTTTCGTCTCCGTAGATGAGGCCACTTCTTCTACTTTATATACCGTCTCTTGCGGATTCGTTTCTATTTTGGCCTCATTATTAATGGAAGCACTTGCCATCGATTTGCGTTTCCTATTCCTTAAGAAATTAATGACGACAACCGAAGCTAATAGCGCAGCGATCACATAAAGAGAACTGACAAGCACATAATTGATCCAAATCTCCCAAGAAGCCATCATACGAACGGATTTGGCGTTAGGAGCAATCCCTTCATATGTACCGGAATTAACAACCGTATAGCAGATGTTTTTGATCGCTTTGCGGATGGAATGAAGTGCCGTAATAGAAGAACTATCATCAAAGACATCAGTCATAGACGTTCCTTTTACGCCTGAGAAAGCGGTGAGATAGAAATCGTTACCACTTCTCATCATATGGTCCAACTTGACTTTTGGTCCATAGTCAGTGATGACCATGCCCTCAAAACCCCATTCGTTACGAAGAACACCAGTATTGAGATACCAGTTTTGCGCACACATAACAGGGCCGATGCAGTTGAATCCCGTCATTACACCAGAGCAACCGCGGATAACTTTGGTTTCGTTTTTGCCGGTTTCAGTATTGTAGTAATTCAATTTTTGACGTGAAGTTTTCGCGCAAATCTCGAATGGTTTTAAATAAAGTTCACGAATTGTTTGTTCATTAGCCCATGTCATTGCCATGTCTTGACGGTTAGATTCCTGCTCATTGAGAGCGAAATGCTTCATATAGGTATAAATACCACCATCAGCGGCACCTGACATAATTTCTGCAGAGATAACGCCGGAAATTAATGGATCTTCAGAAATATATTCAGCATTTCTTCCTCCGAATGGTGAACGATGGAGGTTCATAGCAGGCGCGTATAGCCCTTGAACGTTGTTGCTCAATCCTTCTTGGCCCATCGCTTTCCCACGTTCATAAGCTAAACGAGGGTTAAAAGTACAGGCGGTTAAAGTTTGAGAAGAATAGTTGCACCATTTCCAGTCTTTTTTAGAACCAAAGGTGGAAAAACCGCTTGGCCCATCAAAATCTTCAGTAGAAACCTTGTTGATTGCTCTTAGCTCAGCGGTATTATAAGCACCATAAGCAAGAAGCTTTCCAATATCATCGAGATTGTCTTTGTTTCTGAAGGAAATTTCGTTCAATAAGTCTTCCCACATCGGATCGTAATAGTCTTTTCCGCGAAGGGCGGAAAGAACAAGATCCTTTTGTTCAATCTTGAATGGCTTAGTGTTGCGTACTTTCGAACCTTTTTGATTACCAAGTACTGGATGCTCCTTGATACTCATAACAGATGGTTTATAGGAGTCAAACTCGCTCTTGTAAATATCCTTTAAAGTGCGATCTGCAAGAGTTGGAGCGGTTGGGAAAGTGCTAGTAAAGTCCTTACGAGACATATTTGTAATTCCATCTTCATTCATGAAATCGCTAGAAGATTGGAACATATTAGTCGCGGCCACAAATCCCTCGCCATTCTTTGGTTCATTAGTTGGATTTCCGTCGTTGTCTAGCTTTGATTGACCATCCTTTTCGCTTTGACGAGGATTGGCGCTATCATAAAAGATATCATTCGCGTTGGAATAGATATAATTCTCATATTCTTCGTGAGAATTTTTTCCTAGTGTGATGGTGTAATCGCCTTTTTCAAGAAAATAGCATCCTTTCGTTCCATCGCCATTGTCCCTCTTATAAAAGTAGGAAGCCATATCGTCAACCCCAAAGGAAAGTTCTATTGTTTGACTTTGCCCTGGTTCTAATAGTTCACTTTTATCAAAAGCGATGAGGTTTTTCGAGGATTTTTCAATACCATTCGCTTTATCAAAGTCGGTATAAGGAGCGCCATAATAAATTTGAACAGCCTCTTTCCCTGCTTTTTCTCCAGTATTGGTAACCTCAACCTTAAGTTTTACTTTGCCGTTTTCAACTTTTTTCTCGACAAATCGTTGATCAAATGTCGTGTAGCTTAAACCATGTCCAAATGGGAAAGCTACTTCGTCTTCATAATTGATATAGCCCTCTTTTGCAGCGGTTTCGTAATAGCGATAGCCGACATATATCCCTTCTTCGTATTGAACGAATGTCCCGTTATCTATTCCATTAAGTTGCTTGACATTATCATATTTCATCCAAGGGTTACCAGCTTGGTAAGGATTAGTTCCGGCATATCCAAAATTAGCCGAAGAAGGAATTGTGAGGAAATCTTTGGCCCAAGTGTCGACGAGTCTACCGCTGGGGTTAATTTTTCCCGATAAAATATCGCCGAAGATTCCGGCACCAGCTGTGCCGGGAAGCGGCATATAAATTATTCCATCGCAAAGTTCATTCACTTCATCATTGATTTCAATAATGTTCACACCCGTGTTCAATAAGATGGTCTTCTTGCAATTCGCTTTCATCCAGCGGAGTGTTTTCATTTCATCACCAGTAAGTTGCAAAGAATGCTTTGTGCCGTCGCTATACCCATCCATTTTGAAATCTTCGCCTTCACCGCCTGAACGGTTGACGGCTAAAATGCCAATAGTCCCGTTAGCAGCGCCTTCATGACCATTATATTGTTCAAACGGTAGGGTCCATAAATGTCTTACAGCACCGAGGCTGGATTTTGCATCATGCGGATAAGTTCCTTCCGCGGCAGTTAGTTCCTTAACCTTCGCGTTTTTTGTCAAATTGGCGATTTCTTGATTAACTTTGAAGTTGTCTTCAACGGATTTTGACAATGATTTTGTTTCGACTTTGCTATTGTTCCAACTGCTTGATCCGGCTGTTGATCCCATTCGATAGTAAGAATAGCCAAATGGGGAAATAGTTTCATCGCTTGATAAAGGCAAGAAATTGTCTTTGTTTTTCATTACGACAATGCCTTCCTTGGCAATGATTTCTGTGCTCTTTACGCTTTCTTCAAACGCTTCAACATCAGACTTTTTCCCATAATAATCTGTATTAATGCCGTCTTGATTATCCGTTACAAGCTCTCCACGCCCAAAAACTGTATCAAGAGTCGGTTTGAACATATTGGAGAAAATCGGAACAAGAACAGCGAGAGCTAAACTAAACGCGCTTAAAGGAAGAAAAATCGAAGCGCATTTCTTTGTCGACATTATTTTTTTGTTTTTTTTCATAAACATTCCTTTCTTAATCGATGCTTAAAGTGACGCTTTTCCAGTTGCCACACGAGATTCGATTTAGGGCCCATTGATTTTTTTTCAAATATCCGGTCATCGTAAGGCGAATCGTATTGACTCCTGCACTAAGAGTGATTGTGCCCAAGGTCAAGGTAGCAAACTGTCTCATGCATAAGTCGTCAGCCATTCTCCATTGATCGAGCGTTCCATCGGCTTTTAGGTATTTTTTCGCGGTTTCGCCATCATCTTCAGCGTTGATAATATGGCCTTTTGCAATGGCGTCCTTGTTCGTTTCAAATACCTTTTTCTCACCGTTTACAGTGTTTGAGAGCTCAACCACTTTTGACATTTCAAGGTCATAAGAGCCAATCCATCCTTGAGTGAAACCATCAATCTTTGTGTCATAGTCGTTATATTTCAGTTCGCTGGTATTATATAGGTAAGCGTTTGTAGCAACTTCAGCAGAAACGGTAATCGTTCTTTCTCTGTCGCTTTCAATGACATATTCAAAATATGATCCGGTTGATACTTTTTCGAAATAACCACCAGCAGCGCTGACAAAGCCAGTCGTGCCATTTGTTGCATTGTGATAGGAAATCGTCATGTTATTAGGAGAATTTAAGAAATCTACTTTGTTTAAGGGCTGTGTGATTGAATTAGAAACAGAGACATCAACCGTGAACTCAATATCTTCGTATTTCAGGCGTACTTTGCCACTTTCGTACAACGGCCCATTATCAATAATCTTGATTTTACTATTATCGATTTTGCCAATTTCAACACCATCGCTGTTGTATCCAATAAATTCGGCGCCTTCAATAGAGAATTTATTTCCAGCCACATAAGCAGACTTGGTTGGTTCTTTCGTCATTTCAATGTTTGTAATACTCTTATCAGTGTTTTCATCAACATAAATGAGCTCGATGCTCTTCCAGTTTCCGCATAGAGAACTAGCGTAGCCAAAGCCACCTTTGTTGTAATTCAGATTAATTTCGATGTCATTTTGTCCTTCTACAATATCAACAGTGCCGATATGAATCCTGCGGAAATTATTGAGCAAGAAATATGTGCACGCTCCCCAAGCAGAGTTTTTTACTGCCTCTGCTGCACCAATAGAAGCAGGATCCATGGCGTTAGTAAGATTAGTTTGAGGAATCACTGCGTTTTCATTAATTGAAAAGGATTTGCTGTTGTTTTTAAGTGTCATAAACTTCGTGAAATCAATTTCGCGTGAGCCTATAAACCCTCCTTTAGCACCTGGCCAAATTTTGCCTACATCGCCAGAAATATAGCCGTTTGAAGCAACGCTAGCATAAATATCAAACTTAGCACCCGATTTACTTGAATTATAAGAATAGGTGAACTTCCCATATGCAGAAGCGTTTTCTAAGAATCTTTCTTTTTTGACCGTTGTGTTGATGGCAGCTGACTTGGTATCAATGGAAGTGAACCCATCTTCACCTTCAACTTTATTATTTTTATCGCGGTCATGGACCGGCTCTACATATTTAATTACAGAATCAGTCGAGCCAAGATCACCAATAACTTTTGTTTTCACTTTTAAAGGAATGGTAATTTTGCTTTGATCATATATTAAATCAATAGAAGTATCCGCTGGCGTTAAAGAACCGGTATTGGAGATTTGAATCTTCGAAATATCAACGTCAGCAGTTAAGCCATTTTCATCTTCAAGATAAAAATAAGCGCCATCCAAAGAGAATTTATCGCCAACAAGGTATTCTTGCTTTGGGGAATCAGCCATTACAAGCTGCGCGTTTGAAAGTGATTCTCCTTTTTTAACATAGCGTACTTCAATGTTGTCCCAGTTACCGCACGCAGCACCTAAATAAGCGTATCGGCCACCTGTGATTTGGTTTTTATTAAAATCAATTTTAATATTATTGACACCGCTAGTTAGAGTCACTTTGCCAAGCCAGTGCCGCTTGAAATTTTTCATGCATAAATCGACGGTAGCAAACCATGGGTTTTCCGTCGAGGCAGAAGGAATTTTATCGAGTTCGGCCTCCGTTACCATCGTTTCTTTGATATCGGCGGCTTTCTTATTATCTACAACGTTGCCGTTGTTGCTCAGTTCGTAAACATTAGAAAGTGGAAGCGCGTTGGAACCATTTAAGCCGCTTTTATATTTATCCGAAACAGCACCCCAATGATAGCTATTAGAAGCAACGGAAGCGTAAATGTAAAGTTCATCACCTTCATTTTCTGTATTGATGGTATAAGAAAAATTAGAACCATAGCTCACATCACCTAAATACCCAGTGAAAGTCCCATCGCTATTCTTTCTTGATCCACGCGAAGCTGAACGCCCATCAACATCTCTTATGTCAGGATTGTCGCTAGTTGGATCTGGAGTATTTCCTTGGGAGTTAAGAGTATGCTCAGGCTCATTGTATTTGAAAATGGCCTTATCCATAAGCTCGCACTCGCTAATCATCGTATCGGAGACATTGATGTCGAGCGTTGTGGTGTATTTTTTCCATTTGAAGGTCAACTGTTTGTCTTCTTTGGTCAAAGAGCGAGCGGGTTCGATTGTGACTTCGCTTGGGTCTGGAGTGATTTCCTCGCCATCCTCGTAAGCGGTCAAGATGAACATGCTTGGATCTACTTTTTCGCCTTCTAAGAATTCAGTGCGGGAGCTTAAATCAACATCGATCCCGACTCCATACCATTCGCCTTCGCCTTGCTCTCCGCCCGTTACCGCGCACGAGCCTAATAAGGCAAGCGAAAAAACAAACGCGAACGACTTCGTAAACAAATTCTTTTTCTTCATTTGTTTCCTTTTCCCCTCGCAATCCGTGTAAAAGCGAGGTTATTTTTCCTTTCTTATTGGCGATTACCACTACGTTATGTATGCAGAAACACGCGCCAATACTATTTTGTTAGCGGTTACATTTTATCGAATAACCAAAATCGCTAAGAAAGTTGTCATAACCTGCGCCTCAAATAGCCTAACTTGCTTAATTAAAGAAACAAGCCACAAGGCTAAAGACATGGTTTTCTAGCTTAAAAGAGACGTTCCCATCATACTTTTTCACAATGTATTCAATGGATTTTGTCCCGAATCCATGGTAACGATTGTCTTCTTTCGATTTAGGAAGGCCGTTTTCAAATTCGATGTTCTTGCTGCAATAATTCTCCACTTTTATTGAGACGATATCGCCTTTCTGAATCACTTTGATGAAGATGGAGCGGCATTTCTCTTTTTCTACTTTCACCGCTTTTATGGCGTTGTCCAACGCATTTTCAAAAAGAGAATAAATATCGCTATTGTCCATGAAAGAGAGCAAAGAGCCATCGATGATAGGAACGATGCGGATTTTGTTTTTCTTGCAAACCAAAGTCTTTTCGGAAAGAACCATATCTAGTACCGGGTTCCCGGTTTTAATTGCGGAATCATAAATGTCCACCGTCTTTCTTAAATCATTAAGACGCTTAATTTGTTCGGTAGTGGAACAAGTGTCCTTGATTGATTCAATCTCGTGTTTTAAATCGTGGCATTTGATGTTGATGAGTTCCATCGTTTCTTTGCTACTCGCGAATTTCTCATTCTGGAATTTGAGGGTTTGCTCCAATAATGATTTTTCATCACTTAGTTTTCTAGCGTGGAAGATGTTATATTGGACGGCAAGAATGAAGAAACAAGCGATAAGCGCATAAATTCTTATCGAAATGAGAGCGACGGTATCGCTATTTTGCTGTCCATACATCGAAAGGATATTCACGACTAAAACAGCGATAGAAGACATCAAAACCACAACGGTATTATTCAAATCGACGATGTCGTTCTTCTTGACGAGCTTGATAAAAATGAAAAAGTAGGCGGAATAAGTCACTAAAAGAGTAATCCCCAGCAAGCCTATTTCTAATCCCTTGGATGGATTAAAGAAAAACATCATGGTTAGTTGCCAAAGATTATCCGAAAAGTTCTGAATGGTATAGGCGCTGAGCGCTAAAAAGAGAAGCTGCTTGAATTTTAGCGAATACGTGAGATAAAGCGGCACTAGCGATAAAGCGAAAATGAAAAGGAAAATGGTTCTAAACCATCCAATTTTGATATCGACGTTCCAATAGATGATAATAATCGAGAAAGAAACGAACAAAGCGAAATACCCTAGTAATCTCAATCCCCAATACGATTTCTTGCGCACGTAGGTAAAAGTGATAATTTCAGCGATTAATAAAGGAATGACAAAGCGGTAAAGATAATAAAATACCGCTTGATCTAGAATATAATTCTCGTACATTAGATTTCATCTCCAATGTAATTTGTAAGATTATCCAAAAAGGCTTTTTTCTTCGACCGAGAAATCGGAAGAACTTCATCATCAACTTTAACCGTATTGTCTTTAAGATTAACGTTAGAGCAGTATTTGAGATTCACTAGATACGAATTGTCGCATCTTACAAAATGATACTGTTTTAAAATCTCCTCGTATTTTTTGATTTTGTCACGAATGGAAATGACATCATTCGCGGTTTTTATTTTAAGGATGTGGCTAGAAACTTCAATATGACGAATCTCATCGATATCGATTTTGCGAATCGTGCTTTTATTGGAAATAACAATATAATGTTTATTCTCGTTTTTAATAACGCGAATCGCTTTATCCATCACAAAAGCAAAATCGTATTCCGAAATTGGCTTAACGATATAGCCAAACGCGTTGAACTTATATCCTTTGACCGCGTATTGGGCTGAGTGCGAAATGATAATGATTGGCACGAATTGATCAATCTTTCTAACGGATTCGGAAACCTCCAAGCCATTAATCTGTGGCATCTCAATATCGATGATGATCAAATCGAAATTCGCTTTGAAGGTTTCTAAAAAATCCAAGCCATTATAAAAGTCGCTGATGGCAAATGAGTCTTTTTTCTTTTCTCCGATTTGCTTCAGAAGTTTTTGGCAAATCTCATGATATTTTTTATCGTCTTCAACAATCGCGACCCTAATCATAATGTCCCTTTATTATTTTTAATCATTATCTTTTCTAGTCGCTTTAGTCAAATATTAATGAAAAAACCAAACCAAAATCAGTAACTATATTCGTTTGAATGGTGCGCTTTTAAAAAGTAGTTCGCCGCTAACATTTGGCGGAGTAGTACGAGGTCCATAACTACTTTGTTGTCTTACGATTTCACCATTAGGCCCGAGGGAAAGAGGGCGACCACTATTGCAAAGCCTTGCGACTAAGCTATAAT
>DHKP01000035.1 GCA_002404865.1 Caryophanales bacterium UBA4691 | reverse complement strand
AAGACGTTCGACGACTACGATTTCAGCTATCAGCCGCGGCTGAACCGGGATGAGGTTCTGGATCTGAGGAACCTCAGGTTCGTGGAGCGCGCGGAGAACGTCGTCTTCATGGGGACGCCCGGCACCGGGAAGACCCATCTCGCCGTGTCCGTCGGCATCGAGTGCGCAAAAAGCAGGTACATGACCTACTTCGTGAACTGCAACGACCTGATCATGCAGCTCAAGAAGGCGAAGCATGAGAACACGCTGGCGAGGAGGCTGAAGCATTTCGCGTCCTACAGCGTGCTCATCATCGACGAGGTCGGGTTCCTGCCGATCGACGCTGAGGACTCCAATCTGCTGTTCCAGCTCATATCGATGAGATATGAGAGGCATCCCACGGTGTTCACGACGAATAAGAGCTTCAACAGATGGGGAGAGGTCTTCGGAGACCCCGTCATTACGAACGCGATACTCGACCGCGTGCTGCACCACTCGAGGGTGTTCCAGATAGTCGGGTCATCCTACAGGATGAGAGGAAAGGAGGAGTTGTTCAAAGAGGATTAGCCAACATTGGCGAAGGATATTTTCCCTAAAATGGTAAAAAATATATTTACTTTATCACACCATGACCATGGACGGGGAACTGTTTCTCACAATCCTTTCATCCGTCGCCCAACAGGAAGTCCACAACACATCGGAGCACGTGAAAAAAGGGCTTAAGATGAAGATGCAGAGGGGCGAATTGATCGGATTCCAAGGGTGCCTTGGATTCGATTACGACCCAAAGACGAAGGAAATCAGGGTCAATCCAGAAGAAGCCAAAACCATCAAATACATCTTCAAAAGGTATGTTGAGGGAGTCGGCGCGACCGTCATCGCCAGGGAACTGACCGAGCTTGGTTACACGACGAAGAAAGGCGACCTCAATTGGGGGCTCAGCGCCATCATTGGGATCATCAAGAACGAGAAATACAAAGGCGACATCCTTTTTGGGAAGACGTACACGGTCGACCCGATATCGAAAAGAAGGCTGAAGAACTTCGGCGAAAGCGACAAGTTCTACATCGAAGGGCACCATGAAGCCATCGTCCCAGCGGAGACGTTCGATTTGGCCAATAAAATCAGGGAGCAGAGAGCATGCCCGAGAAGGGGATGCAACCAGTATAACGACAAGACCAGGGAAAGGATCACGAGAGCTTATTCCTTCTCTAGCATCCTCCAATGCGGCTTCTGCGGTCAGAATCTGACGAGAAGGACGAAAGAAGGCAAGAAAGACGAGCCGAAGATTTGCGTATGGCAGTGCATATCGTCCACCAAAAAGGGAAAATCGATGTGTCCGCATAGCCTCGCCGTCGATGAGGCGCTCTTGCAAAAAGCCTTCTTGGAAGCCATCAACAGGCTCGTCGGCAAAGACGGGAATAGCAACATGAAGGACTTCCTCTCTAGCGTCGAGACCGCATTGCTGTCGGAATCCTTCGCAACGAAGATAGCGGACACGGAGGCCAAGATAGCAGAGCTCGAGAAGAAGAAAGATAACATCCTGGAACTCAGGATGAGTGGCGTAGTCAGCCAAGAGGATTGTGAGAGCAAATATAAGATTATCAATCAGGAGCTTGATCTCAGAAGATCGGAGCTCAATGACTACAACGAAAGGCAGGAGAACCAAGGCGAGGTGAAGGCGAGATTGAAAAGCTTCAGGGAAACCATCCTATCGCATGAAGGCATCGATTGCTTCAGCGAGGATATCCTGGAATCAACCGTTGATAAGATCGTTGTTGGAGGGATGGGCGAGAACGGGAAACCGGACTCGCACCGATTGAACTTTGTTTTCAAATCAGAGCTGAGCCACAGGGACTTCATCGGGAAATTTGATGTCTCGAAAGCGGTAAGAATCGGAGAGTTCGACTGCGACTACGACCATTGCATATTCGAGAAGGGCCCATCGGGAGAACGAAGAAAGCTCTTGCATAAGAAGGTTCACGTCGTCATCAGCATGAACATCGGAGGATACGAGGATGAAGACAGAATACAGATCGATTAGCATGTACCTCACACCGTTGGAATCCGAGGTGTCTCAGATGAGGATCACCGAGGAATGCAATGAGATGGCGGAGGACGGATGGACTCTATGCCAATCCAATATCATCGACGAATGCAACATCATGCTGATATTCAAGAGAAACTAAACATGGGAACAAGTCTCCGCAATGGGGACTTTTTCTATATTCTTGATAGTTTATGAATAAATGGAAAAGATATGGCTCATTTGTTATAATAAAACCAAGAGGACTAGGACTCTTCTAGAAGTCATAGTTGTAGCGCAATTGATGGTTTAGCAAGAACACTATTTGTGCATTAATTTCTTTCATTTGAAATTATGTTTATCTGTACTTTAGTTTCAAAAAATGGGGGTGATAGTCATGATTAATTCTTTAGACTCGGTGGTTGAGAACGATTCAATTTGGGATTTGCATATCCACACTTGTAAATGTCCAAAGGGCTCGAGCGATTTTGTTAAATTAAGCGTTGATAAATACGTCTCGTCTTTGGCGAATATTTTTAAAAACCATCCTGATTTAAAAATGATTAGTTTTACTGATCATAATAGGATTAATGATGAAGTGTACAAGGCGTTTGATGCGTGTAAAACAGGGATCAAACTCATCGTCGGTGTTGAAGTTGATGTCTATTTAACCTCAAGCGACGTGGAAGAAAAAGTTTATAAGCATATCATTTTTTACTTCGACGATGAAAAGTTTGATATGGATGCTGATTCCAAAAGAATAAATGAATATCTTCAAGAAAAAACAGATTCAAAAGGAGCGGTTCTACTTCATGAGTTTCTTGATTTTCTTATAACGGAAATAAAAAAGCCTTTTTTGCTAAGCCCTCATTTTATGAAGCAAAGAAAAAGAGGTATTGAGTACAATTGGGATGAAGATGAAACTAAGAAAAATATAGATAAATACATTGACCAAATGTGCTGCTTTTGGGAGACGTCAAATAACACCAACATACAAAGGGCGATTGACCTTTTAAAAGAATTCGATAAAGGAGATAGAGTATCGGTTATTTCGTTTTCTGATTCTAATAATTTTGAAAAACTTAGAAATTATTTAGACAATCCATGTCAATATTTCCATTCTCTGCCTACATTTAATGGACTAAGACTTGCTGGATCTGATTGCAGACGAATTTCCTTTTCTAAAAAAGTTGTTACTCGAAATGATAAGGCCTGTTGCCTAGGCAAGATTACACAAGGCGATGACAACGTTGTTTATCTTAGTTCTGGTCTAAATTCAATTGTTGGTGGAAGAGGAAGCGGAAAAAGCTTGTTTCTTGATGGAATAGCACTGTTTTTAAATCGCGATAAAGTCCAGAGCATTTTCAAAGAACAATCCGATGATAGGGTCGACTACTTGGATAAACTTCAAGTCAAAGCTTTTGATATGAATGGATGTGATTTGGCGAACCACTCATTTCATTTTGATTATTACAACCAGGGCTTCGCACAGGAATTGTTCAAGAAAAATAGTGACTTGATGACGTCACAATACTTCAAAGAAAAGTTTGATGGATTGAAGAATTTTGATACAGCCTCAACTAAAGCAAACATTTTAGAGGAAATTAAATGTGATGCATTTGTGTCCGGCTCGTTCGAGAACATTACTTCATTGGCGACTAAGGTTATAAAAATCAACGACGGCAAATGTGAGATTAAATTCAAGAAAATGAAGAAGGGCAATGATGCCTTGACATACAAAGACTTCAAAGATGTTTATGATTATCTGTGCAAAAAGAAGTTCATTCCTGATCAACTCAAAAACAACGAGAATATAAAGATAGCCTTCGGCAATTTAGTTGGAGCCGTTTATAAAGAGACGCATGATCTTAATGTCAATCTTATACATGAAAATGTTGAATGGATGATTTCGGATAAATATAAAGCGATTTTGAATTCTCATAATGCCCAAAAGAAACAAAAATGTGATGTGGTTAACTTATTAAAAGAGTCCATAAAGCAAAAACTTAGCAAAATTAATAAGCGTGTCCAACTTGTCAATCATATTGTCAAAGCCGCTTGTATGGAGTTTTCTGATAAAGATGATACGGACAGTAAAGGATACAACGGAAGAAAGTTTATATTTCAAAGAAGGCTCGACTGCGAGAATCTTCTAAAATATTTGCACCGTATGTTTGCTATTTACTTTGATGCGAACAAACTTAAGAAATTTAATGCGACAAAAAAAGAATTCTCAGATTTACGCTCGATGATAGATGCGTATTGCTTTCATTCTGATGAGGTTATTTCCGATTCAAAGAGTTCAGATGATTTAGATAAGGAATTAGAAAACCTAGAATCTTACAAAATAGAAGTGAATGATGAAATTCTTGTGAAGGATGGCTTAGCAATTAATAACTTGAAAAACATGTCTCCAGGAACGAGGGCAAATCTTCTTTTAGAATATATAGTATTCAACGAGAGCGATAAGCCTCTTTTGATTGATCAACCGGAAGACAATATTGACAACGAAACAATATATAATCAATTAACAACTTGGTTTTCTGCGTTAAAGAAGAAGCGTCAAGTAATCGTAGTGACGCACGACGCAAATATAGTCATAAATTCCGATTCTGAAAACGTTATACTGTGCAGTCAAAAGTCAAATGATGTTTTTGACTATAAGTCTAGCGCATTGGAATATGGAGACACTTTGGATGATATTTCCGTACTTTTAGATGGCGGAAGACAGGCAATAGAAAGGAGACTTTTGAAATATGGACAATCAGATTCGAATCAAATACAAAGGTAACATTGTTGCTACTCTGAACTCAGATACGCCGCTATTAGATGAATTGGTTAAATTCATAATTGAAACTAAAAACATTGTTTTAGATGAAATCAAATGCGAATGCGATGAAGATAATTTTGATTGCTCTTATTTTGAGCAAGCGATTAAGGATGTTGTCGTAGATGAACTTGATAAGCTAAAGATCGATGAGGAAAGTTATAATCAAGCGATTTCTAAAGTGAAAAATATTTAGAATTTTTTATGATTGCGCCAACGATTTATAGAAAAACAACCAAGGGCATTGCGTGCTATTGATACTGCTTTACAATATAAAGACATTAGCTTTTGCGTTGGATGAAAAAAGACTAGACGGCGAACTTTATTTTGGCGTAATTCGATATGGCATAAAGTTTACTAAGTATGTAGATGATTATTGAAAAAATGGACTTTCATGGTAAAATTTGGACATTGGATGGCATAAATGGCACGAAAGTCCAAAAATGAGGTGATAAAATGAATTCCGACGATATTAAAAAGATAGCTTTGCAGTACCTCAGAGAATGCAAGCTCGAATCCGACTGCATCGAGTACAAAAAATCCCATCTCCAGAGAGATAGCATCTTGAAGACGATGTGCGCTTTCTCGAACAACCTCATGAACAGGAATCTGTCCATGATCTTGGTGGGCGTAGAAGAGCACAAAGAGCCCGAATCGAAAGGCACGCCGATAAGGCCGATCCTCGGATATGACGAGAGCCAGATCGAGACCGTGGAGAATTCCTTGAAATCCCTGATTGGATTCATAAAGCCTAAAGTAAATTACGCGATGACGCACGCCGAAATCGACGGCCGCTTCTTCGTCATTTTCGCATTCTCGAACAACAACATCGGTCCATACGAGGTCCTTGAGAAGGCTGAAAAGGACAAAACCATCAATCTCAAAAGAGGCAGGTACGTTCGCGTTGAAAGAGACTCTCGGCTCGCTTCCATCAAAGAGGAATTCGAGCTTCTTAAGAAGTTCTCAGACTACCATTTCACGGAAGAATATTCTAACGTTGCCACCATCGATGACCTCGACGTTGACTATATAAGGGAATACCTCAACGCATCCACCGACCGGGAAAACACCAAGAACCTGTCCAAACAGGATATGGCGGAGCATATGGGGCTTGTTGATGTTGAAACGGGCATGGTGAAGAATTTCGCTTTGCTCATGTTCTCCAGAAGTCCGGAAAAATTCATCCCTTATTCCTACGTCGAGCTGATTCACAAAAGCGCCTCGGGCGAATCGGTGATGTCCTCCAAGGAGTTCAGAGGGCCTATTTGGAAGCAACTCAGGAACGTCATGGACGAGATCAATAATGCCTATTTGAAATCCCTGACTCTCCGCGTGAAAGACGACCTCAAAAGCGAGACCATATACAATTACCCGTATTCCGCGGTCGAAGAGCTTTTGACGAATGCCATCGTGCATAAGAACTACGAAAACCCTAGAAGCGTCCAAGTATATGTCTATGATGACTCCATTGTGATAACCAACTACAACAAGCCGATTCCACCAATAACAATACAAGACCTAAACACGAAAGATTCCTTCCCAAACAGGATGTATGAGAACCCCTCTATCCGTGAGATGTTCAGATCTCTCGATCTCATCGAGTCTTTCGGCTCTGGGGTCGGCAAAGCGAAACGCGCCATGGTTGAGAACGGAAGCGATGGCATCCATTATCAGGAATACGACGAGAACATCGACATCACATCCGTCATGATACCGATAAGCACGAAGTACCTTCAATATTCCTATAAGGCAATGGATTTGGCTACGAATGACCAAAATTTGGACTTTGAAGGCCAAAAAACTACCTCGAAAGACCAAAATTTGGACTTTGAAGACCAAAACACTACCTCGAAAGACCAAAATTTGGACTTTGGTGGCGAGAGGATAAAGATTAATAGCGTGGACGCGATAGGCATCATCAACAGATCAACGTATTCCAATTCCATCAGGAAAACGCTGACCGCCATCTTTGATCGTTTCTTCAACGAAGAGTTCAGTCGGGCGGACATCGTGTCTTACCTCAACGCCTCGAAGTCGGCTAGCACTAATTACATCAGCTACCTCCAAAATCTAAATGTGGTGGAGCAGGTGAAAGGCAAAGGCAAAGGCAAATACAGGTTCAGATAATCAGCTCAAAACGAGCAAATCGAATGTATTTGATTGCGCATCCGATACGACTTACCTCGTATTCACCATCCAGTAGACATATGAAAAATCACACGTCAGTGGACATGTCTATTCCGTAGCCTACCTCAGTTTCGTAAACATGTGTTTCATGTGGGAACGATGCATGTTGAGACGGTGGTGTTGCTTAGTCGCAAAAATGGCGGAAAATACTCGCAAATCGCGAAAACTGATGGGTTTCCTTCGTTTAGAAAACGAGGGGAATCCTCTTTTTGTTGGAGGCCGTCCGAATGGTGGTAAAGTCGCAAAATAAAACCTTTACTCGTATGAGAAGAGGCTGGCAGCACTAAGGCGTTTTTCAACTTCAGCTTAACATTAACGCGAAAAAGCCGAATGATTGTCATCAAGCTTCGGGCTTGATTTCGTCGACCTTATAGGAATAAACGCCGGTTCCATTCTCCGTAATGTTTTTTTCAAAGAATTGGACCATCACAAAACCTTCTTTTATATATTCGGTGTCGCAAACATACCCCACAAGCCCCTTGGGAAGAAAAATATGTGCGTCGTCTCTCTCAATGATGTCTTTGTCAACGAGGGTAATGATTTTAGTCCCTAAATCTATTTCCATCTTTTTTCTCCTCCCGGTATCAACGTTATGAATCTAATTTCCAAATTTTCTTTGAGCTCCCATACGCTTGTAACTATATTACCTTTTAAAATTGTTTCGGCTTCACATTTTAAGCATTTTTCTTCCAACCTGCTAAAAGTCAGAGTCTTAATCATCGTATTGCCCTCAATGTCGTCTAATAATTTCTCCTTTTCCTTTTCACTATAACCAAGTTTATTTAAGAATAGCGATTTATCATCCTTTGTTCTGCAGGTTAATAAATAGATTGCTTTTCTTTCATCGATAAGAACCCCCTTGACGCGCCCCCTTGAATATTTAACGAAAATATCACAGTAATCTGAGTCATGGACGCCATATGTTGGAAAGGCAAAAGGGAAATTCTCTTTTGGGAAACCATAATAATGAACAAGTACTAAATTTTTTGTATCGTTCTCATTTTGGCTCGCTTTTTCTACGCTTTCATACCGGCCGTTGTTTTCGCTATATGGTTGAAGGTGGTCCCCACCGCCAGTTTTATAAGACATATGAGTTCCTCCTGCACGATTATATTCTAGTAAGAATCATTGAAAATTCAATATAGATTGATTTATAATTTAATTGTTAAAGGAAGATTTAATAAAATGGATAGGGATTGGCATAAAAGGTTAAAGGAATCAAGAGAGAAAGCAGGATTAACCTTAAAAGAGGTGAGCGGAATGGATGTTTTTGACGTTTCCCAACAATCGTTAATTAAATACGAAAGCGGCGAGGTTTTCCCTAGAATTGATTTATTAGATAAAATGTGTAAGAAATACAATGTTACTATTGATTATATCTTGTACGGATCTTCCGAATTGTCGAAAACGAATGATTTAGAAGGACAGCTTGTTTCGTTATTTATGCTTATGCACAGTGGCAAAATACAATTCGGAAAAAAGGAAAAGGTTTTGTTTGTGCAAGATAAAAAACTGGAACAGGATTTAATGATTCTTGATATTTTTCTAGAAAATAATGAAATCGCTACAATTGATGATTTATCCGCTTTAATTCGAGCCATCAAAAAAATGAGCGAAGAAAAAGATGCTGGATAGGCGTCAATACTTTTGACACAAACGTTAGTATTTAATTCATTGGCTGCAGCGGCCAACGTTTTGTAGACACGTCTTGTTGGTTCTTGCTACTCCTCCTATCCTTGATCTCACGCAGCTTCTTTGAGATGACCTTCTGACGTCCTTGTGCAATCTAGTTGCCAGTGCCCGCAGCTTCTTTCAAGGATTACATCCTAAAAGAGATCTTCACTCTGCTTCCGAAGCCTCGTCTGAAAGCGTCCGTCAGAAAAGGCCTAACCATTCAAGAAAAGATTGCCGGGCAATGAAGAAACGCCCTGATTTCGTGTGTTGGCTTTGTCCGTTCTGGCTCTTTGAGGCGTCCCATCAGCGATGCTCTTGCTGAGAAAAACGGAAAAGCGCAACCCATACGACCCTAGTTGGCCTTTTACCAGTTACATATTCGCGTTTGGAATGTGGCGGACATGTTCTTTCCGCACTCTGCCTCGTATTGATGGACCTATTCTTTGCCTCCATGTTACGCATGTGGAGAGTGTTGTTAAGCTGGAAATTAAGAAATAGTCGATAAATACATGCTTTTTTAGCACTGAAATTTCGCTTGATTTTAACTGATGTAGAGTATGAAAACATATCGTCCTCGCATCCTCCTCTATATAAAAGCGGCATATGCACGAATGCTATATGCCGCCTTTTTGCTAAAATTAATAGGATAATATTCGTTTGTAATCAAATGAAACTTACTTATTTTGCCTCATCGGAAAAATCATAGAAATCATCTACTATTTCATAGTCTTTTGAATATCGTTCTTTTACAAGAGTTCTAAACTCATCTAAGTGTGCAATGAATTTTCTTGCATCTTCTTTTGAATCAAAGCCTTTTGAAGAAAACTCGTGTTCGTTGTTGACGTATAATGAATCGAACTCATCAGATATAATTTCTTTTAGTTTCTCTAAATGTTGATCAGGTTTATCATCTTTAGGAAAATCATCCCATATGAGTTGGCCATTTTCATCATATGACCAAACTGGATAGCAACCATATTCAAGCAATAATTGTAACTTCTTTTTCATTCTATTTTTTCTCCTTCCATGTAGATGTTGGATGTGCTCCGACAATATAACCATTATCACTAATGGTAATTGCTATATGAACAACCATTCCATTTACTTTCGCTTCGTAGACATCTCTGTTCTTGCCGCTTGTGCCAACAATTTTAGCTTCTTTAATAGCTTTCTTGATTACTTTTGAAATTAAATGGTTTGGTATCCCTTTATCATTAAATTGGGAGGAATGCTTGTGCTTGATATGAACTAATCCAGATGGAAGCTTCCCTTCAGAAGCTAAATGGCCTTTTTCTAGCCACACTATTTTACCGTTTTTATCCTTAGTGATAAATACGACATCTTTTTCTGAAATCTTATCTCCTCGAGCTTTAACTTCATCTATTAGCTCTCTTTCTCCTTTAGAAAAATGAGACTTAGGCTCCTTCTTCTTTTTCTTCTTTTCTTCAGCTATTGCTTCTCGAATTTTCTTTTTCAAAGCTTCCATCTGCCTTGCTGAGGATGACTTTGGGAATAAATTGCTATTTGATTTCATTTAGTTTCCTCCTATATGCTTTGTGCGT
>DHKP01000006.1 GCA_002404865.1 Caryophanales bacterium UBA4691 | reverse complement strand
AGGAAAGGAGGAGTTGTTCAAAGAGGATTAGCCAACATTGGCGAAGGATATTTTCCCTAAAATGGTAAAAAATATATTTACTTTATCATTCCATACCGACCACGGGTCCGTGTACTCTTCGAAGGCCTTCAACGAGCTCCTTCTCCCATACGATATCACGAGGACGATGCCCGATCCCGGCACGCCGACCCAGAACGGCGCGATGGAATCGATCAACGGCTGGGTCAAGACAGAGCTTTTCATCGATTTCGACATCAAGGATTGCGGGGACGTCCCCGCCCAAGTTAGGGAATACATAAGGTTCTTCAACGAGGAAAGGCCGATGTGCTGCCTTGGCTACCTCACCCCGAAACAGTACAAGGATGAGTACCTCAAGAAGCTCGGTGGCTCCAAAACCCCAAGAACCTGTCTACAACTTCCTGCAATACTGTCTACTTATCGTTGACTAGTGCATTTCGAAGCAAGCAAATAAAATCAATAAAGTATTTATCTAATGAACAAATATATTTTGATATTGTGAGTAGAGCAATTCTTGCACATCTAGATAATGGTAGTTGCAATCACCTAGCGAGTTTTATTAAAGACTTTGCTAGAATATTTGGAAGGTTAAAAAACGTTATATGAATATTATCTTACTATCAGGTGGATCAGGAAAAAGGCTATGGCCTCTTTCTAACGATATTCGGTCTAAACAATTCATCCCGTTCTTTAAGAACAAAGAGGGCGCGTATGAATCAATGGTGCAAAGGATGTACCATTCGATTAAGCGTATTGATTCTGACGCGAATATTTTAATCGCGGCAGGAGAAGCACAAATCCCATTATTAAAAGAACAGCTTGGCGAAGATATTCATATTTCCATTGAACCAGCAAGAAGAGATACATTCCCCGCAATCGCTTTAGCGGTCGCTTATTTACGTGACATTATGCATGTTGACGAGAATGAATCCGTCATTGTTTGCCCGGTTGATCCTTATGTCGATGATGATTATTTTGAAACGCTTAAGAAATTAGACTCTATTGTTAACGAGAATAAATCAAATTTGTCTTTGATTGGTATTGAACCAACTGAACCAACTTTTAAATATGGTTACATCATTCCTAAAGATAATAGACCAGTAAGCGAGGTTCTTCGTTTTACGGAGAAACCAGATATTGAAACCGCAAAAAAATACATTGAGCAAGGTGCTTTGTGGAATGCTGGAATTTTTGGATTTAAGTCAGGATATATTCTTAATCGCGCGAAGGATTTACTAGGATTTAAGGACTACAAATCGTTCTTTGAGCATTATGATACCGCAACTAAAATCAGCGTTGATTACGCGGTAGTGGAGCATGAATCAAGTATTCGTGTGATGAGATTTAGTGGTCGCTGGGAAGATTTAGGTAGTTGGAACGCTTTCACGGATTTCATGGAAGGATCAGTATTCGGAAAAGGAATCATTAACGACTGCAAGAACGTTAAAATCGTTAATGAAACAAATACGCCGATTATTGTGAACGGATTAAAAGACGTCATCGTATCCGCCTCAAAAGACGGCATCTATGTGACGAATGTCGATAAATCCGATGAGATTAAAAAGATATTAGAAGAGAAAAAGTAATCGTCTTTTATTTTGGTTCGCTAAAGATTTCTAACACTCTTTTAGTGAAATGTTCTTTTGTGAAATATAGATGTGCTCTATCGTAAGCACCTTTTGATAATTTTTCGTATAGCGATTTATCTTCGACGAGCTTTGTAATATTGCTTGCTAAAGCCTTTGGATCCCTATTTGGAGCTTCTAGACCAGTTTCGCCATCAATATTCACCCAGTTAACACCTGAACCAGGAATTGTGAATGTGACGGCGGGTTTTCCAAAATAGAGTGCTTCCGCGAGTGAGATGCCATAAGCCTCATTCCTAGTGATAGAGGGGAACGCGAAGAAATCAGATGCAAGCAAATAAGTATTTACGTTATCTTCTGATAACCTTCCTAACCAAGTGATGTTAGCTAAACCCTTTGTTTTTTCTTTTAATTCTTCGGTTAAAGGGCCAGTGCCCGCAATCAATAATTGAACTTTGTTTTGATCAAGATATTTATCTGCTTCAATGAGATATTCTAGGCCCTTATAAGGAACGTGACGTCCAAAGAAAAAACCAATCTTTTTGTTTGGATATTGCGCTTTAATATCTAGTGCATTCTGTTGTTCTTTTTCAGTAACAATGAGACGATTATCGCCAACTCTTAATGGCAAAATTTCGTAATGCTTATTTGGATATCTTGGCAAAAAGCTTGTATGTTTTAGGTAATTCGGGCTTGTAACAACGATTGTATCAGCCCGTTCGATTAATTTTTTCGTTTGCCCATCGAATAGTTTTCGAATGATTTTTTGTTTAATGATGTCGCAATGCCAAAAAAGAATGAATTTGCCCTTGAAGTGGTATTGCTTCATTGCTTTTAGTAAATAATGAGCAGCGTAAGGGTTTGGAAAATCAAAATGAATGGTATCTGGCTCAAATGTCTCAAAGCATTGATTGATTAATTTGCCATATTCTTTTGATAATGGCTGAGACGCGATTACTCTTTCTACACCTGCTCGAATAACATGGATATCTTCGTAAATCTCATTTTTTGTTTCAGGTTTGTCGTTGTACGCTAAAACGAGTTGGTTTGTTGAAGGACTATTATCGCGAATGCTTTCACAAATATCGTGGCAGACTGTTTCTATTCCTCCAACATAAGGAGGATAACGTTTTGTAATGTGGAGTATATTATTACCAGCTTGCTTTTCCATTTAGGTTACTTGAAACGATATCCAAATCGATAGTGCTTATTATATATTAAAAAATCCAATCCGTTCTATTTTATTCAGCCATTCATTTGGTTTATATTCATTAAAAAAGACATCATCGATTTTACAATAATTTGATTCTAAAAAGTGTTTCAGGTCATTAGCGTTTATTTTTTTAAAATCCTCAACAACGAATATATTGTTTGGATTATAAAAAGGAAGTTTACGTATGCCAATATTGTTTGTTATTAATTTCTTTTTATAATACAACGATTCTATTGTCCTTAACGTAATTCCTTCCTGGCCATCTTGGACAATTTCAATGATTGCCTTTGATGCAAAGAGGATTTTTAAATATTCTTCGTAAGATAATGCAAAGATCGTACCAGTTATTATCTTTATATAGTTGTTATTTAATTGCGTTGCCTTCACTATCCTTTCTACTTTTTCTCTTCTGCCTTTATCAAATCCAACGAACATTAAATTGTATTTATTTTGACTTGGCACCTTTTCAGGAAGATACGGACAAAAATAATGGTAATGGATTAAATTATACTTTTTGGCATCACCATTATCGAAGGTAATGACCTTGCATTTTAATTTATTGAGATTGCTCTTTCCGGAAACGGTTTTAACAGGATTGCATAAAAAAACAGTAAAGTTATCTTTGTACCTGTTTATGTACTTAACGACATCTAAGTGAAGACCAACGTCGTCTGTAACGATAAATTTGTTGCCTTTAATAAAACGTTTCCACTTACCATATAGCAGGAACTGGAGATGAAATATTGATAAAAAAATAGCAATCGTCTTTGTAATTTTTGATTTTATCGGTGCGTTCACGAGTCCTATTTTATAAAAAGTATCTACGTTCGACGATAAATGTTTGAACATAAAATCGTCTTTGTTGCTGCATAGTATCGTTATCATTTTTTAACAACCTTTCTACAAAAAAAGCGAATAGAAAAATAGACAATTGGGAAAACAACCCCAAAAGAAATGAAAGAATCTAAATAGGCGTAAAAAGAAAGCGTTAACGACAAGAAAGAAAAACCAAAAAGGATGCTTAGTAACAATGAACTCGATTTTTTTTCGTGTAGCGCATCAATTAGATGCATGGCGGCGCCCCATATAAATAAACCAATGAACCAAAAATTGCCAAAATCCATCAGCATATAACCGATGATATTGCAGACATTGTAACCATTAACGAAAATCAAATTAGAATTGTTTTTGAAGCCGAAAAATTTTAAAAAGAAATATCCTGTTCTTTGAAATAATGGTCCGCAATTTTCGGGGGTAAAATACAAAGAGAAGTTTCGCTGACTCATTCCGAAATAGCGATAAAGCTCTGTTAACTTATACTGCAAACGCAACGATTCTGTATTTAACCACGGCCTGTATGTAGTAAGAATTTCGTTATTGCTACGAAATAATGTATAAAATAGGAAAAAGAGAGTTCCAAGTGAGCCAATTATCAATATCGAACGGCAAGAAAGTTTGCGAAAGTCGATAATACTTGCGAGAAAGATGGCTAAAACAAATAGGCCCCATCTTTTTCCAGAGAGCAGTTGCAATGAAATAAACAATAGAATTAAAAATATGTATGTTTTTTTCTTTTTTGCAGCTCCCTCTTTGACCAATAGAAAAATGGAAAGGCAGGGGAGAGTGGTGAAAAAGCTATATAAAGGAAATGGTTCAGATTCCGTGTAGTTTACATTGTGTATGAACTTAAAAATTGCAATTCCATTACGGTATGAGTTATATAGAAGACTTAATACACCGATTAAAAGAATGAATGCGTAGATCTTTTCTTCAAGGCGGGAAATTTTTGATTTCTTGAAAAGTATTCTTTCAGTTCTGACGTTGATTGTTCCTAAGTCAACGCAAATAAAAGAAAAATATAGAATCAATTCCGCTAGCAAGCAATAAAGGCATTCTGCATTTGTCATAGCCCTGATTTCGATATTTTTGAACGAGGTTAAAGGTATGAGAATATCGAATATAGCACCTATTATTAAATAAGAAACAGGTAACTCTTTTTTTGCATAAATTACAAACACGATGCCAAACGCAATATGAATGATGGCTAATATTAAATTAGATGGATTCGCTCTTTGAGGCACATAAGAAATTGCTAGAAACAATAGAAAAAATTCCCACAAAAAAAGAAATAAAGATTTTGTTTTGACAAAATCCGCAAATGCGTTGTTTCTTAATTTGATTGCTCTACAATTGTTTATATACATTTTTTATGTTTTCAATATACCTTTTTAAGGAAAAATCTCCGAGTGTTTTTTGACATTTCAATCGTAAGTTATCATCTTTCAATATAGATAGTAACTCGTTGTAGTCGTGGTAGACAACTCCACATTTTGTTTCACTCACAAAGTTAGAGGCGGCGCATACAGAACTACAAATAATGGGTAAACCATAAGACGCCATTTCGATGGGCGTTAAAGGTGAAGCCTCATACCACTTTGAAGGGAACACAAGCGCCTTGCTACGCTTGATAAATGGAATCATGCCTTCTTTTGAAAGCCAACCCGGATATTCGTTTAAAGGATATTTTTTCTTGATTTTCTTAGCTAAAGGTCCATCTCCAATAATTATTCCTCTCTTGCCAGCCACGGCTAACGCTTTGCAAAAAAGGTCAATGCCTTTTTCCTCTGAAATTCTTCCAATATATAAATATAAAGAGTTTTTGTCGAAATCAATATGCATTTCTTGCCCTAATTCAACAAAGTTTTGAACGTAATAAAAGTTGCCCTCTTTTTTGTATCTTGATTCAAATGCATTTTTATTCGTACTAGAAATATAGATGAAATTTTTGACAGCTTCCATGTCTATTTGTTGTTTTTTATAACGTATGAAGCGGAAGATTTTTTGGCAATAATTATGTTTGTCACAATTTGTAAAAAAGCATTTGAAATCATTACCAATCTTGCATATTTTGCCTTTTTTGTAGTTGTATAATCCACCGTTCGGGCATACGAAGAAATAATCGTGCAAAGTCAAAACAACTTTTACATTGCCTTTGGATTTTAGATATCGGAATGGCGAAGAAGAAATAGCCTTGCACCAAGAATGAATATGGACAATAACTTCGTCATCACCAAATGAATCAATTAGTTTTTTAAAAGCTTTGTAAGCAACTTTGTTATTAAGATTTTCTTTAATTGCCAATAACGTATTTTTTTGATGGATGTCTTCTTGGTTTAAGACTAGAAGGTGACATTGCGATTCTTTCAATTCGTCGCAAATAGTTTTCGTGCCGCAAAAAAAGGTAACATCCTCGCCGGAGTCAGCCAAACCTATTGCGGTATATATAGCAATTTTTGCATTGCCACCATTTATATATCCATAATCGCTAACAACTACAATATGCCTGCCCATCTTACTTTTTACCTTTTTTTGTATTGTATTGAGACATTAACGTACCGGATGCGTAAAGACAACAATCTTTTTTATTTAGAACATTTGAAAATATTTGATAAAGCCTATTTCCAGCCAAATTATAGTTCCATCCTTCCACGATTGTTTTACTTGCTGTTTCGGAAAATTCACTTAGTTTTTTTAGACTTGAATCGGCTACCATTTTTACTAACGCCTCTTCTATTCGCTTTTTGTATAAATATCCATTAATTCCATCTTTAATCAAAACCATAGCAGAGCCAGCACTTTTGTTGGCGAGAGGTATGCAACCATAGGACATTGCTTCATTCAAGGTTGCGCCCCACCCCTCCCTACGATCCGATGGGAAGATAAAAAAATCATGTTGTAAATAAAGACTTTTCATTTTGTCAAAGCGAGTGGGACCAAGCATATGAATTCTATCCTTGTATTGCTTTTCTATTTTCAAAGCTAATTTTTTTTCAAGCGGGCCAGACCCTACAATGTCAATTGAATATTCTATACCGACACGCTCCATAAATTGCGCAACCTCAAAAACGGTTTCCGGATGTTTCCATTTGATTAGTCTTCCTACGAATAAAAAGCTAAATTTAGAGCTGCATATTGCTTTTTTTAACACTTTGCTTGAATTAGATACTGGAAAGTACCCAAATAAAAAACAATGATTGCTAAACAACTTTGGTGCCGTTTTCATAATATCGTCATAACCATAAAAAGAAGCTAATAATTGATATTGGTTCTCGTTTTCATATTTTTTAAAAAACATTAATGCCCGTAGATACTTAGCTATAGTTTTTATAAAGCTATAATCTTTATATAACCTTTCAGAATACCAAAAAATTACTTTTTTCTTTTTCATAGCTTCATCTAGAAGATTTAGACCTTGGCTGAAAGAATTGATAATAATGTCGGATTCCAGTATCACCTGTTTAACCAAATCGGTATTGCTTTTGTTTAATAGTAAAATGTATTTTCTAGTTTTATAAAAATCGTCTCCGTATCCTAAAACCATTTTCTCTTTTGTTAGCGCTTCTTCTTGCACAAAATAAAAATTGTCTGCTCCGACCAATTCACACAGCTTATCACACAAGCCGAGTTGGTGATGATTCATATAGTTTGATAAAAAAGCAATTTTCATTTCTTACTTATTGTCCTTTTGAATTTCATTTTTTATTTACAAGCTTTTCATTTTCTGGAAGTTCTTTAGCGCTGTATTTTGAATCTTTGTGCTTCGAGCCTCTCTAAGAAATGCAAATATTATAATATAATTTGAAAATATTTCTTGCCTAAACAGCCATTTAGTTTTGCGCTCTCATCATTCGAAAATAGAACGGGAGATTGAACATGATTACTATTCGTGTTCAAAAACGGAAAGTTAATTCTATCGTTGATGTTTAATAATAAGAGGTTGCTTTGTAAAATATCTAATGCTTATGGTGCGAAACCATTTGATTAAAATGAGGTTTATCATGAAAGGCATTATTCTCGCGGGTGGATCAGGAACCCGTTTATATCCATTAACTAAAGTGACGTCGAAGCAACTGCTTCCTGTTTACGATAAGCCAATGGTTTTTTATCCGCTTAGTGTTCTCATGCTAGCGGGTATAAAAGATATTTTGATTATCAGCACGCCGACTGATACTCCTCGATTTAAGGAACTTTTAGGAGACGGATCGTCTTTTGGGATTCGTTTGTCTTATAAGGTCCAACCTTCACCCGATGGTTTAGCGCAAGCTTTTATCATTGGAGAAGAATTCATTGGGGACGAAGCGTGTGCCATGGTATTAGGAGACAATATCTTCTATGGTGACGGATTAACAAAGCACCTTCGTAATTCCGTTGAACGTGCCGAAAAAGAGGGACTAGCGACGATTTACGGTTATTTCGTGAATGACCCAGAACGATTCGGCGTCGTGGAAATGGATGAATTCAAAAATCCTTTGAGGATTGTTGAGAAAGACCCACATCCAAAAAGCAATTATGCAGTGACGGGTTTGTACTTCTATCCGAAAGGCGTGGCTAGTAAAGCAAAACTAGTAAAACCTTCACCACGTGGAGAGTTGGAAATTACTGA
Organism: Caryophanales bacterium UBA4691; assembly: GCA_002404865.1. Lineage (GTDB taxonomy): Bacteria > Bacillota_I > Bacilli_A > RFN20 > CAG-826 > UBA4951. The sequence goes on along the minus strand of DHKP01000006.1, from coordinate 42,093 downwards.
CCTAAATAACTTATATCTCCATGATCAAAAGTTACATGTGACTTTGTTAGGGCGCGGATATTCTTGGCTTGATACGGGGACTCACGAATCGTTGTTTGATGCGTCTCTATTTGTAAAAACGGTAGAAGAACATCAAGGATTAAAGATTTGCTGCCCTGAAGAAATCGCGTATAAAAACGGATGGATTTCAAAGGAAGAGATATTGAGCGTTGGTAATTCGATGAGCAAAAACGAATACGGTCAACATTTGCTACGTGTCGCGGAAGGGAAGGTCAAATATTAATTATGTCATTCACTTTTAATAAAACCGATATCGAAGGCGTTTATATCATCGAACCAAAATGCTTTGGTGATGATAGGGGCTACTTCATGGAAACTTATCAAAAAGATGAGTTTGATAAGGCTGGCTTAAACTACAATTTTGTTCAATCAAACCAAAGCAAATCCCATAAAGGCGTATTACGTGGGCTACATTTCCAAACGAGAAAGCCTCAAGCCAAATTAGTGCGAGTCGTAGAAGGGGAAGTCTATGATGTTGCAGTGGATTTGCGGAAAGATTCTCCAACATATGGTAAATACGTCGGTGTTATTCTTTCTAGTGAAAACCACAAGATGTTCATGATTCCAAAGGGGTTTGCCCATGGATTTGTCGTTTTAAGCGACACCGCGATATTTGAATACCAAGTTGATGATGTTTATGACCCAGGACACGAAGGTGGAATCATGTGGAATGACTCTGATATTAATATCCAGTGGCCATACTCAGGTGAACTAGATTTGTCAGAGAAGGATAAGCATCACCCTTCAATTAAAGACTCTCATATTGAATTCTCTATGAAAGAAGGGAAACTGCAGGTGTTTTGATTCATGGTTAATAAAAATAGCAAAATCTTAGTAACTGGCGTTAAAGGCCAACTCGGTTATGACTGCGTGCGTGAACTTAAAGAGCGCGGTTATAAAAACGTTTTAGGCATAGATAAAGAAGAGTTAGACATTACCGATGAAACGGCGGTAAGAAAATTCATTTGTGATTTTAAACCAGACGTTGTTATGCATAACGCCGCCTGGACTGCGGTGGACAAAGCCGAGCAAATGCCCGATGCCGTTTATGCCGTCAATGCGTTAGGTCCGAAATATATTGCCGAAGCGTGCAAGGAAATCGACGCCATGATGTTTTATATCTCAACGGATTATGTTTTTGATGGCAAAGGTGATAAGCCCTTTGAAGTTGATGATCCAAAAAACGGGTTATCCGTTTATGGCAGAACCAAAAGTGCAGGTGAAGAATTCGTAAAACAATTGCTTGCCAATTATTTTATCATTCGTATTTCCTGGGTTTTCGGAATAAATGGTCACAACTTCATTAAGACGATGCTTTCTTTAGCGGACAAAGGTTTAAAAGAAATTAATGTTGTTGCTGATCAAATCGGTTCTCCCACTTACACCTATGATTTGTCGAAACTGATGTGCGATATGATGGTTACGGATAAATTTGGTGTTTATCACGCAACAAATGAAGGGTATTGTAGTTGGGCTGATTTTGCGGAGTATATTTTTAAAACCGCCGGCATTAAAATGAAAGTCAACCATGTAACGACCGAAGAATATAAAAAACTTGCTCCTAATCAAGCTAGTAGACCGCTTAATTCTAGACTGTCAAAGCAGTCATTAATTAAAGCGGGGTTTACTACTATGCCAAGTTGGCAAGACGCTACGAGTAGATACATACATGACGAATTGAAGAGATAACAAATAAGTGAGGTAGGCATATGTCCAAATTCTTAGTTACAGGTGGAGCAGGATTTATTGGAGGCAATTTCCTCCACACGATGGTCAATCGATATCCTGATGACCAATATGTTTGTGTTGACGCTTTGACATACGCAGGCAACATGGAGACGCTTGAGCCAATTTTAAAAAAACCAAATTTTAAATTTGTTCGCGCTAATATTTGCGATAGAGAGGCGATTTACAGGCTTTTTGAAGAAGAACATTTCGATTATGTGATTAATTTCGCTGCAGAAAGCCATGTTGATCGTTCTATTTCTAACCCAACAATATTCCTAGAAACAAATATCATTGGAACTTCTGTTTTGATGGATGCATGTAGGAAATACGGGATTAAACGTTACCATCAAGTAAGCACAGACGAGGTTTACGGTGATTTACCGATTGATCGATCAGATTTATTCTTCACTGAAAATACTCCTCTTCATACTTCAAGCCCTTATAGTGCTTCTAAAGCTTCTGCGGATTTGCTTGTTATGGCATACCATAGGACTTTCGGTTTACCAGTTACGATTTCAAGATGCTCCAATAATTATGGTCCATATCAATTCCCAGAGAAATTAATTCCTTTAATGATTCAAAAAGGTAGTAGGAACGAGCCTCTTCCAGTTTATGGTAATGGGGCGAATGTCCGTGATTGGCTTTATGTAGGGGATCATAATAACGCGATTGATTTGATCGTTCGTCAAGGAAAAGACGGCGAAGTCTATAACATCGGTGGTCATAACGAACGAAGCAATCTTGAGGTCGTTAAAACTATTCTTAAGGCTTTAGGAAAACCAGAATCCTTAATCACTTATGTAAAAGATAGACCAGGGCATGATCGTCGTTATGCGATGGATCCAACGAAAATTGAGACCGAATTAGGATGGAAACCAACCTATAATTTCGAAACTGGTATTATTCCGACTATTGAATGGAATCTTAAAAATCAAGAATGGCTGAAACATGTCGAGACTGGCGAGTATATGAAATGGATGGAACGATACCAATAAACCTACCACATTATGGAACTTCAGGAAAAGAAACGCGCATTTAAAGACATCTTTTTGGTCGCCATCAGTAATATTGTTGGTATTTTAGGTGGCTTGTTGACTGGATTTGTGATTCCTAAAATTTTAGGTGTTCAAGAATACGGGTACTTTAAAACTTTCACTTTATATGCTGGCTATATTGGCTTATTCCATTTTGGTTTTTGCGATGGCATTCAATTAATTTTTGCCGGCAAGAAATACGACGAGTTAAATGAACGAAAATTTGTTACATATACTCGTTTTTTCATTGTGTTTGAGACGATAATTGCGCTTGTTTTCGCTTTGATTTCTTTGTTTGCCCTTCAAGGGAATTACAAATTTATTTTTCTTTGTATTGCGATTAATTTAATCCTTCAAAACGTCATGACTTATTACCAGTTTATCCTTCAATGCACTCAACGGTTCAAGGAATATTCTTTGAAAAACATTATTTATTCTGCATTAACTGCGCTGGGCGTTGTTGGGATGTGGATCGTATACAAATATGGCGATCCCGCCTTTGTTACTTTTAAGACTTACGTCATCATTTTGTTGGTTGTTTATTTTATTATGACGGCTTGGTTTATCCTCAAATATAGGGATATAACGTTTGGGAAAGGCACTCCTTTTAAAGATGCTTGGGTTGATATTAAAAAATGCTTTGCTCTCGGTTTCCCTTTATTAATTGCCAATTTATGTAGCAGCTTGATTCTTAATTTTGATAGACAGTTTGTTAATCTTTATTTTTCGAATGCAACTTATGCGATTTACGCTTTCGCTTATAGTACTTTGAGTATGGTAACACAACTCATTTCTGCCGTGACAATCGTTATATATCCGATTTTAAAAAATAGTTCAATCGATAAACTTAGGAGCAATTATCACGTCTTAGTAACAATCTTGCTTGTCTTTGTTTTTGGTTGTTTAGCTCTATATTACCCACTCGTCCCGGTCGTGAATTGGTTTTTGCCAAAGTATACAGGCTCTCTTGTTATCTTTAGGATTATTCTACCAGGTCTAGTCTTATCGTCTGTCGTTAGTGTCATCATTCAAAACTATTACAAATCGCTTGATAGGCCAGGCTTGTTTTTTGTGTTTAGCGCGATTACATTAGCGGTTTCCATTGGTCTTAATTTTGCGGCTTATTATTTATTTAAAACTACCGAAGCTATTTCTTGGGCTTCAATCATCACATTGTTTTTGTATTATTTTCTTACCCAGGGTCCGCTTGTCCGTAAGGTTAAAGTTGAATGGAAGAAAAACACCGCTTATATTTTCTTGATGATCGGGTGTTTTTATCTTTGCTTTTTAATTCAAAGAAATTGGCTTAGTTTTATCGTATACATTGTGTGTTTCTTGCTTTTGACTTTTGTCTTCTATCAAAAAGAAATTAGTCTTTCGCTTACAAAAATAAAGGCAGCTCGGAATGCTAGTAAAAAGGTTTAAACGTTTGAGACATTTTTATTTTCAAACATCGGACTAATCTAAAAGAAATTTTTATCTCTTAGCCAAGGTGCTATAATTCCGTCACGGCAAAATTTAATGAGGCAACTGCTATTTACCTCTAGTTTGTGTTTGGCGTCTTTCTTAAGTGTTTAATAATTTATGTTGTATCCAGTGAAAAAAGTTACTTGGTTCTATTACGCGAATAAGCGTTTGTTTGATTTGTTTTGTTCTATTTTAGGGTTAGTTTTAATCGCATGGCTTTTATTAATTTTAGCGGTGCTTGTTAAAATATCATCTAGAGGCCCTGTTCTTTTTAAAGACCATCGCATTGGGAAAAACGGAAAAGAGATTAAAGTCTATAAATTCCGCAGTATGTATATTGATGCGGAAACGAATATCGATAAATATTTGACCCCTGAACAAAAAGAAACGTGGATTCGTGAACGAAAATTAGATAACGATCCGCGTATTACCAAGATCGGTAGATTCCTGAGAAAAACATCATTAGATGAATTGCCTCAGATTTTAAATGTGATCGGCGGCTCTTTGTCTTTGGTTGGACCTCGTCCGATTACGAAGCACGAAATTGAAGAGAATTTCACCAAAGAACAAGCGGATATCATGCTTTCAGCGAAACCTGGCATCACTGGATATTGGCAAGTATATGGTAGGAGTGACGCTGATTTTGCTTCTGGAGAAAGGCAAAAACTAACTCTTGAGTATTTTGAGAAACGCAGCCTTTGGCTTGATATAAAGATTTTATTTTTAACGATTCCAGCGGTTTTAAAGCACAAAGGCGCTCATTAATTGTTGTAGCCTTTATTGAGCCTTAAATTAGATATCAAAACACTTTCTTAGAGCATTACCCTCCCCAAGGACCAAAAGGGTTTCATCCGCGGTAAGAACTTTGCTAGGAGTGAGAACCGCGTTGACTTTGCCGTCTTTTTTCGTTGCGATAATGTTTACATTGTATTTTTTGCGGATGTCGATTTCCACGAGGGATTTCCCAACCCATGCTTTTGGGACCGATACTTCAAAGATTGAGCAGGAATCGCCTAGTTCGATATAGTCGAGAATGTGATCAGAGCTATAACGGATCGCCGTCCATATCGCGAGTTGCTTTTCTGGATAGATAATTTCATCGGCGCCATTGCGGAGAAGAAATTTCGCTTGGACGTCTTGCTCAGCGCGGGATACGACTTTCTGGGCACCGAGCTCTTTTAATAAGCACGTGGTTTCAAGCGAGCTTTGGAAATCCCCACCGATTGTCACGATGCAGACATCGTAATTTTTGACGCCTAGCGATTTCAACAGTGCTTCATTTGTGCTATTGCCAATTTCGCCATTTGTCAAAAACGGCATAGCGTCGTTGACTCTATCCTCGTTTTCGTCAACGGCCATTACTTCGTGTCCGAGTTCGTGCAGTTTCATCGCGATGTATTTTCCAAAGCGACCAAGACCGATGAGCAAAATTGATTTTGTTTTCATAACTATTTCTCCTATTATCCTACCGCGATTGTATCTATTGGGAATTTCGCCACTTGCTTTTTGTTGGTACCGAAGGTGGCGTATATAAGCGTTAATCCGCCTACGCGTCCAAAGAACATGCAAACAATTAGAATGAGTTTTGATATTACCCCTAGCATTGGGGTAATGCCAAGGGTGAGCCCAACCGTTCCTACGGCGGAGGCGGTTTCATATAAACAGTCTAAGATGGGAAGGTCTTCTAGTGCACTAATCGTCATGCCTCCGAGCAAAAACAAAGTCACATACATTAAGAATATCGCCGATGCCGATTTCACGGTTTCATCATTGATGCGCCGCCTCATCAATTCAGCATTGTCCTTTTTATGAAAAACGGAAAAAGCAGAAGAGAATAGAACCGCGATGGTGGTGGTCTTCATACCGCCTGCGGTGGAACCGGGCGAGCCGCCGATGAGCATCAAGACAATCATAAGATATAGTCCGGTGTCGCTGATAGTGGCGAGATTCATGGTGTTAAATCCCGCAGTTCGAGTGGTTACCGATTGGAAAAAGGAAGCGAGTATCCGTTCCCCAAGCGGCAGGTTACTGCATTCGAAAAAGAAAAAATATAAGGTGGGTAAAATGATGAGGACGCCCGTCATAAGCAAGACGACTTTGCTTTGGGTATGGTATTCTCGTAATCGCCACTTGTGCTTATAGACATCTTCCCAAACAAGGAATCCGATGCCCCCGATAATGATCAATAACATGATTGTAATATTGATGACTGGGTCGCTCGCGTAACGGGTAAGGGACGAGAAATTGCCGCTTTTGGTCCCCATGATATCAAATCCAGCATTGCAGAAAGCGGATATGGAATGGAAAACGGCCATCCATACGCCTTCTACGCCATAGTCGATACAAAAGGTAGGGAGCATAGCTAGCGCCCCAAGTAGTTCTAGGAGAAAAACGCCTTTGATGATGAACCCCGTTAAGCGAACAATGCCGCTGACATTAGGAGCGGATATCGCGTTTTTCATCGTCTCGCGGCTGAATAACCCGATTTTCTTGCCGCTAATCATCGCAATAGAGATTGCAATCGTCACTACCCCCATTCCGCCTATTTGAATGAGCAACAAAATGACGATTTGCCCAAATATTGACCAATGGGTCGCGGTGTCAACCACAATAAGCCCAGTCACGCATACGGCGGAAGTGGAAGTGAACAAGGCGTCAATGAAAGGAGTCCATTCATTTGCTTTGGAAGAAAAAGGGAAAATCAATAATAATGCTCCGAGGAGGATGATGAACGCAAACCCCAATAATATGATTTGGAAGGAAGATAGCTTTTTCAGTATTTTCATACAAAAACCTCGGCTATGTCACAAAGAAGTATGATAGCATGGTTTTTGATAGTGAATTGTAATGTTCTTTGTTTACAAAGCTTCCATCGCCATTCTTGGCAAAGCAATTGAATTTTAGCTTATCTAGCTCATTGAGTTTCAAGATTTTGCCAATTTGGGAGTTCTTTAGAACTTTATGGCACTGATTTAGAATGGTTTCAATCGCACAGTTTTCTTTCTTCTGCCGCTTCTTGGAATCGGCGGCCTGCCCTTTGTGTGACCCAGCACTATCTAGGTTCCGAGTTTTACCCTGTATAGATCTATGCTTGATAAAGATGAAGGCAATATAACTCTCGATCGGGCATGCGGCCGAAAAGTTGGACTGAATTGAAAGTGCAGGCTATCATGAAGGTAAAAATTATGTACGATTTTAAGGCAATCTAGAAGACTCTCACCCTGCTCGCCGTATCGGGGCGAGCAGTTCGCGAAGAGCGTGAGGGAAACGGGCAAAGGTCAGGGGCTTGGTTCGGCAAGAGACGCGATGGCCTTTCCTTGCTCAAAAAGCCTCTATCTATCATCGATACCTTGCAGCTGCCGGAAGAAAGCATGCCCCGACCATGTCGCGGGCTGACTTCGTCGCGTTCCTGGGCAATCCGTCGCAGATTTTTGATACGAAGAAGCGCGGAAGCTCATCCTTTACCAGACTACTAAAATAAATCATAGAAATTGGCTTGATATCAAGGTTTTTTGTTTTTGACCATTCCAGCCGTTTTGAAGCACAAAGGGGGCACATTAAATTTTCATTCATTCGTTATTTTCTAAAACCCAAAGAGGTTTTAGGCAATTAATCATCAATTGGTTGGTTGACAATAGACATCCTAGGCAATACACTTTTTGTAATTCATAAATAACAAAATCGTAAATAACAAAAATATTATTGGGGATAGAGCATGGAATTTATTGGTAGAGAAGAAGAACAAAAAGCAATCCAGGCGTTGCTTAGTGGCGATGGATATAAAGGATGCGTGATTTATGGTCGTAGGCGCATGGGAAAGACGGAGCTAGTAAAACATATCCTAATGCACAAAGGCGTTCCTTGCATTATGTACCAGTGCAAGGAAAGCAGTGAGCTTGACAATACGATTCTTTTTGCTCAACTGTTGAGGGATGTGCTCAATATTCCTTATTTGTCTTTTGAGCGTTTTATGGATGCCGTGTCTTTTCTCTTCGATTATGCGAAAGATAAAGATATTTATTTTGTTTTGGATGAATACCCGTATTTGCGTAACGTGATAAAAGGATGCGATTCCACGCTGCAAAGCATTATCGATAAACACGCGATGGATAGCCACATGAAATTTTTCCTGCTTGGCAGTAGCATCTCTACCATGGAGGATGTTCTTACTTATAGAAGCCCTTTATATATGAGATTTTCGTTATCCATTTTTTTAAAACAAATGGATTATTACGATTCTGCAAAATTCTATCCTTCTTTTAGTGAAGATGACAAAGTTAGACTTTACGCTGCTTTTGGCGGTGTGCCTTTTTATAACGCGCAGATTGATAAAAAGGCCGGTGTGAAAGAAAACATCATCCGCCTTCTTAGTGGGCAATTTTCTGGATTAAAAGAGTTTCTTGACACTTATCTCAAGGAGGAACTCCGAAAGATTAATAATGCGAATGTTGTGTTTGAGGCTATCGCGCTTGGCGCATATCACTATTCTGATATCCTTTCGGAGTCACATATAGAATCTTCTGCGCTACTGAATGCCACTCTGCAAAAACTCGTCAAAATGGATTTGATTGAATATCAGGCTCCAATTAATGATAAGAATAACAAGAAAAAGGCCGGGTATCGAATCAGCGATTTTTGTGTAAGATTCTATTATCGATTTATTTATAAGAATTCCTCTCCACATAAAATGACGAGCGATGAGGTTTTCTATGATAAATTTGTTAAAGAAGAATTCGAAGATAAAGTTGTTCCGAATACATTTGAAACAATAACAAAACAATATATCATTCGCGAGAATAAGCGTGGAAACTTTGATCCAATCTTCCTTGATATTGGAACCTATTGGTACGATAACCCAGTTAAGAAGAAAAATGGTCAGTTTGATGTTGTTGGCAAAAACGAAAAAGGTTATGTGTTTTTCGAATGCAAGTTCACCAAAGACCCAATTGACGATATCGTCATTAAAGAAGAGCTGAGCCAAGTCGCTGAGACAAACTTAGATGTCGTGCAATATGGGTTTGTTTCCAAAAATGGCTTTAAACTAAAAGGCGAATATCCTTACTTGTTTATTACGCTTCAAGATTTGTACCGGTAATTGACTTCATCTTAGAATTTACTAGCTGATATTAATCAATCAGGGTGTCTATCCGCCATTTCTTCCATAATGGTTTCTTTGCCATGAATGGTTTATACTTAGCCAAGGAATTTTTCATATTCGAAAATAAAACGAACTAAGGAGCGATCATTATGGACGAGAAAAACAACGAGGGACGCCAAGTTCTTGTCATTCAAAACGACGAAGACATAAAGCCATCCAAATGGACTTGGGCAAAATACGGCAAATCCATCGCTAAGTTTAAGTGGTGGGTCGTTGGGTTTACTCTTGGCCTTGGGCTTGTAGGGTTTTTAGGCATCCAATTTGGTTATAATTTGATATCTACGAAATTTACGGCTCAATTCTCCTATAATCTTCCGATTCATACCGATAGTAGTGGTAATAGCGTTTACGTTGATGGTAGTACCTTCAGCTATTTCAATATCATTTCTTATGATAATTTGCAAAAAATCAAAGAATCAGACAACGCTTTTTCAAAAATCGATGTCAAGCAAATCACCAAAAACAATGAAATATCCATCGCCATCAATGGCTACACGGATTCTAAAACCGACCAATTCGTTGTCTCAACGCCTATCTCTTATACGATTAGTGGCAAACTTGCTAGTCTAGGCAATCAAGACATCGCGGCTAGCTACGTAAAAGCGCTCATTGAATCAACGAAGAACGTTTCAGAGTCCAAAGTTAACTCTTATTCTATCCCGAACCTTCTTCCGAATGGCTTCGAGGCTTTGGATTTCGATCAGCAAATTGAGAAAATGTCTGATCAATACGACAGTATCGATACGACTTTACGCGAATTAGAGTCGATTCTCACCCCTTCTAGTAACTCTTCAAATATCGACAAAGCAAAAGATACGACTACTGTCTCGGATTCAACAACGAGCATCATTGTAAGTGGCAACGAAAATGGTACCCCAGTTCAAACCATTCGTTCCGATTTTGAACTACGTTATCGGAATGGCAGCGTTTCAACCTTCACGACGTTACTAGGAGAGCTTGGCAAAAAAGGCAATTATTACGTGAACTTTTCTGGCGATGTGAGCGATGAGCACATTGCTAGTTTGCTGAACGAGTACCTTAATGCGGGAAACGGCATTCGCGAAAATCTTCTTCCCTCTTTGATTACGGAAATCAATACTTATCAGAGCCTTCTTAAAATCGCTTCAAGCGGAACTAGCGACCCGAATTCTACTTTGCTAGCTTACTATAACTCGATGATTGTGAATAAAACCAAGGAAAAGAATGAATACGTCAATCAGCTTCGACTCCTTGGATTTGGTATTCCCACAAGCGGAGTGACGACTTTAGAAGATGTCCATAATATCACTGATCCTGATGCCGCTAGCGAAGGAAAGATCCAAAAGTTGAAATCATTCCAATTAAAGACGTTGGAAGATAGAGAAACCGATACTTGGAAATTAGCTTGCGATGCTTTCCAGACGAAGTTATCTAGCACCAAAGCAAAATTACTCGAAGATATTGAAAGCGGGTCGAAGGTCTATCGTTTCGTTAACAATAAATACCGTAATAGCGTGAATTATTATGTCTATCCTGGAATTATTAGTGTGAAGGGCGGAATTTCTCCTTTCATCGGCATGGCCGCTGGGTTAGTGCTCGGCTTTTTAGGCTCTACATTAATAAGCTGCGCCATTACTATCGCGGAAGAAGATAAAAAAGAGCCAATGACGATTGAAGAAAAGTAAATAATATCGTCTTCTATTGTTTTTTCTTGTTTATCATCTCAAAATAAACTTTGCCGATTTATTAAAATATGACACCCCAAATCACGAAAGTAACAAAAGAATTTAAAAATACTTTTTTCTTGGTGGTTTTTTTCGCAATTTATTGCGTTTTAGCAGCAGTTTCTAGTGAATTAAGCCTTTGGTACAATGGCAAAGCGATGACCGGAGAATACTTATTTTTAACCCTAGGAAGTTCCATCTTATCCATTATTTTAGGAATTTTATTTTGGTATTTATTCACGAAGAAAAAAGGCTATAAAAACAATAAATTTTTCTTAGCAATCGCTATCCTCCTATTTTTGGGGAACACAATCGCGTTGCTTGCCTTCCCGAATCGCGTTGCGATTACTCCCGAGTTTACATTTGTTTCTCCGTTCTCGTTTCGATTAGGGCTCATCATCTCCAATCTTTCTCTTTCAATCTTTATCTATAATTTCTATACCTTTTTGTTCCTATTAAAGAAAGGCAAAAAAAGTTTTGCTTTCGTAGCTGAGATTATCGTCATTATGGCGATATTTTGCATTGTGATTAGCTATTTTATCGATGCGAACAAATACCTTGATTTTTTTAATGGCAAAACCGTTTATATCGCTTCGATATTGGGCCATAAGAATACGTTTGGGATGTTTGTTATCTTTGGTTTGATGGCCGAGATTTATCTCTTCGATTTAGATAAAAAGATTTGGCGGCTATTATTAGTTGCCTATCTATTCGCCTCTTTATATCCCATTAATTCCAAATCTTCTATATTGTGTGCGATGATTCTTCTATTTGGCTATATCCTTTATTGTGGGTTTTATTTTTACCATAAAAACAAAAAGCTCAGCATCGTTTGCTTTGTTATTTTCGCAATCGCGGTTATCGCGAATGGGTTTTTATTGATTTTCCCTTCTTCAAAAGACGGCGTGTTTTCTGAATTCATTCTCGCTTGCCGAAGTGTATTCTTCGGTGGAGATGGGACGACAATCGGGGCTAGATACGTTCTTTACGAAAAGGTGATCAAACAGCTTAATTTATCGCCCTTATTCTGGATATTCGGATATGGGAATGGCAATTTCCAATATTCCTTCTATTATGCGTGCGATGATTGGTCAATCGAAAGAATCGCTCCAACCTTCCACGCACATAATGGCTTTATTCAGTGTTTGGCGTGCGGTGGGGTTTATCGCCTTGCTCTATATTTCGCTTTCCTTGTTTATCTAGCTTATCGCTTTATTAAGAAATTCAAAAAGACCCATGACATCCATATGTTTATGTCTTTATTGTTCTTTGCGACCTTCTTCGCTAGAACCCTCGTGGAGCCAGAATATCTTATCGGCGATAGCATTAGGGGAGTCGTCTACGCTTTCTTTATCGTCGAACCGATTCTATCAAATGAAACTGAAGAGGCTTTGCCGTTTAAATGGAACTATTTATCCCTTTTCTTCCATCAATACGGAACGTTATTCTTTGGCGCTTTAGCGTCAGGATGCTTTGTGTTCGCGAGCGTTTATAAAGCAAGACTTGGACTTACCTTGTTTTTGCCGTTAGGAATAATCCTATACGGCTTATTTGCCTATTATTCCCACAAAGAGAAAGGGAATATGATGGTATTTATTCTAACAAGCGCGCTTACTTTAATTATTTCTATTTCTCTTGCCTTTGGATTAATGGGCGAAGCGAGCATGACAACATTAGTGTTCGCTTATGTCTATGGCTTCTCCTTTCCGTTCCTATCCTATTTAATCTACGACTGCTTCTTCTCTTCTCCTATTTGCCAAAAAGAGCTTTTAGCGGCTTAATTTGTTACATATAATTGGATTTTCATTGATAATGAGGCGTAGCAGCCGTAGTGTTTTGATATCGGCACGAATACTACATTCGAAAATAGAAAGGAAGGCTCTTTATGACTAATCTCATGAGGAAAGTTACTATTCATGAGTCGCCTCGCGAGGACCCTATTCCTTTCGACATTTCTTTAAACGAACCTAATAGGGAAACGGTCGCTGCCATGCTAGAGGCCGAACGGATTGCAAATGATCCGTCCGTGAAAGGATATAACAATCTGGATGAACTATTTGTAGATCTGAAAAAATAATCTTACAAGAGAATGATATTTTTTGGCGATTGAGTGCAAAAAATAACTAATAATGGCAATAAAAACATTATATTTGTAATTTTTTATTACAAGTAGTATTTTATTTAATGTGTTTTGTGAGGTAGAGTAGGATGAATATTCAGGCTAACCGTATTTTGTCGATTACTTTTCATAACATTAAAACAATACGAAACGGTAAGGTCGAATCAAGCGACAATTATAATACTTCACGCGCTAGATTCGAACCATTAACACCAAGCATTCTTGGCATTTATGGCCAAAATGGATCAGGAAAAACGACCGTTGTAGAAAGCCTTTATTTACTTAAAAGCCTTTCTTTTGGCCTTGGGCTATTAAAGGAAGATGAGAACAAAACAAAAGCCCTATTGCCGTTTTTACTACCCGTTGGGGAAGCAAATGGCTCAATTGAATATGAATTTCTCATTTATGCTAAAGGCCAGCCCTATATTGTGAATTATCTATTAGAGCTAAAAAGAATAGACGATGAAATTTGCGCTATCAAAAAAGAAACTCTTAGTGCAAAGATACTGAATAAAAACGAATGTAGTCTCACTACCGCGTTTGCACCGATTTCTTTTAATTATGAAGACCAAGCCCTATTGGATTTATATGATGGTATAAAACACGAAAAACCAAAAATTAATTTTGCGATTAATTCTGATGATTTTTTCCGTTTCACTACATTAAGCGCAACGAAGAAATTTTGTATCAAAAATTCTTCTAGCATGATTTTTTCTAGTGATTTTTTAAATTATCTTTCTAAAGGAAAAACCAAAAAAATCGAAACCGCATATGATGTTTTAAAAGCTCTTCAAGCACAAATCAACTTTGAGCTTTTTGTCTATACCCACAAAAACGAAGTTTATAGTCATCTTGGGTTAGACACAATATTCGTTGTTTATAAGACGAAAAAATCTGAAACACATGGCGCTTTTTATCTTAGCGACAAGCCGTTCACGATTGAAGAAAAGAATCGACCGCTCTATGACCAATTCATTAAAGAAGTGAATCTATTTATTGGGTCATTCATCCCTGGTTTTGATATCCATATTGTGGATAATCAATCCTTTACCGATGAAAACGGAAATAAGATGCAGACCATCTCTATTTATCGAAAAGAAAAAATGGGAGACCTTCCTTTGTCGCAAGAAAGCTCCGGTATCAAAAAGATATTCGATATTTCCGTTGCTTTAATTTACGCATACGGTAATCCAAATTGCTGGTTAGTCGTCGATGAATTAGATTCTGGTGTATTTGAAGATCTTTTGGGAAAGATTCTTCAAGCGATAAATGAAAGCGGAAAAGGCCAGCTTCTTTTCACTGCGCATAACCTCGTTCCACTTGAGCGACTTTCCTATAAGTCAATTATTTTCACTACATCGAATCCGGATAATCGTTATGTTCGTTTCCATCGTACTTCGAATACGAGCAATTTACGGAGCCTTTATTATCGAGCTTTGGCACTTAATGGCCAAAAGGAAAAGCTTGGCTCCTCCATTAGTGTAGAAGATATTGAGCAAGTATTTTATGAAGCCTATTGGTCATTAAGCGAGCTAAAGCAAAAGGTTGCTTAAAACTCGTTATCTCATTTCGCGAATCCAAATAATTTTTATTTTTGCGAAATGACAGCATATAGCGATAGAAAACTATTTTTTGTAGTGGAGAGCTTTCATTCCTTCTTTTCTTTTCGTCTTGGTGCGGCTTCCATGCCAAACATATTCAGTGCGACATTGACCTTATCCATTCGTACAGTCTCTTTTCCTTGTTCTAAATCCCGAACAAAACGAAGCCCTAGTCCTGAACGCATTGCGAATTCTTCTTGTGTAAGACCAGCCTCTTTACGATGAGTTTTTACAAATTTAGCAATTGGATTCATGAGCAAACTCCTGATGTTTTTCAACAAATTATACCCAAGAGGGTATAATTATTGCAAAAACAACTCAAATAATACCCGAAAGGGTATAAAGATAGCAGAATGAAGACAAGTTATTAATGAAAATACTTAGCTAGTTCGCTTTATTTGAAGAGCAAGAATTCTGAGAATCTTGGCAAGGCGAATTGAACAAATCCATAAGAGGTTTTTAGTAATAGCCCTCTTTTGATGAGACGGTCGCGATAAACACTAAGCGTTTTGGGATCGATTGTGGCTACTTTTGAAATATCCCCGAATCTAAACGGCGAGTCTATGCCTATCGCCTTTAAGATTACTTGTTCCTTGGCGGAGAGCCCGGAATACACTTTCTCGTAGACATAATCCGCTAAATATTGATCGTATTCCGCCAAGATTTCATCATCGATATTTCGCTTATTCCGTTTGTAAAGAAGGTAACCGAGCGTTTGGTAAGCGTAAGCGTATCCTTTGGTTAATTTCGCTAGTTCGACGGATGTTTCTTTATTGACCCCTAAATCACGAATATAGTTCGCTGCGATTGCGCTTAATGACAACGGACCTAATAGAATCTTTGGCGCTCGATAAAGAAACGTAAGTGACCTTTCTTCCTGCAATTTTGAAACATTCTCATATGGGCCTGTCATAAGAAGCCTTATTTGATATTTTTGCCGTATGAGTGACTGGTACGCTTGAATGAAGAGTTTCATTTGCTCACTATTATCGGCTTCATCTATCGTGATAAGGACCTTTTTGTTCTTTTTGCTTAAAACATCTAGCATTTTCTTTAATAAGGTGTTCACGGTAGAGACTGGTGTCTCTCCTTTTAAAGAAAAGGTGAGCCCCTGAAAAGAAAAACTAAATTCTCCCTTCAAAAAGGCGTGCTTCATTTTGCCTGTTTCATAGATCTCAGAAGCGACGTTCTCCAAAATGTTGTCTTTTGGTCCAGGATCAACGACCACCCAATCTTCTTTTCTAGCAAAATAATCTGCAATGGCAGACATGAAAACGGTTTTTCCAGATCCCCGTAAACCTGAGATTAAATAAACAAGGTTTGATGGAGTTTCTGAGGAAAATTCCTCGATGATATTTTTGCTTTCTTCACTTCTATCAATGTAATTACTAGGCTCAATGCCAAAGGTTGTAGAAAAAGGGTTGTCACTCATAAGTTCATCCTCATTTTGAATTTTAGAACTCTTTGGTAATTATGTAAATATTTAGAACTCTTTAGTACTTTTTAATTTTTTTAGAACTCTTTAGAACTTTTTAGACTTTAAGTAATCGTTTCATGAAATATTTAGTCGTAGAATTCTCTCATTGTATCGAGGAAATTAGCGAATCTAGGCAATGAGAAATCTATCTCACCTCTTCTTGAAGCGTAAAGGATGCCTTTATCAATCAGTGTCTTACGATAAACACTATATTCACTATGGCTGATAGAAAGATTTTTCTCGATTTCTGCCGGTGCATTCCACTTTGTAACCGCGTTAAGGAAGGTGATTGCTTTTGGAGATAACTCTCCATATATCTTTTCGTAAACGAATTGCGAAAGGTATAAATCGTATTCTTGGAGCAATTTACCCGCGACTTTACGAGCGACGCTTTCATAGAGCAAATGGCCAAGCGCCTGATAAGCGAAAGCGTACCCGTTCGTCATTTTGGCCGCCTTGATTGCTTCAAGATGATCCAAATTCAAAATGCTTTCATAAGAGGCGGCAATCGCTACAAGGCTTAACGAGGGGAGCGGTATCTTTTTTGAGCGGTAAAGGAAAGTTAGGGTTTTCTGATTTTGAATGTCTTGAACGTTTTGATATAACCCCGTCATTAAAAGAAAGACATCGAATTTTGAGCGCAAGAACCCTTGGAATGTATGTGCGAAGACCCTCATATAGGAACTATTTGTGACCTCGTCAATCGTGATAAGTATCCGTATACCTTTCTTCATCAGCTTCTCAACCATCTTATTTAGTAATGTTTCTACATCACTAATAGGGGTTTCTCCACGTAAAGAAAAGGTGAATCCCTGAAAACTGAAACTGAACTCTCCTTTGAGAAATAGATGTTTCAAATTAGAGGCGTCATATATTTTGGAAGCGAGACTTTCTAGCATATCCCTCTCTGGGTTTAAATCGATAACAATCCAATTTTTCTCATTCTTGTAGTAATCGCTGACTTCAGAAAGGAAAACGGTTTTTCCTGAACCGCGAACCCCTGTGATAATAAAACAGCGGTTGTCGGGGTCTTCATTCGAGATTGTTGTGGTAATTGTAGAAAAAACATCAGGTCTTTTGATGTATTCTTTTGGTTCCATTCCAAACGTTAAAGAATATGGGTTTCTCATGTTTCTCTCTCCTATAAGCAAATGCTATCATTTTGATTTTTCTTTATCAAATATTATCAACCGTTATCAAATGAAATACTTTTTATCATTCCGATGCAAAAGCCTTATATTGACAATAAGCCTTACTATCTATTCTAGGTAATATATCGGTTGCGGCGCCTTTAAAGAACTTATCCGATAAAAGCTGTTGCAGCTTATGTTATCTTCAAAAAACGCGACCTTCTTGCATAGCTTCTCTACCATCTTACTCAGCAATGTTTCGACATCACTAATCGGAGTTTCCCCGCCTTTAAGTTGGAAAAATTCAAATTATAGAAAATTTTCGGTAAAAATAGGAAAAACATGACTATAGATGAGTGAGGGAGCATTTATGCGAACTCAAAAACATTTCCTCGGGGTGAATGGCGAGAAAGGAGAGTTGGGGATGGACGTCGCGTCAATCGTGATGATTTTGATCCTCATCTTCCTCTTAGAGAGTCAAAAAAATTCTAACGGCCGCAGAGACCGCTAGAACCAAAACCTCTACCATTATAGCTTAGCCGCAAGGCTTTGCAATGATGGTTGCCCTCTTTCCCCCGGGGCCGAATGTTGAATAGCCAAATAACCGGAATCGCTTTATAAATCCAAGTCGCATGCACGTTTATATGTGCGTAATTGTGAACGTTCTGATTTTATTATTTTGATTTTGTTTCGTTTTTTACTGATACATTGTTCAAATAGTCGTTCGAAACCCCTTAAAGAATCGAACTTGATATCTAAGGATATTAAATGAGGAAACTACAATATTCGTGTCGTATTGTGATGATTTTACACAAAAAAACGTGTTGTTTAGTGTAAAAATAAAAGATAAAAATGCTTAAATCTACATGAATATTAGTTATACTATATTGAATCCTTTTAAGGAATACCACATTATGTATAGAAAAATTATAGGTTTTTTGGAAGAATGGAAAGATAGCGTTCATCGTAAACCCCTTATCTTGGAAGGTGCTAGACAAGTCGGAAAGACCTATTCTATTTTGGAGTTTGGGCGCACTCACTATGAAAATGTGGCGTATTTTAATTTTGAGACCAATCCAAAGCTTAACGAAACCTTTGAGGAAAATATTAGCCCTGATTATCTAGTACCGGTTTTGTCTCATATTACTGGTGAGACTATCGTAAAAGATAAAACCCTGATCGTATTCGATGAGGTGCAGCTTTGCGAACGGGCATTGACCTCGCTCAAATACTTTTGCGAAGACGCTCCTGATTACCACATCATTGCAGCAGGCAGTTTGCTCGGCGTTGCGGTCAACCGCAAGAAATTCTCTTTCCCCGTAGGGAAGGTCATTATGAAAACGCTTTATCCTATGGATATGGAGGAATTCATGTTAGCTCTTGGCGAGGATGATTTGGTTGAACGCATTAAAACGTGCTTCCAAACAAATACTCCGCTGCCAATTGCCTTACATGATGATGCAATGCGTCTTTACCGTCAGTATCTTGTGGTGGGTGGCATGCCAGAATGCGTGATGCAATTTGTCGAAACGAAGGATTATATTCTTGTCCGCCATACGCAAGACACGATACTTGCAAGCTATCTTAACGATATGAGCAAGTATAATAACTTGAATGAAATCAAGAAAACGAGGCTTACCTATGACAATATTACCATTCAGCTTTCAAAGAAGAATACCCGGTTCCAATATAAACTGATTAAGAAAGGCGGACGGGCTTCCGAATTTGAAAACGCAATCGAATGGCTTTGCTTATCTGACATCGTATCGCGGGTTTATCGGGCTACGCAAATCAAAAAACCACTTGAGAACTACCGTGATATTGATGCATTCAAGATTTATGTGTCCGATTTAGGGCTTCTTTGTGCCAAAAAGGATTTAGCCGCTAACGACATTCTCTACATGGTCGATGAAATCGATGATTTCAAGGGCGGCATGGCTGAGAACTATGTCAATGTGCAGCTCACCATTAATGGCTACCGTACCTATTATTGGGAAAGCGGGCGCGAGGCTGAAATTGATTTTGTTATCCAGCGTGGTGGCGAGCTCATTCCCATCGAGGTCAAGTCTGCCGATAATACCAAGGCCAAAAGTTTAAAGGTCTATATGGACACCTATAAGCCCGCCTATGCTATCAAACTCTCTATGAAAAACTTCGGCTTTGAGGACAACAAAAAAATCGTTCCTCTCTATGCGGCGTTTTGTATCTGAAATCGACTTGGTTCTTGATTGTTTGTTAATTAGCCAAACGCTACCTTAAGAAGTGGTGATTTTATTTAACAACTTATAATTTAGAGTATAAATCATAGTTCCTTTTTTAAACGTTTATAATGTGTTCGGGAGGAACACAATATGACTCAAACGTTAACTATGAGACTCGATGCCGCTGACAAAAAGGCATTCGAGGAGTTTTGCTCTTCAGTTGGCCTTACTTCTAGTGCTGCGCTTAATATCTTCGTTAAAGCAACTCTTCGTGAGGGTCGTATTCCCTTCGAGATAAAATCGGATAGATTCAATTATAAAATCGAAAAAGCAATGAAAGAAGCGGACGAAATACAAAACGGCACAATTAGCCCAAAAACTATTGTGGACTCTACATCCCTTTTTAATGAACTAGATAAAGAATAAGCAAAAGAGTTATTTATAGCTGTGATTTCGGGCATTGTTTCGTTTTTCCATCAGCTCGGCCTTTATTCAATCTCTTTTGATTTCGAACTGAATAGTAAGAATCGGCTTTTATTCCAACTAGCGTTTCCGTTCCCTCGATGCTAATTTACGAACATATTGATTAGTATTGATTTATATCGAAGAGCCCGAATCAAAGAATACAAAAACTCACATAGAGTGTTGTTTTACTATTAATTCTGGAAATAATGTCATAAAATGTTATCAACAAAAATGTTGTCAACACATTTGTTGGGAAGGCTGAACGCATGATTATCGGTAGAAAAGAAGAACTGTCGCTGATTGAAAGCAAATTAAGGACAGATGGTTATGAACTCGGTGTAGTTTATGGCCAAAGAAGGATCGGCAAAACATCTATTATTGTAGAAAGTATCAAAAACTATCGTCACATTTATTTCTTAGCGAGAGAAGACAGTTACCAAAATAATCTCAGGTACTTTTCGGATGAATATCGGAAGTACGCAAAACTTGCTTTTCTTCCTGATTTTCAAACATTCGATGCCTTATTTGACACGATTTTAGAAAGCGTGAATGACGAGAAACTCGTGATTACCATTGATGAACTTCCTTTTTTGGCTGGAGTATATCCCGGAATCGTGTCTTATTTGCAGGGATTTTGCGATAAAATCAAAATCACTGGCAAGAACATCAAAATCTTGCTCTCTGGTTCCAACATGTCCTTCATGTTGGACATTTTAACCAATAAAGAAAAACCGCTTTATCAAAGAGCCACATTCAAAATATTCGTTAAACCAATGCTTTTTTCGGACGCGGTGAACATGCTAGATGGCCTTCCCAATATCGATATTGCGAAATACTTGTCTATTTTTGGTAACCGTCCTTACTATTTGGAAAAGATAGATAAAAAGAAAAGCTTTGAAGAAAATCTGATTTCTCTTTGTTTCAATAGTGGGTCGATTTTGATTGACGCGCCCAATATGACTTTGCCATTGGGATATACAACAAATTCAACCTATATATCGATTTTGTTGGCGATATCTTCTCATAAAACAAAAATTAAAGAAATGACGGACTTATTAAAGATTGATGATAGGACGTTAGCGACGTATCTTGGAAGAATGCTAGAAACAGCCTCCATCGATAGGAGATTGGCTTTTAACGGAAATAAGAAAAGCGTTTATTATGAGATATCGGATCCCTTTATCAGATTTTATTACAAAACCATATATCCGAATTTACCAGATATTGACCGGGGATTAGGCGAGAAGATATATCAAATGAGTTTAAACTCTATCGAAGATAGCGTTAACCATGGTTTTGAAGATGCTGTTATTTCTTATTTGGACGAAAGAAACCAGAAAGGAACTTTGCCGAATGTGTTTCATCAATTTAGAAACTACAAAGCGAATAATTCTGAACTGGGAAGATCTGTTGAAATCGATGTGATATCGGATTCTTTGGATAAAAAGACTTTACTAGCTGGCGAAGCCAAATTTAAGAATAAAAACGTCTCTTTATCCAAACTAGAACATTTAAAGCGAAGCGTTTCTATTTTCGCCTCTAAATACCAGCACGTTTATTATTTCATGTTCTCTAAGACATCTTTTTCAAATGACTTATTGGCCTTGCATGACCCTGCTGTAGAGCTCATCTCTTTAGAAAAGATGATCAAAGGAAAAGACGAATCTATTATTCGTTCATAAAAAGGTTTACGAACGAATCCATCCACCCTAAAACCGAACCGAAAGAAGTTGACAAAAACCGCCCAACAATTTCAAGAATTTAAAAAACTCTCGGAATGAAACTTCCGAAACACACGGAAAATTCGCGAATATTAATCATAAAATCATTAAAAATGGGGGCAAGGGCGCTAAAACGTTATGCGTCATTTGTGGCTTAACGAATGCCGCGTATAAAAGAAAAGATGGCGTTTATGTCGTTCCGATAACCTCCCTTAAAGCGTAACGCTTCAATATCGCTTAATTTTAATCACGTGAACCACTTTATCATTAAAGCAAAAGTAGTGAAGGATAAATTAAAGTATTCAGGCCTATTCCATTTACGAACGTTTGAAAGATAGATACGCTTCTTATTTGAAAAAGCATGTAAGGGCTTTTATCATTAAAAGACAAGGGAAAAACGTATGTTTTCCTTATGGAAGTCATGACTAAATTCAAAGTAGCAATCGTGGAAGACGACAAAAGACAATATCAAGTTGTTTTCGATTTGCTCAAAGAATTTGCTAAAGGAGAAGATATCGAATTCTTGCCGGTCTATTTTCCAGACGGGGTGGACTTCTTAAATCAATTCGATGGCTCGTTTGACTTAATCTTCATGGATATCGAGATGCCTCGACTCGATGGATTGAGCGTTTCTAGCAAGCTTAGGCTTATCGATTCTAACGTTCCTATTATTATTATTTCTCATTCCGCAAAATATGCGGTAAGAGGATATTACGTTCAGGCTTTTGGATACCTCGTTAAGCCGATCTCAAAAACCGATTTTGACTTTCTATTGAAGAAAGCAATCAACGAAATCAACCGCAAAAAGAACTCCTTTTTGCTATTAGAGAGCAAATCCGGCATTCAGAAGGTGCACACCAAAGACATCCTTTATATTGAAGTCGTGAACCATTATCTTTCCTTTTATTTAGCGGATGGGACTTCCCTAAGAAAAAGAGGGAAGATGACCGATTACGCGGATCGCCTAGAAAAAGCAGGGTTTAGTCGCTGCAACGAATGCTATCTTGTCAATCTTTCCTTTGTCACTAAAATAGATGCGACGAAGAACCTCGTGTACGTGAAAAATAACGCTTTGTCGATTTCAAGATTAAAGAAAAAGAATTTCATCGAGGCCTTCACGAACTTCTTAGGCGAGAACGCGCAAAATGTATGAGGATTTTACTGCCGCTAGTGCGATAGGCTATTACTTTATCCGCTTTGTCATTCCTCTTTTCGCTGCGGAATCGCTTTATGTTTTCACTCTCCCGAAACGCAAAAACCACTTGCCTTTGTTCTTGAGCTTAAGCGCTCTATATTTTTCTATGAGCATGATTGTCGTTTATTACGATTTTGATTTCAAAATCGGCTGGTTTCGAACGATTTTCTTGCTCATTTTCTTTTTGTCGCTTCCGCCGATGCTTGTCTATTACCCTTTGAAGATTAAGCAGATTGTTCTTTTTGCCTTAAGCGCTTATACGATTCAGAATTTTGGCGATAATCTCTCTTCTTTGATTGTCTATCTTGCCGGGATCAGTAGCGCTAAATACGAGCTATACCAAGCGCTTGTTTATTGTGGGACGTACCTTCTCGTATTTATCCCTTATTTCTATTTATTCGTCAATAAATTAAAGGGCGAGATGATCCCTGACTTAATCGAAGGGAATATCGTTTATGTGATGACAATCGTTACTCTTATTGTTGTGTATTTAGTATCGATGTTCGCGCAGTCTACGAGTGACTTCGTTGGCTTTGTGTCCTCTAGGATTTACGCCTTAATCGCGTGCTTATTCCTCATTTTTACTCATTACAATACCTATTACCGCAAAAAACTCCAAAATCAAAACGCGATGCTTGAGCAAATCGTCCATAACGAGAATGAGAAATTCAAGCAGTCCAAACGGAACATGGATTTAATCAACATGAGGATCCATGACTTAAAGCACCAAGTAGAAGGCTTGAAGGAATACGCGAAAACAGCGCAAGAGATGAATGCCTTAAATTCATTGGAAAACGAACTTCATATTTACGATAACGCCATAGAGACCGGGAATGCGACGGTGGATTTCATCCTCGCGGAGAAATCTTTGTACTGCAAAAAGCACAAAATCCGTTTCTCTTCTTTAATCGACGGGGAAAAGCTCTCCTTTATGGCCAACGCGGATATTTATTCTCTTTTTGAAAACGGCTTAGATAACGCGATTGAAGCGGTTTTAAAAGCCGATAAGCCGGATAGAACGATTACCATTAATGTTGTTGTTAAAGGGAATTTCTTAGTGATTCATATCGAGAACTATTGCGTAGAAGAAGTGGAATTCCGCGATGGGTTGCCGATGACAAAGAAAGACAAAACGTTCCATGGATACGGCACAAAATCCATTCAGAGAGTCGTGAAAAAATATGGCGGTTCCCTTGCTTTTCAATGCAAAAACAACATGTTTTCTTTAAACGCTTGCTTCCCGCTTGACGAAACCAATCGCCACAATTGATTACGCCTATTTGCGATATAGATACGTCAAAATTGAGACAAAAAGGAAGCGCTTTGATTATAGTGTAACCGCTATCAAAAGCACAATTTGCGTCTTTATTCGTACTGAAATTGCGCAAAAGAAAGGAATAATCATGAAAAAGAAGATTGTGAACGCAATCGCTTTTGGCGTAACCGCTATTGCTCTTACCGCCGGATTAGTCGTCGGTAATCAAATGGCCTCACGCTATGAGAGTGAAATCAATTCGCTCCTCAATCCGCCTATTATCGACAAGGAAGCGCTCGAGCAAAGCGCTTCAAGTGGGCAAGAGCTTTCCAAAAAGCTCATGCAAGAAGGAGCGATTTTGCTCCAAAACAATGGTACTTTGCCTCTTGATTACAGCACGACGAAAAAAGTGAATGTCTTCGGATGGAGAAGTGTTGATTGGGTTTATGGCTCCGACGGGAAAAACGCCTCGGGGCGCGTCGCTCCAGAAGATGGGGATTGGACAAAAAACATCGACCTCACCAAAGCGCTCCAACAATATGGCATTGAAACCAATACACGCCTATATGATATGTATCGCGCCTTCCATAAGCCAATGTGGGAACTCGTTGATACTCGTAACACCCACATCAACGAAATGACTCCGCTTCGGGAACCGGATATCGTCAATTATTCTGGCTCCGAGAGCGATGGCAATTACACAAACGAACTCTTGAATTACTGCAAGGATTTCTCCGACACCGCATTTGTCGTCATCGGGAGAATGGCTGGTGAAGGGATGAACTGTAACCCTAATACGCAAGTGAAAGAGGGCGGTGGCAGCGTAAATGATTCCACTCGTCACTACTTAGAGATTTCTACAGAAGAAGAGGCGCTTCTAAAATATTGCGGCGAGAACTACAAAAACGTTGTTGTTTTCATTAATTCGGCGAACCCCTTTGAAATGGGCTTCATGAAAACCATTCCAGGGTTAGATGCAGCTTTCTATGTCGGATTCACCGGGACGAGAGCCGCTAGTGCGCTCCCTAAACTTATCTATGGCGAAGTGTCTCCTTCGGGAAGAACGGTTGATATTTTCCCTTATGATATGTTCACCAATCCTGCCAATATTTATTTAGGTGGCAAGCGATACAATAACGGCGGCGGCTATTATAGCGACGCAATCGAAAACGTCTATTTAGGCTATAAGTGGTATGAAACCGCTGACCAAGAGCATTATTGGGACAGCGTCTCTAATGAATACGGGCAAGGATATGAAGGAGTTGTGGCTGCTCCATTCGGATATGGGCTTAGCTACAACGAATATTCTTGGGCTATCGGCGATATCACCATTAAAAGCGATGATCAAGAAGAAGGAACCCCTTATACAAGCGCCGCTTCTATCACCGACAAGACAAAAATCACTTTCCCCGTCACCGTCACCAATAACGGCACCGTTCCTGGACAAGATGTCGTGGAAATCTACGCGATTGCTCCTTATTACGGACATACGGAAGAAAGCGCGATTGAGAAGCCTTATGTCAATCTTGCGGGGTTTGGGAAAACCAATATCCTCGATCCTGGGGCGAGCGAAACCATCACCATCACCGTTGATCCTTATGATTTCGCCTCTTATGATTGCTACGATAGAAACGATAACGGCTTTAAAGGGTATGAGCTAGAACATGGCGATTACACCCTTTCGCTCCGCACAAGTTCCCATACTGTCAAAGAAGTTAGCTATCAAAACGCGGCGATTGCAGGGGATTTCACCTTTAAAATCGACGAAGATATTAAAATCGAGGCCGATCCAATTACAGGCAAAACCGTCAAAAACCTTTTCACTGGATCTGACGCAATTGATTTGACCCCGATTGATGCGACCGAGAAAGATGGCTCTTTCGATCCAGGCATCAAATGGCTAACCCGCAAAGAATTTACGAGCTTAGACGATTTAAAAACGTCCTATGCAGCTGGTAGAGATGGCTCTCCTACTGCTATAGCGGCCTTCTCTAGTCGCGCTAGCGCCCAAAGAATTAAAGATTGGGACAATGCGACGGGTAATGATGCTTTCGGGAATCCTATTCCAACGGAAAAACCGACCTGGAATGCCTCAAATGGCTTAAAGGTTGCAGACAATGGCATCATTAACGAACTTGGCGAAAAACTAGGTGCGGATTATGATGCGCCAGAATGGTCTAGTTTGCTCGACCAGCTCGATATGAGCGAAGTCGTTAACATGATTGGTGGCTATTATGGTAGCAAGGCCTTGAATTCGGTAGGGAAACCCGCTTTGACGGATCTAGATGGCCCTTCCCAAATCAAGAGCTTCGCTGGAGGGACGCCTCGCGGAACTGGTTATCCTACGATGACCACAATCGCTGCAACATGGAACAAAAAACTCCTTTATGAATTCGGCAAATCCTTTGGCGATGATATGAAAGGCGTCGGCGTTATGGGCGACTGGGGCTTTGCGATGGATTGCCATAGAACTTCTTTCTTTGGCAGAAACCATGAGTCCCCATCCGAAGACATGATGCTTGCTGGCACCCTTATGGCGGAAGCCGTGCGAGGCTTAGGCACTAGAGGCCGCTACAACATGATGAAGCACTTTGCTCTTTACGGGTATGACGGCGACCAAATCTTCATGACCGAGCAAGGATTAAGGGAGAACTTCCTTAAATCGTTCCGCAAAGTCGTTCTTGATGGCGGTTGCTTAGGCGTTATGACCACTTATCAAGGCGTAGGGGCAGAGCACTCTGAAACTACGCAAGCCTTACTCCGCGGCGTTTTAAGAAACGAATGGGATTTCAAAGGCGCAGTCACGACTGACTATATCGGCACCAATCCTTATTGCGATACGCTTCTTCGCTGTGGCGGAGACTTCGGAATGGGCGTTAAGCCAGGGACCATTGAAGGGGTTAAATATGACTCTTCTTCCTCCGCTCGCGTTCAACATATGATTCGCGAAATCGCTCATCACGTCTTATATATGTGGTTACGCGCCGATTATTACGAAAAGCAGTATTTGGCAAATCCAGAAAAAGACGATTCTTTCATCAGCTCAACCTCGATTGATTCCTGGTGCTGGTGGAAACCGCTTATCGTGACCCTCGATATCACGATCGCTACGCTTCTAGCGATGTGGGGCGCGATGGTTATCGTAGGCTTCATCATTCCTAGCGATAAAGAAAAACAAAATTTAAAGGAGGGCAAATAAATGAAAGTCTCTCGCAAATTAATCAATATCATCATCGGTGCTACGGCAGGGGTCGCTATTGTTTCTACTGTCGCTAGCATTATGGGCACTTCCTATAGTAGCTACATGAATTATTACAACCAAGTCCAAGAAGAGAAGGAACACCAAAAATATCTCAACAGCCTTCCTCTAGAATTACTTGGCATCGATGCTTCTTTAAAAAGCGGCGTGGAGTATTACGCGAATGGTAGGGCTAAACCCACCGCGGATGATTTCCAAGTCGTCGCCCATTTTACGGAAAAGGGCAAAGAATCCGATTCCATTCTTCAAGCGAGGGACTATTCGATTGAGGTGCCTAGCGATTTTGCCTCTAATGGCGGCACCGTCAAGGTAAGCTACACCTATACTTACGAAGAAGAAAAGAAAGATAATGCCTCTTCTAGTAGCGAAGATACTATTACTGAGCCAAAGACGGTCACGAAGACTGCGGATGTCGCTATCTCTCTTACTGCTGTCAAATTGGATCATCTCGTTTTAATCGAGAATCCATACCGCGTTTATTATAGCGATGAGATGTCTTTCTCTAAGGAAGGCATGAAGGTGAAAGCCGTTTATAATGACGATAGCGAAAAGAGTATCGATACGAGCTCCATCGCGGTTGAAACCAACGGATTACTTGCCGCTGGCACGGAAAGTGCGAAGGTATCTTATCAAGAAGGGGACGAGAAAATCACCCTCGACGTTCCGATTACCGTTGTTGCGCATAGTGAATATACTGATGGCAACATCATCACGATTGAGTCTGAAGGAACGGTATCCTTGCAAGAAGGGGACCCTCTAACTAGTGCACAAGTAACGGTACGCGCGAACTATAGCAATGGAAACCGGCTTATCCTTGATTCTAGTGCATATTCGGTTTCTGGCAATGTGAAAACCGCTTCGTTCATGAAAAACTGCATTTTGACGATCAAGACGAGCGGTGCCACTTCGGTCGAAACAAAAGTTCCAGTTAAAGTGAACAATGGTTTCTTGGCGGATTCCATTAAAACCGGAGGCACTTCCGAAACCGTCTCTTCCTTTATCAATGGTTCAAAAGAAGAAACTGAGTCTATTGTCGTCAAAGGGGCTACTTCTTTCTCCTATGAAGTCAATGTTCCTTATGTTGCGAAGACCAACTTCACCATTCGCCTTGCCAATATCGGAAGCGAGATGGTGTCATTAGGCAAATCATTATCCTTAAAAGTCAATGATATCGATATCCCGCTTAATCAAGCCGAGATGATTCCTTCTAGTGAAGGGCAATATAACCTTAACGATATCACTCTCCCCGATTTGGTCTTAAAAGCCGGGAAGAACAAAATCACTTTGACGTTAAAAGACAACAAAGATGATCTTGCGATCAATCGCTTCGATATGTTTACGATGTATCAAGGCGAATTCTATGCCTCTTTGGATGACTATATGGGCAAGGTCGCTATGGAAAACGGCACCTTTGACGCAGATTTGTCGCAGGTCGTCAATTGGGGCAATAATCCTGCAAATTATTGCCATGGCTTAACGACAGATGGCACTTATATCTATGGTACCTATACTAATTACTCTGGCTCTAATCGTAAGATGAAAGTCGCTAAATATAGCGCGGATGGTAAACTCATCGCCACAAGCGACTGGACCAATCCGAATTATTTAGAAAGCTGCGCTGGAATTACTTATTATGACGATAAGCTTATCCTTTTCCATGCGGATGGTAAGCAGTCTTATCTAGAAACGAAAGATTTTAAAGAAGGCGTAAAATTCAATGAATGCAAAGAAGGGGAAGAGATCCTTTCCTTTGAAGGCCTAAAGGGACAAACAATCCGTGACGTTTATTACAACGCTAATATGGAGCGCTTCGCGGTTTTAATTGGTAATTCAGTCACGCTATTTACTAAGGACATGAAAAAGATTTCCTCTTTTACGCCAAAGATTACCGGGGATTACGGTAATGCTGTGCGTATGAGCGGAACATCCAAATACATCCTTGTGAATTATTCTAAAAATGGCAACAACAAACCGACAATTGCCGTTTATGACTATGATGGGAATCGCGTTGGGCAGTTCCAAATCCCGAATTCCGTTTCTGATATGGGTGGGGAAGAAGAGCTTCCTGTGCCAAAAAATATGAATACCCAAGGTATCGTTTATCTAGACGGCACATTCTATTTCTCGATTCTTCGATTCACTCAAAAGATCGACGGAAAAGCACTTAAGGGAGACGGCAATAGCATCATGGCGGCCAAGCTAAAATCGGTCAAAGAGAACATTGATTCGAATTATAGCTTTGGCGAATATATTGGCGCATGTGGCGATGATTACGAAGTGAAAACGGAAGCAAAGCCTGTCGTTGGCACGAAAGGAAATATCCACAAAGGCGGATATCAAATGGGCTTAGCGACGGATGGAACTTATATTTACGCCGCGAAGAACACAAATGGCAATGCTGCTACGACGTTATACAAAATCGATCCTTCGACCTGGGAAGTGAAAGAGCAAACCAACGAATTCAGCACGATGTTGCCTGAAGGATTCACTGATTCCGATGATAATTCCCAGCTCATGGTAAAAGATGGAAAACTTTATACCTTCGTTTATCCTGATTCCGATAAGTGCCGCGCTTTATCTATCTCTTTGACGGAATTCAACAAAGGGACACCCGTAGAAGAAAAACTTCCATTCGAAGGGAAGACGGATGCTAGAGTAAGATCATGCTACTATAGCGAAATCACCGAGCAATACGCGGTTGTCGACGATAATAAGAAACTCTATTATTTCGATGAAGACGGGAATCAAGTAGGAAATACAAAAACCCTTAAAGGCGTAACCGGCATGGCTATACGCTCTATCACGGGAGACGATAAATACGTCTATATCTCTTATGGAACAAACAATCAGCCTTCATTGCCGATTGAGACCTATACGTTAAGTGGCGACTATGTCGGATTGACCCCGATCCCAGGGATTAATCTAGGCAAAATCACTAGTGGCGGAAAAGAAGTTGACCAAGGCTTCAATATCCAATCCATGGTTTGCTATAAGGGCGATTTCTATGCTGGCGTCTGCACTTGGCAAGGCGATGGAGGCATCAACATTTGGAAGACGAGCGTCGATCCTAGCGTTTTCAACGTTTCTAAACTCGCAAGCATCGAAGTTAGCTCTGACACAAGCCGTTATATCGTAGGTGAAGAAATCGCTAAGCACCTTACCGTAACCGCTCATTATGAAGATGGTAGCAAAGCGAAAGTGAAGAATTTCACCGTTTCAAGTCCTAATGCCACTAGCGGTTTGACTTCTTTCACGGTGTCTTATACGGAAGGAAAAATCACCAAAACGAGTGATGTGACTGGCTTCACTGTCGTTTCCGCTAATGGTTCATTAGGGGATTATGTTTCAGTAAACGGGGAAGAAGCGGCGAAAAAACTCGCCTTTACGAAAGTTGATGTCGATAGCAAAGTGCAACAATACGCGATGGGTGGCACTTACTATAATGGCTATATCTATCTAGCTTCTGCTCTCGCTAAAAGCGGCAATACCAAAACGGAAACCGTCGTTTCTAAGATTGATCCAGAAACTTACAAAGTTATCAGCACCAAAACGATTGATCACGCCGATTTTAGTGAAGATGGTGCAAAACTATTCGTCAAGGGGACAAAACTATATTTCATTACTTCCAAGTCGCTAGCAAATTCTGCCCCTTATGAGATTTGGAATATCGATTTAGAGGATAAAACGAATGGCTTCGATAGTGAGACTAGTGCCTTCACAAAAGTTGATAACCTCATAATATCGGGAGCCTCCGCAATCCAATATAATGCGACTAATGGTAAATATGCGGTCTTGAACGGCAATAATCTTGTTGTGGCTAATAATAGCGGAGAGCCGTTAACTACCGTTAATTGCTCCTTAAGTGGCTATAATGCCTCTAGCGTATTCGTGGATGATAATTACATCTATGTGAGCTACAAAAAAATCGATAACCAAACTGTAGCGCCAATCGCCGTATATACTTGGAATGGCACTAAGATTGGCACGGCTCAAATCGCAGTGCCTAGTGGCTTAAGTAGCTATAACGTCCAATCTATCTTCAATAACGGCAAAGACCTTTATGCGGTCACTTGTAGCTGGGGCGGAACTTCTACTAAGCTTTGGAAGCTAACCCTAGAATAGTTAAACCATCCATTAGAAATATCCCTTTGGGCTTATGCTTGAAGGGATTTTCTTTATGCGTTTTCCCCGTTGACTAGCAAATTGTTTAAAAACGTTTTCATAAAAACTAATTTTTTAAAAGGAAAATAAATTAGATGTTATTTCTAAAAAAGAAAAAATTAAAGAAAATAATTTCGTAATTCATCCTTCGATTTTGACGAGTAAAATCGTGGAGCGATAGTGATAAATATTTAACGATAATAGCCATTTTCATTATTTTTTCGAATTAGAAAATAAAGACGACGATCACTTTATAGCATGGTTGCTAACGCGTTGAAATACCCATTACAATGGTATCAAAACGTATATGAAAAGGAGTCTTTATGAAAAATCGAAAACTATTGATTGTTGGCTTTGGGATTGCTTCTATTGCCGTGACGATGCTGACGGTTTCTTCTCTTGAGATATCCCCAAAAGAAATGATTTCGAATTCTTATTTCGAATATCGCAAGTCCGGTGGGACTTCCTCTTATTACGAATGGCTTGAAGCGGGTTCCCCGAAACTTCCTTCCTCGAAGAAAGAAGACAAGCCTTTGAAAGTCGTTTATACGCGTTTTGATAAAAACGGGCACTTGTTTGTGACTCTTTCCGATGGGAGAGAACTTGACGTTGGCGATATTGGCTATAAGAAAGTGAAGGCAACATGCGATGTCAAATTCTATTGCGGAGATGCCCTTGTAAAAAAAGAAACCATCCCTTTGAATAATAAGATCACTCCGCCTATTTTGGATACGTTTTCGGTTTCTGGCTGGTATCTTGACCAAAAATTCCTAAACAAATGGGATTTCGATTCGATGAAAGTGGAAGGCCCTATCAATCTATATGCCGATTATCGAGCCAAATATAGCTACGTATCTTTGTTAGATGAGGTCGCGGGGAATAAATTTGAACCTAGGAAATTCCTCTTTGGCTACCAATATCTTTTGCCCGTTCCTTACGATTATTCTTCGGAACGCCTATTTTGTTGTTGGCTATATAATGGTAGGCCAATTGATTTAGGCGGGACATGGAAAATACCGTCTCACGCGACATTGCGGGCAAAATGGAAGAAAAAGGACAAGTTCGATTATAGCCGATTCGGCTATTACCCTCAGACCGCGGTGACAGATAAAACGCTTATCCGGCGTTTGGATGACGTCTATGAATCTGGAAAGGGGATAAAAAAGCACGTGCTTGAAACGCAGGGGTATGGGGCTAAATACGTTGGCAATACTTATATTGAATATGACGGAATAAGGTACAAACGCTTTGAGTGGTTTGGGAATCACCCAGGGGGAAGCGCCTCTTATCGTTTTCGTAATGGGAGTCGCGTTCGCGATGTTTCTAATACTCCGACCTTTTATTTCAAAGTCGAACCGATTGAATGGAAGGTGTTTACCACTAGAAAAGGACAAACTCTTGCCGTAACGAAGAAAGTGCTTGATGTGTGGTGGGCGATGTGGAACATCAGGCCGTATGCCGATAACCATAGCTTAAATGATTACGCCTATTCCAATATCCGCAACTGGATGAACGGGAACCATTCTTCTGATATTCCCGTTAGGGACCGTTATAGTTACTCCCTTTTCGATACCGATTTGACCCTTGGGAAAAAGGAATACGCCAGTCTTCTTTCTCATTATAAAAGCGACAAATTATTCCTTCTAAGCAAAGAAGAATGCGAGGATTTGAAGAATGGCGGCAATTCGTTGCGCGCCGAAAGTAGCGATCACGCGTTAGCCTATCAATCAACCGAAGCATCTAGCGACTATCAATATATGTCTTGGGTCACGAGAGAATCCTTAGTTTGGTCAAATGACCGTTGGTATTGGCGGGTAAAATCGAATGGCGAATTCGGGGATGATTATCGAGTCGATTATTGGGGTGCGGTTCGCCCAGCGATTAGAATCAAATAACGCTTATTCGTTATTTCTCTATGAGCCATGACAAAAAATAATTTAGCGGCTTTGGAAAAATTGTTTTTTATCGTTAACGCTTCCTCTTCATCTTTTTCATCATTAAAAAGTCCATAATTTTGCTATTCTTTAAATTTTAAGGTAGTTTTTGCGAGGATTTTTTAATTCATAGAAAACGAGAAAAAGCAAATAATCAGCTAGCGAAACTTCGTTGGAATGCTTTAAGTGCTTTGTTAGAATGAAGCTATTCCCAATCATCATTTTGCCTAGTTTTGGAGGGACTATTGATGCAAAAATATTTAGAAGAGATGGATACCCCATTTTCGTTAAAGCTACTTTTTGAAGAGGCTAGCCGCTGCTTACTATGTCTTGGCGCGCCTTGCTCTAAGTTTTGCCCTACGGAAAAATATTGCGAATATGGGTGCTTAAGAAGAGGAATCGATACCTCAATCCAGATTAACAAAATCCAACGGTTTTTGATGGACTTTATGAGGATACACCGCTTGAAGCTGCTACAAAAACAAAATAGAAATCGCAATTATTGAGGCTGGTCCTTCTGGTCTTACGGCCGCGTATACTCTAGCGAAAAACGGGATTAATGTCACAATTTATGAAAAAGAGAAAGAATTAGGAGGATATCTTAGATATGGCATCCCTTCTTACCGTTTACCAAACGCCGTTCTAGATAAAGAGATTAAGCGAATCCTTTCTTTAGGCGTGAAGGCTTTGACTGAACAAAAAATCGATGATTACGAGAAACTCAAAAAAGAAATATGACGCATAATTGTTGCGATCGGTTTCCAAAAAGGAAAGATTCTTGATTTATTCAAAAATAACCCTCACGTTGAGCTTGCGATATCGTTTTTAAAAAGGGTGAAAGAGAAAGAGGGGCATATCAAACTCCCTAGTAGTGCCTTAGTGATTGGGGGAGGCGATGTTACAATGGATGTCTCTTCGACTTTAAAGCACTTGGCGTGAAGCAAGTGAGCGATGTTATTTATGAGACCTCTTCAGAACTCAAAGTGAGTGAAAATGAAATGTGATGCGGTGATTCACTTAAGAAACGGAAGCTATGGCTTAATTGAGATTAAAATCGGTGGTGATAATTTAATCCAAGAGGGAGTCGATAGCTTATTAAAGCTGAGCCAAAACATTGATTTAGGCAAAATGAAAAAGCCATCCTTTTTAATGGTCTTGACGGCGAATGGTGATATCGCGTATAAAAGACAAGATGGTGTTTTAGTTGTTCCAGTCGGAACACTAGGAAAATAATTTTTTGCAAAAGAGCATTTGCAATGAGCGGTTTCTATTTTCCCTTTTTATTGAGAATTTTTCTCTTTTAAGCAATAAACTCTTGAAAAACGCGGGGGGGGGTAAAATTTTTTACATATTTAAAAAATAAAAGGAGTAACCAATGCCAAAAGAGACAACTACGATTCAATGCTATCCAAGCGACAAGGAAATTAATGAAAAAATCAGATTGTTTGAGATGTTTGGCTGGGAAGTAATCAACAATCAGCGTTGCCAAGAATTTACTGGCCAAGATAGCGATGGGACACGCCACTTCGAAACCTTTAATAAAATCACTTTCTCAAGGGAAAAAGGAGCTCCTTGGTATGATGAAGCTAGGGAACTTGAGAGCGAATATGTAAAGCTTTCTACTTTGAGAAACTCAACTGCTCCATATATTAGAAGAGAAGCGGCTGAAAAATTTGGTTTAGAATATTGCGATGTTGAAAAGCCAGTTATCGCCACGCCGAAAAAATTCTACCTTCCTCTTACGCTTTTATTTGTTTTCTTGGCCTTCATACTTTTAAGCCTCGTTCTGCTTTGGGTTCCTGGTTTCGCTGAGTTTATTATGATTGCTAATTCTTGCCTTTCCATTGGATTGATTGGAAGTATTGTTTCAATAGTCTTCTTAATCAAAAATAGAAAATGCCTAAAAGGATTAAAAGGCGAAGAAGCGACTAATGCGTTAGCAACCTATGAAGAAAATCTAAAGAAGAAGACGGAAATTGATCGTCAAATTAATGAAAAATGCGATCAACGATTAACTGAAATCGAAAATCGCTGCGCAGAAATCATTAAATAAGAAAAACTTTTCATTTCTAAAACAAAAAGCGTTACTCTACTTGCGTAAAACTCCGCAAATAGGCAACGCTTTTTCAATATCCTTGTAGAAAGTGGATTAAAACGTATTTAGATTAGCCTCGATTCTTTTAGCAAGAGCTCGATGTCTGTGTCTTTGATTTTCTTCAGCACTTTCTTAAGCAAGAAACGTTCGGCGACAGTTAGATTCATGTCCTTTAATTGCTTACGGTCAACCGCGTAATATGCCGCTTTTAATAATTCGCGGATATCATAACGGGACCCCCATACTTCAGGAACTCCACGGTCAACATTCATCAATGTGTAGACTGCTTCCATTCCACTCCTCATCGAATACTCGGTTGTGAAGATTGTATCGTGAGGAATTTCCGCGAATTGTCCAATGAAGGCGAAGTTAATTGCTCCATGAGGAACAACGAGGGGACGATCGGTCTCTTTCCTTGGCTGGAAGAACGCGTCAATATAAGGCATATACGCGGTTGTGGTATTCGCGTGTTTGCTTGCGTATTCTTCGATCTTATCGGTAGGGACCCCAATGTGGTACATCCATTCTTCTGCAACCTCAATACCAGAGCAATCTCTCATTGGTTTTTTGATGTAGTTGCCTGGACGATTTGTGTAGAGGCTATAGAACCAAACAAGCGTTCTATTCTTTGGCTGATCCTCGAATTGCCCTTGGCGATTAATTGTCCAAGAGCATCTCCAATAATCCCATGAATCTTTTACTGTGACGATGCCTCCCGTACATACTTTGCCAGTATGAGGATCACGTTGCGTAATGTTAGTGATATAAGGCAAGAGTGTGTCATCGACATCGATTGTGGCGCTCATCCAGTTGGTTTCTTCGATGTTGTCCGAGAATTTATCTACGTTACCAAATGAGCCATCATTGACTTGCGAAGCCATCTTTCTCCATAAATTCCAAGAATCACCTTCCTTATTCTTTAGGCTTTGATAATCCGGAGCGGTAGTTTGATTCCCGTATTTAGTGCTATCGACGCAAGAACCGTTTGTGATGAACACCAAATCGTCCTCGCTTAGTTTATAGGTGTGAGGCTTTCCTTCTAATTCCACTTCAATCGCAGTTGCGACTTTGTGGTCGTTATTCTTCGCATCGAAGATGACGTTTTTCACTTCGCAGTGAGGAATGAAAGTAACGCCATGATCGGTGAGATATTTTAATAAAGGCAAAATCATCGACTCATATTGGTTATAGCGAGTGAAACGGAGGGCAGTGAAATCTGGTAAACCATCAATATGGTGAACGTAGCGCTGCAAATAACGTTTCATCTCTAAGGCACTGCTCCATTCTTGGAACGCGAACATTGTTTGCCAATATAGCCAAAAATTGGAACGATAGAAGTGATCATCGAAGCAATCGCTGATCTTTTTGTCCTCTAAGTCCTTTTCTGGGGTTAAGAAGAGCTTTAAAAGTTCATTTTGCGCTTCTTTATCAAGAGTGAAGTCGTGCCCTGTAGGAAGTTTCTTCCCGCAATGAGCAGTCGCTCTACAAAGGGAATAGTTAGGATCTTCTTTATTTAACCAGCGATATTCATCGAGAACGGAAACGTTAGGATCGGAACTAGATGGAACATCTTTATAGACATCCCACATGACTTCGAAATGGTTATCCATCTCTCTTCCGCCGCGCATGATGAATCCATTCTTTGGATCATGGATTCCATCGCATGCCCCGCCTGCGACGGGGTCTCTTTCTAGAATCTTGATTCTTTCGCCTTTGATTTGAGCGTCTCTCACCAAATAGAAGGCGGAAGTAAGCCCGGCTAAGCCACTTCCGATAATATATGCGCTCTTTTTATCCGCTCCCTCAGGTTTCTTTGGGTGAGCGAAGGCTTCGTAATTTCCTGCTGAGTAATACATTGCTTTATCTCCTTTTGCCGTTAAGGCGATATCTAAGGTAAAAGAAAAAACAAGCAAAGAAAAATTGCAAAGAGTGATTCATGTCCAAAAAAATGATTTCTTCTTTAAAAAGACAAAATTTTTAACAAAAAGACATGAATGTCAATTTCGTCCGGAATAAGCGATTAAGGCGTTAGGGATGGTCCCTTTTACTAAAGGAGATAAATGCTCAATGATCGTTTTTGGGTCTTCTTGCATATCACGGTCAACCCAGCTCATCATTACATCGACAAAGGCAACGGTATAAAAACGCGCGACAAAATCTTTATCGCTTGCGGTGACATCATCGATAGAAAGAGAATTGGCGACTTCATTGATAACATGTTCTAGGAGAGGCTTGGTTAAATTGCATAAGTATCTTTCTAAAGTATCTTTTGATACTCCATGATAAATATTCATGATGAAAGACTTTTCTTTTTTCGCTAAAAGAAAAACATCATAGAACCCTTCTTCCCAACTAGCGTAATTGCGGTTCTTTTGAATAACCGCGTCCGCTTCGGAGTAGCAAATCCATTCAATCAGTTCAGGCAAATCAGAAAAATGATAATAGAAAGTCTGTCGACGGACCCCGCAGTGGTCGCATATTTCTCCTATCGTGATTTTGCGGATCGATTTCTTCTCTAATAATTCTTTTAATGAAGCCGCTAAAGCTTTCTTTGTTAATTCTGACATATGCAAAATTTTATCATTTTGCAAAAAGAAGAAAATGTAGTTCTTTCTCGTTAAGTTTATCAATTTTGGTAATGGTTTTAGCCTTTGTTACGTAAAGCTCCCAAAAACTAAGATCTCCTTATGAAAAACTGCTTTTTTGGATAATTTCAATGAGCCGTCAAGATTCAAGGAAATCAAGCCTAAAGGTGCCTTTTCTATGAATTTAATAACCAAATAATGGGTGTAAAGGATGGACTATCCTGTTTCTTGGCGCTCAACATCTGCCATGACTTTCTTAGGAAGGCGGTGAAGTTCGCTCGTTATTGTTTTCCGGCAGCTGCCGTTATTGCAATCAATACCCTAAAACTCTATGAAGCTTGTGTTTTGACAAAAAGCGTGAAACTCTATTAAGAACATGCATTGCTCTTGTCCTTACAAACGCGAACAATTTAACTATAAAGAAAAGCGAAATAACTATTGGAGGTGTAATGATGGCTAAATCAGCAAATTTATATGCAAGAATTGAACCAAACGTGAAAAACGAAGCCGAGGCGATACTTTCAGAGCTTGGAATACCTGCATCAAACGCGATTAATATGTTTTACAAGCAGATTATTCTTCAGGGCGGATTGCCGTTTGATGTAAAATTGCCTCCACGTCCACTTGATATAGGCAATATGACGCAAGGGGAATTCGATTTAGAAATAAAGAAAGGCTTTGACGATGCTACAAATGGTCGAGTAAAGCCAGCGACTGAAGTTTTTTCTGATATTCGTAAAAAATTATAGCGATATGAAATATCAAATATTTACAACTAAAAAAGCTGAAGAAGATTTGAGATCCATTGCCGACTATTTGATTCGTAATCTATTGGCTGTCGAAACCGCGTTGGACAAATAGGCAAAATAGAACAGGCTGTAATGAGCCTTGAAGAAATGCCTGAGAGATATCGTGTATATGACAAAGAACCGTGGAAAGAATAGAACTTGCGTGTAATGGGCGTTGATAATTACCTCGTGTTTTATATAACCGATAACGACAACAAAACAATGACCATTATCCGCGTTATGCACGGAAAGCGTGATATCGAATTACAATTGTCGCGAGAAGCGAAGACAACCGGTACAAATAAAACTCACTAAAAATCACGACGGAAGGGAAAAGTGGCGATTCGTAAACTGATTAGTGCGAACGCTGCCCTTGCCGTCGTTTTTTGGAGAGTTGCAAGATTTTGAGGAACATTCGTCTACTGGGTTTCGTCTTGTTATTCTTTTTTACTATGAAGCCTAAATATGAATTAGCAAAGATACGATTGGATTGCTCGTCATAATCATCAGCTCCTTTTGGATAGATTAGGGAATATTGATCAAATCAAACAGCCAATGTTATTTTAATCAATATCTAAAAGCTTAATGAAACTAGTGTTTTGATAAAATTGCGAAATTCAATAGTTCTTTTCTCTGACTGCAATTGAATTAGTAACTTAACGAATAAGCGCTCTTTCGATTGCCTTTATTCTCAATTAAGCTGATGGATTTCCAATCAGTCATAATTTCTACTAAGAATATATCCATATTTTATTATTTAATAAGTTACCTAAATACCTAAAAATAATGTATTTAAAAACGTGAACTAAGCGAAATAAATTATGTTTTTAGCATTGAAAACAAAGAGTAAAAATAAATAACGAATCATAAATTTAGCAAAACTAAATTATGAATTTTCTTTTATTTGCGGTATTCTTTAGTTGGTCATAGAGAATTATGGGTAAATTTGTTATTGGATCTTCAGTTGACGGCTACCGCTTCCTCCTAGAGAACTTCAAAGGGGAAGTCCTTGGTATTTCGCCATTCTTTGATAGCGAAGAAAAAGCAATTCATGCGATTAAAAGAGCAAAAAGGATTGTTCCTAATGCGAAAGCCTACGATGAGACGGAAGGGAAAGTCGTTAGAACTGGTCTCCCTCATTTTGTCATCTATAAAGATTCGAATGATATGTATCGCTTCTCTTTACAAGAAGGGGATGGCTCGATTTGTTTTTCCTCCCCAGCTTACACTTCGTTCCGATACTGTGTGCAGGTCATTAGTTCAGTTCGTGCGATTGTTAGCGGCGTGAATCAGCATTAGTCTTAAAGTCCGTCTACGGACCTTTTTTAAATTCTTTACGTAGTTTTTCTAATGCTTTCTTATAACGGTAATAAACCAAATCTTCTCCTAAATTTAAGATTGAGGCGATTTCTAAAAACGTGTATTCAAAGCCTTCTCTAAGGATAAAGATTTTATCGCTAGGGTATTTCAAACTTGATTCAATCCTTTGAACGATATTCTTTTCATCGATATTGGCTAAGGAGTCGTCGTTACTAATCGTAATGACGTTATCGATATCATCGTGCGATTTGTTAAGTTCGTTTT
This sequence comes from Caryophanales bacterium UBA4691, assembly GCA_002404865.1. Classification (GTDB taxonomy): domain Bacteria; phylum Bacillota_I; class Bacilli_A; order RFN20; family CAG-826; genus UBA4951. The sequence goes on along the minus strand of DHKP01000006.1, from coordinate 1,373 downwards.
TATATGTCTTTTTGGCGATATTTCTAGCAACTTGGAACAAATACTTTTTGAGGTCTTTGATTTCTCCTAAGCGGTCTTTATTCTCCAATATTGCGACAAATGTATCGGCAATAACATCTTCTAGCCAAATATGATAGCCAACCGTTTCCGCGATTATCTTTTTCACGAGGTCATAGTTAGCTTTATAGAATGTAGAAAACGCAAGTTCGATTTTATTCTGATCCCCGTTAGCGAAAGCGTCCTTTAATTTTTCTTCGATAGTCATGAATATCGTAAAGGAAACGCTTTTTGCTCATGTTGTCAAAAGAAATGATATGGGTATTTATTAGATGCCACCGAAATATTTTATAAAAGTTGAATTTATGCTTTCGTTAATGAAACAAGGAGAGTACACGTTCAATTGTGTAAACATTCCTGAATGAAATGAAGGGATGGTCACCACCATTGGACCCCTAGGGGTCCCGCGGCGCGGAATTGACAACAAAAAAGCAGGAACTCACAATTTAACTACCAAGCATGAAAGGAGTCCTGCATGGATAATTTATCACAAACGATGCTCAACGCGTTAGCAAATGCTAGCGCGGCCGGCAAGAAAGTAAACCTGGACGAGGTGCTCAAAGAGGCCCTGAGGGAGGAAATCGAGAGGGGCGTGAACGAAATAATCGGGCACGAGCTGACCGCTTTCCTCGGATACGAGAGGGGCACCCAAGGCGCCTCGAAGGAGCTGGGCAATTCCAGGAACGGCTATTACGAGAGGATGCTCAACACATCCTATGGCGTCATAAAAGTGGAGGTCCCCAGGGACAGGAAGTCGGAATTCGAGACCTGCCTTTTCGAAAGAGGGAGGAGATCCACGAAGAACATAGGCCAAACCATCCTGAAGCTCTATTCCGCCGGGATGACCGACTCGCAGATCCAGGAGATCGTGGAATCGCTGTACGACCACAGATACTCCTCGTCCACGATCTCGGCGATCACCGACGCCGTGAAGGAAGACGTCGAGAGGTTCGCCTCGAGGCCGACCAAAGAGAGGTATTTCGCTCTTTTCGCCGACGCCATCTACATCCCGCTTAGGAGAGACACCGTGGAAAAGGAAGCCGTCTGTATTGGTCATAATCAATTTGTAGATATTGGGCGGTCGAATTTGTAGGTTTCCGCCGGTCACGTATAATCTCCTCAAAAAGGAGAATAGCATATGTATCGGAAAGACGTCCTAGAAAGGATTGATTACATGATATCAAAAGAAGAAATTGCGGAGCTTAAGCCCAACTTCGCCGAGATCGCAAAGCGATGCGGGTGCGATTACAGGACCGCGAAAGCCGCTTTCGAAAGAATCAAGAGCGGCGGCAAGGGCACCCCCTCTCGGATCCGTA
>DHKP01000005.1 GCA_002404865.1 Caryophanales bacterium UBA4691 | reverse complement strand
GATTCCCAGAATCCCTTAATTCCATAGATAAGCGCGAATACGTATCGAACATCTACGAGAAGATACTTTTGGGAGATATTGTCACTCGCAATTCTATCCGAAGCGAAAACGGGATGAGAATCTTAATCAAAAAAATTGCATCCACCGTCTCAAACGATGCTTCTTATACGAAATTATACAATTCTTTAAAAACAATCGGTTTCTCCCTTTCGAAAGACACGATTATTAATTATTGCTCTTACGCCATCCAAGGCTTCTTGCTCTTCGAGATAAAAAACTATTATGCTTCCTTTGTCGATAAGGAGAGTAATTCGAAATACTATTTCTCCGATAACGGAATTTTAAATTTATTCCTAGATAAAAACGACACCTCTTTATTCGAGAACTTGGTGGCAATCGTCTTAAGCGAAAAATACCACGAAAAACTTTATTATTTGAAAAGTAGCAAAACCAAAATCGACATCGATTTTTTTATCGAAGAAGAAAACATGGCGATTCAAGCTTGCTATTCGATGGATGAAATCGATACTTTGGAAAGGGAAGTCGGGCAACTAAAAAAATTAGACGAGACAGCTCCTGGAAAATATAAGCTATCCATCATCACCATGGACGATTCGAAAACCATTCCATTAGAAAGCAACAAAATTCAAGTAATTAGGCTTCAAGATTTCTTGCTTCAATAAAAGCATCCTTCCTGAATGAGGCAAAAATTGTATATTCATTACCGCCTCTATCTGCGCAAAATATCGATAAGACTCAGAATCTTCGAAAAACGATCGTCATACAAATTGCCCATCTCTAATCAAAGGAGCGGAAAACGTACTTGGAAGGAATTTGCCTCTGATTCCCGCCACTTTCATGGTCCCTTCAACGGAGAACGAATTCGCTTGGGAAGGATGAGTGGAAACAGGAATCTAACCTCTTATCTAGCCATAATTATTTTAACATTTTTCAGCCAAAAATCATTAAAAAGAGAGGCCATCACATAGTTTCTTTTACCTAATTTTTGTTATATCCAACCTTTGGGTTTCTTGAATCGAACACACTCATCCAATGATGTTCTCTTTCAAGGACATATTCGTCATTTACCGTATTCGGAAAAATTTCTAAAATGGAAAAATAGAAGTTATCCAAGAAGTAGTTTGAGTCGTTCCCATGCTCTTCAAAGAGCTTTCTCAACTCGACGTTCCCGCCATGCAAAGTGTGAAAGTAATCATTCCACCTTTTTAAAAGGCAACCGTTGTCGTTGTATGCAGATCCAATATAAACCTTGTGCTCCTTATGATCATTGAGGCAATAAACGGCTTTGACGGCTCTCAATTCTTTTTTCCAGTCTTCTCCAAGATTAGTGTTTTGGAGATAGTTCATCAAGTCCGACATCTTTTCGTTGATGTTGAAATAGCCCGGAAACCGTTTCCCACCATATGGTTTATCCAAAACCTCAATCACTTCACATCTGTCGAGAAATTTTCGTAATGTGAAATTGTAGCCTCGTGCGCTCTTACTGAGTCTAAAGATGACTCGATTGAACCATTTTCGGTATTTCTCAACTGGCTCTCTTTCGCACGGAGCGTCAATGTTTATTTTTGTGATTTTACAAACAGATGCTAAAAGCCATACATCACTGCGGTCTAATTGAATGGCAACGACAACCAGCTCATTACCCTTTTTGATATAGGTTTTCTTTTTTGCAGTGCTCCTAGCCCAAAATGAAAAGTCAGGGCCATATTTATCTTCTTTTTTGTCTCTTTTCAACCACGAATCAATATGCCTTTCGCCGTTATATTCCGTGTTCAGGGTAATGCGCCCTGACTTAAATTCTTCACTGTCAACATCGATATTAAGAAGATCGTTTAGCTTGATTTCTTTCATTCCCATCCCCTACCTATAAAAAATCAGTATGCATCATAAATTGTAGTTGTATGCAGACAATTTTTTGATTTTGACTTTGGAGCCACACAAAGATGGATTTTAGAGAATACATCAATCATTGTTAGCTCTTTGTCCATTAAGATTAATATACTACAAAACTCTAGAACAAACTTATTTATGTTTTATTTCACCTAGATAATATTTTCTTTTTAGCTTCGCAATACTCTTCTTCAGTCAAAATTCCCCTCTTCTTTAACGAATATAATTTTTCCAGTTCATCTGCATAATCCAAAGAAGTTTTTTCAGTAATAACATTATCAATTTGAATGGTTTTACGTTTTCTTTCATCCACCTTATTATTTATAAATTTAGCAGCTTTCTCTGCGTCATCATTTGAACTAGGGAAAAACACAAGGCTACTTGCGTCTTTCATTGCGTCTTTAACGCCATCAATATTTTTTTAATTCACCTTCAATTGACAAAGAAAGAAAACCATTTCTCCAAATTGAAGCCTTCATTAATTAATACTTTCTTTAACCAATAATATGCTGTCCTCCAGTGAGTGGCTGTCACATTAGGGGCCTATGAAATAGCTAGCGTTGTCCAAAATCTTAATTTCATAACACGCTTGATTTGATTAGAGCAAGCCTTCTTGATATGTTCAATTTCGGCTCTTGTCAATTAATTCGCGGAAGGTATCACTTCCATTTCGTCCCATTCATAAGTTGTAGCATCGATTGGATATTTAGTTTCGTCCCAAATTTCTACAGAGTACGCTTTTCCGTTTGGACAAACGTCAATCACTACTCCTATGGTTCCTTTGGGATAAAACCTTCCATTGACAGTCTTGTCAACCAGTGTTCTAATTCTGTCGTATTCTTTTATCATTTTTGTACTCTCTTTGCCTAAATAGTTTGAGACCATATTCTAGGGGTCCGTTGGTAGCCATCCCCCTCATTTCATTTAAGAATTGTTTACACAACCAAGCGTATGCTTTCTCGCGTTTTTAGCGAGCGTTTATTTTTTAGTTGATGCTATATACTTTATTTTTTTCGATCTTGGGCTCGCAGTGGCTACTAAGGCGCCGGATTCTAGCATCGGTTTCAAGATTCTAAGAGTGAAATGGCTTCTGCTTTTGATGCCAATGTGGTTTTGAATCTCTTCTCTTGAGCGCGCTATCCCACTACAGAATGACAATATCGAATCGTCGTACTTTGAAACGGTTACCACCGCTCGTTCCTTTTCGCCAAGTAAATCGTACAAAGTGATCAGAAAGTAATCATGCTGGTCATCCAATTCAGGTTCCTTGAAATTCAGTCCTTTGTAAACGTTGTATATTTTCCTAAACCCGCTGCCGCTTCTTTCCATCAAGCCGACAATTTCAAAACAAGTGCAAATGACTTTGTTCCTCCTTACAGATGGTATCGTGCCGAGATTGTATTCGGATGGCTTTTTCGAAAGGAGCCATTTGCCAGGCGATGTTATTACGAGTCTATCCTTGAAAATGTCTACATCGATTTGCGTGCCGCCAATGGAATAATCCCTATGTGCTAGAGCGTTGACAACAGCCTCTCTCAAGGCGTCTTCTGGATATGAAATTGTATCAAGCCTTGACCCATCCTTTTGCTTGATAAAGCCGCTTCTGCTGTTTCTCCTAACAAAATCCATTATGTTTGTGAATGCGTCGCATAAGCAGCCTTTGAATTCTTTCTTATCAATGACCTCGTCGTCCCCTTTGTCAAAGCCACCCCATAATCTGCAAATAGCGAGCGTCTCATCGCTATCGAAATGATCTGAAAACATCTTCAGCCCTTCAGTTAATCTTCCATCTTGCCCAATGACTTCTTGGCTTATGAGCAGCTTTTCCGTTGGCTTTTTGCCATCTTTCCTATACAAAGTCGCTAAATGACTGAATTTGGAGAAATCCTTTGCCTCATATTGTTCGTTCAAAAGCTGCCTATCTATGCCGAACTTCCTTTTACCGATTGAAAGAATTTGGCTAATTGACGCAGGAACCGTAGATCCGTCTTCCCTTAAATAAACCTTTTCGCTGAAGTCGCCGGATTTGAAAATAGCCATTTCATCGATATAGTCGGTCCAAATCAAAAGAACATACTTCCCTTCTTTATAAAGGCAAGTTGAAAACGTGACCTGAATATGCGGGAAGATATACCGATTTATGGTTTTAAGGACGAGGGCCTTCGTCTTATCTACCTCATCTTTGTTTAGCCCAACGATATTCCCGTCATTGGAGACCCCGACAAAAATATATCCCACATAAGCGTTGGCAAAGCCTACCAATGTTTTCGCCCATTTCTCGATTTTGTCAGCACTAGATTCCAATTGAAGCTTGCATTCATACTCTTTATTCTCGAAAAAATCAGCACCAACTAACTCTTCTATTTTGTTCATCGTGCGCCCTCCATATCATATTTTTCGTCATGTTCACTCATGTCTTCGATATCATGTTCGCTTTTGTTCTGTCATGTTCACCATGTTCACTGCGCATCACCCTTAATAACGCACTAAACGAGGCAAAGACGCCTTCATTTGAATTTGCTGTCATAATGGGGAGAAATTTTGGGCCGACGAACTTTCCCATCCATCTCCTCTTGCCAAAAAATGGAAGCAAAAAACGCTTTCAAATATCGATGAAAGCTACCAAATGGATTCGTTCCAAAACAAAAAAGAGTGGAAAACCGATCCGAAAACCGCTTTTTGGGGCATATTTTAGGCGAAGCTTCCCTGCTGAAAGGAAAGAGATAGGTAAAGAAAAAAGCCCCAAGTCAACGAGGCCATGGAGCATATTCAAGCTGCTTGGTGCCCGGCGCGAGAGTCGAACTCGCATGGATTTCTCCGAACGATTTTGAGTCGTTTGCGTCTACCATTTCGCCAGCTGGGCAACTACGTGATGTAGCGAGAGATATTATATATAGACGAAAGCAGTTTTCAAAACAAAAAAACATTCTTTATCAGTAGCAGATCCCAATTTTATCATTGGTGAAATATCTTCTTGCCGAAATAGGGAACCGCAATAAATGAAAGAGCATACAACTAGCGTTCTATTTACTCTATATTAGAATGTAACGGCGTTATGAAATTGCTTCAGAAATTTAAGAATTTGTTCAATCCCGTTGACCTTACTAGCGGTAGCATCGGCAAGAGTTTAATCGCCTTCTTGATCCCAATCGTTTTGTCGATGCTTTTTCAGCAGTTTTATACCTTGACCGACGCAATGATTGTTGGGCAAACGCTTTCCGAGGCGGAAGTCGCTGGAGTCAATAGCAGCGCCCCCCTAGTTTATATTGTGCTCCAGTTCGGGATTGGTTGCACGGCTGGATTTGCCGTCGTCATAAGCGAAAAAATCGGAATGAAAGATTATGACGGCGTAAGAAAGAGCTATTTTGCGCAGATAGTATTAGGTCTAATTATCTCCGTAGTTCTCACTGTAATAGGCATTGTTTTGATTCCTACCATGCTAAGTTGGATTGGCATTACCCCTTCTTCAGTCGACCCTTATATGCAAGCGGAATATGAAGCTGCCTATACTTATCTTATTTTCATTTACGCAGGTATTGTCCTACAAGTGTTCTATAACCTTATTGTTTCCGTTTTGCGCGCGATGGGTGATAGCTTCGCCCCGTTTATGTTTCTTGTTGGAGGAACATTATTAAACGTCGGCCTCGATTTATTATTCATTATTACCTTCAATTGGGGCGTAGCAGGGAGTGCGATAGCAACTGTCCTTTCCCAAGGCTTAGCGGCACTAGGAGCGATGATATACGGATATAAAAAATACGAAATTCTAAGGATTAGGAAAAGCGACCTGAAATCACCTTTAAAATTCTATGGCCACCACTTATACAATGGCTTGCCGCTTGGCTTCCAATTCAGCGTTTTAGAGATTGGCATTATCATTATGCAAGCGGCCGTGATTGCTTTTGACGTATCTCCAAGTGGAGGAATGGTCGCCGGTTTACCTGCCCAAATGGGTTATGGAGCGGGTTGCAAAATCGTCAATTTGCTCATGACAATCCTTATGGGGTTAGGAACCGCCGTTCTATCCTTTACTAGCCAAAACCTAGGGGCAGGTAACTATAAGCGAATCAAAAAGGGCTTGGCTACATCATTGTGGATTGGTTTAGGGATGTGGGCATTCATTGTTATCGTCGGATTAAGTTTAACGGTTGGCGGGGCTTATCAATATCTTTTCTTAAGTGCTTCTAAAGTCAATGGGGAGTCCTTACGCTACGGAAACACCTATTTGTATGTATCCATCCCTTGCATGGGCATTCTCATGATTCTATTTATCGTAAGAAACTTACTACAAGGATTACAAAAGCCATTATGGCCGTTTCTAAGCGGAGTTGGCGAACTATTGGCAAGGAGTTTGATATGTTTATACCTCCCCGCTTTATTCAATGGCGGCCCAATCAATAGCGAGGCTAGCACTTTAGCGTTCGCTGTCGTTAGCAGCGCTGATTCAGCCGCTTGGGTATTTAACGTTTTAATCTCTATTTTCCCAATGTTCTATTACTTAAAGAAATTCTCGAAATTGGAAAAGAGTAATAACAAAGCTAAAGAAATATCACATGACTGAAACCCTTGTTCTATAATCCATAGTTCAAAGAATAATGCTATTCATTAGAAAAGATAACAAATCCTCCTAGGAATTCGCGAAGGGATTAACGCTCTAAAAAATGATGGATAACCCATTGTGAAACACAAAGTATAAACCGCTTAAGCATGGATAACTATAGCGTTTAGGACCATGTCTCAATAAAACCCTCGTTCACTTAAGCGTGAGAATCCTTTTGGATGAGAAATCAACGACTACGCAAGCTTTTTGCGTAGATATCCGGAAACAAAATTAATAAGGACAACCAGAATAACGATTCCAAGAATGCATCCGCCCAAGTGCCCATAGTTATTTTGTTCAGTGGACAAGTAGTAACCAATGCCACCATCAACGCCAAGGACGACGCCAAGAATCGTTGCAGTACGAATATTGATATCGAAGCGGTACAAGGCAACAGAAATCAAATTCGGGGTAACTTGAGGGATGACCGCTAGATGAATTTGCTGCCATTTACTAGCGCCACAAGCTAGAACCCCTTCCACAGGTTCTTGTTGAATACCATCGATTTGATCGGCGTAAAGCTTGCCAATCATCCCAATTGAATGAATACCAATAACAAGAACGCCAGACAAATAAGTGAAACCGGAGAACATGACAAGAATCAACGCAAAAATGATTTCTGGAATCGTGCGAATCATGATCAAAAAGATTTCCGATGGCCAAGCAGCATTGCCGAAAAGTTTATGAGATGCAAATAAGCCAAATGGAATGGCCAAAATCGAAGCAATTAAAGTTCCAATGAAGGCAATTCCAAATGTTTTTAGAATAAAGTAAATAACCGATTCCTTGAAAGCGTATTGACCATATCCAAAAAAGAAAGACCAATCAATCTTGAAAAGAAGGCCCAAATTCATGAAACCTTGTTTGATGTTACCCCCGATTTGAAATTCGGTATTCATATCCAAATCGAAATGGAAGAATAAAAGAATCGAGCAAAGCGCTAAAACAAAGACGAGATTAATTGCCCAGTCGATCGGTCGGGAAGCGTAAGCTTCTTCGGGTGATCCAAAAGATTTAGCTTTCTTATAATAAAGAATATCGAATAGGAAGATTGTAACAAGAGCAACGAGTAAGACAATCGTTGAAATACCAAAAGTCAATTTCATCGGGATTTCCTCCCAAGAAGATTAGAAACAATTTGAAGAATGATAACTTCGCAAAATAAAGGAATAAGCATAGCGCCGATCTTGTCGTAATAGCCAGCCCCATAGTTTTGCTTCAACCAATAGCCATATCCTCCAGCACCAACATAACCTAAGATAACGGAGGCGCGGATATTGATTTCAAAAGTGTAAAGCATATTTGCAAAAAACATCGGCATCACAGCAGGACGCAAGCCAAGAGAAATGCATTGAATTGTATCTCCACCATTAGATCTTATCGCCTCAAATGGAGAAAGTTCCAAAGTTTCGACATATTCATAGGTCAATTGGTACATGATACCAACCGTAAAGATAATGATAGACAAAATACCTGTAACAAGTGATGGCCCAAAGAAAAGACGAAGCAAAAGAGCCATAACCATTTGAGGGACAGTTCTAAGAACATCGTTGAAAATACGGACTGGTAGGCGAATATATTTGTTTTTATTGATGTTTTGAGCACATAGATAAGCGATAGGCAACGCAATAAGAGAACCGAAAATGGTGCCAATGAAACACATTTCATTAGTCGCCCAAATATCTTTTAAAGCATCCCCCCACATATAAGAAAAATAATTGTCCCACGTTCGTAAGGAATTGGCCTGTGGAGTGAACATACGAACGAAAAACATGCCTAGAGAATCCCATTTCAGCGCTAGTGCATTAGAGTAGTCGGCAATGCATAAGCAGAAAATGAAAATCAAAACTAAAACAATCAGACTTACAATAAGTAGCAACGGACGCTTTTTGGTAATGGTTCGAACCATCGTACCATCATGATTGACAGAAATATCGATTTCTTTTTGGTAATAGAGAATGGAATCCCAAAATTCTTTCTTTTTTTGAGCTTTATTAGTTTTTCGTTCGCTGCGGAGTTCTTCTCTTCGCTCTTTAGAGAGGTTGTTTTTATTCCAAAACGGCATATTATTTCGCCTCTTTATTTTCTTCAGGATTCAAATTGCCCAAATTTTCGTTTTTATTGAGGGCACGCCCATAAATTTTCATCGTTACTTCATCAGTAACTTCTTCTGGTTTCCCATCAAATACGACCTTACCAGAACGAATACCAATAATACGACTTGAATAGCGTTTTGCTAAATCAACATGGTGCATATTAGCCAAAATAGTGATGCCCATTTTGTTAATACGAGTAAAGTCATCCATAACCGAAATCGTGGTAACCGGATCAAGAGAGGCGACAGGCTCATCCGCTAGAATAAGTTGTGGTTCTTGTGTTAAGGCACGCGCTAAAGCAACTCGTTGTTGTTGACCTCCGGATAATTGATCAGCACGAACAAACGCCTTGTCCAAGATTCCAAGTTTATCCATCGAACGGAAGGCAAGCATCTTTTCGTCCTTTGAATAGATTCCAAAAAAGGTCTCGAAGGTATTGTGATAGCCCACACGACCTGCGAGAACGTTTTTGTAAACGGAACTTCTTTTCACCAAATTAAAAGATTGGAAAATCATTCCAATATTTTTGCGTGCTTGACGAAGTTTCTTGCCGCGAAGCTTTGAAATATCTACTCCGTCAACCAATAACTGCCCTGCAGAAATTTCATGCATGCGGTTAATGCAACGTATAAGCGTACTTTTACCCGCCCCAGAGAGACCGATGATGGATACAAATTCCCCATCTTTAATCGTTAAATTGACGTCATCTAAAGCCTTGAAACCATTGTCATAGACTTTGTCGACATGAATTAATTGAATCATATATCTCTCCGAAGCGGGTAAGTTTCAAATTATTTTATCTTTAAAACGCAAGACAAGAAACTATTTTGTCTCCGTTTTAGTGGCTTTGACGGCTTTGCCGTTTTTGTCGATTTCGCCATTCATAGCCTTACGTTGAAGAATACGATGCTCTTGATCGAACATGGAATCCTTTGTCTCCCCTGCGAAGTCTTCAACTTGGACCTTATATCCAGCGCGGCTCGCGGCAAGAAGAGGCTCAATTTTGCCTGGGTGGTTGACAAACGCAGAAGCGTAAGAACCAGCAGGAAGGAAAGCCGCATCAATTTGACCGCTAACGAGGGCAGTAGTGGTCATTTCGTACCCGCCTTCGGTGGTACCAACGATTATCTCAAAGGTATAGCCAGTATCAGTAACGTAACTATTGAGTTTAGGTTGAAGATCCTTCGCACGAGCGCTAATGGTCGCTGGATCGTTCGATGGAACGAGTTGAATCTTAATCACCTTGTTTTCGTCCGTTGTATCCTTTGAATCAGGGGTAACATCGGTTGGAATGGTGACTTTTTTGGTTGGGTCTTTAGTTTCTTCGCTCCACTTATACATTTCTTTGGCGGATGCATATTGAGAATCGCTTGCGTCAACGTAGCCAGTATGAGAATAAATCTGATAAACCAAGCCCGCAGCAGTAGCTGTATCTTTCGAATTTCCGTCTTTAACAGCGGCCTTGAACGCTTTCTTAATCGCTTCACGTTTGCCATCGCTCAATGAAGTACGGATGGAAACAGTGTCGTTCATAATTGGGTCAGTGACAGCAACGGTATATGTGTTCTTGAAAAGGTTCTCTTTACCAGCATATTTACCATCTTTTTGGACAAAAGCAGATCCATAGCGGGTGTCAAAGAATCCGCAAATAACATCGAATGTACCAGTCATGAGACCATCAATACTTTCAGGATAGGTCCCTTGGCTAGTAGACATCATGGCTTTATCTTGATCTTCTTTAGATAATTTGTTGTATTCTTTCCTATCAACAAATCCTTTGGTATAGCCATGTTGATATAGGTAATATCTAGGATAAATATAACCAGCGGACGAAGTCTCGCTCATAACACCCCAAAGCGCATTGCCATCATGAAGTTTCTTCAAAATAGCATCTTCATCGTCGTCTGCAGTGATGCCAAATGCCTTTTTGCCGATGTATTGGCGGGCTTGATCACGGAGCGTATACATTAATGAGCTATAGAAGCTAACTTCTGTTTTACTTTGCTCGCCACGATAGACATAGGCGCCTTCTGGAAGTTCGTCACAAACGGCGTCAATGGCATTCCCTGTGCCGGAGGCGCAGGATGCAAGCGCAAATACTGCACTTGAGAGGAGGATAACTTTGTTGAGTTTTTTCATTACTCGTTTTCCTTTCGGGTTTTACCCATTTAAAATGACAAAAAAGAGCAAAAAGTCCACCACTACTTCTTGGCAACAAATGTGTTCAATTGATGATGGAAGAACGTTTTCATTATCTGTTCGCTTTCCTTTGTCGTAATAACAATACCTCTTATCAACGAGAGGTGATAAACATTTTCATTTTTCGTTTCGTGAAAGCGGTAACTACCAATATATATCTTGAAACGTTTCCTAGGAAAAACTAAACTAAACAACAAGCTAAATCGACATACTTTATTACTCGCTTCGCTCTCTAACAAACGTAGCAAGCGCTTTAGCGAGCTTTTTAAGATTCATTCCCGAGGTGTTTATCATAAGGTCATAATTACTCTTATCACCCCAAGATTGGTTGGTATAAAATTCGTAATAGCCTTTTCTCTTTTTGTCGATAGAGCGAATATTCTTCGCAATTACCTTCTCAGAAAGGTTCTCTCCATTTTTCTCGCGAGTTTTGCAGCGTTCAATTTTGGATTCGCTATCAGCATAGACAAAAATCCTTAATGGCTTTATATCGCGAAGAATGTAGTCCGCGCAGCGCCCGATGATGACGCAGTCCGAACGCTTAGCCAAATCTTTAATCACATCCGCTTGAGCAGCGAAAACGTCAATAGATTGCTCTAAGTGAGGATCCGCTAAAGGAGCCCAGGAATTCCCGTAATGAATCGGAAATAAAGGAATAGGGCGTTTTTCGGTTACCTCTTCAATATATTCTTTTGAAAATGGGGTTTTGTGTTCAATCTCAAGGATGATTTCTTTGTCGTAATAGGCAATGCCGAGTTCATCTGCTAAACGTCTCCCTAATTCACGACCACCACTACCAAATTCTCGACCAATCGTAATCACCATCTTCATAAGATTAATACCTCTTTGAAATATTATAACATTTCTAAATTTTTGTCGCTTTTTAAAACTAGTAAATAGACTTTAGTCCATTTTTTCATTTGACATTTTCAGTATTCCTAAAATTAACTTAACCAATTTATTTTTATCAGTTCTGCCTTCAAAAGCAAGGTAGCTACGGATGGCACCATAGATGCCACCAAAAAGGAACGATCTAAGGTAAATCGCATTCTCTTTATCTTTTTCTTTTACTTCAATAAAGGGAGAAAAAGTAGATTCGGCTTTCTTATAAAAATGCCCGTCCCCGATAGCGAAAACGGTTAAAAACTTTTTCTTTTCCTTCGTAAGAAATGACAAAAAAGATAAGAATCTATCGGATAATTCACCATTAGATTCATTCCAAGCACTAAGCATTTCAGAAACAAGTTGGTCTTCTAAGGCATAAACTACGCCCAATAAAGAATAATAGTGAAGATAAAAGGTGGACTTATTAACATCTGCTTCTTCTATCAAATCGTTGATTTTAATGGATTCATAACCCCTATCTAAAACGAGTTTAATGAGCGCGTTTTGAATCGCGGATTCAGTTTTCTTATGTCTCCTATCAACATGCATATCCGTATCATAAATCAAAGAAAAGTATACTTCAACTTTTTTCCATTAATAGACTTTAGTCCATTGTTTATATCGTTATTATCTACTTTATAAAATAAATACATATTATTAAAACTACTAAATAAGCTTCATACGTTTCATTATCCAAGAACGCAAATAAACCTATAACGCTCACATATAAGCGCATGTACAGAAAAGAAAAGCCCCATGTTGAACTTAATCAATATGAGGCAAAGTGCGTTCTAAATAGGATTATTCTGGTATTCTCATTGGGTAAGGAAGATAAGAAAGCGTCGGTAGTTGATCCAAAGTCACTAATCCAAATGGGGCAAGTAGAATAGTCGGGATGCGGTTCACAATTGTAGCGCATGTATGTTCAACAGTCGCAGGCTTAACAACGTGGTATTCCACATTTGGTTCGCCATAAATCTTCCAATCGCACATATCCCCATCATTCGGTCCATAAACCTTGCCAATACATTTCGTGACAATATCAATGCCTTGATGGGTCTTAGTTGTTACAACGGCAGCCATACCAATGCATTCGCCTTTCTTTAGGACGCGGCCCATTGTCTTTGATTCGATATCTTTATTATCAAAATACGGTTCAGCGTGTTGTTCCATTGACATAATGGATAGGCCAAGTTTTTCTGCAAGTGCTTCATTACTATTCCAAACATAACTAGGAACTACTTCTTTTGGATGAGCAAGAGTCTTTTCAAATTCCTTTTCACTTAAACCAACACCATGGGCTTTAGCTAAAGCAAGGCCATATTCTTCTACGTTATAAGACACAGCACCTTCAATGCGAGTAATCTTATGGCAGCCACTAGCGGCTAAAGCGACCATATTGACCCAGAAAACATCTTCCATTCCGCTTCCGACGATTGTGCAGCAATTATCTTTCGCTACACGGTCAAGGATATTAGATAGGTAAGGATTCGTGGTTCTAGCATAGGTCATTTCTTCACAGGTAGTGATGACGTTTATGCCACGTTGAAGGCAATTCATAAAATGAGGGAAGCAGTCTTCGACAAAGCTAAAAAGCGTTACGATAGCGATATCGGGGTCAGCACTATCGAGAACTTCATCAGGATCGCTACTGATTTTGACGTTGAGTTTGTAGCCTAAACCGGCAACTTCACCGAGATCTTTGCCAACGATTTTAGGGTTCACATCAATCGCACCAACGATTTCAGCGCCCTTGTCGATGAGGTAGCGAACAATATAGCGACTCATTTTGCCGCATCCATATTGAACGACTTTGATTTTTTGCATCTTAATGCCTCCTTGAGTTATTTTCATTTTAAGAAAAGGAAGTCAAAGAAGAAAGCAATCAGTAAAATATTATCGTTATACCGAAATTATTCGATGCTATAAGGGCATAAAGAAATTTTTGAATTCAAAAAATGCCTTTTATTTACACCACGAAACTCGATTTAACTGGGCTTAAAGTCTTGAAAGTCGAAATGAATATTGAATGGGCAATGATGGCTGCTTATTTCCGTGGATATATGGAAGAAGTAAAAGGAAGTAAAATTTACCAAAAATTCGAAAAAATGGCTCTGGGGTACGACGAAATATTCGTTTGCATTGCAAATGATCGTATGTGCCGAGTAATGAAAGACTTCTTTGATATGGAAATAACTGACGTCGCTTTAACCAATAGTCTTTCCGCATTAGATCTAGGATATCAGTACGTTTGCAAAACGTCAAAAGCGTGCGAACAGCTCGAAATCACCGCAAAAAAAGAAATTCTCTCCCTAGAATTAGCAATTCTTCGGGATAAAAGCATCAAGAAGAGACAAGAAGGAATTGAACTCACTGAAACAGCACTATTGAAATATCGTAGAACGGGGAAATTCTTTGATGAAATCTTAAGAGGTATCTAAAATGAGCGACGTTTTACAATTAGCACTTTCAGATATGCAGGGGCAACTTTTTGAGATGTCTATAGAAAAAGGACTAGATAGCGAAACTTTTGCAAAAACTTTTGTGCTATCGGATATCGCTAGTGACCTAGACTCAGAATTCAATCACATGCAATGGGCAGGAAAAGAATACATCATGGAATGGATTTTAGACGAGCTCAAAGACAAACTAAAAATTGGTGGGGAAATTTATGACCACGAAACTATGTATTGGATGAGCTACGTTTATCGAAGGTGGCATTATTATACGAGTGAAACTAGCAAGGTAATATATAAACAAGCAACCGCGAAAATAATGCGAGTAACCTATCTCCCGTACCACACAATGAGCGTAGAAACGGCGATTGATAGATTAAAGATTCTTACCAAGAAAAACATAAAAAGAGCCTTTAGAGCTCCTAACGATAAGTAGTACAAATTTAATCTAAAAGAGCCGATAAAAGCTACAAATTATCATTTTGGTGTGCCCGAGCGGATTCGGACCGCTGACCTCAAGCTTCGGAGGCTTGCGCTCTATCCAGCTGAGCTACGGGCACATTTGGTGCACTGAACGAGACTTGAACTCGTACCGGTTGCCCGACTGGCTTCTGAGACCAGCGCGTATACCATTCCGCCACCAGTGCAACCCAATAACTATATTATTCCTTGTCCAAAAAGTCGATTATTGCTTGAATGACTTTCTTTTCTAGCGCGGTCGCCTTAGCGATATCCATTGCTGGATGATTCTCTAATTCAATCGTTTTCTTTGTTTCTTCAAAGAAAGAAAACGAATATTTTTCGGCATCCGGAGTTAAATAAGGCGAGTGTCCACGACCTTTTAAAAACAAGAAACGAACATTTTGTTTGGCATGGAGTTCTTTTTCTAGGAACGCCCCATTGGTTTTAAAAGGAACGAGGGTATCTTTATCCCCTTGGATATAAAGCACTTTCGCCTCGCTATTTTTGATGACATCAACCGCATCGATATTGCCGTTTTTCCCGTAAACGAGACGGATGCATAATTTCCCTAGAAAATGAAATATCCCTTTTTGAAGTTTTTTAATCGCAGCAAGTATTTCTCTTTCCGGTTTTAAAAAGCCAGAAATAGAGACAGCTTTAGCGACATGAAATTCTTTTCTTAACGATAATAAAGAGGCATAGCCTCCCCAAGAATGACCAAGCACGTAGCGAGTATACCCTTTCGCTTTAGGATCAGAATCTAGAAAACGAAAAAAAGCTTTTTGATCTGCGTTTACATGCCCTAATCCAATATATCCTTTTCCTTCACTTTCCATGCAACCTGTATTGTCGTAGGCATAGACCAAATACCCTGCTTTAGCGAAGACGGAGATGAGCTTTAAATAAGCCGTTCTTCCTGCTCCAATGCCATGGAAAAACACAATAATCCCTTTATATCTCGTCTCTTTTTCATAATATCGAGAACCATATAGACGATTTTTCCCGCTATAAAAAGAGAAACGCTCTTCCTTTATTCCTAATTCATCAGTTGAATAATAGGGAAGAGAGGGGGAGCCATCGTAACGTTTTCTTTCGTTTCGATAAAAGCCAATGAGCAAAGTGAGAAAAAGAATCATCTGAAAACTCCAAAGAACTATTTAGTCATTAAAAACGCTGGCGATGAGTTCGTCAGAGAATTCATCATTCATCTTTCGCGTCTCGCTTTCGTTAACGGAGGCACGGGCTAGCTCTTCTTTTAAAACGCAGGTCAAAACATCGATTGCGAGATTCTCCCTGCCATCGTTATTGATAATAAGATCAGCGTAATTGCTCGATGGACGAACGATTTCTTCATACATCGGTTGAACCGTAGAAAAATACTGATTCACAATGTTTTCAAAGGTACGCCCTCTTTCTTTCTTATCGCGGATCATGCGGCGCAAGAATCGTCTTTCTGAACTTGCAGAAATGAAAACCCTTAAGTTACCTAGTTCGCGGATATCTTCATCCACTAAGGCCATAATCCCTTCAACAATCACAATCTTTTTTGGAGTAACGATTTCCGTTTTATTGGTGCGGGTCAATGAAACAAAATCATAAATTGGCTTTTCGATTTCCTTGCCTTTCTTTAATAAGGCAACTTGCTTTCTCATCAAAGGCCAATCAAAAGCCTTTGGATGGTCATAATTGACATTATAGCGTTCTTCTAAAGGGATATCGGCTTGGTCTTTATAATAGTCGTCAAGCGTAATGCGTGTGACATTATCTTCACCTAAATTTTTAATCACCGCATCCGTTACGAAACTTTTCCCGCTAGAAGAACCTCCGCCAACTAAGATAATCCGCGACATATCTTTCCTCCTTTAGTGTTCGTCCATAAATTTTATCATAGCGTCGTTCACCTTTTTAGAGGCAGGGAGAGAAAGATGAGTAAGATTATGAACGTGTCTTATTTTCCATCCTTTTTCTTCGATAAAAAGGAATTCGTGTTCATGATGATTTGAATTTAAATCTTCATCCAACTTTTTCGCGTGGCTAGAAAGGAAATCTTTCTTTGCGCTAGAAACAAAAACCGGGCAATGAAGCGCATCAAGATATTCGCGAGGCGAAAGAGTATGAAGAAAACTCTCATCAATATTATCAAGACCAAACAAAAGCTCTTTCGCTCTAGGCGTGAATTTATAATCGCTAAATATGCTAGCAAAATCATAAACCGGGCAATTCAATAAAACGCCTTTAATCGGAAGTGGGAATTGATTGACGCTCCATTTTTTCCTCAATTTAGCAGAAGAAAGAATTTCGCCGATAAGTAAAGCAAAATGACCACCAGCGGAATCACCCAATAGATAAAGATCGTCACCATCTAATTGGTATTCTTTCAAATGCAAAGATAGAAAGGAAAAGAACGTTAATAAATCCTTCACTTGTGTTTTGACGTTAAAGCCTCTTAAAGCGTCAGTTAAGCGATAATCTGGCAAAATAGCATCAAACCCATCATCACAAAAAATCTTAGCAAATTGGTAATTATTTCTTTGATTTCCGTGAAAATAGCCGCCACCATGAATATCGATGATTAGCTTGTTCTTCCGCTTTTCTTCATTCGCGCGGAAATAAGTAAATCGTCGATAATTATCATTTGGGAAATAATAAGGAAGATCATAATGAAATCGTTCGTTTTTCGGGAAGAAAGTCTTCTTTAGGGACTTCTTTTCCACCAAATCAACGAAGAAGAGGGAGAAACGAATCATGGGGGCATTAATTTTCATACTCTAATTATGAAGAAAAAGAAACGTCATTAGCAACATTGCAATAAAAAAAGCACCACCAATCGGCAGTGCAAATTCACTAGATGGTGGAGCGTAAGAGGATCGAACTCTCGACCTCCTCCATGCCATGGAGGCGCTCTCCCAGCTGAGCTAACGCCCCATCTATGCGCTTTTGCGCAAGAAAGATAATAGGATTATCGCTAATCCTTGTCAATCTTTTTTCGTGACGGAGGGAAGAAACGATTCCTCCCTCCTTTCAATAATCCGAAACAAAATTATTTCGTAGCTTTAATTTTATCAATTGTCCCCGCAATCCCAAAATAAACTGGAATGGCAAAGAAAGCAACCCAAGCAATATTCCAAGCATTTAAGAAATAGCCAAGAGAAAAGAAAACGATAAGGGTAATCATCGTAATCGCTCCATCAAAAGAAGACGCTTTCTTTGTACGAATGGTTTCGAAAATTGAGCCAACAAGCGGAATCAATAAGAATAGCATCCATAATGAAGCCCATGTTCCGTATACCCAATCGCTATTTTTATAGAATATACCAAGTAAAACATAAGCAATCGTTACAATAGGAAGTAAAGATCCGGTGACGATAGCCTCAATAAGCAGGAATCTCTTAGAGCATGGCGCTTCTTCGTTTGTCTCATTTTGGCCATTCTCTCTAACGGGTTCGACTTGTTCCTCTACGATTGTATTCACTGTATCATCCGTATGAAGAATATCATCTAAAGAAACGCCGTAAATCTTTGCTAAGCAAACGAGATTATCGGTGTCTGGGCTCGCTTCCGCACGCTCCCATTTAGACACGGCTTGTCTAGATAAGCCGAGCTTCGCAGCAAGTTCTTCCTGGCTCAATCCATTTTTCTTTCTTAATTCGACTAGGCGGTTAGCAATTTCAATGTTCATCGTTTTTTCTCCTGGCAAAATTTTAAGTATTCAGGAGCGGTTGCTTCTAGAAACTCCGCTTTTCAAATTCGCAACTAGTGGTTGCAAAATGACGATTTTACAAAATGGCGCGCCCGAGCCGATTCGAACGGCTGACCCCTTCCTTAGGAGGGAAGTGCTCTATCCAGCTGAGCTACGGGCGCACACAAACTCGTATTTTATCACAACTAATAAACGATAATCTTATTCTTTTTTGGAATTCATAACCCATCCTAAGGCATATAAAATATAGAAAACCAAGGAAAAGACGCCAGATGCAAACATTTTCCAATTCGTTCCGTTATTTGCTTCTCCTAGGAAAGAGAAGACGATGCTCGTGATGGATACGATTAAGCAAATAACCGCATAAAAGCCGACAAACTTTTGAAATGGCCCACGCCCTAAGTAACGCGAAATCGCGCCCATTCCCGCAATCGACATCACAAAGGCCGAAAGAAGGCTAAATATAATCCCGAATGTGATATAAAGTGGGGAATAATGATTGGCAGAATCGAAATACACATTCATATTGGCAATCAAAGAAGAAATTGCAATCGCAATAAAACCACTCCCTGCGACAAGTAGCATTTCTCGCGATAACTTCTTGAGCTTATTTTCTTCCGCCCACTGCTCAAATATCTTTTCGCATTTTTCGCTAGAAAGGGTTTCCTCGTTCTCTCTAGAAACGAAAGAGATGGAATCAATCCTCGTTCGGAAGCGGATAGCGCGCGCTCTTTCTTCGCTAGGAGAAAGGAAAATAATGGATACGGCTTCCCAAACAAATACCCAACCTGTGATATCGATAATCTCGGAAATGAGTTCTTTGGTGCTCCCTTCTCCAAACCAGCCAGCCCCTTCACCGGTATTCTTCAAAACAAGGCAAATAATACCTGCGATCAACAATAAAGCGATTTTGATCCCGTTTCTTTTGCCTTCGGAGAGAGTACTATAATGACTCATTTCAATCGCGTCGTTAAAAGACTCCAAAAGTTTTTTTGCATCGTAGCCTTCATAGTCTTCGATTGCGAATTGAAGATCGATTTTATAGCCGAGAGGAATATGAGCGATGATTTGAGAGACTCTTTCTAAAATTTCTGGGCTAAATTCCGGATAATCTTTTGAACAAAAATCATTCGTAAATAGTTCGCTTGCTTTTTGATAAGCGAGTTTCACTTTAACAAGTTTCTTTCCCTCATCGATTTCATAATACTTCTTGAGCAAATCGATTTGTCTAGCTCGAATTGGGTTGGAGCTTTCTTTTTGATGCGCATTTTTATTCATATCGCTATTTTACCGATTCAAAAAAGATTTTGCGACTTGAAGAAAAATGTATTGCACGTCTATAGCCATTTTTATCATGATTCTTTTTAAAAAAATGAAATTTGCGAAGATTTTCTCTATAAAAGAATAAAAAACGCCGCAAAAGCGACGTTATTTTGATTATTGGTCGGAACGGCGAGATTTGAACTCGCGACCTCCTGGTCCCGAACCAGGCGCACTACCAAGCTATGCTACGTCCCGAACGCAAAGAAATCTTTGCGAGCGATAATATAACACTCCTAACTCCTTTTTAAAAGAGAGTCATCTGGTTGCTATCGCCTAAATCACCAAGAGCACCAAGCTTTTTAAGGTCATCGATATTTCTTTCGCTTAGCTTGGTACGGTCCTTTAAATCTTCAATCGAAAGGAAGGTACCATCTTTTCTAGCGGCAACCACGGTTTCAGCGGCACTTTCTCCAAGGTTATCCAAAACGCAATACGGCGGAATAAGCGATTTATTCTTTTCATCGACGACAAAGTCGGTCGCTTCGCTCTTATATAGATCGATATTCGAAAAATGATAACCCCGCTCGAGCATTTCGCTTGCGACAATAAGAGACTTTAAAATTTCGTTGTCTTTTGGTGTGAAGGCTTTGCGGTCTTGAGACTTTAGCTGCAATTCCTTGATCATTTGATAAACCGCTTCTTTGCCTTTGATCATCGTAGCAATATCCCATTTATCGCAACGGACGCTGAAATAAATCGCATAGAAATATAGAGGCATATAGAGCTTATACCAAGCCATGCGAACCGCTCCCATGACATATGCTGTAGCGTGGGCGCGAGGGAAAAGATATTGAATCTTGCGGCAAGATTCAATGTACCAATCAGGAACGTCGTGCTTTTTCATTTCCGGGACATAAACGGCTTCTTTCTTTTGGAATTTGCCATGTCCATGGCGCACATCTTCCATGATTTGGAAGGATAAAGAAGAATCTACCCCCATCGAAATAAGATAGTTCATGATATCGTCACGACATCCGATAACCCCATCTAGCGTTGCGGTTTTGCTCGTGATGATGTCTTCGGCGTTATTATTCCAGACGTCAGTTCCGTGGCTCAAACCGGAAATAATGAGCAAGTCATTGAAGGAATGAGGGAGAGCTTTGGATAAAAGCCCTTGAACGAAATTGGTACCGAACTCAGGAAGAGCGACAGCCCCGGTCGCAAAATTAAGAGGGTTATTTTCCATTCCGAGTTCTTTTGGAGAAGAGAAAAGCGATAAAACGCGTGGGTCGTCCATCGGGATTTTCTTAAAGTCGTATTTCGTAATCAATGTGAGCTTACGAAGGGCAAGAGGATCGACGTGCCCAAGAAGGTCAAGTTTAAGAACTTCATCGTGCATGGAAGCGAAGTCATAGTGAGTCGTCAGCCAGTCGCTTGTTAAATCATCGGCTGGGTGCTGATATGGGGTGAAATCAAAAACGTCCATATCTTTCGGAATAACGACGATTCCACCTGGATGTTGACCAGTTGTTCGCTTTACCCCTTGGCATTTGTTCGCGATTTTCGCGATTTGGGCGCTAGGGATAGAATCAGGGTTAATCCCCATCTTCTCGTAATAACCTCTCACAAAACCGAAAGCAGTCTTATCGGCAACGGTTTCAATGGTCCCTGCGCGATAGCAGTTATTTTCACCAAGCAAAGTTCTAGTATAGGCGTGCGCTCTAGATTGATAATCCGGAGGGAAATTTAAATCAATGTCAGGGACTTTTTCCGCCTTGAACCCTAGGAAGGTTTGGAAAGGGATCGTTTGGCCGTTCTTAAGCATTTTTGTATGGCAAACCGGGCATTCTTTGTCAGGAAGATCAAATCCACTGCGGATATGCTTAAATTTTGGATCATCGTTTGCCCATTCAAAATGCTTGCAATTCGGGCATAAATAATGTGGCGCAAGAGGATTGACTTCCGTAATATCCGCCATCGTCGCGGCAAAAGAAGAGCCGACAGAACCACGTGAGCCAACAAAATAGCCATCCTCATTCGCTTTCTTGATGATGCAATGAGCGATGTAATAAGTGACGGAGTAACCGTTTCCAATAATGCCGTCTAGTTCCATATCTAGACGTTTCTTCACTTCTGGATCAGGGTTTTCTCCATAATGGAGATGAAGGTTGTTGTAGCAAATCTCGCGGAGCCGTTCCGCGCTATCTGGGAGGTTCGCGTTTGGTGGGAAGGTACCCATTTTAACTGGCTGAAGCTCCCCTAGTTGACTTGCGATATTGCGGGTATTAGTCACAATGATTTCTTTGCATTTATCTATAGGGAGCCATGTTTTAAAAGAATCCATCATTTCTTTAGTGGAACGAAAATGCTGGTCAGGGTTTTCGAAATGAGGCAAGCGGGCGCGAAATGGCGGATTAAGTGGGTGAGAACCATTGCCGATTGCTTTCGCTTCAATATAAACATCGCGGCAAATCTTATCTTCGGGATTGACATAATGGACGTCGCCTGTCGCACAAACGGGAATCTTTAATTCGTCTGCCGCCTTGATGATTGTTTTCAAAATCTGCATCAAACGTTCTTGCGTAATATCGTGGGTATTCACCAAATACGAATAATTCTCGACAGGTTGAATTTCGATGTAATCATAGAATTTCATCGTTTCTTTTAGTTTGTCGTAAGAATCATAAGTCGCACTGCGGAAAACTTCGCCATTGAAGCAGGCACTACCAAAAAGAAGATTCTTCCGTAGACGCGACAATTCCGACTTAGGAATCTTTGGCAAATCCGCTAAATAGGTGGTATTGCTTAAAGAAACAAGCGCGTAGAGATCTTTAAGCCCCTGCTCGTTTTTCACTAAGGCAATCATGTGCGTTGCGCGAATATTCTTATAGAAGTTAGAAACCGTTGATTTCACTAGATCGTTGAGATCATCAATACTCGCGGTTCCTTTCTCGACTTTTTCTTTTAAAGGCGCAAAACGGAAATAGTCTTCATCAATCTTAAGATTCATCAGATCTTTATGAAGGAGTTTTCCTTTTGGATTTAATATCGGGAGCATAACCGCCCACGCATTCCATAGGCTTTCCGCGTCAGCGTCAGCACGGTGAGCGGCATCTTCTTTATAATCAGGAAGTCCTAAGTTTTTATATAACGCTTCAAGGTTATGGTATTTGCGGTCGGGGAAAAGGTAGTGAGATAAAGGAAGAGTATCGATAACGGGATTCGTTAAAGGGGCTAGGCCCATTCTCTTCCTTGATTCGTTTAAAAAGCCCATATCGAAGCTTGCGTTATGCGAAACCAAAATCGTTCCTTTGATGAATTCTTCGATTTGAGGCATAAGCTCTTCGATCGTTGGCTTGCCCTTTACCATCTCATCGGTGATGTGCGTTTTCTCTTGAATCATCTTAGGAATCGCAATCCCCGGATTAATCAAAGAGTCAAATCGCTTACTCACCGCACCGTTTTCGACTAAAACGCCACCGAATTCCGTCATTCGGTCAAACATGCTCGATAAGCCGGTGGTTTCGGTATCGAATACGCAGTAGCGGGCATTAGAAAGAGGGATATCGCTCGGATTAAAAACGTAATTCGGAAAGGGATCAAACATATAGAATTCGCAGCCATAAAGGATGTGAAGCCCTGTTGCTTTCCCCGCTTTTTGCGCATCAGGGAAAGCTTGGATATCGCCATGGTCAGTAACGGCAATCGCATCCATCCCCATGTTTTTAGCAAGGGCGCAATATTCACTCATCTCCCCTAATCCGTCCATCGCGCTCATTTTACTATGGAGGTGAAGCTCAACGCGCTTTTCTTCTTCAGGGTCATTACGGAGTGGCATCGGGGGAAGCTTCTCGTAATAATCAATCATAACGATGGATTCGCCTGTGAATTTATCGGGCCCGACACGCCCTTTGATTAAACAATAATCGCCGACTTTGATGCCTTGCATTTCTTCATCGGATAAGCCGGATTTGCTTTCGAAAGCACGAAGATTAATGGCGCTATCATCGTCACCTATCGCAAAAGTCCCCGAAAGTGTCCCTTTGCGGGTAAGCTTCGTCTCTGCTTGAAAAATAACGCCTTTGAAAGTGACGTTCACCATCGTCATTGAATAAAGTTCCTTGATGGATTTCACTTCCAGATAATTCCCTTTTCGGGAATAGCGTTCACGCTGCATCGATTGAATATATTCGCTTTGCGCTTGCTTAATCGCCTCTTTGTATTCTTTTTCTTTAGCGATGTCATATTCGCTAGAAGGAGGAACTTCTTTTTTCTCTTCGATTTTTTCTTCCTTTGCCGGTTCTAGAAAAAGAACAACTGGCTCATAATTCAAAAAATCAAGGAGTTCATTAAAGCTAGATAGAACTTCTTCTATTTTTGCCTCATCTTCTTTTTTGATTGCTTTAATAGCGACTTTGCTATCGTGATCTAAAGCGAAAATAAAAGGGGAGGCGTCGCGGTAACGATTTAAATACCAACTAGAAAATAATGAGGAATAATCTTCAAGCGTAGGCGCTTTTTCATAAGAAAAATGAATGTCATATAGATAGCGGAGATTAGTGAGGCCTTGCATGAATTCCTCTAATAAAGAATAATTCCAAGGCACTTCTTTTTGGAAAAAGAAAAGAACTTTGTAACGATTATTCTTGTCTTTTTCGCAACGAGAAAAAGAGAGGTCATAACTAGAAGGATCACTCACCTTCAGCGATTTTAGAAATTCGAGCATTCTCTTTTCCATAATCTATCCACCTAAAACAAACCGATAACGTCTTTTATCGTGATAAAGACACCCAAAAGCAGAAGTAGGCTTAATCCGATAAACGAAACAATCGCTTTTGCCTTTTGAGGAATCTTTTTCTTGAACAGCTTCTCAATAACAGTAACAAGTAGCCCCCAACCATCTAGTCCTGGGAATGGCAGCAAATTGAAAATCGCTAGGTTGAGGGAAACTAGTCCTCCGTAATAGAAGAACGTTTTGCCCCAACCCATATAGTTAGATAGTTGCGATAATCCAGCCCCCATCGCAACAACTCCCCCTACAGAATTGAAATTTCCAAAGAACAAACTCTTCAACCCTTCGCCAATCATGGGAAAGAAATTCACCCAATCGATGCATCCAGAAAGTAGCCTCTCTCCGAAAGGCGCCCAATATTCATTGCTATAGGTTGAAAGGGAAGGTCCTTCATAACCGGTAGAAGAACGAACAATAGAAATCTCTTTTTGTTCAATCGTAGCGACAATTTCCCCAGCATTATTCTTATTTGCTAAAGAAAGACGGAAGGTTAATTTGTCGCCTTCAGCAAGTTCAATCTTGTTAGAAAAATCAGGGTAATAATTCACCCCTAATTCGCGTTCTAGAGAATCAGTTGAAGAGGCGATGAAATTCTTTGAAGAATCTTGAAGAGGAGAATAAAGGCTAATATTGCTATATAGATTATTGGATGTTTTTTCGCTTGCAGGGTAATAAGTCACAATCACGTGGCTATCGTTTATGGTCGCATCCGTATCGAGAATAAATCCATAATTTTTTTGGTCTTTAGAAATGGCTAAGCCGGGAGAGACAAGTCGATAAGCATCTTGCTCTTCTTTCTTGCCGAGTACGCTTTCCTCTCCTTGAATATAAAATCCATAAACCCAAGGATGAGGATCATTTTGTACTTCCTCGCCGTTTTTGTTATTTTCTTTTGCAACTCCGATATATAAATTTCCAGAATCTAAAGGAAGTGACGTTTCATAACGCCCTCTTTCAGTATTGACTTTGGCTAGGCTAGTCTCGTTAACGGTTGCTTCTTTCGCTAAAAAGGATTGATACGATTGATAGGAAGGGAAAGAAACCGCATAAATCAAGCAAAACAAGAAAGAAATAAATAAATTAACGGCAATACCTGCGATAAGAATCAAACACCGTTTCCAGGCGGATACCCCTTCTAGGCTCCTCTCTTTCGGGATGTCTTTGAAGCGATCATCGTTTTCCGCTTCATCCCCTTCGTTTTTCATTTCTTCTCCATACATAGAGACATATCCGCCAAGAGGAATTGCGCGAATTGAGAAGGTAGTCTCAGCGCCCTTTCGCTTATGGGAGAAAAGTTTTGGCCCAAAGCCAATCGAATATTCATCGCAATAAACGCCAAAACGCTTGGCCATGAATAGATGCCCGGCCTCGTGAGCGCTAACTAAAACCCCAAGCATAACGATGAGAATAAGAATAGTAACAAAAATATGCATTGATTAATCTCCCAACTCTAAGCGAAGGTATTCCCGCGTAGAATGATCGGCAATAAGAATATCACGTAGTGAAGGTGTTTGGGGCGATTTCACATTTAATAACGCTTTTTTCACCCACTCCTCAATCGCAAGAAAAGGAATTTTGCCTTCTAAGAACAAATAGTCGCATTCTTCTACCGCGGCATTAAGAATCGCCCCATATGCGCCTCCTTTTCGATAGGCGCTTGTTGCGATTTTAAGGGCGGGATAGCGTTTTTCATCAAACGAATGAAAATGATATGGGCCAAATTCATTTAAGGATTTGACTTTCAAAATATCGTCTAGTTTGACTTTGCCCTCGTATAAAGCATAAGCAATTGGCCCATGCATATCAGGCTTGCTTACTTCGCCAATTAAGGTGCCGTCCTTTAATTCGAGGGCGCTATGAAGATGGCTTTCATCATGCAAGATGACCTCAATATCATCAAGCGGCCAATCAAAAAGTATCGAAGCCTCAATGACCTCAAAACCTTTATTGAACATTGTGTCACTATCAATCGTGATTTTTTTGCCCATGCTCCAAGTAGGGTGATTTAAGGCAAGTTCTATCGTAACGCCATTTAGCTCTTCGCGTTTTTTATTGCGGAAAGCACCGCCACTGCCCGTAATCAAAATCCTTTTTACTTCATCTCTAGAAACCAAAGAAAAGCACTTCGCTATCGCAACGTGCTCCGAATCAATCGGATAAAGAACGCCATGCCCTTCCTTTAATAACGTTTTAATGAAACTCCCTCCGACCACGAGCGATTCTTTATTCGCCAAACAGAGGATTTTATTTAGTTCCAAAGCGCGGATAGAAGGCAATAATCCAGCAAAGCCAACGAGAGCGTTAATAACCATCTCCGCGTCCGTTTCATTCAATAAAGAGAGAAGCCCATCGTCTCCATAATAAAAATGAAGATTACGGTATTCCTCCTTGAGACGGAGGTAATCGCTTTCGTTTTTTACGCAAATGCGGTCAATCGAAGGAAAACGTTCCAAAATAGAAGGGATTTTATCCACGCGTTCTCCGACCGAAATTGCTTTTAATAAAAAATGTGCGCGGTCAAGAAAGATGATATCAAGAGCTTGCGTGCCGATGTTGCCGCTTGCTCCAAGCAAGCAAACTTTCCTCATAAAGCAAAATTCCAGCCGTTCGTAATGAAAATAAGGATAACGGTCATCCCGATTGCGCTAAAAAGATTACTATCGATACGGTCCATCACGCCGCCATGTCCTGGGATCAGGGTGCCAAAATCTTTTATTCCATAATGGCGCTTGATCAAACTAAGCGACAAATCACCTAAGACTCCCGCAAGCGTTCCTATAGTCGCCAAAAGCAAAATCCAATACCATTTATCAAGGGTTAAAGTTGGTAGGAGCGGGAAATTGCAGGCAGCCATCGTAATCCCAAAAACAAAAGTGCAGACGATTCCTCCGATAATTCCAAAGAAAAACCCTTCCCAGGTTTTATTCGGGGAGATGCGGGGATTCATTTTGTGCTTTCCAAAGAAAACGCCGCCAAAATAAGCGAGCATATCGCTCAAGGTAGCCGCGATAAGCATTCCAAAAATCAATCCGACGCTCCAAAAATACTGAAATTGCCAAATTGAAGGCAGTTCTGCACCGATTTTATCCCCCATCCATTGCTGATTCATGAAAGAAGGATTGTGGCTAAACAAATAAAACGGGTAATAACGTAAGAAGAAAAACGACTGGAATCCTAAGCCAAGCAAAAGGGTGAAAAAAACAAAATAAGCAACGTCGCCAAAATCAAAACCCTTATCAGCAATCGCGATAAAGCAATATAGGCCAATTGCGACCGCTACTCCAATCGGGGTTACGACAATTCCCGAATAATAGTCTTCCAAAGAGAATTGGAAAGCGGTGTGACTCGCTTCCGATAACTGGAATTCAAGCAAATTTGCCTTGATGACAAACCAATACACATAACTAAAAGTAATTAGATATGTGGATAGCCAAACCCACCATCTGTATTTTTTCCTTGTCGCTTGAATCATTTCATAAATGCCGAAAGCGATGACAATCGCGAGCAAAAAAAAGAAAACCCACCCACCTAAGAATATCGCGGGAACAAGCGTAAAAAGCATTCCAAAAGCAGCTATCGTTCGGGTCCACATGGATTTTTTTGTTTTTTCCGAAAGTTCATTCACTTCCAAATGAGGCAATTCGTTATTATTCATTTTGAAGACCTCCGAAACGACGGTTCCGCTCGCAATAGATTTTTAAGCAATCAATGAAGGCATCCCTTTTGAAATCCGGCCACTTGACGTTAGTGAAAACAAATTCGCTATAGGCCATCTCGTAAAGCATATAATTTGAAACACGTTCTTCTCCTGAAGTACGAATCAAAAGATCAACGTCAGGCAAAAGAGGATTCCACAAGTATTTCTTAAAGGTTTCTTCATTCAAATCATCGAGGGAAAGAGCGCCGCTTTTATAATCAATCGCAATTTTTTTCGCCGCGCGTACGATTTCATCCCTTCCACCATAATTAAGGCAAATGTTGAGGAAAAAGGAGGAATTGTTTTTTGTTTTTTCCATAGACTCATAGCAAACTCGCCTAGTCTTTGGTCGGATTCTATTTAAATCTCCAGAAATAAGAATTCGGGCTCCAGTAGAATTTAGATAATCGATTTCTTTATGAAAGAAAGCCTCTAAATAATCCATAAGATGATCGATTTCATCTTGCGGGCGATTCCAGTTTTCGGTGCTAAAGGCATAAAAGCTCATGTAGCGGATAGAAAATTCACGGCAACAATCGAATAGTTCAATAATGCGGTTGCAAGCTTCTTTATGACCCAAAAAACGCGGTAAGCCACGCATCTTCGCCCAGCGGCCATTCCCATCCATGATGAAGGCGACATGGCTCAGTTTTTTTGTTAGCTCAAAATTATCCGCCATCAGGAATGATTATATATCAAGGCTCCTTTTTAAAAAAGGAGAGGAATGCAAACGGGTAGGGTTTTAGGAAGAAAAAGGCCTACCAAAGTAAGCCTAATATCGAAAGCGTTGAATCTAGATAGAGAGGATTTCTTTTTGCTTTTCCGCAAGAAGCTCATCAATCTTTTTATTTGAGGCATCAACCGTTTTTTGAATATCGTCTTCCACACGCTCTTTATAATCGTCGCTCATGGAATCGTCTTCTTTAAGCAAATCTAAGAAATCTCGACGAATATTACGAATGCTCACTTTGGCCTCGTCCGCCATGGTTTTGGCTTCTTTGGCAATTTGTTTTCGCGTATCTTCGGTAAGAGGAGGAATAATGAGGCGAATCGCGTCCGCTTCCACCTGTGGGTTAATCCCTAAATTCGCGCTAGCGATGGCAGCGGCAATCGGTTTAAGGTCTTCGCGGGAATATGGTTTAACCAAAAGTTGACGTGGCTCAGGCATGGAAACGCTCGATAATGATGTGATTTCCATCTTGTCGCCATAATAATCGCATTTAATACCGCTCAAAATCGCTGGGTTAGCGCGTCCGCTTCTTAATTTCGAGAATGAGGATAAAAGGCTATTGATGCTTTTTTCCATCTTCTCGCTAGCTTCGTTAACAATCGGGTCCATAAAATTACTCCTTACTAATGGTGCTTCCTAGATTATCACCTTTCACAACTTTAACAAGGTCATCCGCACTATTCATGCCAAATACGCGAATTTCGATGTCGGTATCTTCTAGCATGGTCGCAGCGGTAAGATCCATAACGGCAAGTTTCTTTTCCACAAGCTCATGGTAAGAAAGGTGAGGGATAAGTTTAGCGTTCTTGTTCGTTCTTGGATCAGAATCATAAACTCCTCCAACGCCGTTTTTACCCATAAGAATGGCTTCTGCGCCAACTTCTCTCGCTCTCAAAGTTGCCGTAGTGTCGGTTGTGAAATACGGATTACCGGTTCCACCAGCAAAAATGACGACTCGGCCACTCGACAAGTGATGAATGGCTTTTCGGCGGATATAAGGTTCGCAAACTTGGGGAACATTAATCGAACTCATGACACGAGTTTCTAAACCGATTTCTTCGAATGCGCTTTGAAGAGCCATCGCGTTGATGATGGTCCCAAGCATTCCCATATAATCGGCAGTAGAACGCTCAATGCCGATTTTTTCGGCCAAGCGCCCCCGCCAAATATTGCCAGCCCCAACCACAACGCCAACTTCAACGCCGAGTTTACGAACTTCTTTAATGGCCAAAGCAACATTTTCTAGTTGTCTCTTATCGAGAATGGTTTCATCGGCGCGGTCAGAAAGAGCCTCGCCAGATATTTTTACGATAATTCTTTTGTATTTTGTATTCATAGCAACTAATTATAGGCAACTTAGCGCCAGTTGAAAACATAAAGAAAACCGCCAATGGCGGCGGCTTGCTTTATTAGTTCTCTTGGTTAGGATCTTTCGTGATTCCTTCGCCGACTTGATAGCGGATGAAGGAGATGACGGAGACGCCTTTTTCTTTGAGCCATTGCCCAACGGTTTTGCTTTCATCCATTAAGAACGGCTGGAGCGCAAGGCAACTTTGGGAAAGGACTTTGTCGACTTTTCTTTCCACGATTTGGGCTTTGATTTGCTCTGGTTTATTGAGAAGTTTCGGATCGTCTTTCACTTCTTGAACAGCGATTGCTTTTTCTCTTTCACGATCAGAAGCAGGAACATCTTCAAGGTTCACATAGAGTGGGCTATTCGCAGCAATATGCATTGCGAGAGGTTTAGCGATTTCTGGATCGTCTTTGCTTAAAATCGCTAAGACGGAGATTTTGCCAGCCATGTGGATATAAGAAGCATATCCTTCTTCAGGCTTTTTGGTGATCACGGCGAAACGGCGGAGTGCAAGCTTTTCACCAACCGCCAAAGCGGCATCATCGAAATCCTGTTTTGTGAGTTCGATAGCTTCTTCTAAGGTCTTTGGGCTATTCTCAAGAAGCTTATCCGTAACCGTATTGGTTAGCGCGATGAATTTATCGCTAGCGGAAACGAAATCCGTTTCGCAGTTGACTTCAACAATTGCGGCTTTTCCGCATTTTTCGCAGACTTTAACGTTAGTAAGGCCTTCCGCGGCAGTACGAGAAGCGCGTTTGGCTTGTTTCGCAATTCCTTTTTCACGGAGGTAATCGATGGATTTTTCAACATCGAATCCATTCGCTTCAAGAGCATGTTTGCAATCCATCATGCCAGCGCCAGTGCGTTCACGGAGGGTTTTGATCAATTCGATAACGTTCTTATCAGCCATTATTTTGCCTCCTCGGTTGGCTTAGCGGCAGTCTCTTTGTTTGCGGCTTCGCCACCGTTTTCTTTCGCGGCTTTCATCGCGGCATAACGAGCTTGGCGCTCGGCTTGCATCTTGGCGTATCTTTCTTCGCGTTCTTTGCGTTGAGCGCGGATTGCGGCCTTGCGTTGCTCATTGATTAAGTCAGCATTGCGGATGGCGTCTTTCATCGTGGCTTCATCGCCTTCGTCTTTGGTATAGGCAATTTCAGTCACGCCGCCCTTACTTTCGACAACGGCGTCAGCAAGCGTTCCAACAAGGAGCTTAATCGCACTAGCGGCATCGTTATTGCTTGGGATTGCGAAGGTAACGACATCAGGATCGTCGCTAGTATCGCAGATTCCGAAGACCGGGATGTTGAGCTTAGTAGCTTCAGCGATCGCATTGTGTTCGACGGTTGGATCGACAACGACGAGAGCTTGCGGGAGTCTCCTCATCTCTTTGATGCCTTCAAGGTTACGAGAGAGTTTCTCAAGTTCTTTGCGGAGAATTGCGACTTCTTTCTTTGGGAGCTTATCGAAAGAACCATCTTCTTCCATGGCTTCAAGATCCTTTAATCTCTTGATGCGCCCAAGGATTGTGCGGAAGTTTGTTAAGGTTCCGCCAAGCCAACGATGGGAAATATAGAAGCTGCCGCTGCGGGTCGCTTCATCGATAACGATTTGCTGGGCTTGTGCCTTGGTCCCGACGAAAAGGACTTTTCCGCCTTTGTCGACGATGGACTTTAAAGCTTGATAAGAAGCGATGGTTTGTTCGGCGCTCTTAACAAGATCGATGATGTAAATGCCATTCCTTGCACCATAGATGAATTTGCTCATCTTTGGGTTCCAGCGGCGAGTTTGATGGCCGAAGTGAACACCGGCATTCAAAAGTTTTTTGATGGTGATAATCGGAGCATTTGGATCATGCATGATTTCTTCCATCGTGGTTTCTACGGCAGCTGGGGCTTCTTCTGTTGCGGCCGCTACCTCTTCCTTGACTAATTCGTCACTCATTTTGGTGACCTCCATTTGTTTGTTCCTCCCCCGTTTCGAGCAGCTGACCACCCCATCGCTTTTTAAGCTACTTTGCCCGATGGGGAACACGGCGCTGAATCCGCGGGGTGTGCATTAGCTCAAAATAAAAAGAGCCGAGTGAGAGTATACCACCCCTTTACTATAAGTAAAAGGAGTATTTGCTACTTGTTATTGTCCTGACGAGGAAAGAAATCATCGTACTGTTTTTTCATTTGCTTTTTGCTCACATGGGTATAAATCTGAGTCGTATCGAGGCTTTCGTGGCCAAGGAGTTCTTGAATCAAGCGCAAATCCGCGCCCCCATCGAGCAAAGAAGTCGCAAAGCTATGCCTAAATTCATGCGGATGGATTCCGAAATACACACCAGTTTTATTTTCGATATTGCGCAAGATGAATTCTAAATCTCTCACCGATAAAGGGTTCCCATTCTTAGATAAGAAGAAAGCAATGAGAATTGGCCCTTTTTTGTACCGCTTCATGAGCTTTGGACGCAATTCCTCGTAGTAGCGTTTCATTTTTTCGCTCGCCCTTTTGCTAAAAGGAGCCAAACGCATCTTTTTCCCTTTTCCATTTACGCGAATCATCCTGGAGCTATAGTCGATATCGTTTTTCTTTAAGGCGACAATCTCACTCGCTCTCATACCGCTAGAAAACATTAGTTCCAATATTGCGCTATCGCGAATGGCGAGCTCATCTTCCCTCCGATCATTCGCGGAAAATAAAACTTCGATTTGCTCATCGGTTAGAACATCGGGAAGGCGCTTTTCGCTTTTTGGGTTATGAAAACCTACCAAAGGATTGTTTTTTAGTAAGGAATGATCGACGCAATATCGATAAAAGCCGCGGATTGCTGCTAGTTTTCTTTGACAGCTTCTTTTAGAAACGCCACGTTTCATTTCTCCTTCCAAATACGAACGCATCGTTTCATGATTCACGCCTTCAATGGTTTCATTATGCGCGAAAATAAAGGAGAAAAAGCCATCCAAATCACGTTGATAATTGCAAACTGTCAAAGGCGAACACTGTCTTTGCTTAGCTAAATAATCTAAGTATTTTCGTTCAATTTGATTCATCAATCCGCTCCAAATAGGATTGTAGCGCGTTTCTAGCCACCTCGATTGTGATTTCGCGCGTTGCCTTACTTGAATTAGGGAATAAGGCCCAATTAGCGTTCATTGGGGCAAAATAGGTAGAGTTTGCGTGGAGAATATAATCAATTAAAGCGCCACTCATCGTGCTAGAGGGGACATTGATAAAACGCTCTCCGCGCAATTTCCGGTCCAAATTAATCGCGGCGATAATCCCCGTCATCGCGCTTTCAACATACCCTTCCACACCAGAAAATTGCCCAGCGATATAAACATTAGGCGCTTTACGCAAAGAAAGATCTTCGTTTAAAGCGATAGGCGCGTTCAAATAGCTATTCCGGTGCATTAACCCGTATCGGATGAAACGCGCATTTTCTAAGCCAGGGATCAAAGAAAACACACGTTTTTGCTCAGGGTAAGTCAAATTGGTCTGGAATCCGACCAGATTATAATAATCGCCGAGTTTTGTGTCTTGTCGAAGTTGAGCTACGGCGTATGGCTTAGGATGGCTCTCTACCGATAAACCAAACGGCTTTAGCATCCCATGCCGAAGCGTTTCACTTCCGCGCCCTGCCATGATTTCTATCGGCAAGCACCCCTCAAAATAATGGGTGTCGAACTCATGGGTGAGGGCTCTATCCGCGTGAATGAGCTCGTTAACAAAACGGACATATTCATCTTTTGAAAAAGGGCAATTCAAATACGCTCCATCGTCTTGAGAAAAGCGAGATTTGCAATAGACCTTAGAAAAATCGAGCGAGTCTTTCGCTACAATCGGCGCGGATGCATCGAAAAAGGAAAAGTTCTTGCTGCCAACGATTTCTGATATTTTATCGAGCAAGACGCCGCTAGTTAATGGGCCGGTTGCAAGGATAATGGGATTGTCATCTAGCGAAGTCACTTCTTCGCGAATTAGATGAAATGAGGGGAAAGACAATAAGGTTTCGTGAATCTTCTTAGCGAATAAGGTACGGTCTACGGTTAAGGCGTTCCCACCTGGAATGCTTGAAAAAGAAGCGGCAAGCATCATGATGCTTCCTAAGCGAGCTATTTCTTCCTTCAATAAGCCGCACGCATTAGTGATCTCTTTGCTCTTTAGGCTATTCGAACAAACCAATTCTCCGAGATATTCGCTTTCATGAGCCCCGTCTTTGACAAGAGGCTTTCTTTCGAAAAGAGTAACTTCGTACCCTTTTTTAAGCAAATAAAAGGCAGCTTCGCAACCCGCGAGGCCACCTCCGATGATTTTTACTTCTTTTCGTTTCATTCTTTAGGCTTCTTTTCGTTGATCCATTCGTGATAACGGCATTTAGGGAAGTTGGTGCAACCAAGAAATTTTACCCGTTTTCCTTGCTTGATGACTAGATGCCCGCTTTTGCAAGAGGGGCAAGGCTTAACATAGTCTTTTTCGGTATAGACAGGAGCTTCTTTTTTGCTTTCTTCTCGCCCTTTGATATAGGAACAAGCAGGATAACCGCTACAGGCGATGAACGTTTTTCCTTGCTTATTGACGCGCTCAACAAGGGGCTTCCCGCATAATGGGCACATTTCGCCCGTCTCTTTTGGGGCTTCTTTTTTCGGCTTTTGGATGTATGAGCAAGTTGGGTAATTGCTACAAGCAACAAAAGAACCGTACTTGCTATTTCTTACGACAAGAGGAGCACCGCACTTTGGGCAGAAATCTCCGGTTCCGATAAGTGGCATGTTCTTATAAACGTCTTCGTATTTTTCCATAAACGGCTCATAGAAATGTTCCATCGCATCAAGGCGCGTCTCTTCTCCATTAGAGATTTCATCAAGTGTCTTTTCCATGTTGGCGGTATATTCGCTAGAAACGATTTCTGGGAAATATTTGCTTAAAACAGAAGTGGTTCTTAACCCGATTTCCGTTGGGGTCACGATTCCGGCTTTGCTCGTAATATAGCCACTGCGCTGCAACGTTTGGATGGTCGAGGCGTAAGTAGAAGGTCTACCAATCCCCTTTTCTTCCATGAGTTTAACGACCTTGGCTTCACTATACCTAGCTGGGGCTTTTGTGAATTTTTGTTCGCCGTCTTTTTTCACCAAAGCATAGGCTTTATGGTTTTCTAAAGGAGGAAGATACTTACTATCATCGTCTTCGAAATCGCCATAAATCGCTTCGTATCCTTTAAAAAGGGTGCGGACTCCACTCGCTTTGAAGGTAAGCCCATTCGTCTCGAAAATCGCACTGGTCACTTCTTCAACCTTATCGCTCATGCAGCTAGCGAGGGCACGGTCATAAATGAGGCGATATAGTTTGGCTTCATCCGGTTCAACGAATCGCGCAACGATTTCGGGGGTACGATGAGTGCCAGTAGGACGGATAGCTTCGTGAGCGTCTTGGGCGGAAGCGCTATTTTTCGCTTGTTTTAAGTGTCCGACGTATTCTTCGCCAAATTTTTCCAAAATAAACGGTTTTGCGTGTTTGGAGAAGAATTCTGGGGAAAGACGGGTGCTATCGGTACGCATATAAGTGATTAAGCCGACATGCTCCCCATTAATATCCTTACCTTCGTATAAGCGTTGAGCGATCGATTGTGTCTTGCTTGTAGAAAATTTGAAGCGGTTAAACGCTTCTTGCTGCATCGTGCTCGTGGTGAAGGGGAGCTTAGACGCGATGGATTTCTTCGTTGTCTCTAGGCTAATTAAATCCACGGTTTCACCAATTCTAGCCAAAATCTTGTCCGCTTCCTCTTTAGAAGAGATGGTGATTGATTTACCATCGACCTTATCCAAAGAAAGGGTGAGTTCCTTATCACCTGCTTTAATGACAATTTCGATTGTCCAATATTCGCTAGGAACAAAAGAACGAATCTCTTGATCATTATCGCAAATCATTTTCAAGGTAACGCTTTGGACACGGCCAGCTGATTTTGAACCCATCTTCTTTTGAAGCAAGTAGGAGAGCTTAAAGCCAATGATTCTATCGTACATTCGTCTAGTTTCTTGGCTAGAAACAAGATTCATATCGATGTGCCCAGGATTTTCTAAAGCGTTTAAAATCGCGGGACGAGTAATTTCATGGAATTGCAGACGCTTTGTAGAAGGAATATCCAACCCTAAAACAGTCGCTAAATGCCAAGAAATCGCCTCTCCCTCGCGGTCAGGGTCGGTAGCTAAGATAACTTCATCAGCTTTTTTGGCGTTTTTCTCTAGTTCGCGCACAATCGGCATCTTCCCAGGAGTAATCTTGAAATCGGGTTTAAAACCATGTTCCACATCAATGCCTAAGCCACCTTTTCCCTTCTTTGAAAGGTCACGAATATGGCCTTGGGAAGCCATCACTTTATAATCGCTTCCAAGATAATGACCGATGGTCTCGCATTTTTTTGGTGACTCGACAATGACTAATTTCATGCGGTTTCTCCTTGCTGCGATAGAAGATTAGTGACAATGAGAGACGTTGTCAATAGAAGCTATCTTCCCGTTTTTCCATATAAATAACCTTATTATTTATAGGGTGGAATTATTTTTTTCTTTTAACCCAATTAAACTTAAAACGTCACTCACTTCATCAATCAAAAACGCCCCGTCTTTGATTAAAGCATTCGTACCGCTTCCTTTTGAGGCTAAAGAAGGCAAACACCCAACGTCTTTTCCAAGATTTATGGCGTAGCTCGCCGTAATGAGCGAGCCGCTTCTTAATTCTGCTTCGCCGACAATCGTCACTTTGCCAGTCGCGGCTAATAGCCGATTCCGAAGGGGGAAATGATTTTTGGCGGGAGATACGCCTTTTGGATATTCGCTTAGCAATAATCCATGCGTTCTCGTGTATTCGTAGATGTCTTTGCTGATACTAGGGTAATCAATATCGATGCCTGCTCCAGAAATCCCAATTACTTTTCCTTTTTCTTCCATCGCCCCAGCCATGGCCTCATGATCGATCCCACGCGCTAAACCACTAATGACCATAACGTCATTTTTCGCAAGCTCTTGGCCGAATTGCCGCGCTAAAGCTAAGCCATCGCGACTTGCGTCCCTGCTCCCTACATACGTCACGGATCGCTTTAAATCTTTTAATAAAGAGACGTCGCCTTCGTAATAGCAAACTAAAGGAGGCAAAAATAATTGTTTCCAATCCTCTGGGTAAATATCGTCAAACAAAGTGATGTATGGCGTAGTCACCGAAGCGGCAAATGCTTCAACTTCGCGGGGATTCACTGGCTTTTTCGCCCTAATGTGATCAAGCATTTTTTCAGCATCTCCCTCATATAGATGCGATAAATAAACTAAAATTTCTTTGCCATTCATAAATAGCCCTCCACCTATTAGTAGGCAAAAAAGGGCTATTTTTACCAAAAAATTAAAAAAGTTTTAGCTGTTCTTTATAGTAGTTAGCGATCGGGGCAAAGGATTTACGGTGGATTCCTTCGATCGGACCGTATTTTTTGATGGCCTCTAAGTGAAAAATAGTCCCATACCCTTTGTGTTTAGCAAAACCGTATTGAGGGTATTTTTTGTCGAGTTCTTCCATATAACGGTCTCTAGAAACCTTCGCTAGGATTGAAGCGGATGCAACATTAAGACACTGGGCGTCCCCTTTTACCATGGCGATGACTTTGGTTGGCAAAGCTAATTTCATCGCATCGGTGATTATTAAATCGTAAGGAACTTTAATCATAGAAATTGCTTTTTTCATGCAGCGTTTTGTCGCTTCATAAATATTAAATTCATCAATCTCCTCCGCACTCATCGAGGCAATTCCATACCCTAAAGCGTTTTCGGTGATGAGCGAGAAAAGCTCTTCACGTTTCTTCTCGCTTAATTTTTTTGAATCGTTAATTTCTTCATTTGAAAAAGAAGGGGGGAATAAGACCGCGGCTGCGTAAACTGGACCTGCCAAAGGGCCTCTACCGGCTTCATCAACCCCGACGATAAGATGAACCGATTCACTATAAAATTCTTTTTCCTTAGTTAGCACTTGGAACCTCCAAGGTGACTCTGCCTAATTCTCCATCTCGGAATTCTTTGATGAGCAAGGATGCAGCTTTGCTTGTATCGACCGTTGCACCTATAAGCAAGTATCCTCTTTTCTTGCCGATTTGTAATAGAGCTTCATCATTCGTTAGTTCTTTCAAAGAAGGAATATCGTAACGCATGGCGAGGATTTGCGGGTAATATTGACGTAAATAATCAAGCAAAGCGCCTGCTAAATAATCAAGAGGCAGCACTTCTTCTTTTATCGACCCCGTCAAGGCAAGACGCACCGCTTCATCGCGGTTTCCGTAATTCATCGGCAAAATGCCAGGCGTATCTAGCAAAACAAAACCACTAGACAGTTTGATCCATTGCTCTGCGCGAGTCACTCCAGGGCGATTGCCCGCAATCGCGATGCTTTTCCCTGCCAAATTATTAATCAATGTGCTTTTCCCAACATTGGGAACACCGGTGACAAGAAGACGAATCGGCTGCTCTTTCATCCCGAGTTTGCGTTCTTTTTCGCGTTTGCTTTTTAATAACGATTCGCTTTCTTTTGCGATTAAAGGCAATGCTTTTTCTTTCTTCAAGTTACTGGCGATGGCTTTAAGGCCCTCTTTTTCATAGTAAGAAATCCAAGCCGCCGTTAGAGATGGATCAGCGCGATCAAGCTTAGTTAAAAATAAAAGGTGCGCTTTATTGCCGGTCTCTTTTGTTAGTAAAGGGTTGCGGCTAGAAAAAGGGGCACGCGAATCAACGACTTCAATCACTAAATCAACTGTGGAAATATATCTCGATAAAGAAAGAAGGGCCTTTTTCATATGGCCTGGGAAATAGTGAATGCCTTTTTGCTGTTCGTTCATAATTCTTTGATTGCCCAAGGGAAGCGAAGCGATGAATAAATAAGATGATGTTCGATCGTTTTCCTTCCTTCCTCATTATATTTTACTTCTAAAGAAGCCATTCCGGTAATCGCGACAATTTTGCCGCGGATATAAAAAGAGCCACTTGGATAAGATGAGTCCTCATAATGCATGTGCCCCAAAGGGCCTTCGCTTCGCGAGTCTTTGCTTTTCCCAGCGCGACGATTGTCGCCAACGACAAAATATTCATCTTCTTTTAACGTGACGGGGTTCTCTTTTTTCGCATAAGGCCCGCCTTCATTGGTTTCAGGAAGATGCCCATCTTGAACAATGCAGGGATCTTGGGGAATTTCTTGGAAATCGCTTGCCCCTTTTTCCTTTAAAAAGAAAGCTCCATTCTCATCAAAATAGAGGCTTTCGCCAGGGAAACCGTAAATCCGTTTTATTTTTGCGGCGTGCGATAAATCATCTTTTAAAGCCCCATTAGACAAAGAATAATCGCTATCGAAATAGCTCACGACAATATCGAAGCGGTGAATCCGCTCCAAAAAGCCTTCCTTATCATCTAATAAGCCATAATCGCAAGTGTACGTATAAGCGGGATTATCGTAATCGCCCCAATCGCCATCATGAAGGCTACTATCTTCTAAGATGCCTGTTTTCTTATCGATTCTCGTCGCACCAAAATTCAAAAATGGGTACATGCTATCGCCGCTCACAAAAAAGGAACGGTAACGATTATATTCGTAAACGATTTGGCCACTAGTGGATAAAGTGGCGATAAGAAGCCCCATAAGAAAAACATCAACGATTCTTAAGAAGATTTTCTTATAGGATTTTTTGCCTTTCATTCTTCTTTTCTCATCCATGCGTTTTTCCACAAAGCGAATTATACGCCTATCGCAAAAAAGAAAAAGAAATGGCCAGCGTTTCCGCTAGCCACTGTCACTCCAATATTGTTATTTGACTGCTTTTTTCGCACTATCGTCCGCTTCTTTGATACGGGCGGCTTTTCCAGAAAGACCACGCATATAGTGGATACGAGCGCGGCGGACTTTACCCTTCTTCACGACTTCCACCTTTTGGATGGATGGGGTGTTAATAGGGAAGACACGTTCAACACCGACTCCACTAGAGATTTTGCGGACAGTGAATGTTTCGCTCACCCCATGGCCACGACGTTGAATGACGACGCCTTCGTAAACCTGGATACGCTCTTTCTTGTTCTCGATGATACGGACATAAACCTTGACGGTGTCGCCGGACGAGAAATCTGGAATATCCTTCCGAATCTGACGGGCAGTAACTTGTTCAACTAATTGATTATTCATTTTCGTTACCTCCTAGCAATATGTTCTCTTCGGGTTCATGCTGTGTGACTCAGTAGCGGAGCCCGCGTAGCGTTTTCACGCAAGGAAGATAATAGTCATTCTCTTGTCTATTGACAAGGAAAAAAGCGAAAAATAGAAGAAAACGTGAACCTTAGTCTGAAGAAAAGTTCTTTGAAGCAATCGCGTGTGCATAACAAAATTCAAGTCAGATAAGAAGGAAAAGCATTCCTAAAATAGAAGAAACCATGTGGTTTTTGCAGTGATAATTCAAAAAATGGGGTTAAGGAAAGGTTATTTGCGATTCTTTAGATATTCTTTTCTATCTTCGATAACGGAATTTAAGCTGAAATCTTGAAAAGTAATCATATCCGCGTAAGGGGAAACTTCTTTTAGCTCTTCTTCGTTTGTAATGGTCCAAACATTAACGATATTCCCGTGTTTCCGGTATTTTTGGACTTTCTTCTCTTTCACTAAAAGA
The DNA here is from genome assembly GCA_002404865.1 of Caryophanales bacterium UBA4691. GTDB lineage: Bacteria > Bacillota_I > Bacilli_A > RFN20 > CAG-826 > UBA4951. The sequence goes on along the minus strand of DHKP01000005.1, from coordinate 3,143 downwards.
CGATCGATATCGACGGAATCGAACAAATGACGGAGTTTCCACGTCCAGGCGTGATCTTTGCAAATCAGCAATTGCCTTCGGAAGCGATGACCCATAAAGAAAAGGGCGCGTGGGTCGAAAGAAATGAGGACGATTTTTTTCGTATCCACGATTTGGCGAAGGATTTTCTTTGCCGCTTTCGCTAAACGATACCAGTTCTTTTGATACACTTTTAATTCAACGACGATGACTTCTTTTTCTTGATTGAGGTCAAGCACTTCTTGGAAGGTAGGGATCTCCCCTCCATCTAATAAGGCGTAATTCTCCTTAATCTCTTTTAGGGTCAATTCTTCAATAATCCCTTCTTTACCGGTCGTACGAGCAAGCTCGCTATCGTGACAAACGACTAATTCACCGTCTTTAGTAAGATGAATATCGAGTTCAAAAGCGAGATTATAATCCATCGCGTGCTTGAACGCTTTTAGGCCGTTTTCTGTGTATTCTTCGTTGTGTAAGCCTCGATGAGCGATCCCTAAATATGGTTGCTCTAAATACGCATTAAACTTTTTGTTTTTCATAAATCAATCAATCCTTCCTCATCATTATAGAAGAAACCTTTAATTATAGGGTCATATTTCACTTAAAATGATGTCAAGCGTTTTTACTTGACAGGATGAAATAGCAAGCGTATATTCCTACTTGTTTTAGGAGATATTACATTATGTCAGTCAAAATTAGATTAACCAGAATCGGGCGTCACAAAGATCCATTCTACCGTATTGTCGCTGCCGATAGCCGTATGCCAAGAGATGGCCGCTATATCGAACAAATCGGGACTTACGATCCAAAGCTCGGCATTGAAAAAGCCGACATCAATGAAGAGCTTGCTTTAAAGTGGCTCAATAACGGTGCTGCCCCAAGCGATTCCATCCGTGCCATGTTCTCCAAAAAAGGAATCATGAGCAAGTACGCTGAATCCAAAAAGGCCAGCGACAAGAAAGAGGCCAAATAACAATGATCGACTACGAGAAGGTAATTCACGGCCTCATCGATCCGCTTGTAGAGAAAAAAGAATCCATCATGATTCGTGAGCTCCCAGGCGGGAATGAGCATGACGTGACCGTTCTTATCGTGGCCGAAGACGATGATACCGCACGTTTAATCGGAAAGCGCGGTGCCGTCGCCAATGCGCTTCGCGAAGCCATTGGCATAGCGTCTAAAGCGGATAATAGCAACACCCGCATCCATTTAAAATTTGAAAGCTTCAACGAAGAGAAGCAGGAGGATAGTGACGCTGAGTAATCTCGGCGTCCTTTCTTTATGAGTCGCATTGAGCTTGGTTCCATTCAACGCACTTTTGGCCTAAACGGGGAGATGCGCGTCTATTCCGAAACCGATTTTGCCGCGCTCCGTTTCAAAAAAGGAACAAAAATGACGCTTGTCTCGAGAAAAGGCGAAGAGTTGCCTGTGGTAGTGAAAAGCTTTCGTGACGCGGGGCAATTTTATTTTGTCGCATTTAATGAAATATCTTCTATCGAAGAGGCCGAAAAGCACATTCATGACCTGATCATGATGGAAAAAGAAGAAGCGATTCTCCCAAAGGGGTATTACCGAAATGGAGAATTAGAAGGTTGCTCTGTCTATGACGAAAATGGAAGGTTGCTAGGAAAAGTAAAACGCGTAGAAACTAATGCCCCCACCCCTAATCTTAGAGTCGGTCGCGAAAACGCGAAAGATTTCTTTGTCCCTTTCCTTTTCGATACGTTCATCGTTGCTATTGATTTAACGAAAAAAGAAATCATTATCAAGCTTATGGAAGGAATGCTTTCATGAGAATCTCAATTCTTACTCTTTTCCCGGAGATGTTTATAGGGTTTAAGAATAGTTCAATCATTGCTAGAGCGATCAAAAAAGGCATCGTCAGTGTTGATGCCATCAATATTCGCGACTTTACCAAAGATAAATACGGAAGAGTCGACACGCCTCCAATCGGGGGTGGCGCGGGATTAATCGAAAAATGTCAGCCGATTATCGATGCGCTTAATTCCGTTAAAGAAGAAGGTGCTCACTCGATACTATTTTCGCCACGCGGAGCCACTTACGACGAAAAAAAGGCAAGAGAGCTAGCGAAACTCGACCATTTGATTTTAGTATGTGGGCATTATGAAGGCGTTGATGAACGCGTGAATTCCTATGTCGATGAGCTTCTTTCAGTCGGCGATTACATTCTAACGGGTGGCGAAATCCCGGCGATGGCCGTCAGCGACAGCGTGATCAGACTTCTCGACGGCGCAATTACAAGTGCCTCTTTAGATAATGAATCATTTAATGAGTCGCTTTTAGAATACCCTCAATATACTGAGCCTTATGACTTTAACGGCGATAAAGTGCCTGACATACTCTATAGCGGAAATCACGAAGCAATCGAAAAGTGGCGGCGAAAAGAATCGCTTCGCCTTACAAAAAAATACCGTCCTGATCTTTTTGGGAAAATCCTTTTGTCAAAACAAGATAAGAAATTGCTAAAAGAACTCGAAAGCGATGAAACTCCTGATTGGGAAAAAAAGGCCCTTCTTAAGGGCCATAAATTCATTCACTGATTCTTGTGCGATTCAGCACGCGCTTTGTTGAGCTTTTCTAAAGTGGACAAAGCATTGCAAGAGCAAGTTTCGTATTTTGGGCAATTAATGGCGCTACATGCTTCTTCAGCCATACGTCTAGCACGCGGGATGAAAGTCTCGATTTCTTCTGGATTATAGCCTACTTGGACTCGATGGTCGTCCACGATGATCGGACGTCGGAGAATGCTTGGATTCTCGAGGACGAAATCAATCAATTCGCTGATTTTCATTTCGTCAAAGTTGATATGATTCTCCAAAACGATCTTGCTGCGAGGAGAGATGATATCGTCCGTTCCATTCTCGCATTTCGAAATAATCTCTTTTAAATCCGCTTTGGTCAGTTTATGAGAAAAGATATCCTTACTTTCGTAAGGTATTTTTTGTTCATCGAACCAGCGCTTTACCTTCCGACAGCTGCTGCAACTTGGAGAATAATAAATCTTAATCATAGCGACTTCATTCTATCATGTTTGACGTCTAAGAAAGCAAAGAAAAATGCAGCAATGTGATCAGTTAGCCTCCCGTCTTTGGTAAATAGCACCA
>DHKP01000024.1 GCA_002404865.1 Caryophanales bacterium UBA4691 | reverse complement strand
CTACATTGGTGAAACGCTATCAATCTCTCACCATTTTTTGACAACAATCGTTTCGTTCTATATGATAAGAATATCATCTAATCAAATATCAACCCAAAAGTTTTATTTAGCAAAATATAAAGAAAGGATTGAAGACAATGAAAAGAAAATTTCTTAAATATTTAATTGAAGCTTTTAGCGCCGCCACTCTAGTTTGTGTTTCAGCCGTATCAACTTATTTTTTAACTAGCAAATACATGATAGTTACCGATAATGATAAGAACTGGTTCCTAGATGAGGATGATATTTCAAAACCAACCAAATTCACCTATAAAGGCAAGGATTACTCCTATACGAGTAAGACTAGAAACACTCAATTCTATGAAAACACGAATACGTCAGACATCGTTGGTTTCATCATCGATCCGGCCGATTTCGAGAAGCTGAAAGAACTATTCCCTAACGATTACAAAAATTATGAATACGAAACTCATTACCGCTTTTCTGATCCGAACAAGGCTTTTACGATTCTGAAGCTAGAAGATTATGAAGTTTCTAATAGACTCGCTGTCCGTTTTGACGAAAAAACGTTAAATGTTTATATAAGTTAGTGGTAAAAGGAGGAATATAACTATGGAACCACTTAAATTTATTCTTAGTTTACTAGCCGTTTTAACTTCCGCATCATTTAACCAATACGCTGAGTCAAATGTTCAGGTGTCTGACAATGTGACTAATTTTGTAAGTAAAAGGAGGGCAGCGCAAAATGACATCTCGAATGAATCTTTAGCTCCTTTATCGATTGGCGATGGCGCAAATATAACTACCTATGATGTCGCCTCTAAGAATATAAATACGGAGTTTTTTAATCCATTTAGTTATGAGTACAGGCCGTTAAATGTATCAGATGGTGACTTAGCTTTGGCCTCATCATATGATGAGCCAGACAATAATATCTATTTCGATGGTACATCGTATTATACAAAACCATACATTCCTAAGACTATGGCTACTCACGAAAGCTTTTCAACAAGAGCGATAATTGGCAACGACGAAAGAGATAGAATAACCAATACTTCTGATTCACCATACTGCATGACAGGAAAAATAGTTGTCATATATGAGAACGTTTATAACAATGTAGAGAAAAAATATGAAGACCCTGGATTCGTTGGGACTGGATTCCTTGTAGGCGAAAGTGTAATTGCTTCTGCTGGGCATGTCTTCTATGGCGATGTAACGAAATCAAATTCTTATGAAGATAATATAGATAATCCCAGATTCCCAGATAGAGCTTATATTGTCTTTGGAGCCAATGGTGAGCGCGACATGAATGACACTTCTAACGTATGGAGAGTAAACATTAAAAAAATAAGTATCCAAGAAGAATATTATAAAAATAAAGATTCTAAATACGACTGGGCGGTATGCACATTGGATAGACCGGTTGGACACCTCCTTGGATATAATGGGATGAAGACAAATTGGAAAGTACAAAATGGTTCAATTGATACCATTGGGTACCCTGGTGACAAGGCAGAGGGAACGATGTGGCATTCTTCAGGCAATATTATCAGCTATGACGATTATAATTATCATACGAATATAGATTCTTGCGGAGGGCAAAGTGGTTCAGCTTATTTTTCGGACAATTATTCATATGTAGTAGGCATTCATACTTTTGGAAACAAAAAGGAACAATATAACGGTGGAACAATACTAAACACATTAATTTTTAACTTTATACAAAGCTATAGTCGATCGCTAAATCCTTGCGTCAGAATTGAAAAACTTTCTAAAAACGGAAGAACTTGGAATGTAACAATAAAAAATATTACGAGCAAAGGAATTACTGTCTTTTACAATAAAAAAATGTGTAATTCCGGAGATGCTATTGTGTGGAGCGGATTAAAGGACGTTGCGGAAATTAATTTAAGCGCAAAAGGAACGGCTAATGTTTCCATTGATGAAAATTGGTTTGCTACTCATATTGTTTTCAGCTTTATTTCAGAACAGTCAGGTAAAAAGTATAGGTTAATCACGTATGCGTGGGAGTTAAACGCGAATGGCACATTTAAAGAAGATTATTCCGTTGTTGAGGCTTAATTTATGGAAAGAAAAAGCGTTATATCGATTGTAATTAAATCCCTAATAGCCTTAGGGTTAGTCGCCACCACTTGCCTAATCACCTATTTTGCGACAGTTTCTAGTGTTAAAAAATCTTTTGATAGAGGCGAAGAAGTCCCAGAAATAATGCAAATACATGATTACGCCCCTGACACTCTAACGTATAAAGGTAAAACGTATCAGCTTGATAAAACTGTTCCATATGTCGAAAAAGAAAGACTAAAAGATTTTGAAGGCTATATCGTTGATTCTCGTGATTACGAAATGATTACGAATCTTTTCCCCAATGACGCTAAAAAATACAATTTCCTTGTCGACGACCATTATGAAAGCAGTAGAAAATTGACGCCGTTTTATTTGCTTGATGATTTAACCATCGAAGAGGGATTCGCCACATTTGATATATACGGTCCTGGCTCATATTGCTATTTAGCTGCTGATTGAGCTTTGGTCATAGATATATGGCTCCTCAAAGATTGTCTAAGCAGTGTTTGGACTATCTTTTCATGGCTTCACCGCTCAATTCTTAGCAAATAAGATAGTCCTCTTATACCCAGTTAGCAAAATGGTCATTCAGTTGTCCTCAATTTGATGACAACTGAATATCGAAATAGTAAAATCTTTCTATGAAAGAAAAGAAAACATCAATTCGTTATTTCTTAGGATCATCCGTTCGGGCTGTTTGGGATGAGAGAGAATCCGAATGGTTTTATTCCGCTACCGATGTAGTAGCGGTTCTTTCCCGATCTAGCGATCCAAGAAGATATTGGAACAATCTTAAGCATAGAAACCCCCGATTTAATAACGTATGTTCACAAAAAATATTTGTTTTCTAGCGATGGGAAACAATATTTGAACGATACCCTTAATGAAAACGCTATATCTTCTCTTTCTTTATATATTCCAAGTCGACATCGGGAAAGCTTAAAGAAATGGCTAAAAGGTTCGTTAGACCCAATCGATGAGCAAAGCAAAAATAGAGCGTATGAGCTTTATTCCAATGAATTAATTGATGACAAACACATCGGCACTTCCAAAGGGTTGCAGCAAATACATGGCTATTTATTTGGTGGCTTGTATGATTTCGCCGGTAAGATTCGCACCAAAACGATATCGAAAGGCGGATTCGTTTTCGCAAACGGAGATTTTCTTTTAGAAACCTTAAAACCCATAGACGAATTACCAGATTGTACATTTGAACAAATTGTTCATAAGTACGTAGAAATGAATGCCGCGCACCCAGTCATGGAAGGCAATGGGAGAAGCGCGAGGATTTGGCTAGACCTTTTGCTGAAGAAAAGGCTAAGGGTATGCGTTGATTGGTCGAAAATTGACAAAAAGGAATATCTTGCCACGATGGAAAAAACGCCAATTGATTCTAAGCCCATTTATGAATTACTAAAGAACGCTTTGACGGACAAAATAAACGATCGAGAAATGTTCATGAAAGGCATCGACTATTCCTATTATTATGAAGAAGCCGAATAGGTTGCCGTCAATTTGATGACAACTGAAAAGTCTTTTTATAGACTCAAAATGTTTAAAAAGAGACTTGCTCCCACTACAACCACCACCATAAGACTTATTTTCTTTTGATGAATAAATAAGATTTAGAGAGTAGAATCGAAAGCATTTTCAATATCGCATTAAAGAAGCACAATCCTGGAATAAATTAAAGGCTAGAAAACATTATTCGAGAGCTTACCAAGTACAAAAGAAAATAAAAAGTACAATGAAGTACAATTATTCAAGAAAGAGGAAACAAAAATGCAGAATCCATTTTCAATCTCATTTGGTAGAACAAGCGAAAACATCATTCAAAGGGATCATGAAATTCAACCTATTTTCGATGATTTTGATTCTGAGCCCACTAGGAATACCGTCTATATTCTTACCGGGCCAAGAGGATGCGGGAAAACAGTTACTCTAAACCATATACTAGATGTCTATCGAGAAAAAGAGAACTGGGCGGTCGCAAGATTATCCCAGTCCGATAACATGCTAGAACAAATGGCTAGCCTTCTTTACGAGAATGGCTTAGCGAAATTGCAGCACCTTAAAGTTGAGTTTTCTTTCTCTTTTCATGGAATTAGTTTTAGTGTCAAAGGGGATAATCCGGTTTCAAGTATCCATGCTTACTTAGAAAAACTACTAAGCTATTTTAAGAAAAAAGGCATTCATGTTCTCATCGCAATAGATGACGTAGCTAAAAACGATGGCATGGTCGAATTTATTAGAGCATATCAAGGTTTTCTCATTGACCATTACGATGTCAGGCTTTTGATGACCGGTTTATCAAAAAACATTTCAAAATTAGAATCAGATCGCTCCTTAACCTTCTTGTTCCGTGCCCCGACACTTCAACTTGGGCCTTTATCATTAGGAGCAATTGCACTTTCTTATCAAAACACATTCCAAATAACGGATGAAAAAGCCGTCAGCCTAGCCAAAGCAACCAAAGGTTACGCTTTAGCGTATCAAATACTTGGAGATATTCTTTTCCGTAACGATAAAACGGCAATTAATCCAGATATAATAAAAGAATATGATCTTAAATTAAGTGACTGGAGTTATGGAAAAATTTGGTCTGGGTTATCGGGAAGTAAAAAAAATATACTTTCTTTAATCGCAGACGGTAACGCATCGAATAAAGAATTAATGGAAAAGTTAAAAATAAGCAAAGGAAACCTCGCCATCTACAAGAGAAGACTTTCGCAAGAAGGGCTTATAGATACGTCCTCACGTGGAAAATCAGAATTTTCATTGCCTAGATTCGGCAATTTTATCCATCTCAACAAAAAGTTCGAAGAGGATTAAACGACTTAGCTAATACGTTTTATCTCGTTTAGTAACCAGCGTGGAGAAATCCACGCTTTTTATGTCGCAAGATTCACAAGATTTTTTGGAGACTTAGTCCACTTTACACAATATTGTGTATTTTTTATTCTTTATGGTATAATGCATCTGAAGGATTAAGTATAGGAGTACATAAATTATGGTCACAACACTAGGAAAGGAAATTAGAAAACTAAGAATTGATAAGGAGGAGAATTTAGCATCGATGTCAAAGAAATTAGGAATATCTGTATCGTATCTATCGGCGATTGAAAACGGATTGCGCGAAGTACCTGCCGGTTTTATCAACAAACTAGGCAATATCTATCATCTTTCGGAAAAGGAAAAGGAAACTTTCATGAAGGCGGAAGCAAGCTCAGCGAGGAAAACCGAGATTTCACTGAATTCCGCTTTGCTTGAGCAAAAAATACTCGCCTTCACCCTCTCGCGGAAACTAAAGGAACTTACGCCTGATGAATGCTCAAAAATCATGGAATATTTGGAGGATAAGGATCATGAAAAATAGCATGGCAAAGCCTCTAAGCATCTCCTATATCAGAAGCGTAGCTACCGTCATTAGGAAACTTCTGAAAATATCCAACGACAAATATATTGACACAACCAAAATCCTCGATGACTTGTGTTTCGTTTTGAGAAGGTTCAACTTCAATTACTTGATTGTGCCAGACTGCAATCCGTTCTTCGAAGAGAACGAGGAAGCCAAGACGGATATCGCTACCGGAACAATATACATCAAAGAATCAGTGTTTCTTGAAGCATCTCATAAGCGATATTGCCGCGCGCATTTCACTATCGGCCACGAAATTGGCCATTTCGTTCTCCACTGTGCCCTTGGCTTGATGAGCTATGCACGAACAAGTTCACCAAAGAAAAGGAAACCTTTCGAGAATCCCGAGTGGCAAGCGAATACCTTCGCCTCGGAACTATTGATGCCTTATGAAGAATGTCTGAGCCTATCACCAAAAGAAATAAAGAGGAAGTATCATGTCACACTTTCCGCGGCAACCACCAGATACAACAAAATTCATCAAAGCTAAAACAACAAAAAAGGTCAAGACACCCGCCAGTGTCTTGACGAAGACCTTAAGAAATAATCTTAGGACCCAGGAAGATTATATATCAAAGGTCACTATGAAAGGAGGCATTTGATATATGCCACAATACAACAATAAACAGTATGTAACTATCATCCGCCCACAACCCAACAACTGGGAACAGGGCATCTATGACATCCCCTTCATCGAAAATGAAGCACTCCCGATATCACTTATAAATAGTGATATCTTCCTCATCAATCCGAACAACGTCTCATCAAAAGACACGGACAAGAAAAGAAAAATTGTCCACTCCTTCCGTTTTGACGAGGAATTGGAAAAGGAGTACGACAACCCGTTGCGTTTCATTGAGAAAATTTCTGGCTATTACGGAGCTACATCCCCTGATTTCAGCATGCATCCCGGGATGAGCAAGTGGTGCATCATCCAAGCAGTCGCCAAGTCAAGATGGTTTGGTCGCTACATGCAAAGTTATGGAATAAGAGTTTATCCAACCGTGGGATGGGTGGACGAAAGCACATTTGACATTTGCTTTGAGGGTCTCCGTGATGGATCGACGTTTTTTATATCCACTCTTGGGGTAAACAATGATTCCTGCCGTTCCGCATTTTTCAACGGTTTCTGGGAAATGAGAAGGAGATTTCCCCACTCAAGGCAAATATGCGTCGGACAAAGAATGGATGGAATTCCCGACGATGTATGTATAATCCCCTACGAAGACACTTTCGGAGGGGATAAGCAACTCGCAAAGCGAAATCAAATGCATCTATTCTCTTGGGATGGAACAATATTAAAGGAGGCGATGTGATATGTCGTCAAGAGGGTCAAAAGCGAAGAACAACCGCTTTACGAGTGACGAATACCGGACTGCCCAGACGCTCCCCCATGGTGAGGAGGTGCTGGAGGGCATTGGCTGTAACCACTCGATGCCGGATTATTCCCATTCGACAAATTCCATCTATATCATTTATAGAAAAGGAGTCTTCCACGCGATGAGAATCTATGGCGAAGACCATATGCCGGTTATCGAAATCGCCTATCACCCGGAGCCTAATATCAACCAAGGCAATAGGAATGGCCCAGTTTGGCACATGCACGTCTATAAAAAAGGCGATTTGGAGCATAAGCCAGCCGAGATAATAAGTGTAGAAATCGAAAAGGAATACAAGGATCTTTTGGAGGATATCGGATATGATCAATGGAAATCTTGAGCATTTTTTGGACACTGGGTGGTGGAACGCGGACGCGACCATCTACTACCATGGGTTCATCCACTTCCTGGACTCGTATTTCGACGAGGACCACACAATGCATCTAAGAATCATGAAATGGCGGGTCAAAAACATCGGCAATAAGTACTACGAGGACATACTTGGCCCGGATGGCGACTTTGTGGATTTCAATCAGATGGAGATGGATGGCCCGAACGAGAATGCCTTAAGGGAGAAGTTCCTGAAGGCAAAAATATGGGACGGGAAAAGCTTCTGGGAGGTCGAAAAGGAGCTCACATGGCTCGACTAACCAGGTAACAACGGTGATGGAGAAGTGAAAGAATCCGAAGTTTATAGGAAGCGCTTCGCATGACATCACATGTGCTTAAAAATAGCAACGATATATTTCAAATAGGCGTAGAGAAAGTTTAAAGAAATGGCTAAAGGGTTCTTCAGAACCAACCGATGAGCAAAGTAAAAATAGAGCGTATGAGTTTTATTCCAATCAATTGATTGATGGTGACCTCATTGGTACTTCCAAAGGGCTGCAGCAGATACATGGCTATTTATTCGGCGGTTTATATGATTTCGCTGGCAAGATTCGCAGGATTTAGTTGAGGCTTAATCCATTTTTTCTATTCGCTAAGTAAGATATTAAGCAAGATTTAAGCAAGATAATTTATCTTTGATTCGTTTTAAGTTAAAATAGGACTTGGAGAATTTACGATGTATCAGCCACCATTTTCGATATCAAACTCCATGTTAAATAGAGTCATAACCATCACTGAGAAAATTGGCAAAATTTCTTTTTATGGTTCATTAGAGAGAATGCCGATTCTAAGAAGAAACAACAAAATAAAATCAATCCATTCTTCTCTTGCAATCGAAGCAAACTCTCTATCCATCGATCAAACTAGAGACGTTATTAATGGGAAAATTGTAATAGGCCCGCAAAAAGAAATCCAAGAAGTCAAAAACGCCTATAAAGCATATGAAGCGATTGATCAATATGACGGATATAGCGAAAAAGATTTAAAAAAAGCGCATGCAACGCTCATGAACTTAGTCGATCTTGAAGCAGGCGAATATCGGAATCACGGGGAGGGCGTTTTCGATGGAAAGAAAGTTATTTTTGTCGCTCCACCTGAAAATATGGTCCCATCCCTATTGAAAGATTTATTTTCTTGGCTAAAAAGCGATAAGGAAACTTCACTTCTACTAAAGTCATGCATTTTTCATTATGAATTTGTTTTTATTCATCCTTTTTCCGATGGCAATGGAAGAACCGCAAGACTATGGCAAAATGTTTTACTATCGAAATGGAATAAAACATTTGAATATATTCCTATCGAATCAGAAATAAAAAAATATCAAAGTGAATATTACCAAGTCATTTCAGAATGCCATAAACATGGAGATTCAAACCTCTTCATTGAGTTCATGCTCAAAATGATCGATACAACTTTGGACGAAATTTTAATTTCAGTTGAGAAGGAATCGAAAAGTATCTCTAGTAACGTTAATCGCCTTCTAGATATTATGGAATTTGATACTCCCCTTTCCGCAAACGAAATTATGGATAAACTCGGTATTAAATCAAAAGAAACGTTAAGAAAAAGCTATATTGGCCCAGCGTTAAAAAATGGTTTATTAAAAATGACCCTGCCAGAAAAGCCAAATAGCAAAAATCAGAAATATTACAAATAAGGAAACGATTTATTGTTTCTTATAATCACTTTAACCAACAATCAAATTTTATGCCCGTTTTGCATTATTAAAAGCGAAAACACCAAAGAATTGCTGAGATTTTAAAAAAGAAGCGCTAGAGCAAATTCCTAGCGCTTCTACTTCACTCATTTAAGAAGAATGATTCTTAATCCTTTTTATTGGATAAATATCGTGAATAGAGATATTGGCAATAATTTATCCTCTTTAGATCATTAGTCTAGTGACCAGCTTTTGCTTTTGCTGATACGGTATCCCCCAACGAAAAGTAGACCTAATGAAATCACGTAGAACAAAGTTTCAAAGAACTTATTCACGCTGAATGAGCCATCATTGACAAGCCCCATAATCATCACAATCGTATAAGAAAGAGTAACAAAAGCGGCGAAAATCACTGCCGAAAAGGAGAAAACGTAGCCGATTAATTTGTTGTGGACGAATAGAAAAACAAATCCGCAGGCAATCAAAAGAACATAAAACATTTTGGCGATGCCACTAATGATGCTATTGGCTTCATTGCTTCCGAAATTTAGCGCGTATGGTCCGACAATAATAAGGATTAATAAGGATGGAGCGATCGCGGAAATTGATCCACTTAATGGCTTTGCGAATAAGAAATAGAAATAGAACCCAACTAAAAGAATAAGAATGAATACTTCCACCACAAATTTCATGATTGAAGCAATGTTGTTACCTAAAGAAGGAACTCCTTCACTCAATAGGTAATAAATGATGAGGGTAATGCCTGCCACTAAAAAAAGAATGTGGGCAATAGGCATTTTTGACTTTGTGCTTGAACTCATAATGATAAAACTCCTTAGCTGAAATCATTATAGGTAAGCTTTTTGCTTTTCCAAGATGATATCGCTTTATTTTCTCCCCGATAATCACAAAATATCATGGCTAGAAATCAAAATGCTTTTCTGCATATTCTTTATCAATCTCAATCATTTCATATACCCTATTTTGAATTCTAAATATTGTTAACGCTTTTTATGAAGCGCCAGCCCTATCTTAAGCCTTTCGTTTGCACAGCTATAGAAGCGAGAATTTCTTCGAAGCGGGTCTTGAATGATTCCAAATAATACTGGCTTCTAGCCTTAGTTAACACTTCTAAACCATCATATTTTTCCGGTATAGAAGCGAAAAGGTTTTCTATTTTCTCCATGCTTGTTTTTACTCGATGGAAGTTATTTAGAATAGAAAGCTTTAGACAAGAGAAATGCTGTTCGCCGATTTCCTGATTCGTTAAATTAAGCATGCTTCGATAGTTCAAATGATGCTTTCCGTCTATGGAGTAAGGCATTACAACATTACTTTCGTTCTTTTTTCGCTCACCTTCCGATTTTGAAAGAAATTCTTTAATCGCTTCTTCGCTTTTCTTCGGATAGAAGGAGGCTCCGTTGTCAAAGATAGGGGCTAGCTCTTTTTTTCCTTTGTCAATCAATATACCCCCAATTTCCACTATTCCGGTCATTGTTGCCCATAAGTCCATCAATGATAACTTGATCCCAAAACCTTTTTTCTAGCCCATCGATATTCTTAAGCTCTGGATTGAAACCAAAATGGTAAAAAAGTTCTTTAAGGCTGATTAAGCAATCATCACAGGTTTCATGAAGTTCAATATCAAATCGTTTTTTAAGCTCTGGAATATGAACGTTTTTGACCGTGCGTATTTCGTGAAGACGCGCTTCGCCCCTGCAAAAGTCTTTGCAGGCGACAACCAAAAAACCTTTTCTGACTCCAAGAATTGTCAATGACATCATACCCAAGAATCTCATAAATGTGGCTTCCGATAAATTCGGATAGTGGCCCACACGAGAACTTCGCAAGTTTTGATATCTTCGACATCCCAACGTTGGATTTTGGATATTTAACAATCCAGTTTTCGTCATTAAGGATGATGCCGTCTTTGTCGCCTGCGGCACCGCCATAGGAACCATTTCTGGAGCTATATGGGCAAGAATCTAGATTTCTAATTTCAATGTCCATTTCGTTATTCTCCAAAAGGATACTTTCTATAAAGCTTCGTATAAGTTTCTTTATCGATAGCTCCAGAAGCAAACATTCTATCCGCCGCTAGTAGCATCGTGTCCGCCATTGAAAAGAAATCCGGATTCTTTTCCTCGTCAAACTGTTCTAGCTCTTTGATGTCGTTACGAAGCGCTTTTGGCAAGGAATTGATATCTAAAATGACACTGTCATCAATGAAGTGATGTTCCTTGATATCTTTGGCTATCAGACTATCAAATGGAGTGTTAAGAATTTCGGACAATCGTAAAAGTGTTCCTACACGGCATTCCTTCGGATCACTCCGACCCTTTGCAAGGTTCGATAGAGTCGTGTAAGGAATGCCGCTTTCCTTGGATAAAGAGTAAATCGATATATTGTTTTTCTTCAAATAGCTTTTTAGTTCCATGATCAAATACTATCACCGTTAATGGCGATAATCAAATAGTGGGACCATGAACCGTGAGGCATACATGCATTCTCTATGAATTGTATTTTAAATGAACATCCACGATTCTTAGCTATTTCTGTCTTCGGCGTTGCTAAGGCTGATGTCGGTGATTCTCGCTTATACAACTGTTATTTTTAAAATTACGCTAAGTCAATATAACACATCAAAATCAAAGGCTATATGCAACGATTTCACTTGATTTTTCACTATGGTTTTCAAAAGAAACACAATTTGTTTCTTAAATCATATTTTTCAATATTTAGTTTGAACCTAAAAAATATAAAGCCAAAAAATTATACATGAAGTTTTCATTGTGTAGATAATCATTACTACATTTTTCGGATATCGAGAAAAAGCATAATTATTTAATGTTTTTATTTCTTTAACGTTATTTAGCAATGTTCTTATATGTTTGTAAATTTGTTTTCATTATGTTTATATGGGTAAAAAAGAAGGGAACCTCAATGAAAAGAATAAAGATTCTTGTAATCAGCATAGCATCATTCGCAATAGCAATTGGAGCAACCGACAGAGTCGCTAAAGCCAAGCAGGTAAGAGACATTATTGATGATTACGACCAATTAGTTTCGGAAGCATATACCTTATCTACAAAATACTATGAATATAGCACTTTTAACCTTTCATATTTTGAAGAACAAAATGGGTCAAACACAAAAAACATTAGGATAGAAACACAACAAAATAATAATGTCTTTGACAACTATTTTTGGAAAATAAGTGTCGAAAAAATCTATGGTGATTTTTCGTTAGAAGAGAAAAACGCGATTGAAGTAATCAAATATAAAACACCAGACTTCTCATTGGCGTACTCAATCTTAATCGGTAATCACAAAAACGAAGCAAATGAGATTAGTTCCGTCTTGGACAGCGCGATAAAAGGGCGTGAAAACGTTAGGCGTAATGACGAAGTAGAAAACTACTGCAACAATCAAGTCAAATTTGAGGTGGAGACGAAGAATTTGGTTATGGTTATCGCCGGTGG
Source organism: Caryophanales bacterium UBA4691 (assembly GCA_002404865.1). Taxonomy (GTDB): domain Bacteria; phylum Bacillota_I; class Bacilli_A; order RFN20; family CAG-826; genus UBA4951. Next base: position 24,583 of record DHKP01000024.1, on the reverse strand, counting down.
CACCGCAATAGTCTTTTCGACTATTTCATCAATGGTATCGGGTATTAACGCAGCAAGCTTAATTCCTTTTGTCGGTTGGGGGATAGCGATTGGACTAACCGCGGCTTTGATTATCTATATTGCCGCCAATTGGAATAGTGTCAAAGAAGGATTTGATTCATTTGTAGAATCGTTAAAACGAAAATTCCAAGGAATATCCTCCTTACTTAGTAAAGCTTCAAGAAAAGCGAAAAAGAAAGCAAAACAGAAACACAAAAAAGAACGAAAAGAGATACCAGAAGAAATAGAAAAAGAACGGAATAAAGCTTCAAATCAAATTACAAGAATGCAAGAAGAAATAAAACGCGAATGGGCTCCAAAAGGAATCAAGTCAGCCCACAAACCCCACGATAAAAAATATGGAAAACCACACGTTCATTTCAAAGACGGAACCGCAATCAATTATGACAGTACCATACACGATAGGCATAATGGCATACCAACAATTACAAGAAAAATCTTGAATTGGCTTCACAAGTTTGGATTTTGCAAAGACGGAATGAAAATATAGGAAACTTCTAGCGATTAAGTGATGATTTATATTTTAAAATAAAGAGCATTATTTCGTTTACGGCCATAACAATATTCAACTAGTTCAAACATATAGCAAACGGAGGTTATAAGAAAATGACAAGAAAACATAAATTCGATTTCGAACATAAAGACAAGTTCATTAATGAGATGGACCAGTTCCATGATAGTAGGATGACCGTCTCTAAAATCGAGGAGAAATCGATCACGTTCAAATTCGAGTGCATCGAAAATGGCGGGACGCATTACGTAAAACTGAATTTTGGATATGAGCTTAAAGATGCATACTCCATCTATGACTATCAATTCTACGGAGGCGGAAAAATAAGAGGAGGCCTCGAAGACGATGATTTCCCAAACAATCTAAAAAAATCAGACTATATGTTTAACGAATTTCTTTATTCGACCACAGATGTGTATTTGCATGTCTATGATCGAAAAAACAGTCCTGAAGATGAAGCTTGGATGGAAAAAATAATGCATTTCTCTTTGGTCGATTCTGTGGAAATCAGATAATAAGCCGCGTCAATTGTCCAAATAACCTAAAAAAGGATCGACGGTCTTCCCGCCAATCCTTTTTGACTCCTTTTTCAAAGCTATATTAACTTCCCTTATTTCTTGTTCGTCTTTTCGGAAGTGTCCAATTCATTTACGACAATACCATTTGTGGATTACGCTTTTTTCTTCGGTTTGAACAAGAAGAATAAGCCAAGTCCAATCGCGCAAACAATAACAACGTCAAAGGTAATAAGAACTGGGATCCACCAAACATATGGTTGAGTGATGATTGCGTTCGATACCTCGAAGTTTGGATTGTATGTCTTAGTGCGGTAATAAGTATTGCAATAAGAATACAAATCACGTTTTACAGATTGCACTGCTAAGTAAACATCGACGTCGTTATTGACATCAAGTTCGCTGACCGTTTCTTGATTCCCTAAGAAGCGAAGGTCATTGCCAGAACGAATCAAGCTAGCAGTCGTTCTAGATTTGCTATTAACGTTATAGTCGGTAACAATCGAGCCGACAAACCCCCATTCTTCGCGAAGTACGCCGTTATTGAGCTGATACGAATAAGCGCATCTAACACCGCCAATATTATTAAAGGCGGTCATAACGAAGTTGGATTTACTCTCTTTGATAGCGATTTCGAATGGTTTTAAGTAGTTTTCGCGGAGATTTTGCTCAGTTAACCAAGTATTGTAATCGCGTGGATTCATTCCTGGTTGAGAGCAAACAAGATGCTTAATGGAAACTTGTGCGCCATGCGTGATAGCGCCAGTAGCCATTTTCGCGCCCATAATTCCGGATAAATACGGGTCTTCACCATATTGCTCGTAATTTCTTCCGTTATAGGCGTGACGATGTAAATCAACAGCTGGAGCGTATAAACCGACTCTTCCTTGAGCTTGGGCTTCTTCTGCCATTGCAGCGCCTTCTTGACGGGCTAATTCTTTATTGTACGTCATGCCAACTAGGGTCTCGGCAGGGAAAGCAGAAACATCTTCTAGACCTGTAAAACTTGTCGTATAGGTATTTAATCCTTGTGGGCCATCATTGATGACGAAAGCAGGTTTCCCAATGCTGACGGCAGGTTGCTGAGTGCCCATGGAAGCACGGCAAACAATATTAGCGACTTCATCCCATGAAAGTTGAGAAAGGAGCTGTTCCCATTCTGGAGCGTTATAATCTTTCCCTAGTTTCATGACGAGCTCTTCATTAATTTTGAGCTCTTGTTTCGCCCATTGAAGCGTATGGGCATTAGCTTTTGAACCATCCTTCATCGTATAAAGAAGGAGATTGCTATCCTTGTTATTGAGAGTTGGACGTTTAGTGTCCTTATAGTATTCGCTGTCGGTAACATAGGTGCCATCTATGGTAGAATCCGCCCCGCTCGTGCGATTTGGTGTTTGCGAGGCAGGGAATGTAGCGGCAAAATTAGCGCGAGACAAATAAGTGATTTTATCGCCATTGTTATTGCCATCGATTGGAATATTATTTTCAGCGGTTGCGCCAGTGAAACGATTCTTTACTTCACCACCACTAGTAGGATCTTTGTCCCAATAATATCCGTTATTAGGAACAATCAGTTTAATCGTGTTTTCTTTGCTGAGATTCAATTCATGAGAGTTATTTTGAAGTTTGATTTGGTATTCGCCTTCATCCAATTCCCATGTTGATTTGCCATTACCATTTTTGTCATAGCAATCATAACTTGCCATGTCGTAAGGCGAGAATTCCAAAGTCAGAATCTGGCTATTCGGCTTCTCTTCATTTGCTTCTCCAGCAGGATATAACAAATCGGTTTTGCCAAAATCGAGCAGATTTACATAAGATTTCTCAATTCCGCCTTTGGTATAGGGTGCAGTGTAATAAAGCTGAACCACTTCCTTCCCGGCTGTTTCACCAGTATTTTTCACTTCAACCTGAATACGGAGTTTTTTATCTTTGTCATTCAAACTTGAACCACTAGTAATCGGAGTCCATTCTTCTCCATCTTGAAGTAAGACACTTTTTAAACTCCAATCAAAAGAAGTATAACTAAGTCCGTATCCGAATGGTCTAAAGACAAAATCTTCGTAACTCTTGCCTAATGATGCGAAATATCCTTCATGGTCTGCCGTTTCATAATAACGGTAGCCAGTATAGATGTCTTCCACGTAATGGATTTGCTTGCCCTTATCTTCCTTCATAAAAGCGTTTTTCCATGTCGGATCTTTCTTGGTGTCATAAACGTAAGTGTCGGTAAGGTGCCCACTAGGATTCACTTTTCCAGAAAGAATCTTGCCAATCGCATTCCCACCATTTTGCCCAGGATAAGAAGTAATGAGGACGGCCCCGATCTTTGAATTGTCTAGTGCCCCTAACTCCATCATGTTGCCACTATTGATGAGAACGATAACTTTATCAAAATTATCTGCTACCCAATTGATCATGGCTTCTTCTTTTAATGACAACTGGCAGAAATTTCTTCCATCTTCATCCGCGTCTCGGTAAGAGACCGGGTATGGAAGAGTTGTTGAATTGTTTGAAGTGTCGCTAGCGTTATTAGAATCCGTGCAATTCTCACCAGTAAAGCGAGAAATCGTCACAATCGCAGTGCTCGAATACGCCTTCGCGGATTTAAGGATTTTTTGATCTTGTTTCCACCAGTTAACGTCGGGGTTATTCCCTTTTGTTTTGAAGAATTCGAGAAGCGAATTATTGACTTCGTAGCCAGCATTCTCCAACCCTTCCTTTAAAGTTACGCGCTTTGCGGGGTCTAAAGTAACAGCGCCACTTCCTCCGCCAAAAAGCATGAAGCCGTTAGCGGCGTCAGTGCTCCCAATGCCAAACAAATTTAAGCAGCGAGTATCGTCGTCATCTTCATCAATGATTAATGGCAATGTATCGTTCTCGTTTTTGATTAAGGCAGTACCTTCTTCCGCGATTTGATCGATCACATCGGCAGATTTGCCCTGCACTTCAGACATGCTTGATTTGTCATAGCTGATTTTCGCAGGCGCGAGATGGGAAGTGATTTCGCTTTCGTGAATATAACACTCGTAATTTCCATAAGCGAGACCCCCTAAAACCGCACCAGCGCAAGGAACCGCTATGATTGCTTTTAATAAATTCTTTTTCATGATTATCTCCGCAAAATTAGCCCATAAAAGGGTGAATTGGCATTTAGCCAATCACCACTTTTATGGTTGTTGAGTAGGTTTTAGTCTCTTCTGTGTCTTGCCCATTGTTAAGCGGATCTTTTGCGGTAATCGTCGCTACTTGCTCGCCTTTCCTAGAGTAATCAAGCCCGTTAATCATCTCTTCCGTGATTGGCAATTCTTTGCCGCTAGGAAGCCTTAAATACATCAAGGTGTAATGGCATGGATGTTTTACTGGCGTACTAGAAATATCAGAGAGCTTCTCTCCTTCAGAAAGATAAATCTTATCGTTTTCACCAAAGACGAGCATTTGCTCATTTTTCAAGGCAAAAGTAGGCTTCCCATTTTCATCCTTGGTAACATTATTTCTAAGATTTATAATCTCAACTTTATCATCTTTGCTGAAAGCGTCTTTTTCCACAACACGGAATGTATCGATAACAAATCCGCCGTCGCCGTTTGGTATGTTCATATTGAGACGGATAACGTTCTTACCTTTATTCAAAGTAACAGTTTCGATTTTGGCGTCGGTCCACCAGAATTGGTTGTTCCATCCCCGATAACCTGTATCGTCCCAGTGAACCTTCACACCATAATATTCATCAAGTTGGTTCCCAGGGTAAAATTTATCGGTTGAAGTAGAGTCTTTGTACTCATATTCATAAGTTGCGTCATAGGCTTCTACGATGGTTTTTTCTTGCCAACCATTATCGACCCATGTTTTTTCGACTTGCGCAGGGATGCTCTTCGTATAGTTACCTTTTTCACCGTTTACGTTATAGCTAAAGACATCGGCTACTGGAATTTGTGCGCCAGAAGTCTGCCCTCTAGCATAAAGATCGTATTCACCATCTTCAGGAGCGTTGACTTCGAATTTGAAGAAAGCGCGTTTCCAATAATAATCAGAATTATTATGAACAAACCCATCGGAAGCGCCACTGCCGCTTGTTCCTGCTAGAATACGCGTTCCATTCTCGTCAGGAATTTTCCCATCTTCATTCGCCCATTGAGCGCTCGTTGACGTAAGCTTTTTCTCCGTCATTTTATTGCTGGTTTCTTTAAAATCCTTGAGATTCTTATAATCCAAATCCTGCGTTTCGTATAAATAAACGTTATCCTCCGCTTCAATAATGGCAGGATAAATCGTGGCTTCTTTATCTACGATTTGAAGAGTGAATGAGCTAGTGAGACTCATATACTTTACCGTTAAAGTATGGGAACCCGCCGCTAATTTAACCGCAGTAATTTCGGTGATTTCGTTATCACTTTCAAATAGTTTCCATTGATCAAGAGAAAGCACTTTGAATTCATCCCCATCCTTAACACGGACTTTAAGCTTCGAAAAATCAATCGCCTCGTCAGAGTAATAGGCAGGTTTATTGATTCCTTCAAGGTCTAAATCGAGCGTCGTTGAGGAAGAAAAACCAACGGTGATTGCAATATCGAAAGTCTTTTCATAGCCAGGAAAGGTGAAAGTGATTTTGGTAATATCTTCTGTGAGTGGTTCACCTTTATGAGTATAGGTTTCAAAACTAGTATCGCGAAATTTCTTCTTTTTCCCATTAGAAAGCGTTGCTTTTACAACAAGTCCGGAAGGATCAAAAATCTCACCAGGGAGATAAGAAGTTTTAAGTGGCTGACTGCTAATCTCGAATTCTTTGATTGTGACATTTTCATCATCCGTCGAAGCACCAGCGCTTTGGCTAGGATCTGTCGAATTGTCATCCACGACCGCGCACGCGCCAAGCGTTGTGAAAGCTGTCGCAAACAAAGTGGCGAAAAGTAAGAACGGAATTTTCTTTTTCATGTTATTTCTCCTTAAAAATGGTAGAAAAGCTAACTACTAGTCTTTTCTAAGCGCTTTCACAATAAAAAAGAAACGGCAAAAGAAATAGGTAAAACTTGTGAACGTTGTCATTTTCCTAGTGAATGGCAAAAATCAGTTAGATGATTGGAATAAAATCGTCATGTCGTAAATGTTGTTATCCGCCTTTATCCTTAGCTGCCCATGATATTTTTTCACAACGTAGCGGATGCTTTTTAAGCCGTACCCATGGTTCTTCTTATCGGCTTTTGTCGTAATAGGAAGCCCATTTTCAAAACGCAAATCACCGACGTATTTGTTGTAGCTTTTTATCATCACGAATTTTCCTCTGGTTTTGATTTGTAGAGTAAGCACTCTTTTTTCGTTTTTAACTAAGCGCAATGCTTCAATCGCGTTATCAAGGATATTCCCAAACAAGGCATAAATGTCGTAATCCTTGATAAAAGACAAACAAGAGCCATCGATAATGCAAGTGAATTCAATGCCTTCGTTCTTGCAGATCGTCCCCTTCTCCATCAAAACGACATTGAGGGCTTCGTTCTTTGTTTTATAGGTCAAATCATAGATATCGATGGCGTTTTCCATCTTTTGAATTTCTTGTTTATCTACTTGTTTCCCGTTTAATAGAGCCCGCATTTGATGCTTAAGATCGTGACACTTGATATTGATGTATTCGAGATTGTCTTTGATGGATTTGTATTGTTCTTTTTCCAAAGAATATAGTCGCTCAGCGGTTAATAATTCCCCTTCCGCTAGACTTCTACGCGGAATTTCCACCAAAAGGATAATCGCGAGCACGCAACAAGCAATGTTATAAAAATGGAGCAAAAAATAAATCCAGAATTTAATTGAAGGATTAAAAGAGGTTAGAGCCTTGAAAGGTATAATCGACATAACCACACAGCCGATAATAACATCGATAAGGACGATAAAAGAAGACAAGAAAAGCATTGAGGCGCTACTAGCTTCAAACGTTTTGTACTTTTCGACTTTCGGAACGATGAAAAGGAAGCTTACGCCATATACCAAAACAAATATCCCGGAATAAACAACCAAGAAAAAATAGTTTTCGCTGCTGATGGAAGCAATGCCGCTTGTCTCATAAAAGTTCATGCTTTTGTTAGTGAAGCTTTCCATCGCCGCATTAAAGATTTCATAAACCTCACTAGCAATATGCTGAATTGTGTAGCCCACAATCACGCAAAACAAAATATCTTTCAATGATGCTTTATAGCAAAAAATAGCCATAAGAAACGTCACAAAGAACATCGCTAAAAACAAGAAAGAATAATAAAGGCCGGTCTGGATATCGGAAGGTAAGAGAAATGCGACAGCAAAGCAAACCGAAAGCGATAAAAGTAACCGCCAAGCAAATCCTTTGCGGATACTAAGTTTTGATAAAAACATGCTCTCCGCAAGGATAAGCTCGAACATAAATACGGGCTTAAACCAAAATAGATTCGTCATTTAGATATTTCCTTCACCAAAATAATCCGTCAATTTTTCTAGGAACTCTTTCTTTCTACGCCTTGATAAAGAAAGCTCGTCCCCGTCGACATCAATCGTCATGTCTTTGATAGACTTGATGTATTTCATGTTAACTAAACATCCACGGTTAATCTTAAAGAAACCCGTTTGAAGTAATATTGGTTCCACTTCACCAAGCGTCATTGTCGTAACATCAATGTTGCCATTCGTCGTATGGTAGGTAAGGACATAGTTATCGATGTCAATGTATTTAATGTTTGCGACCGGGATCTGAATAATGCCGTCCACGGTTTTCACAGAAATGTGCTTGCCTAAAAATTGGGATATATGTCCAAGCGCTCTATCGAGTTTGATGCAAAGGCTATCATAAGAAATTGGTTTAACGACAAAATCAAACGCGCTAACTGCATATCCTTCCACCGCAAATTGAGCCATATTTGTCACAAAGATGATTGTGATGTTCTCATCGAATTCGCGGAGCTTACGGCAAGCGTCCATTCCGTTTAGGCTAGGCATTTCGATATCCATGAAAACAAGGTCATAAGGCTGATACTTATCCAAAAAAGAGATTGCGTTATCAAATTTGCGAATGAAAAACTCAACGCCAGGATGGCTTTGCTCATATCGTTTTAAGATGCCTTCCAAAAAGGAAGAATCTTCATTATCGTCATCAACAATCGCAATTTTAGTCATGGTTACCCAAACGATGCCTCTATTTTTAGAATAGACACAACAAATATTTTTTGCAAATAGTAGGTTAGGTGGCCTATCAGTATTATTTTCGCTAAATATCTTTATTAAACAATAGCCAAACAAAGTAAAGCGAAGAAACGCAAAATCACTACAAATCAAACATATACGAAACATATTTTCGTAATAAAGTTCTCAGCTATCATTGCAAATCTCGCTTATTTAATCAAATTTCAAGACAATGCTGCGTAAATTTGTTTTGCTCTTAATTCAGTAAACTCCTTTGATAACTAAGACTAATTTTTTGGTCATTGGAAGCAAACCTCATACTTGGAAATTGCTCATTCCAGCATAAGTTAGTGATTGAATCTTGCGTATATGATTCTACCGAAAGTTTCCACTACCATGGACTAAAGCCATGTCTCAATGAAGGATTCTTTTCACTACAAACAAATATAAAATCTTTTTTAGAAAGGATCTTGATCTTTCTAAGAAGATAAAGTAAAATATACGGGCAAATCAATCCCGGAGGTCAAGCTAATGGAAAAAACTGTTGTGGAACTATTCGCTGGCGTTGGTGGCTTCCGAGTTGGTTTAAATAAAATTAGATCTTTTGATGAGCAAGGTCACGCCATCGAAAACGGCCCGTGGAAATTCGTTTGGGCGAATCAATGGGAGCCAGCAACCAAAGAGCAACACGCCTACAATTGTTACGTTTTGAGATTTGGCGAAAAAGGCATTTCCAATAAAGATATCGCTAAAGTGGATAAGAAGCTCGAAATTCCTGACCACGCTTTACTTACTGGTGGTTTCCCTTGCCAAGACTACTCAGTTGCCCGCTCATTAAGCCACGAGCAGGGAATCGAAGGGAAAAAGGGCGTTCTTTGGTGGCAAATCAACGAAATTCTTAAAACAAAGAGGCCCAAATTCGTTTTGCTCGAGAACGTCGACCGCCTATTAAAAGCACCATCCAAGCAAAGGGGGCAGGCTTTTGGAATCATCCTACGCTGCTTTTCCGAAACCGGATATGGAGTTCAGTGGCGCGTCATAAACGCAGCCGACTACGGCCATCCACAAAGACGAAGAAGGACGTTCATATTCGCTTTCCATAACACGACCAAATACTACAAATCATTCAAAAAGGTGACGGGCAAAAATAAACCAGAGAACGTAATTCGAGACGGCATGATGTTTTCTAATGGTTTCCCTTGCAGATTGTCAGGAGAAAAAATCAATGTAGGAAACGTATCAAAAGGCTCTTTCAAAAGCATCGCGGACGTCTCGGATGGTTTCGCTTTCCACTTTGAAAACGCGGGTTACTGCCTGGATTATAAAATTTTTACCATACCGGTTGATCCGATTTACAACGGTAAAGTGAAAACGCTCGGTGAATGTCTGGACTGCAAAAATGTGCCCAACTACTGCTATGGCGCCGACTTCGGAAAATTCAAGTATCTAAAAGGCTCAAAGCATATCGAAAGAACGGCAAAAAATGGTCATAAGTACTTCTATTCAGAGGGACCGATTGCGTTCCCGGATTACCTCGATAGACCTGGGAGGACGATGCTCACCAGCGAAGGGACCTTGAATAGAAGTTCACATTACATTCTTGACCCCATCTCAAACAAATATCGCATCCTTACGCCCATCGAATGCGAAAGGCTAGACGAGTTTCCCGACAACTGGACCAATACCGGAATGAGCCCAAAGAGACGTTATTTTATCGCTGGAAACGCTCTTGTTTGCGGTTTGGTAGAAACGATGGGTGACACAATCTCCAAGATTATTGACAAAGAGAATCCAAACTCATAGCGTCACTTTTATAAAAAGCCCGCAAAATTTAGGGAGCAATCTTCGCACCACCTTTTTATTATGCAATGTCATAAGTTTTTTTGATGCCGACCACTCTAATTTTTTAGCATAACACCTTATGTCATATAAAAAATTCTAAAAAGCAAAACAAAGTGATGTTTTTTGTTATCATATTAAAAATATGAAAGATAACGGCGACAAATTAACGGTTGAGGAGATTGAAGAAAATCGCAAAGCGCTTCTCGACAAACTTAAAAAGCTTAACGGAAAAACAATCGGCCAAATCGACAAATATGGTTTTTTGAGCAACAAGAAAAATAAAGGCGATATTGGTCAAATTATTCAAAAATATTTAGGCAAAGATTTAGACAGCAACCCAAGCATGGATTTTCCTGATGCTAAGTTGGAACTTAAAGTGACGGGTTTATTGCCTTACGAAAACAAGAAAAATGAAGTTTTTCGAGCAAAAGAAAGATTAGTTCTCACCATTATTAACTATAACGAGGACTACAAAAATTCGTTTGAAGACAGCCATCTTATCGAAAAATGTAACGACATGTTAATGACTTGCTACGAATATATAAAGCCGATGGAAGGCGAACGGGTAGAATACGACAAATTTCCTATAATTGACTCTTTTATCATGATGCTTTCTGACAAAGACAAAGCAATACTGAAACAAGACTATGATTTTATTATTTCAAAAATCAAAGCGGGGAAAGCTGACCAAATCTCCGAATCAGATACAAACTATCTTTCCGCATGCACAAAAGGCAAGGATTCTACCGTTAGGACTACCCAGCCGTTCTCAAATATCCCAGCAAAGCCCAGAGCGTTTGCCTTTAAACAATCATTTTTAAGTACTCTTATTAGGGAATACATTTCAAAGGATCACTTCCAAAGTATTTTAAAAGAAGTTAACGGGCTCGTTCCGAATCTAGAAAGCTATGTCATCTCGAAGCTCAAGCCATGGTTCGGCAAAAACGAAGAAGAAATCGGACATGAATTAAACATTGTTACCAATGCAAAAAACCGCTATTCGATGTACATAAATAGAATTTTTAAAGTTGTAAATTTGGAAGAATCGGAAGAATTTCAAAAAGCAAATATCATCGTAAAAACCATCCGAATTCAAAAAACGGGCTCGATTAAAGAAAAACTATCTTTCGCTCAAATGGATTTTATTGATGTGGCAAACACAGCGTGGGAAAATTCAGAACAAAGAAGGGATTTTACTGAAAAACGATTCCTCTTCATTATTTTCAAAGAAACAAATAAAGGATATGTTTTAAGTAACGCTATTTTCTACAATTTCTCTGATGAAATCGTTGATGATTTTATTGGGTATACCTATAAAAAGACTCAAAAGATCTTATTAAGTGGTGATATTGTGAAATCAACCGAATGGAAGTCTATAAAAGGAAATAATACGTTGATTCATAAGACCAACTTTGTCGGAATCGCAGAAAATCCAATTTGCCATGTAAGACCGCACGCCATTAATTTCAACGATCAATCGTCATTGCCGGTTCAAGACAAATTCACGGGCTATAGGAGTTACGAAAAGCAGTGCTTTTGGATTGATACAAACTTTGTGAAAGCCATTATCGAGGGAAGAGAAAAAGAATATATAAATCGGGCCAAAAGCAAATTGAAATAATTGATTTAAAGGTATCAGATAAGTGAGACCTAATAAATCATTTTAAGCAGGGTTTGAAAAACAATCAGGGCCTAAAAGCTGTTCGACTTCCAAAACATACTCTTTATATCTTGGCAAGGCGAAAACGAGTTTTCCATATCCGTTCGAGAGAAGATACCCTTTATGAATCATCCGCAAACGATAATTGTTGAAATTCTTCATACTGATGTTTGCTTTTTTAATAACATCTTGGGTTTCTCCATTTTTTGATTTTGCTAATGCTAGGCAAATCCTCTTTTCCACTTCTGACATTCCTTTCCAGATTACGTTATAGCCATTATCAGCGAGGTAATGGTCAATTTCGGAAAGAAGTTCGGAATCGATTTTAGCCTTTTTCCGTTCGAAACAAATCTTTCCAATGACTTGATAAGCGAACGCGTATCCTTGGGATAATTTGGCTAATTCCCCCGCTTCAAGTGAAGAACATCCAAGTTCTTTTTGGTAACTTCTAGAAATGGAAAGAAGATTCAATGGTCCTAAAACAATTTTTGGAGAACGAGCCAAAAAAGAAGCCGCTTCGCTAGAAATAAGTGCATCGACATTTTCTAATAAACCAGTCATTAGTAAGAAAATAGAATAGCCAGAGCCAATCAATGACTGATAAAAATTAGCGAAATATTTTAATTTATCTGTTGAATTAACTTCGTCGATTGTGATTAAGACACGTTTATTTCTTTTCTTTAGCTCGTCTAAGAAATGCCTAATTGCCATTTCAGCAGAAATTATTGTTCGGTCCTTCGAAACATGAAAGGTAACGGAAGGCAAAGAAAAATCAATCGACCAATCGAAATCGATTTTGCTTTTGCGATTCACTTCATAAAGATTTTCTGCTAAAGGAGAGACAAAGTCTCCTTGTGGATTCAAATCTACAGTAACCCAATCTTTGTTTTTTTCTAGTTCTTTTGTCACGCTTCTAAGGAGAACTGTTTTTCCAGAGCCTCTGATGCCTGTGATTAAATAGGTCATAGCGGATATGCTTGGATTTGTAAAAGCACCAATAATTTGATTGAAAGCCTCGTTCCGAGCAACCAAACTATTGGGAATTATTCCATACATAATATTGAAGGGATTCGTCATCTTCTTTCCTCCCGTTATTTATCTCTTAAATATCATATTATGGAACTTTGTGGATATTCAATATTTTTGTGGAACTTTGTGGATATTCGTTTTTCTTGTGGAACTTTGTGGATATTTGTATTAGGTTAAAAATCGCCGCTATTGCGCCATGTTTTTTCACTTATTGTCAAAAACCCAATGGATTTTCCCATTAGAGCGATAGACAAATCCTTTCCTATAGGTTTTTATTAGCACACTAGTTAGTGGTTATTAGCAATAACTTACTAGAAAATCCAGAAGTATCCCAATAAATTAAAGTCATTCGAGAAACTCGTTCTTTTTGTCTCGGCTCAAAAGACTTATGGCAATACTACTAGCGGTTTCCCCTTCTTTAATGATTTGATAAACCCCGTACACGATCGGCATATCGATTTTATATTTGTCGCAAAGTTCTTTTGCGGCAGTGATTGCGTTCACTCCTTCTACAACCATACCGACTTTTTGAATAGCTTCTAGTACGCTATAGCCTTCTCCGATATAAAAGCCAGCTTGGTGATTACGGCTATGCTTACTCGTACAAGTTACAATTAAATCACCGATTCCCGCTAAACCAGAAAATGTTGTAGGGTTACAGCCCATTGCTTTGCCTAATTTTGCTAATTCATGGACGCCTCTAGTGATTAAGGCGGCTTTGGCGTTATCGCCATACCCTAGCCCATCAGATACGCCGCACGCGATTGCGATGATGTTTTTAAACGCGCCGCATAATTCGCAGCCCTTACGGTCACTATTGGTATAGACCCTAAAAGTCGAAGAATGAAATATCTCTTGGACTTTTTTCGCGTTTGTCGCATTTTTAGAAGCGGCAACAATGCAAGTTGGATGAAACAAAGATACTTCTTCCGCGTGGCTTGGGCCAGTAAGGGCAACCACTTCATCTTTATTGCCTAATACATCTTCAATGATTTCGGAAGTAGTCAATAACGTTCCTTCTTCTATTCCTTTCGCTAAATCCACGATTAATTGATTACGAAAATAAGGTTTAACTAAAATTGCTGTATCTCTGATATAAGAAGACGGTGTAGCAAAAACAATCACTTCTGCTTTTTGAATGCACGTTTTAAAGTTCGAAGAAAAAGCAATGTTACTCGAGAGGGTGATATTAGGAAGGTTCTTGTGTTTATGAGTAGAGTTCAATAGTGAGGCTTCGCTTTCTTTATGAGAATAGCAGCTGACTCCATACTCTTGTTTGGCTAATAGGTTCGCAATTGCGCTCCCCCAAGTTCCACTTCCCAAAACACAAATTTTCATATTGCTGCCTCGGCAAAGATTTTACTCTTGTTTATATAAACTCATATAGCAAAAAGAGTGATCGAAGCAAGTGGCACAGAAAAATGCTACTGGCGGCACATATAGAACAATTACAAAAAGTTCTTTTAGGGATTCCATAAAATTCGCGTTTGGATAGATATTTGGCAAAGCATTTTTTTCATTTTGCTCGAACATATAGATTTAAAAAACTACGCATTTTGACTATGCTTTTGACCACTACAAAAATTCGCTTGATACTTCCAAAAAAGAGTGGTGAACTATAAGATTCCAAACCAACAAAGTCCTACTTAAGGTGCGATTAAAACTCATTAGTAAGTCACTAAGATTCCTCTTTCTTGCTATTTCGAAGGAGTGAAATCGCTTACGCAACGCAAAAAGACGTTTTATTAAGAACTCTATTTCCTTATAATCAACGCAATTTATACATTGGAGCTGATTGCTCAGAAGGAGAAATGTCGCAATGAAGACCCTCTTCAAGAACTGTTTTGTCGTAAACGTATTTCTAGACGAACTTGTGCAAGAAAACGTGCTTGTCGAAGACGAGCGAATCATCGGCGTTGGTAAACAATATCTTGATAGTGATGCAGACTTGGCCATCGATTTGGAAGGGAAGATTTTATGCCCTGGACTTATCGATGGCCATATTCATATCGAAAGTACATCATTAACTCCATTCGAATTTAGCAAAGTAGCGATTAGACATGGCACAACAACCGTCGTTGCCGATCCCCACGAAATCGCTAATGTGTGTGGAGCAAGCGGAATTAAATACATGCTTGAAGCGAGTAAAGATTTGCCTCTTGGTGTTTATTTCGTCTTGCCTTCCTGCGTGCCCGCAACACCTTTTGATGAGTCTGGCGCGACATTAAAAGCAAAAGATTTAGAACCTTTTTACGAAGATAAACGCGTTTTAGGATTAGGAGAAGTCATGGATTTCCCTGGCGTTATCAAAAAAGATCCTGACTTGCTAAAGAAAATCTTAGACGCAAAAGAACGAGGGCTAATCGTCGATGGTCACGCGCCTTTATTGAGCGGAAAAGATTTGGACGCTTATTTAGAGGAAGGCATTGGCTCTGATCATGAGTGTCCAACATTCCTAGAAGCAAAAGAAAAGCTTTCTAAAGGGCAATATATCATGATTAGGGAGGGAAGCGCTGCAAAGAACCTCGAATCGCTTATTGGCTTATTTGACGAGCCGTATAACCACCGCTGCTTATTGGTGACTGATGATTGCCACGCACACGATTTATTAGAAGTCGGAGAAATCGACCACATTATTCGCAAAGCAACCGCATTAGGCAAAAATCCATTAATCGCAATCCGCATGGCAACAATTCAAGCCGCTACGTATTTCAATATCAAAGAAATTGGAGCGATCGCACCAGGTTACTACGCGAACATGATCGTTTTGGATGATTTACCTACTTTTAAGATTCGCGATGTCTACTATAAAGGAAAGGCTTATTACCAAAATGAGAAGAGCATTGCCTTTGAAGAACCAAAAGTCGATGAATCTTTATTGAATGAGACATTCCATAGCTTCCATATGGGTGAAATCCATGAAGAAGATTTCATCGTCAAAGAAGAAAAAGGAAAAGCGGTAAGAGTCATATCCATCATAAAGGATTCACTCATGACGGAAGAAGAACACATCCATTTGGACTTTACGAAAAATAACGGGGTTGATATCACAAAAGGCATACTAAAGATTGCCGATTTTGAACGACATAATAGTACAGGCCACCACTTCGTAGGGTTCATAAAAGGGATTACCTTAAAAGAAGGAGCGATCGCGTCAAGCTTAAATCATGATTCCCACAATCTCACCATCTTAGGCACGAATGAAAGAGATATGGCGATCGCTAGTAACTACTTAAGAGAAAAAGAAGGCGGACTCGTATATGTGAATAAAGGAAAGGTAATTGCTTTTCTCCCACTTCAAATCGGAGGCGTGATGAGCAAAGAAGACGCCTATACAATTAGCGAAAAAGAAGGAGAATTATTAGAAAGCGTCTATCAAGCAGGCGTAAGCCGAACATTATCCCCCTTTATGCTTCTAGCGTTTTTGAGTTTGCCAGTCATCCCGAAACTAAAACTAACAACGAGAGGATTAGTCGACGTAACCAAGCAATCATTTGTTCCGCTTTTCGTTACAGAATAAAATGAATGTCTAGCTAAAGTATACGTTAAAGTGTAAACGGAATCCCTAATAGATTTTGCACATTTCATTCGGAAATGGATATTTATAATTCAAGCAAGATAGATAAAATAATCTTGCTAGATTTGGAGGGTAATTCATGAAAAAATCAGCAAAGCGTTCTAATAACCTCGCTTCGATTGTGAAATTGGTTGTTGCTATTATGGCGATTTTGGCCTTCTGCATGGCGTTCTTGCCATTCGTAACGCAAAACACATGGTTAGCAGGGAAAATTCAAGCAACAAAATCTTTAAGTGGATTTGTTGAGGCGTTTGGTGCTAGTGCTGCCGTAAAAATCGGTGACGCCGCTCCTGAATGGATGGCATTCGGCGGCAAAGCGTCTTCCGCTTCAACCGATGGCACTATCACTTATACTATCGCTGGAAATGCCGGCATGATGGCCACTTTAATCCTTGTAATCGCTGGATTAGCGCTTAGTGTCGTTTCGCTTCTATTCAAAGGCAAGACCCGCAAAGCTTGGCGGATACATCTTGTCTTTAGCCGCTTTATGTTTAATCGCCGCCGGCATTATGTCTTTCTTTGCCGTTAATTTCGGTGAGTTTGAATCATCATTAGCAGGAACCGACACCAAAGTTGCCGGTAACGCCTTAACGTCTGGCACCGAATACACGCTTGGGACTGGCGCGATTATTTCCGCTATTGCTTCGTTAATTGGCGGAGTGCTTGGTTTAGGTGGCGCTTTCCTTTCCTTAAAGAAATAATTAAATCCGCTATAATAAAAAATCCCTGTTCGTGAGTTCAGGGATTTTTTTCTATTAACGCATTCCGCCGAATCCTGGGGGGAACTTACCGCTTTTTTGATATTGCTTCATTTGCTTCATCATCTCTTTGCTTTGCTCCCATTTCCGGATAACGCGGTTGACATCGGCATTGGTTTTCCCGCACCCTTTTGCGATTCGTGTCTTTTGCGAGAATTTGAGCACTTCTGGATGAGCTTTTTCGTAAGGGGTCATCGAATTAACGACCGCTTCAAAGGAAGTCATTTCCTTTTTGGCTTTTTCTTGTTGCTCATCGCTAATCTTTGGCATCCCAGGGATGAGTTTAGCGATCGCTCCAAGGCTCCCAAGTTTCTGGACCATCTTCATTTGCTTAAGCATGTCATCAAGCGTGAAGCTGCCTTCTTCGAGCTTTTTAGCGGCTTTTCTCGCTTCTTTCTCATCGATATTCGCTTGAGCGGTCTCCACAAGGGTTTTGATATCCCCCATCCCTAGGATTCTATCCGCCATACGATCGGGATAGAAAATATCTAAATCCGTAAGTTTCTCGCCAACGCCGGCGAACTTGATGGGGAGTCCGGTCATGTATTTGATGGAAAGAGCGCTTCCGCCTTTCGCATCGCCATCGAGTTTAGACATGATGACGCCAGTCAAGCGAAGATCTTTGTGGAACGTATTGGTGACATTCACGGAGTCTTGGCCCGCTGCAGCATCTACAAGGAGCAATGTCTCATCAGGATGGATTTCTTTAGAGATATCCTGTAGCTCCTTCATGAGGGCTTCATCAATCTGTAAACGGCCTGCCGTATCTAAAACGAGTAAATCGTAATGGCCTTCGATTGCTTTCTCTTTTGCCTTTTTAGCAATCTCCACGGGGCTAACACCCGTTCCCATTTCAAAGAAGTCTATCGAAAGGTCTTTTGCAATTTGGCCAAGCTGATCGATTGCGGCAGGGCGATATACGTCTAGCCCCGCTAAAAGGACCTTTTTGTTGAGTTTGTTTTTCGCAAAATAGCCTAATTTACCCGCACTTGTGGTTTTGCCGCTTCCTTGTAATCCCACGAGCATAATCGTCGTTAGCGTGCCTTTATTCCAACTAATGCCGGTATTGTCGCTCCCTAATAGTTCTACTAGCTCATCGTAGCAAATCTTAACGAGCTGTTCCCCAGGATTAACGTGAAGAAGGACTTCTTGGCCAAGCGCCTTCTCTTTTACATCATTAACGAAGGCCTTAACAACCTTAAAATTGACGTCCGCTTCAAGCAAAGCGACGCGGATTTCTTTTAAGGCCGTATCCATGTTGGCTTCGGTTAATTTATCTTCCTTCCGCATCTTCTTGAAGATGCTTTGGAAACGTTCCGAAAGTGACTCAAATGCCATTGATGTAATCCTCCAATTGTCGATAATCGTTATTCGCTTTCGCTTCCGCCAAAAGCGATTTCAGCTTGTTTCTATTCTCTAATATTTTTAAAGTGTTCTCGAATTCGAGAAGTTTCTTTTCTCCTTTTTTGAGGGCATCTTCAACCGCACTTCGAGAACTATTCCTATTCAAGGCGATTTCGCCTAGAGAAAGATCATAGGAATAATAGTCGCGAAGCACTTCTTTTTGGGAAAGCGACAATAATTCGCCATAGATTTCAAATAGCGATACCACTTCATCGCGATACGCTAAATCATTCATTTTTAGTTTCCCCTAAGAGTAACCCGTGCAAATAACGGTCGAGATCGAACTCCTCCAAATCGTCCATTTGCTCGCCTAAGCCAATAAAGCGAACAGGCACCCCTAATTCGTCGCGAATCGATAGAATGATGCCACCTTTGCTCGTACCATCCATTTTCGTAATCACAATGCCCGTTAATTCGGTCACTTCTTTAAAGGCTTTTGCTTGAGCAACACCGTTTTGCCCTGTTGTAGCGTCGATAATCAAGAAAGTTTCTTGTGGCGCGCCAGGGATTTCTTTTCCGATAACGCGCTTCATTTTGGCTAATTCCGCCATGAGATTGCTTTTGGTTTGTAGGCGTCCAGCCGTATCGACAATGCATAAATCGATATTGTGGCTTAAAGCGTATTTCATTCCATCATAAGCGACGCTAGAGGGGTCAGCGTTAGGAGCTCCTTTTACGATAGGGCAATGCAAGCGTTCTGCCCAAATCGATAATTGTTCAGTCGCACCGGCTCGAAATGTATCGCCAGCGACTAGCATTACGGATTTGCCTTGTTTTTGATAGCGATGGGCAAGCTTAGCGATAGAAGTCGTCTTCCCTACTCCGTTTACGCCAACAACGAGCAAAACAGTTGGGCCATTCGTAGAAAAGCGAATCTCGTTGACGATGCTTTCGCCTTTGCTCACATAATCGACAAACATCGTATCAATGAGCTCTTCGTTGATTCTATTAGGATCGCTAATCCCTTCCTTTTCGCTTTTCTCTAATAATTCTTCGCAAAGATTGATCGTAAGCGATACGCCGACATCCGCTTCGATAAGGATTTGCTCTAATTCTTCGAAATAGTCGGCGTTTACGGCCTTGTAGCGTTTCGCGAGCGAATCGAGTTTACTAGCAAAAGCGGCTCGGCTTTTCGCTAAACCCTTATCGTATTTTTCGCTTTTTTCGTCTTTTCCTTTTTTGGAAAATTTCTCTTTTAGAAAAGAAAATAACCCCATATTACTCCTTTGCGAGTTTGCTTAAAGCATTCCGCGCTGCGGCAAACTCCGCTTCTTTTTTGCTTCTTCCTTCGCCAGTTCCTAAGATATCATTCTCGAAATAAACCGCAGAGACAAAATGCTTGTTATTGCTTGGTCCCCATTCGTCGATAATCCGATACGCAACGGATTCTTTGTTTTCGGCCTGGATCGCTTCTTGAAGTTGGCTCTTAGGGTCTTCGTCGCGAATGACGCTGCCATTTTTAATATCGTCCTCAAAAAAAGAACGGACCATTTTATAGGCGAATTCTCTTCCTTGGTCTAAATAAGTTGCTCCGATAAACGACTCAAAAACATCCTCTAAAATGGAGTGATTGTTTTTTACGTCCCCCTGTAAGGATTTTCCGACGCGGATGTATTCGTCAAGATGGTATTTTAAGGCGTAAGACGCTTCTGATTCCGTTTTGACAAACTGTGCCTTGAGCTTGCTCATTCCACCTTGATTTAAATCTTGATGGTATAGATAAATAAGCTCGCTAGTGACTAGCCCGACAACTGCATCCCCTAAGAATTCGAGTCGCTCATAATCGAAATGGTTTTTCCCAGCGGTACCGTTCGCGCTACTATGCGTAAAAGCCATTTCGAAAAGAGAGATGTCACGGGGAGCTATATTAAAACTATTCAATAGTTCATTGATTTGTTTCATTCAAAAAACCTTTCTTTATTTTTTCGACCATGCTGTTTTTAGCAAGGCGGTAAGCAAGTTCGATGGAATAATAGAAAGCGGTCGCGTCGCTATTGCCATGTCCTTTTACGGCAATCGCGTTAACGCCGAGTAGCATTGCTCCACCAACGCGCTTGGTATCCATTGTGGACTTCATTTCAAGAACGCCTTTTTTCGCGAGCAAATAGCCAATCTTAGAGAAAAGATTGCGCTGAAATCCTTTTTTTAGCATCTTCCCCATCGTTTTTGCGGTGCCTTCGATCGCTTTGATGCAAATGTTGCCCGAGAAACCATCCGTTACAATCACATCGGCCTTCCCTACAAGAACGTCCATCGATTCGATATTCCCGATGAAGTGGATACGCTTGTCTTCTTTTAGTAAGGCGTAAGCTTCTTTTCCTTCTGGTGAGCCTTTTCCTTCTTCCGACCCATTGCTTAAAATCGCAACTTTGGGATCAGAGATAGAGCAGCCGCACTTCGCATACAAAGAACCCATAAAGCCAAACTGCGCCATTTCGATAGGCGTATTGACGTTAGAGCTTCCTGCGTCAAGGAAGATGATTGTGCTATTGCCTATAGGCGTGATATGAGGCATTGCCACCGCTAAAGCGGGGCGAATAACACCGGGAATTTTCTTCAAAATCAAAGTGGCACTTGCTAAAAATGCCCCAGTCGAGCCGCATGAGACAACGGCATCCGCATTTTCTTCTTTCGCGCATTTCATAGCTTTGACCATGCTTGATTCTTTTTGCCGGAGTACTTCTAAAGCACCAGCTTCCATCGTAATGACTTCGCTAGCGGGAACGATTCTTTCCTCTTTCATTTCGCGAAGTTCTTCTTCTTTTCCAACAAGGATAAGCTCAACGTCTTTATGGAGAGAGTGAAAACGCCTCACAGCTTCCTTTGTCGCAGCGCTTCCTTTATCGCCGCCCATCATATCGATTACAATTTTCATGGTCAGTTTCCCTCACTGAGTTAAGTATAACTTAAAGTCAATTATTCCTCACTAGGCGAGTGAGATATCGTTGATCTCTTTTTTTACCTTTTCAATGAATGGCGCAAAATCGGGATTATCTTTGTCAAATAGCATCTTCCTAGCATCATCACGAGCAACTTCAAAGATCTTGAAATCGTCCATGATGCTAGCGACCCCAAACGTTGGAAGCCCGCTTTGCCTAGTGCCAGCCATTTCTCCAGGCCCCCTTAGGCGCATATCTTCTTCGGCGATCTTAAAGCCATCGTCTTCTTTCTCCAAAACACGTAGTTTTTCGTTTTCTGACTCGTCTTTCTTGCTATATAAAAGCAAGCAGCGCGCTTCTTCCCCTCCTCTTCCTACGCGTCCCCGTAGTTGGTGAAGACTAGACAATGAGAAGTGAGAAGGGCTATATATAATCATAAGATCTGCTTCTTTTACGTCGATCCCAACCTCCACTAAAGAAGTGGCTACCATTATCGGGGTTAGACCGCTTTGAAAAGAAAGAATGGACGTTTCCTTACTTTCTTCATCTAGCTTGCCATGGCATAACGTCACTTTGTCTCCGTATTTTTTGCGGTACATCTCCGCGATTTTAATGGCGGAAGTATTCTGCTTTCCATCACCTTCGATTTGAGGAGCAACAATATAGACGCGATGCTGGCTCGAAAGGGATTTTTTGATAAGCGAATCCACCAAAGGGTCGTTTTCTGGAATGAGGCGAGTAATCACATTTCGTTTGCCTTGCGGGAACTGGCTTAAGGTAGAAACGTCTAAATCCCCATAAATCGTAAAAGCAAGGGTCCTTGGAATAGGAGTGGCTGACATAAGCAATAAATCCGCGTGCTCCCCTTTATCGAGCAAGCTTGCTCTTTGATTCACGCCAAATTTGTGCTGCTCGTCAATGACGACAAGCCCCAAATAAGCATAATTGACGTCTTTGGAAAATAGGGCGTGGGTGCCAATGACAATATCAGTCGTACCAGTAGCTAAATCGGAGAGAACGCAGTTTCGTTCTTCTTTGTGGAGCGAGCCAGTAAGCAAGCTAATATTGACGCGCGTCTCCGCGAATAGTTTTTTGAAATTCTCATAATGTTGCTTTGCCAAAGTGTCGGTTGGGGCTAGCAAGGCGGTTTGTTCACCACGTGTGAAATTCGCATAGCTAAGCAAGGCAGCAACAAGTGTCTTCCCTGTCCCCACGTCCCCCTGCAATAAGCGATACATTACCGCAGGTGAATCCATATCGCGGAAGCATTCTTTTAAAGCATTAACCTGGTCACTAGATAAATGAAAGGGCAAAGAACGGATAAACATTTTTACTTTCTCGTAATTAATTTTCCGTTTTGCGTCTTTCGTTAATAAGCGATTCGTTTCTTTAATCAATGCGCTTTTGAGGGTAAAAGAAAGAGCCTCTTCGTATTTGAGCGTTCTTTTTGCTTGGCGCAAATCCTCGTAGTTAGAAGGAGAATGGGCCTTTTTTAAAGCTTCATAATGAGAGAGCAAGCGATATTTTTCTTTAAAGCAATGAGGGATTTTGTCTTCGATCTTCCCATCTAATAAAGCGAGGCACTTTTTGACGAGATGCGCAAAACCATAATTGGGAACGGCATTAGGCAACGCGTAAATGGGCTTTAAGGCATCAGTTTCTTTAATCTCTCCCTTTAATAAATTTAATAAAGCGATACTGCTCCTTCTTTTTTCATAAATCCCAGAGATGGTAATTAGTTCATCGCTTTTTAAAGAGCTTGCTAAATAAGGACGATTCCAGGCTTCAATAAGAAAAGTCTCTTCATCCGTAGTTTTAAAATAGAAACTCGTCAAAGAACGCTTATTGAAACGCAGGCTTCTCCCTTTTTGGACGACGTATCCTTTTTTAACCACTCGCTCTTTATCGTCATATTGGCTCTTTTTAGGCGTATATAGAAAAGAATCGTAACGACGCGGGAGATGATTAACCACATCAAGCGGGGTGAGGATACCCACACTAGCGAGGGCAAAATTGATTGTAGGGCTTTTAGAAAGAAGCATAATTCCCACTAATCATATCTCAAAAGAGAGCAAAATTGTTCATTCTAAAAGCATATTTAGCAGTTAATATCGAGCGAAAAGGAATCACAAGAAAACATAATCGCTATTTCTATGATTCTTCAGCAAAAAATTTCTTTCGCTAGAAAAATTCGGTAACTTACTGAGCTCTTAAAATTTAAAGGATCGATCATGGCTTATGGCAAATAGAAAAAGCTACTCGTTAGAATCATCATAGCCACCAAGATTTTGTCGATGCGTTTCTTTGGAAATTTGATGTAAACTGCAAATTTGGTGATTCACTCGTTCCACGAATTCGACTTTGTATTTTTTAGAAGCACTTGCCGCGACGATAGTGTCGATTGCCCCCTTTAGAGAATAGACATATCCACTATCGATTTGCGAAATATCCGCAAAAGGGAAAACGATCATGCACTCCATCTTGGGAGGGTTTGGCTTAATGGTTTTTCGTAAATGGGAAATATGACCCTGATTTTGAAGAATCGGATTCTTAAAATATCTCCACCCTGGAGAATTATCTTTTAAGAACCTCCAAAACTCATCCTTCTCACTTCCGCGAATCGTCCCTTTATTGCTTTTCGTCTCAATGATGAAAATGCCTCCTCTCGTAATCAAGATGTGATCGATTTCCGAAGAATAGCCACGCTCATCTTCAAAACAAAAATCGTGATAAAGGTAACCACCATAACGATTTTTCACTTCTTCAAGGCGCTGATGAACGAGCATTTCCCCTTTCGCGCCAAAAGAAGCGGCGGTCTCAAAGGAATCAAATGCGCTTTCTTCCTTCTTTTTCGCAAAATATTTTTTATCAATCGATTTTTTAAAAACACTAACTAGAACTATGAAAATAGCTGCAAAAATCGTAGCGGAAATAATGAATATAAGAAGGTTTTTCATAGTTTACGCCTCCATAAAGAAATATAGCGAAATAAAAAGGAACGGAAAATAAAGGGAAGGTCATAATCCGAAATCGTGCACGCAAAGAGGGCCTACCAATCTCAAAAAGCGGATGTTACTTTGCTCTTTCCTGATTTACCATCCCCAGGAAAAATGATTGAGCTTCCCTAAAAAGCCCTCACTTTTATATAGCCAATTCTCTCTTTTTTTTACCAAAAAAAATAAAAGTTTTCTAACAGCACACCAAATTG
>DHKP01000012.1 GCA_002404865.1 Caryophanales bacterium UBA4691 | reverse complement strand
AATTTGGTGTGCTGTTAGAAAAATTTTTTAATTTTAAAATTGTGATTTCACTAAAAAGATAAATGGTTTGTTTCAAACCTTCTCAGTTTTGCATCGATTTCCTTCTAAATAAAACAAACATTAAACTCTTACGTCAATAGATAGAAGTCTTAATTTTTATCAAGTCTATGTTAGAAAAAATATCGGGCTTTTGTTATCTATATTTTTAAAAATCTTTGCAAATCTTATATATTTTTATCATTTCTCCTTAAGTAAAAGATGTAGTTGTATTTCTAATAGTTCCATATTAAAAGGTCACCATTTAGGTGACCAATCTTGGCATTCGGAAATAATATCCTAACGAATTAGAGAATTTTTGCAGTGCCCGGTGGTTAAGTATTCGTCCATATTCTTAAGCGATACCTCTATCATGTCCACGAGCGCTAAATCTGTGGCACTTCCAATATGAGGGGTGATAAGAATCCGAGGATAAAGATCGACAATCTCTTGATGAAGCGGATTATCCATGTGTTTTGGATCGAAATCCTTATTGAATAGGGTGGATTCTTTTTCAATAACATCAAGCCCTAATGCCGCTAAATGTCCATTCTTGACGGCGTTTATAGCGGCTTCCGTATCGAGAACTTCTCCTCTAGCGACATTAATCAAAATCGCATCTTTCTTCATCTTAGCGATTTTGCTTTCATCGATGAATTTATCGTTTTTGCCTTTGATATAAGCCATATGGCAAATCACAATGTCGCTTTCTTTTAGGAATGTGTCTAAATCAACGAATTCTACAACTTCCTTTGCTTTATCGCTTTGATAGACATCGTAACCGATTACTTTCGCGCCTAACCCTTTGAATAAAGAAGCGGTTGTCGTTCCAATGCGGCCACACCCTAAAATACCAACCGTGCATCCTCTCACTTCGCGAGAGAACATTTGATTCGTGACTTTGAAATGGCCGTTATGGGTTTGATCGGTCGAGTAGACGACATTGCGTAACAGTGACATAGCAAGCGTCAACGCAAGTTCACTAATCGCGTTCGGACTATAACCTGGAACATAAGCGGTTTCAATGCCTAGTTCCTTACAAGCGGCCACATCAACATGGTTATACCCCGCAGTGCGCGTTAGGTAATATCTTAGTCCCGCATCGTGAAGAAGCTTTAAATGCTCGCGGTCCACAACGCAGTTCCCGCGTACCATGACAATCTTGTATCCTAAAGCAAGTTCGTAGTTGGAATTGTTTAAATATTCAGGACGCAAAATCAAATCGTAATCGTACTTTTTTCCAAGCTTTTCAAAATATGGTTTTTCGTATTCGCGAGCACCGAAACAAATGATTTTTTCTTTCATAAATGGCTCCTAGTTAAGCAACAGTTGGGAAGAATCCCGTGGAAGTAAGTAAAGTAAGCACAAGCACCCAAATCACGATTCCAGGCACGGCTAGAAGCGTGCTAATGACGGAAGCGTCAGAGGCCATCTGCTTTTCTTTATCAAAGTTAATGCAATAAGCAACAGCAACCGTAGCTGGAGGTACCATCCACATCATAAGGCTTGATTGAACCGTAGCGGCACTCACAAGCTCAGGATGCCCGCACGCTGTAGCGATAGCTTCAACCGCGGCTAAAACGCCTAATACGATTAATGGGGCGCCGAATACCTTGATGACACTATAAATCCAAGCGTGTTTATCGGTAGCGGCATCTTTAATCGAAGCGTTGCCCAAAGTGCAACCAATAGCGAGCCAAACAAGAGGCGAAGAAAGGCTCCCAAGCAATTTAGCGACTTGGAAGAGCCAAGGAAGAGTAACGTCAAAGCGCCAGAAGGCGACTTTCGTAGCACTTTCGTAAGCAATTTTTGGATCAGGCGATAACCAGTCTTTGCGAACCATAGCCGAGCCAGGAATAACTTGCAAGAACCAAAGCGCTAATCCAACTAAAGTAGCGATGATAACCGGATTAAGGAAGATTTTCTTTAAAGTTTTGCCTAAAGAGGTTTCTTCACTCTCTCCAAACTTGACACCAGAAATGGCCATATAGGCATAGCTATAAAGGAAAACACGGTAGGCAACGTTTAGCATATTGCTATTGTTATATGCTTGCGTGCCAAAGATGGCATCGATCAATGGCTGAGCAAAGAAGGTTGTTGAACCAAAAGCGAATAAGACACAGAGAACCGTTCTTTTTGTCGGATCTTTCACCCAAATGAAAATCAGTTTTGAAAGGAAGATGAATAAGATATAAATGACAAATCCAAAAATGAGATTAAAGATAGCATCAATCCCTTGCGAAGCGGTGTAATCGCTCATAAAACCAGTAAAAGCTAAACAAGGCAAGGCGACCGTCATAACGACTTTGGTGAGAATTTTCCCTGTGCCCTGAGGAAAAATCTTTTTCTTTGTGAGAATGAACCCCAAGAAAATGATGATGATAGTTTTAGCGATAGCCGTCCATAAGTTCGTATTGCTCATCGCTTTAGCGATATTCGAGCCCACGTCTATCGAGCCTTCTAACATATACATTTGCATAAAGCCTCCTTATTAGATAGACATTTTTATTCTAGGACGGCAGAACGCTTTTGCAATCATAACAATAAGAAAATAATCCACGCAAATTCATGGCGATTTAATGAACTAAATCACATTAATATTTTAAGATATCACCGCAATGTTTAGCTTAGATAGATGATTTTTAAATGGATTTCGAAAAGATTATAGCAATGCCCACCTTAGTGATTGGAAAGAACTATTTAGTGACGAATTAACTCTAAATAATAATAGTTTTGACCTTCTTCATAATAATGAACGTCAAAAGAAGCAAAATGCCTTGCCTCTTCTAAAGGTGAAAGAAGATGACGTGAGATTCCTTGTGGAGTTCCTGTATGGCATTCGTTAATTGTTTCCTTTGAAGCGTCGAAAACAATCCACAAAGAAGCGCCTTTTTTTAAACATTTTTTTGCGTGAGTCGCGAACTTTCTAGGATTTTTAAAATGAGGATAGGCATCAAATACAATAAGAGCGTCATAGTTATTTCCCTGATAGGCGTAAAAATCAGAAACGATATAATTAACGCAAGCATTTTCTTTTTTCTTCCTAGCCTCTTCTATCATTTTCGGTGAGATATCTAACGCATCAACAATCGCCCCTTTTTTAAGTAAATAGTTATCAATCACTCCACTTCCACAGCCAACATCTAAAATGCGCATACCTTTCGCAATATGGATTTTAGAAAAAATCGTTTCAAGTTTTTCATCGCTAAACGCTCTTTCCTTCCCCCAAAGCGGAGCAAGGGTATCGAAATATTGAATTTGTTTTTCATTGTCACTAGGTCCGGTTTTGAATAAAAGGCTACGATCAATCTCTTTAACAAAACGGGTTTTGGAAAGAGAAATAATCATCGAGGGTATTAAAGTTAGCTGAATTAACCACGCTGGCCAAGAAACAACAAAATAAGCACTAAAAAACTTTTCCAAAGAGTAGCGATTGTCAATGCGTCCAAAGATAAATAATAGGTAATTGGTGAGCCCACCGAAAATTCGCCCGATTATCATCGTAAGAATAAGCGTTAAATAAACATCGATGACTAGACGTCTTGTGTGAATGACGCGAAAGAAAACCCCGCTACATAATCCGTAAAAGAAAAGTTCAATCATCATAGCGGGAAGAACGGCGATCATAGGCATACCCATAAACAAAAATGAGAGTAGCGGGCATAGCAATCCAATAATAGCGCCGTAAAATGGTCCGCAAATAAAACCGGTCATAATCGTAGGCAAATGCATCGGCGCAAAGATGCTTCCCCCATTTGGAATCATATGAAAGCATAGAGGCAGCAAAATCCCCATTGCCATCATCACAGCCGCAATCGTTATTTTCTTGGTAGTAGTCATGAAATTACCTCAACGAGGAATTCTTACGATGATATAATGGTTTCACAACCCCCGGGGGAGGTTAATTATGGTAAAAACTATCGAAATCAACAAAGACATTACCGATCATCTATCAAAAAATCGAGATTTCATTCTCCCAAAAGATGAAAAATGGAATATCATAACGCGCTTAAGTCGCTCTTCTGGTCACCTAGCGAGCATCAAATCCATGATTTATCAAGACGAAAATCCAAAAACCGTCCTCGCTCAGCTTCTCGCTATCAAAGGAGCGATAGATGCGATTGAAAAGCATTACCTATGCGCTTATTTGTCTCTCGCGAAAGAAAAGTTAGTCAAAGAAGGCAACGAAACCTACCTTAACGATTTAAAAGAACTTATCGGAACTTATTTAAAATAAAGAGAGCCCCGGTCTGTTTCCTCTCGAAATGGGAGGTGGGGCTCTTGGTCAAACCATCAGGATTCCCACTACGAGGTGGGCTTTCAACACAGGCTATCTCCAGTCAGGGCTCCTTAGACAAAATGTAGGGGAACAATATGGGGCTCTCTGTTCCTTTTGGAACAATATTATTATAGATGCTGCTAGATAAAAATAGTAAAGAAAGAGCGTCACGTCTCCTTTGCTTTACGCTCGCGCACGTGAGAAAATGATTAGGAATCGAGGTAAAGTACCATGAAACACAATATCTACTTTGAAGCGTTAAAACCATATCTAGAGAAGCGAAGAAGGATACGTTACCTCTCAAATATTCTTTATTACGACATTGCCACCGCTGCTCCAGAAAAAAGCATTGGCGATGAGGCGGATTTACTCGCCTATTACGATTCGCAAATCGCTTCCATCGCTCAAGAAACAACATATAAAAATCTCGTGAGAAGAGGGCTACTCGAAAAGAATCTATCGTCTTACGAAAAGCGACTTTTCGAAGTGCTCGAGGACGAAATATCTCTCATGGATAAGGTTTCGATTAATGACTATATCACCGCGAAGAAAGCCTTTAATAAAAGTAATGAGATGTGGCGCATCTATCGGCCGAAGAATGATTTCGCTAGTTTTCTTCCCTATTGGGAAGAATGCGTGAAATGGGCTAGAACCCTTGCAAAAGTAAGAATGAAAAACGGGATGAAAAATCCTTATGAAGCTCTTCTAGATTCCTACGAACCAGGAGAAACGACCGACTATTTAGATTCACTTTTCCTCCCTATCAAAAAAGCGATTGTCAAGCTTTTGCCGATGGCGATGTCTAAGCAAGCCGCGCACCCCTTGCCGAAAGTAAAGCCATATAGCCTTGCTAGCCAAGTGAAAATGTCATATGACTTGCTTGATCTAATTCGCTACGACATATCGGGCGGTTGCTTAAAAACGAGCGCCCATCCATTTTCCGCCGATATTTATCGCCACGACGCTCGACTAACCACGAAATATCTCGTTGAGGATTTCCGCAGTAATCTCTTCACGATTCTTCATGAAGGCGGACACTGCTTGCAGTTCCAAAATAAAAGCGATGATGAATATGATTCTTATGTAGAAAGCATTGCGACAGCGGGTAACTGTGAAACTCACTCCCGCTTCTATGAAAATTTAATTGGTAGAAGCGAGGAATTCGCTCCTCATCTAAAAAAGATTGCCGAGAAAGATTTAGATCCTGGATTCCAATATATGAGCGAAGAAGATTTCTATTTATCTTTAAATCGCGTTAACCCAGGGCTAATCCGCTGCGAAGCTGATGAGCTCACCTATTCGTTACATATCATTATCCGCTACGAAATTGAAAAAGATTTAATCAATGGCAAAATTGAATGCAAGGATGTCCCAAACATTTGGAACGATAAATATAAAGCCTATTTAGGGGTCGATGTCCTGAGTGACAAAGATGGATGCATGCAAGACGTTCATTGGTCAGATGCCGAATTCGGCTATTTCCCAAGCTATGCATTAGGAAATATTTATGGTGCGATGATTCGCGAAAAAATGGACGAAGATATTGGTTTACTCGATTTGGTAAGAGAAGGAAAAATGGACGAAATCCTTTCTTGGCTCAAAGACAATGACTTCGCCTATGATTATTTGGCCCCAAGAACTTGGATTAAGAAAATCACCGGTAAAGATGCAAGCCCAGATGCTTTTGTATCCTACTTAAATAACAAATTCGGGAAGACGGATTAAATATGATGGCCTCTTTTCCGAAAGACAAAATCTTCGTCGCGCTAGATGAAACCGATCCCTTTTCGATTAAGCGCATCCTCGAGAATTACGGTTTTGCGTTCTCGCCAAATTTTTCAAATGCATCTTTATTAAACGAATTTTCTCTTTTAAGACGCAAAATCATCGCAAATCCCTCATTTGATTCTAGTTCCATCGCTGGAGTGATCATTCCTTACGAGGGAATAGAAGAAACCATAGAAGGGAAAAGGATCGGTGAGTATTTGCTAGAAAAAAACATTCCTGCTTTTTTAAGAATAGATGCTGGATTAGCGAAAGAAGAAAACGGAACAAGAAGATTTCTCGCATTGGGAAATAATATTAATCTGCGTTTGTCAGTTGCGAAAATGGCTCACTATATCGGCGTAAAAGTGCGCTCTTTAATTTATTCTAGCGACAGCAAAGGGATAAAAGACGCTGTTAATGAAGAATTCAAAATTGCGAAAGCCGCTTTAATTGAGGGGCTTATTCCCATCATAGAAATCGAAATCGATATTCATATCGCTGACCGTGAAAAGGCCGAAACGGTCCTGATTGATGAGCTACTAAAAAAGGCGATGTCATTCCCTCCTGACTCAAAAGTAATCTACCGGCTTTCTTTCCCAGAGAAACCAAATTTTTACGCTCCGCTACTAAGCAAGAAAACAACATTAATGGTACTAGCTTCTACGAGCGGTTATTCAAAAGAAGAAGTCCTTTCCAAACTAAAAGAAAACCCAACGTTGACCCCTGCTTTTTCCCGCGCTTTCATCGCTAATCTGAAGGCGAATATGGATAAAGAAGAATTTACGGATACTCTAAAGAATTCAATTATAGAGATACGACAAAAGGAAATGGATTTATACCGTTAGGCGAATGATTAAGAAAAACGCCAG
Source organism: Caryophanales bacterium UBA4691 (assembly GCA_002404865.1). Taxonomy (GTDB): domain Bacteria; phylum Bacillota_I; class Bacilli_A; order RFN20; family CAG-826; genus UBA4951. Next base: position 29,292 of record DHKP01000012.1, on the reverse strand, counting down.
CAAAGCTTCCCCTGCTGGCGTTATTTTTAGAAGTTTTCAGCGTGATAGCTTGCCAACACTTTTTTGAGTGGATTGATGGTCTTCTTGAGCGTTCCTTCCGCGAATGGACTCTTAAGGCCGACTTTGGCAAGGAGGGTTTGAAAAGGATATTTCCCGCCGAGTTTGCATAATTTCATGTATTTCTTCCATGCACTCGCGTGGTTTTTGCGGTCTAGATTGAAGAATTCAAACGCACATACTTGCGCCAAAGTGTAATCGATGTAATAGAACGGTGAAGAAAAGATATGGGATTGAATTAGCCAGCGGCGCCCTTTAAGCATAAACGGGCAATCTTTTTCTAGTTCCACTTTCCAAGGCGTGTATTTGTTCTCTAATTCGTGCCAAATCGCATCGCGCTCATCTGGAGTAGCGTTAGGATGTTCATAGACCCAATGCTGGAATTCATCAACCGTGACTCCATAAGGAAGGAATGAGATGGAATCCGCTAAATGGAGATAGCGATATTTATCAGGTTCGGCGAAGAATAGGTTCATATAAGGCTCGGCGAAGAATTCCATCGACATCGAATCAATCTCGCAAGATTCCATTGTTGGGGCCCTATATTCAGGGATTTTGATGTTTCGCGCAACATAAGCTTGAAAACTATGGCCAAATTCATGAGTCAAAACGTCCACATCCCCACTCGTACCATTGAAATTGGAGAAAATAATCGGGCATTCATGGACTGGGAAATAGGTCATGTAACCGCCAGAATTCTTCCCAGGCTTAGCATCAAGAAACAATAAATGATGATCAACCATGAAATTGAAGAAATAGTTAGTGTCTACGGAGAGCTTTTGATACATTTCTTGTGCGTGGGCGACTTTTTCGTCCGTATTTCCTAAAGGAATAGGGTTTCCGCTCGTCCACATGACTCCCATGTCGTAAATTTTTGGATTTTTGATTCCAAGACGTTTGAATTGGTCTTTTTTCAAACGAGTCGTTAGTGGAGTGACAACATCTAAAATTTGTTTGCGGTAGCTAGAAACAAGATTTTCGTCATAATCAAAACGGCTCATGCGGATATAAGCGAGCTCGACATAATTTTTGTAGCCGAGTTTTCTAGCCATCGCGTCTCTTAATTTGACAAGGTCATCATAAATCTTTTCAAATTCATCCGAGCGGCTTTCTAAATACCCATAATAGACTTCCGCCGCTTCTTTTCTTGTCTCGCGGTCATTATTGACAAGGAACTGTTCCATCTGCGGAAGGTTATAGGTTTTTCCGCGGAACTCGAATTTCAAAGAAGACTTTGCCATGTCGTATTTCATAACAAGTTCATTCTCTTTTTGTGCCTCTTCTACGATTCTTTCATCAAATGCTTTTGTGGTATATTCATAAATCTGAAAAAGATGGGAACCAAGTTTTTCTTCGAGATATGGGCGAAATTTGCTTTCTAGCATCGCTTTAGCGAAGGATAGGTTACTGACATCAACCATCGGCAATCCTTTGTTTAAGACATTCATCGCTTTTTGGTATTTCTCATTCGTGGTGTCAAGCGAGAAAAGTACTTGAATATGCGTAAAATCGTCGTTGATTTTGTCGCTGTAGCGGCTCATCTTCTTGAAAACTTTAAGCGCTTCGATTTGAGTTGAGGCGTTTTTTAATTGAGAAGTAAGAGCGTCTAAATTCCTGATAACGTTTTTAATGCTAGGGACTTTAAACGGCCAATCTTCAAATTTTGCTAAATCTTTTTTCATTCGTTTTCTCCTTCATATGGCATGATGTTGACTTTTTTGCGTTTGGATAAAGAAGCGCTAGGAAAAAGATCTTTGTCCGCCTCTTTTTCTCCAACTTGGGTCAAGAAAATCGCTTTTTCCATCGTTAAATAAGGGCGAATATCCACTAGACCCTTCTTTTCTAAAGATAAAAGGCGACGTGAAATTGTCTTGTTCGACAATGAGGGGGCATAGCCAAAACAACGCAAAAAGCAAAGAGAAGAAGTTTCTTCATCTTCCTTCCCGCGGATTATCTTGCTCAACCCTAAGGGGTTAACGATAAACTTGGCTTCGAATAATAAGGCAACGGCCCCTAGCATCTTCTTTTCCGCTTTGCGTATCGTGAAAGTCATCATAAAACGGAAACAATTATAGAATTTATATACAAAAAGCCAACAAATATAAATGATGCTTCTTTTTCTTTTGAATCTTATCGCTTCATTGGAGCTTGGATCGAAAAGAAAGTGACTCGATAGGCAAATAAAAATTTAATGATATCGCTCATCTTGCTTGCAGGCGAACAAGTAGAAAACTAGAATATCGAAGCAATGGAAGAAACAATCGAAACACAAATTGAAAATGTCTTAGACAAGGTCCGACCATTCTTAAATCGAGATGGTGGGGACATTGAACTCATCGGCTTCAAAGATGGAGTCGTATATGTAACGATGACTGGGGCTTGCGAAGGCTGCTCTTACGCGATGGATGACATCGCAGCGGGCGTGGATATCATCCTATGCGAAGAGGTCCCAGGCGTTACGCAAGTGAGTGCTTCTAACGATGTTCCAGAAGATGTTATGGCTCATTATTTAGCCCGCAAAAAACTCGAAAAAGAGAAAGCTGCGGAGAATCAACGAAACGAGCAAAAAGAAATAGAACTCGCCAAAAGCTCTCACTAAGAGTGAGCTATGTTTTTACGCAAGCGAAAGGACAAAGCGATTAAAATCACCAAGTAGCGCCAAAGCATGCGGATATAAATAAATCCGATTTTGAATCTCGCTAGGCTGCACGCGTTTTTGTATTATCATTTTTCGAAAAACCGTCATCGCTTCTAGGAATGCCTCCTTCCCTATTGCTTCTCTTCGCAATAAATAAATCGCGCAAAGAGAAGGGATATCGTATAGAAAGAAAGGAAAATGATCTCTTTCGATCCAAATCGCACCAATTTCATGCAAATGGGATGGGAGCGTCCAAACGCGAATTAATCCATCTGTTTTTCTTTGGGTGCCACGTACGAAAGATAAATCTAAAAGGTCATCATCCTTCTTTTCTAAATAGCCATAGAATACTAAGGCGCTTCTCATCGTGACGATAGACGTCGGATATAGAGCCGTGATTGCCATCATGGCTGGGTTCATCGTTTTATTCATTTTTAACCTCCTTGTGGCCATAACGATGAAAAAGAAAAGTACCGTGATAACAAATACGATACTTCCCCTTTTTATTTGTCTTCGTTTCTTGATTCCTAATTTGAAAACTAGAAAACCGCGTTTTCTAAGCAATTCGTAATAATATATCCATCGCGGTTATAAACATCTTCGCGGTTATAAGAATAAGGGTGGCCATCGGGTTTAACCGTAATCCCCCCTGCTTCTTTTACGATGATATCCCCTGCGGCAATATCCCATTCTTTGGTGTTTCCGCCAGAACGATAAGAAAACTCTCCCTTTCCTTCGGCAATATAGCAAAATTTCAAAGCAGCCCCTAAAGGAACGAGGCGTTTGATTTTGTCTTGATGCCTTTTCATGTATTCGGTTTCTTTCTCGCTGAGAAATTTTCGTGAAACAAAAGCGGTAAGATCCTCTTTTTTGGAGCTTACATGGATACGGATAGGCTCTTTTCCTTTCTCTAGCTTATAAGCGCCTTCCCCCTTTACTGCATAATAAAGCGTATTTTTCATCGGGATATTGATCACCCCTACGACCGCTTCTCCGCGATACGCCAAAGCGATATTGGTGCAAAACTCATCGTCTTTTGAAACGAAGTCTTTCGTGCCATCTACAGGATCGACAATAAAAACGAAATCCCTGTTTCTGCGAGAAAAATCATCTTTGCTCTCTTCGGTGAGAAGTCCATATTGAGGGAATTTCTCATGAAGTTCTTTCCTGATTAATTCATCCGCGCCTTTATCGGCCGCCGTCACAGGTGAATTGTCACTTTTTATCTCTACGTCAAAATGCTCTGCGTAAACTTTTTTGATCATAGCTTCCGCATCGAGAGCGGCTTTAATCATCGATTTTAATTCTTTTTCGTACATACAAATTTGCCCTTTAGAAAGAAAAGCCACCCAAAGGGCGGCTAAATACAAAGAAAAAGTTATTTATTGATTCCGAGGGATTCGATTTCTTCTTCAGACATCTTCTTTTCGCCATCTTCCGAATCATCTTCAGAAGCGAGGTCGTCTTCGCCCTCTTTGAGTTCGCCATCCTCTTCTTCATTCTCTTCGGAATCTTCTTCTGTTTCTTCAACTTCAGTATAGACGTCATTGACATCGATATGAACTTTCGCATAAGTATGACGGGAGCGCAAATCCCAGGTATTGTCGGTCAAAGTCACAAAGCGGCCATCAAGGGATAAAGATGTATATAAAGCGCCTAAGCGGGCTTTCTTCTCTTCTTCGCTCATTTCTAAGGCAGCCGCAACTTTATCGGCAAGCTCTTGGAAAGTTAAACTACCATTATTACTATTTAGAATCTCATAAGCTTCTTCAATCATGCTTTTGTCTAATCTCATATTATTATTCTCCTTCGAGTCGAATTCACTAACCCATACTATACTAGCAAATTATTGAATTTTCCTTGATTTATTTTCGTTTTCCTCACATCTTAGTCGGAGCGCTCACTCCAAGTAACCCTAAACTATTTTCTAAGACAATCATCGCGGCTTTCATTAAAGCTAATCGCCCCCCTGTTCCGATTTCATCATTGCGGTCGATAATCTTCGTTGAGGCATAATATTCATGAACCAAAGAGGAGAGTTTTTGAATATAGCCAGCAACTTTATAAGGGGCTCTAATAAGGGCCGCGCTCTTTACTAAGGACGGGAAATCAGTGAGCTGCTTCAATAATTCCGATTCTTTTGCGTCACCCTTCAATCCTTTTAAGGAAGGATCTAGAGGGATATCACTCCCTAATGAAAGCAAAGAATAACAGCGAGCGTGCGCATATTGAGCATAATAAACTGGGTTGTCTTTGCTTTGGCTTGTTGCTAAATCGTAATTAAAATCCAAGTGGCTTGTTCCCGCTTTTTCGCTAAAGAAATAGCGAACCGCATCAACTCCGCAATCGGCGACGAGCTCTCGATGGGTGATTGCTTTGCCTGTGCGTTTGCTCATTTTCACTTCTTCGCCGTTTTTATAAACGCGGACAATTTGATAGATTTCGCAATTTAAGGCGTCCTTCGAATAGCCTTTCATCATCAAAGCGCTCTTCATGCGGTTAATATAGCCATGGTGATCGGCCCCAAGCATATCAACAAGGAAATCGAAACCGCGACTCATTTTGTCATAGTGATAGCAAATATCCGGCATGAAATAGGTATAAGAACCGTCGCTTTTTACGATTGGGCGATCCTTATCGTCTAAGAAAGCGGTTGTTTTAAGATATTTCGCACCGTCTTTTGTATAGACGTAGCCTTTTTCTTCGAGTTCTTTGATGGTGTCTTGAATCCTAGTTCCTTTACGGATATCGGATTCATAGGAAATCTTATCGAAATGAACGCGGAAATCAGCGAGGTCTTTTTGGATTTTCCCAAATTCGGTATCAATGCCATAGCGAATGAAGAATTTGCGGCTTTCTTCGTTATCCTCTAAATATTTATCGCCATATTTTTCCTTGATAGATTTAGCGATTTCAATTAAATCAGCGCCATGGTAATCATCATCGCCTAGCGTTTCGTTTGCTTTTCCGAAAAGTTCGCGATAACGAATTCCTAAAGAATGTCCTAAATGAGCAACTTGGTTACCACAATCGTTAAGATAATATTCGCGGGTAACGTTATATCCGGCAAAAGAATAGAGATTTGCAGTGCTATCGCCTAAAGCAGCGCCACGCGTATGGCCCAAATGCAAATCGCCAGTCGGGTTAGCGGAAACATATTCAACGTTTACTTTGATACCGTTAGGTTCGCCTCTTCCATAGTCCTTTCCTTTTTCTAGAATCTCATTCACGATTGAGCCAAGGGATTCGTGTTTCATGAAAAAATTAATAAAGCCAGGTCCAGCAATTTCAACATGATCTATGGCAGGGCAGACGAGTTTTTCTTTGATAAGATTAGCAAGATCTAGTGGCTTTTTACCACATTTTCTAGCAAAACGCATCGCTAAATTAGTCGCATAATCGCCATGAGTGCGGTCTTTTGTGTTTTCAATTACAATCTCGCCGCTATTAATTGCTAAGCCGCATTGTTCGGCCGCTTTTAATAACGCCGCTTTTAACTCTTGTTCACCAGTCATAATTCACTCCTTTTTCATTAAGATAACGCTAGTCGCGCGAATTGCTTCGCCTCTACCAATGGCATCCATTTTTTCATTTGTGCCGCATTTTACTGAGACTTGATCAATACTTACTTCTAATAAACGGGCGAGATTTGCGCGCATTTTTTTAACGTAAGGCGCTAATTTTGGCTTTTCCGCGAAAATCATGACATCGATGTTGCTCGTTAGATATCCGCGCTCTTTGGTTAACTTGACGCATTTGCTAACGATTCGTTCGCTATTGATTCCGGCGATAGAAGCGTCGCTAGGAGGGAAATAATGGCCAATATCCCCTAAAGCAAGCGCTCCGAGAATAGAATCGCTCACTGCGTGATAGACAACATCTGCGTCGCTATGGCCGATTAGCCCTAGCGAATAAGGGATCGTAACGCCCCCTAGAATCAGTTTCCGATTTGGCGATAAAACGTGGATATCTTCGCCTTGCCCAATTCGATACATAATTACACATTGAAACGGAAGAAGACGATGTCGCCATCCTTCATCACGTAATCTTTGCCCTCACTTCTTAACTTCCCATTTTCTTTGACGGCTTCTTCGCTACCATATTTTTTCAAAGAAGGGAAATCGTATACTTCCGCCTTGATAAAGCCGCGTTCAAAATCGCTATGGATAATGCCAGCGCATTGCGGTGCGAGCATCCCGTTTTTAAACGTCCAAGCGCGGCATTCGTCTTTCCCGCATGTGAAGAACGTAGAAAGATTCAACAATTTATAGGAAGCCTTGACTAACTTATCTAAGCCAGATTCGCTTGCCCCTAATGAAGCCAAAAATTCTTTTTTCTCATCAGCGGGGAGCTGACTGATTTCGTATTCAATTGCACAAGAAACAGGGATGCATTCCGCATTTTCTTTCGCCGCTATTGCTTTGACGGTTTGATAATATGCGCAATGGTCAAGATCAGTGTAATCGCTATCAGCGACATTTGCTACGTAAAGAATCGGCTTAAGTGAAAGCAAGAAGAAGTTCTTTCTTGCGTAAGCGATTTGTTCGTTATTTAATCCCTTAACTAGGCGAGCCGGCTCGCCATTGCTTAATGTTTCTTTTAAGGCTAATAAAATCGGCATTTCATACATCGCAACTTTATCCTTGGCGATTCTTGCTTTGACTTCTTGCTTACCAATGCGGTTTTCAATGGAAGATAAATCGCTCATCGCAAGCTCGAGGTTGATAGTAGAGATATCGTTAGCGGGATCAACAGGGTCCTCGTTATAGCGAAGAACTTGTTCGGAATCGAAGCAGCGTACCACTTCCACGATTGCATCACACTCACGGATTGCCGCTAAGAATTGGTTGCCTAACCCTTCTCCTTTTGAAGCGCCTTTCACTAGGCCGGCAATATCATAAAATTCAAAAGTCGCATTGACTTTTTTCTTTGGTTCCCACATCTTGGTAAGATAATCAAGCCGCTCATCCGGAACAATAACAACGCCCGTATTGGGGTCAATCGTTGCGAATGGGTAGTTCTCTGCAAGAACATGGGAATTGGTTATCGCATTGAACAAAGTGCTTTTCCCAACGTTAGGAAGACCGACAATACCAGCTTTTAAAGACATAATTTACCTCTAGCGGATAGATTATAGACTCTCATGTTCCTAAAAGGAACAAAAAGCCAAGGAGAGAAAATTGAAAAAAGAAAAGGCGCCCAATCATGAGCGTCTTTCCGTGATAGAAATGTAATAATATATCCTACTTTGCTAAATTAAGACTTTTTGTAGAAGAAGGCGAAATAGAGAAGTAGGATCGCGATATCCGCTAAGAAGAAGTTAATGCCAACGACAGCGAGCGGCCAAAGTGGTTCATTGCGTTTTACCGTAACGATATTCGCGGGTGTTTCAATTTGGGATTGGGTGTTGCAAACCATATAGAGAATGTTTTTGCAGGAATTGCGGACATTATTTGCGATAGTTGGATCTTCATACCATCTAGATCCTAGATTGTGGGAGAAATTTTGAGCACCATTGAGCCAAAGGTCATTGCCAGCCGTGATTCCTTCCTTGGCGTCAAACGCTCCACCCATCCAATCGGTAACAACAGCGCCTCTAAATCCCCATTCCTCTCGTAAGACTTGGGTTAACAAGGCACTATTTTGTCTTGCAGGGGTTCCGCCAACTCGGTTAAAAGCAGACATCAAGCCATTGGTTTTTCCGACTTTGACAACGAGTTCAAAGACCTTTAAATAGGTTTCTCTTAAGGTCTGCTCGGTGCACCAAGTGTAAATGTCGCCGCGATTGGTTTCGCATTCATTGAGAGCAAAATGTTTTACGTAGCAAGCAAGGCGATTTTTTAGCGCCCCTTGGACAGTGCTTGCGCCAATATAACCAGAAAGTATCGGATCTTCGCTATAGTATTCATTATTTCTTCCGCCGAAAGGTGAACGACGGATATTGCATCCTGGGGCATACCAGCCATTAACGCCTGTCGCAGCGGCTTCGTTCGCGATCGTTTTGCCATAGTCATAGGCAAGATCTTTGTTCCAAGAAGAGCCAATTAACCCTGACATTGGGAACCAGGTCCATTGCGTTTGGGTATTAAGCTCAGCATTAGAGCGAGTTAATCCCATAGGGCCATCGTTATCACGCATCCAAATTTTTCCAACGCTCATCGCTTCGGCGGTTGAGTATCCGCCCATCGCAATAAGCTTAGCGGCATCATCATAAGTTAGCTGATCAAGGAGCTTGTCCCACTTTTCCGCGTTATAATCGCTACCAAGTTCTTTGAGAAGCTCGAAATTAACTTTAACGCTATCCGCGGTAGGATTTTGAAGCACTTTAGGATCCGTTATTTTGTTGCCATTTGGGTCAGTATAAAGGTAAAGCCCATTATCCGCGTTAAAGGTAGGGGCAGTTTCATAGGTTCTTAAAGGCGTGGCCGTTCCGCTTTTCTTATAATCAGAGAGAGTCTTGCTCTTAAACGTGCCTTTAAAATCAGCACGAGAAAGGTACATATTGCTAGACTCTTTTCGGTCTTCTTTCGAAGCATCAAAGCCATCGATAGAAATCTTGTCAGTAGCGTCGTCGCCCGTGAAATGGTTTTTCACTTCATTTTTGGTGACATTATCTTTTTCGATTTTAATGGCATTTTGAACATTGTATTTGATGAAGCCTCCTTCATCAGTGAGCTTAGATTCATGGGCATTTTTCATGAGTTTAAGCGTGTATTCTCCGGCTTCTAATTCGTAGCCTTTAAAACCATTGTTATTCTTGTCATAGCAATCATAACTAGCCATGTAGTAAGGATCTTCTTCAAAAGTAATGACTTGGCTTTCGCCAGGAGCAAGGAGTTTAGTCTTCGCAAAATCGAGAAGATTGATGGAAGACTTTTCGATGCCGCCTTTGGTGTATGGAGCCGAATAATAGAGCTCAACAACGTCTTTCCCTTTTTGGGTTCCGACGTTAGTGACTTTGACGTTAATCTTGATTTTGCTATCTAAATCAATGTCGCTTCCTCTAGCTGGGCTCAAGGCTTCTTCCCCAGAATCCAATACTTCCCAAATGAAATCGGAGTAGCTTAATCCATGGCCGAAAGGATATTCTACAATTCCTTCATACCCATTCTTGCCATTGGATTTCCACGCGGTTTTTGCGGAGTAATCGGACCAATAGCCTTCTTCGTTCGCAGTTTCAAAGAATTTATATCCAACATAAATCCCTTCTGTATAAGTCGTAGAAGGAGAAGTAAAACGACCGAAGTTATAGAAAGAAGGGTTCTCACTATGGTCAGTAACAAGAGTCTCGGTAATTTTTCCAGAAGGATTGACATCGCCCGTCAAAATGCCAGGGATGGCGCGAGCGCCCGATTGGCCAGTAACGCCGATATAATAAACGTTTTGAATTTTTGGATCATCGAAAGCGCCACATTCGACCATATTCGTGCAGTTCAATAGGACCGTAACGGAACTGAAGTTCTCTTTCACCATATTGAGTAAATCGATTTCTTCTTCCGTTAAAGACAAATAGCTACGGTCAACACGCGTTGGACTACCGCCTTTTTCATTAACGACATAAGAATAGCCTTGTGGGCAATCTTGCGCTTCTCCCGATTGGCGAGAAATAACAACGATCGCGTTATCGCTATAGTCTTTTGCGTCCTGCAGAAGCGTTTTCCCATTCACTTTGTTGGCTTCGTCTGTATAAACGCCTACTTTTGGGTTGTAGTTCGTATATAATTTGTCGTTTCCGCCAAGCGATTCAGAAACCGCACGATTATTGCACCACTTCTCATAAAATGATTTTAAATTCGGATTGTATTCGATTTTCTTTTTTGAATAGGTTTTATTGTATTTATCGAACCCATCATAGAAAAGAACTCGCTTGCTTTCTGGAATTCTAGAGACGCCAGAGCCATATCCGGAAATTAAGAACCCCGCATCGGTGCTAGACCAGCCAAAAATATTGACTTTCCTATTTTTGGCTGGATCAGATTCATCGTAGGCAAACGGTGCTTTATGGCCATCGTTTTTCAACATTACGATGCCCTCATCCATGATTTCTTTTACGAAGGCGTCACCTTTCGCCAATACTTTCTCATCCTTGACGGAGGAATAATCGGGTGGATTAATCGCGTCATTAATCATTCCGTAATATTTTGTCGCCAATGTATCGCCGGTAATCATCGCTCCTAAGCAAAGGGCGATTCCGGCCATGCTTAAAACTTTTCCTACTTTTTTCATGTTATTAATCCTTTTTTATGCTTTCACCGTAATGGAATCCCATTGGCCAGATTTGTTGGTATTCTTTGCCGTAATAACCAACTCATTCACGCCCTTTTCGAGACTAAGGCTTGGAATCTCAATTTCTGTCCAGTTCAAGAAGCGATAGCGGCTATCATATTCACTACGATTAACCGAGGCGGCGGTTTCCTCATTATTGCCAACAAGAATCATGCTATCGGTAATCTTGTTATTAATCGATACGCCATTGAGGGTGATATCAACAGCAGCGCTCAATTTAATATCAGCAGTTTGATATTTGCCTTTGACATTATCGGTGTCATTGGAAGCGGCTCTAATAACAAGGCTTCCAATAGAAGTTTTTGAAGAATTAAACCGGTAAGTCATCGAAGCTGTTTTCGAAGGCTCATCGTTTTGATTTGAATCGAATCCAAGCACGAAGCCTTTGCCGCTATATTTATATTTTCCTTCATAACCAAGGAAGCCTTTCGCATGAAGTTCCGCATTTGGGCAATTAGAGGAAGTGCCTTTATTTTCGAAAATGTCGACATAATCTTCGTTGTTTTTAGCGGTTTTGTAGTCAAACGTATCTTTCAATTGACGAAGTGAATAACAGTTCTTGAGTGTCACGTTCTCATCGTTTTCAACTTCAGCATGGGCAATCTCAGCAAGTGGAGTCTTGTAAGATTTGCAATCGAATTTGATGGAATCACAATGACCGCTAGAACTCTTATTCTTAGCCTTAATCATTAAGACGTTTTCCCCTGGATTTAAACTCACCTTTGCTTTCACCGTCGTCCAATTGACAAAGCGATATCTGCCCTCGAGCGACATGCCGTTAACTTCGCCAGTTCTATTTTGAGGGTCTGGAGTCGTGCTCGTCACTCCTTTAAAGGCCTGATCTTCAAACAAACTAGTAATATCAGTACCGTTAAGGGTGATGGTTACCGCCGTAGTTATCTTCAAATCTATAGAATCGTATTTCGTAGAGCCAGCAATATTCGTAGAGCCCCTTAAATAAAGGTCAGAATCGCCTCCGCCTGGAGCATTAAAGGTGTAGCGCATAAACGCACCCTTATCAGTGTCAAAATTATGGACAAAGCCTTTTCCACTATATTGATACGCCCCTGTATACCCTAAATAAGATTTCGCATGGAATTCGCCATAAGCGCAGGCATCCTTATAGTAAGTGCCGTTGTTCCCAGATGTTACTTTCGTATAGTCAAAAGGACTTGCAACTTCTAGAAGCTTTTGGCAACCGTAAATCTCGGTTTTGCTATCGTCATTGTCCCAATTTAAATCTTCGCATTCCTTGAAATAAGCATCAGCATTTAAATTTGGATTAGCAGACCAGTCAACCCCGCCGCTTACAGCAATATTAAACGTGGCGATGTTTTTAGAATATTTGCCATATACACAAGTGATTTCGTGATTCCCATTGTAGGTAAATTCTTTACCATCTGTGAGTCTTCCTTCGAATGAAGAAAAAGTAAAGATGCAGGGTCAAGATCGATTTTTGATCCATCCTTTTTCACGCCCTTTGCCACGATAGAGGAATAGTCAAAGCGATCTTTACTAGCGTCATAGGTATTTTTGTTTGTCGTGATTTCAATTGACTCAATCACCGTGATAGAAATCTGCAAAGACTTTCCCTGAGAATAAAGAACCGTCACGCTATCAACGTCACTAGTTAGGACTTTGTCTTCGTTCAATTTGATGACGTCATAACTATTCCCGGTAGGATTATTGCCAAGTTTATAATCATGTTCTATATCTTCTTTTGTTTCGCCATTTACATCATAAACAAGATGAAACACCAAATTTGTATCGTCGAATTTATATCCGGATAGTTGGGGAATCGGACCAGAAACAACTTTTAAATCGGTTGGAGAGAATACTCCATTCATATGATCGGTGACTTTCAATCCGCTTAAATCGGTCGTGAATTCCTTACCAGAAGCATCGCTATATTTGACATTGATCGTAAGATTATTATTTTTTGAATCAAAAGATTCTGGAGCGTCAGTTGTCCAACCTTCTAATGTAGATTCGCCATCGTCCTCATGAACAGCCGTGACAACCATTCCATCCGTTTTGAAAGATTGACCTACTAAATAAGTCATATAAGTTGGGTTTTGGCTAACATAAATCGATTGAATCGGTGAGGCGTTTTCACTTGAAGATGTTGCCACACTGTCATCATTATCGCCTTTAACAACGAATGTTCCCGCTAAACCAACCGCAGTTAAAGTAACCGCAGCAAGACCCATTAAAGTCATTCCGCAGCCGAATACCCAATTGACAATTCGATGGCTCTTCTTGGTCTTGCTTGTTTGAGCTTCTAACGAATGCTCATTGCTTGCCGTGACGTCATTTTCAACTGGTTTTGAAGAAGCATCTTGGCTTTTTGCCGGTTTCACATTGTTAGAAGTACCAGCGCTTTTCTTAGGCGTATTGTCGTTACTACCCATTTCTTCGTTTTCTCCTTCCTCGAGACTAATCTCGGGTTCTTTTTTGGGTTCCTCGAAGAGCTCATCAAAAGTGACATTAAAAATCTTGGAAATGGCGCGCAAGTTATCCATGCTAGGATAAGATTTGTCGAGCTCCCATTTAGACACAGCCACCCTAGTGACATCTAGCATTTTCGCTAAATCGTTTTGGGTTAGCTTATTGTCTAGGCGCAATTTTTTAATGGTTTCACCAATTTTCATAAGCCGCTCCTCGGATTCGTATTTTTAGTACAAAGAAAGCGGTTTCTTTGAACTATTTTCCTATTTAATGGATGACAAAAATCAAAAACAAGGAAATTATTGGTTACTCCGATAAACACGGGAAAAGGAGAAGAAACGAAGCAAAATCGGTGTGTTTTTATAAGCGCTTTCATAAATTCTTTCAAAAACCTCTTATTTTTCAATTATAATTCCCGCGAAACCAAAAGTTTCCAAAGGTTTTTAGTAGGATTTTACTGGGAAAAAACGAATTTATAATCGAAAAATCATTTAGCAAAAAATTTGAATATCACTTGAAATATTTGTTTTTACAAGATGAGGGTCAATCCTTATTGTTAAGGAAAAGGGGTAAGGCGGAAGGAGCTTTTTCTTTATTGCTTTGATGATTAGTGAGCTACGCACCCCCTTTCTTTGCACCATTTAAAGTCGAATCGCTAGAACCAAAATCATATTAGATTTACTTATTCTTCACTTTTTATTGTATGCTTTCTTTTAAGCAATATGAAATTGCAAAAGCATTTCTCCCTTCACGCTAAATCGGGTTAGGAAATGAATGGTGGAAGCGTCCAATTTCAGTTTTAATTGAAATCGAGAATTCGTTCAAACAAAAAAAGCCCCGCATCTAGGGCAGGGCAATATCAACATACGCTAGTTTAATTAGTCAACTTTCTTGACTTTAGCGGCGCGTGGTCCACGCTCCGACTCTTGAACCTCAAACTCAACGTGTTCGCCTGGGTCCGCAGTCTTGAAGTTGTCCATGATCAACTCACTGTAATGGAAGAAATAATCTTTGTTGTCTTCACCGTGGATGAAGCCATATCCCTTCTCTTTGTTGAACATCTTCACAGTTCCCTTCATGAGAATCCTAACCTTCCTAGTTCGTTCTAACGAACTCACCGAGAATTAATATACCACAATGATTTTTAAAAGGTGAATAACTTTCATAAAATTGTGACGATATAGTATTTTTATCAATAATGAGATTTTGTTTTGCCTCTATTATTTTCCCCTCCGATAATCATAACTCTTCAAATAAAACCATAGACCGCGGTTAAGAATGATCATGGTTAGCATAGATACGGCAATGACAAAAAATAGAGGCACGAAAGAAAAATTAAAAGGGAGGCCTTCATTAGAGAATGAAGAAGCGATTTCCCGATGAATAAAATATTCAGCAATGGAAATTAAAACCATAGACATAAGTGTCGCTAGAAATAATGGCAATAAAACATTCACGTTGTAATAAGAATGGATATCTTCTCGGGAAATCCCTAAGGTAAAAAGCATTTTACCTTCATTATGGTTTTCTCGCAAAGTGAGCACACAAACCGTGATAAGAAGCAAAAATGAAATGGAAAGGCTAGAAATCGAAGCGAATAGCAAAGCTAGCTGAACATAATTAATCACGCTTTCTGTGCTCATCGAAATAGAAGAGAATGGGTTTTCAAAATGATAAAGAGGGTAATCGAGTTTCATTTGATCAAGCAAACATTCTTCCTCATCATCGATTTCAAACACCACTTGCGTTGGTTCTAAATAAAATGAACTCATCCCTAGCTCATCACGAAAAAAATCGATACTCCAAGAATTTGTAACAAATAGAATGTCGTGATTGCTTTCACTTACACCCACCACTTCTAAGACTCCAACTCGATAGTCCTTTTCGACATTTTCGCTATTGATCCTTTCTTCGATTTGCCCAGCTCCGTAAATAATGCTTGGTTTATTCATCGTTTCATAAAGTTTCTTTGATAGCACCACTTCATTCGCGCTTTTTGCTTCTCTACCCTCCACTATTTTTGTAACGCGATTCGATATCGTCACTCCTTGAGAAAAGGGGAGCCGATATGATCCTTCTTTCACATTACTTGGCAATGATGGCGAGTAATCTTTTTGTTCAAGAGGAAGTACGCTAAGCGTTTCAATTAAAGAATCAAGAGCCTCTTTCTCGTTGCTTAAATAAAACGGATGAAAGAACCCGCTCATCATCGCAGCGGGAAAACTCGTATAACTTTCTTCTCCAAAAATCGAATAATGAGGGAGGTGATACTTCTTTGAAATGGTTTCGATTTCAGAGAACGTGAAAGAGTTTCGGTTAACAAAATAAACTTCGTAACGGTTTTCTTGAATAGGAAGAATGGTCTTTTCATCCTTTCTATCAAACAAATAATGATAAAAAGCTGGATTATGTCGAACTTCATAATAAAAGTCATTCTTATCCAAGGTCGAACGTAAGTAATATACTTTTTGCATTACCCAAGGATAAGAATGTTCCGAGCCATCCGTAGTAGGAAAACGCATCCTTGTTTCATAAAAATAAGAATTCCACAAGGGATCAGTGTGATATATCCTTGGTTTATCGCTAGGAACGACACCTCTAATCGCATAAAGCTCATTATCTTCGTAATTCCAGCTTAAATTTGCGATTTCAAAGAGAATATTTACTTCGTTTTCGCTAAGATACTTGCCTAGTGTTTCGTAATCCCTATTGATTTGTAAGCCCAAACAAAGTTGCACCATGTTTTGATAAGGCAGCCCTAAAATCATTTGGTCATCCTCTAAAAGATCAGGAATTTCAGGATAAACTTCTAATTCGCTAGTTGCATCAAACAAAACGAAATCATTTGGAGTAGAGACGGAGAAATGATTCAGCTCTATTTTCTTCGTGCCGGAAAGAATGTAAACCATATCGCTATCGGGGAAGAACGAGTTCCAATCAACGGCATAGCTGAGCCCATACCCTTTCGCGATATTTGGGGCAAAAGAGAGAATGCTATCGATATCTTCTTTCGTTGCTGCATACGCTTTGCTAAGCGCGCGGTTACTCCCCTCTTTTTCCATAACAATGCAATCATTCCCAATTAAGGAAGAAAAAGCGTTTTCAATTTCTTGACCCGCTTCATAAGAAAGAAAAACGGATACGCCTAAGCTAAACAAAGACAAACAAAGGACAAACATGCTAATTGACGTGCGTTTCCTCTTTGCCTTAAGCAAGTGAAAAGCGTGTTTCATCCAAAACAAAAAAGGAACATATGGTTCGCTTTTTCTTTTCTTAATATTTAAAGAAGAAAAATGAGTTGTTAGAATGGGCTCTGCTTGATTCGAAGAGAACGCTATTTTGCTATTCGTAATCCTTAGAATTCCATCCGCATAAAGAAAGGCGGCTTCTTCATCATGGGTGACTAAAATGACTAATTTTGATAGAGAGAGCATTTTTAGATAGTCATATACTTTTTTCGCGTTTTTATTGTCGAGTGCCCCGGTCGGCTCGTCCGCAAGAAGGATTTTCGTTTCTAAAGAAATCGCTCTCGCCAAGGCAATACGCTGTTTTTCTCCCCCGCTTAATTCATTGACAATTGATTTCCGATATTTCTTCATATCGAACATCGTGAGCAAATCCGAAGATCTTTTTTCAATGATGTACTTTTTTTCATTGCTTGCCGCATATAAAGGAAGGGCCACATTTTCTAGCGCTTTTTCAAGTTCTAATAAATCATACCCCTGGCGGATAAAACCGATTTCTTTTAAGCGAAGACGCGAACGACTCGCTTCATTATTTTTATTCATCTTCCTACCGAAAAGATAAATCGAACCTTCATAGTTTCTATCTAATCCTGCAATCATCTCTAAAAGGGTGCTTTTCCCTACGCCACTTGCTCCAACTAGGGCAAATAAGCCATTCCGCGGGAAAGAAAAAGTAAAGTCTTCGTATAATAACCGTTCGCCAAAGCGTTTGCTCACACGTTCAATCCGCAAAATGTCATTCATCGTTAAGCTCCTTAAGAAGGGTGCTTCTTTTAAAGGCAATCAAAGGAAGGAAAGTGGCAAAGAAAGAGAGCAAAGAAGATAAAGCTAAAGCCAAAAGAGGGAACAATAGAGGGATACCGAAGAATCTTAAAAAAGGAACCTGAATGAGATTAGGAATTAAAGAGAAATGAAAAAGGACCGGATTAAGAAGCAGTTCCACAAAATAAGAAAAAAATAAAGAGAATAGCGTCGAAAGAAGAGAAATAAAGAGTGATTCGCTCGCGTATAGAGAAATGACAGAAGAAAAGGAAGCGCCAAGCGAGGTTAAAATTGCCGCTTCTTTCTTTCGCTCTAAAAAGGAAGAAAACGAAATCGAAGCCCCGATAAAAGAAGAAGCGAACAACGCTAAAAACAAAAAGGGAACTAAAACTCCACTGATCGCTTTATGAAGAGAATCGAAAGAGTCAATAATAGAGCAAGAATAAGAAGAATACTCTAATCCTTCTTTCACGTTATTTTTCTTGCGAGCAAGAGAAAAGAGTTTTTCCTTGCTTTCATTATCATGCGCATAAAGTAGATAAGAATAAGAAGAATAAGGTTCTTCCCCCTCACTATCTTCTACAATTGAAAAAACGCTTTTCCGAAAAGATAGGCTTTTCGCATAAGTGTTCTTCAACCGTTCTTCGAAAGAGGAATAAGAATAATACACCCTTGGAAGATTTAAGAATCCAAATTCCTCCACAACACCTCCAATCAAAAAATCGCTCGTTAAATCCACAACAAAGCTTTTATCATCTAAAGTTATGGTCGTTTTCAAAGGAACATGAATCTTATCGCCGACTTGAAGAGAAAAACGCTTATAGAAAACGTCATTAACGTAACAAGCTTGGCTTTCGTTAACAGTAGAAATAGTTTTATTTATAAGCCACTCCTTCCCTAATTCTTTTAAAGAAAAATCAAAAATCGGTTCAAAAGAAGCGTGAGAAGCTATTTTGTTACTAGAAAAAGATGTTTCTTTAGGAAAGAAATACGAGTAATCGTTATGAACACTAATGCCAACCGAATAAGTCGTTTCTAAAAATTCTTCTTTGTCTGGGCGAAATGAACGTGTCAAAGAAAGAGGCGAATTTGGAAGTTCATAGCGTTCTTTCTTCGTGATAGAAGCTTGATAAAGAAGAAGCGACTTTTCTTTTTCTTTGGCAAGCGATTCATCGCTGCCATAAATAAAACCTATCGCGCAAAATAGGAACGTCATAGCGACAGCATTCGACAAAAAGGAAAGGTAATTCTTTCTTTTATCTTCTTTTAAGTGATGAAAAATAAGCGACATTTTCCAAGAGGATCGCCCTCGCTTTTCTATCGACTTTTTCCATACTTTATCGCAAATGAAATCCGCAGGTTTATCGATAATTTCCCCATCGCTTAACATAATTTTATAAGTGCAATACTGCTCCACCAGTTTTAGGTTATGAGAAACTAAAACGACTAACCTCTCTTTAGAGATTTCTTTCAATAGTTCCATCGTTAGTTCGCTATTTCTTTCGTCTAAGGCACCAGTCGGCTCATCGCAAAATAAAACTTCAGGATCAGAAACTATCGCCCGCAATATCGCTACACGTTGTTTCTCCCCTCCCGACAATGAGCTCACTTCCCTATTTTGAATGGGAAGAAGAGAGAACTTGGTTAATAAAGAAAGAGCTTTTTCTTTTGCTTCTACTTTAGAGCATCCTCTAATCAAAAGAGGGAGTCTTATGTTATTTAAGGCGCTCTCTTTTTCCAAAAGGTTAAACTTTTGATAAACAAACCCACATACTTTATTGCGGTAATAGAGCTTTTCTTTTTCCGAGAAAGAAGCCAGGTCTTTCCCTAAGAATAGAATTTTCCCTCTTGACGGTTTCGTTAATAACGAAAGGAGATTTAGTAAAGTGCTTTTCCCTGAGCCGCTTTTACCAACGATTGCGACAATCCCATTGGACGGCAAAGAAAATGAGACGTCGTTTAACGCCGCGATTCTATCGGCTTTCGAGCCATAAATTTTAGAAACGTGCTTTAAAACAAAAATAAAATGCCCTCCATTACTTAATAGGGGCATTTTGCGTTTTTTTGCAAAAAATCTATTCGACTTTTAGCGGACCTTCGTTTTTGGAAACGACACGCTTAATGCGCTCATTGAATTTATCACGAGATAAAAGGATAAGATTGCCACAACCAAGACAACGAATTTTAATATCCGCGCCAACCATCACAATCTGAAATAGTTTGCTTCTTGCTTTACAAGGATGAACTTTTTTCATTTCGACCACATCAAATAGACCATAATCGATATTTACCATGGCTCATCCTCCATTTTGACCGCCATCGGAACCTTGGGTAAGCCAGGCATCGTCAATATTTTCCCAGTAAGGGGAATGATAAAATCGCTACCGCTAGCTAAGCTGACTTCACGGATATGGACGCTAAATCCTTTAGGGGCTCCAAGTAATTTTGGATCATCGCTTAATGAATTCGGTGTTTTCGCCATGCAAATATAGGAGTCCCCATAACCCATGGCTTCATAATGTTCGATTGATTTTAAAGCTTCTAGGCTGTAGTCAACATCGTTAGCCCGATAAATTTCTTTGCAAATTGTGGCTATTTTTTCCCGAATTGGAGAATCTTTCTTGTAAAGAGGAGTAAAGTGGCTTGGGGTAGTAGCAAGGAAATTCATGGTTTTCTTTGCTAAATCAATGGCTCCGTCGCTACCCTTTAAGAAAGAATCAACAAAGCTATAAGCGTAACCTCTTTCTTTGCAGTACTTCTCTACAAAAAGAATCTCTTTTTCGCTATCGGAAGAAAAATGATTAATCGCGATAAGAACCGGCATCCCGAATTTTTTCATGTTAGAAAGATGGACTTCTAGGTTCGTCATTCCTTTTTTTAACGCTTCTAGATTCTCTTTGCCGAGTTCTTCATAAGCAACGCCACCATGCATCTTTAAAGCGCGAATCGTCGCGACCATTATGGCTAAATCAGGATGAAGATTGCCAATGGGGGCGACAATATCAAAAAATTTTTCCGCTCCTAAATCCGCTGCAAATCCCGCCTCTGTTATTACAATTGGCGATAATTTTAAAGCAAGTTTTGTCGCAATAAGGCTATTACAGCCATGCGCGATATTTGCAAAAGGACCGCCATGAATTAAAACGGGATTATTTTCGGAAGTTTGAACGAGATTTGGTTTAAGCGCTTCTTTCATGAGTTTCATGATGGCGTGCGTGATTTTTAAATCCTCGATGGTAATCGGATGGTCATCAATAGAATAAGCGACAATGATCTTTTTCAGCCTATCTAAGAAATCTTCATCGTTCTTTGCTAAGCAAAGAATTGCCATAAGCTCGCTAGCGACGGTGATAATGAATCCGTCTTTTCTCTTTACGCCGTTTTTCTCGCCTTCTCCAATCTCGATTTCTCTCAAAGTGCGGTCATTCATATCAATCGCCCGTTTCCAGACAACACGTTTCGGATCGATATTTAACGGATTCCCCTGGAAAATCGAATTATCGATAATTGCCGATATTAAGTTGATTGAGCTAGTTAAGGCATGCATATCGCCATTAAAATGGAGATTGATATCTTCGTGCGGCTCAATGGTGACTTTCCCGCCTCCCGTCGCCCCACCCTTTAAGCCAAACGTTGGGCCCATCGCAGGCTCTCTTAAGCAAAGCAAGGCCTTTTCGCCAATTTTATTCAAGCCATCAAGCAAGGAAATCGAGGTGGTTGTCTTCCCTTCCCCCGCTTTTGTTGGAGTGATTGCAGTAACTAAAATAAGTTTTCCGTCTTGCTTATCCTTAATTTCTTCATGGATAGCAGAATCTATTTTTGCTTTATAAAAGCCATAAGGTTCAACATATTTCTCGTTGATTCCGGCTTTTTTGGCAATTTCGCTGATTTTTAATAAAGACATGCTTTTTTCACTCCTTCCGCTTCAAAAATGATAACGTGTGAGTGCTGTTTTATCTAGAGATAATCGAGCCTAATAAAGAAAGAATATCGGAAAAAGAACTAACCCTTTCACTATGAAATTGATGGGTGAAAAAAGTTTCTTGCCGACGAATGTAATGACGGGTGCTTTCTTTAATCGCGGCTTTTGCTTCTTCTAAGGAAATCGCTCCGTCCATATAAGGGAAAAGCTCTTTGACGCCAATTGCTTTAAAAGCAGGTGCATCTCGCCCGTATTTTTCAATTAAAGGAATTGTCTCTATTAATAAGCCAAGCTGAAACATCTTCTCTACGCGCTGTTCTACCATAGGGTAAAGTTTTTCCCGTTCTAGATGCAAGGTGAAAAACTTTGTTTCGAAAATCGGTTCATGTTTTTGTTCTTTTAAAAAAGAGGTTTTGCTTCGCTTTAAGGCTAAACAAAGAGCGATATCGCGCATTACTCTTCTACGATTATTCGGATGAATTTTGTTCGCTTCCACAGGATCCAACTTTTCTAGTTCTCGATGGAGCGCTTCATTTGTCAGCGCTTCATAGTTAGAAAGATCGACATGACTCGTATCAACACTAAAATCGTAATCGAAAAGAGCACTTCGAATATATAATCCGCTACCCCCTACTAAAATCGGTGTTTTATGACGAGAAAGAACATCTTTAATCGCTTCTCTAGCGTCTTTCTGATAACGCGAAACATTGTATTCTTCATTCAAAGGAACAAAATCATAGAGATGATGCGGAACGATTCTTTTATCGTTTTCACTTGGAGCGGCCGTAGCGATTGATAAGCCTTGATAGACTTGAAAAGCGTCAGCGTTAATGATCTCCCCATTCAGTTTTTGGGCTAAAGGAATCGCTAAAGCGCTTTTCCCAGTTCCCGTTGCTCCGGTAAGAACGATAATCATTCTAATATCCCTTTGATACGTAAAAGCTCGTTCTCGATTAAAGGGGTTAACGACTCAATATTCTCCAGAACGGGGTTATTTTTCAGTTCGCTAAGCACTTCTTCGTATTCTTTTTTGGCGACTGCATGTTTTTGAGGGTCGCCGATAGCGAGAGCGAGTTCCTTTTTCTTTTCGATGTATTTCTCCCCTAATGCTTTGATTTCTACGCCATTTGCTTCCTGAAGCAACCTAGTAAATTCTTTAAAAAGAGGATCAACGGAAATCGTGTAGGCAACGTCTTTTGCTTTTAATATCAAAGGATCAGTAGTGAGTTCACCAAGTAGGCTATACGTATGCGACTCGGTTATTTTTACAGGCACAATCGCGCCAGTTAAATAGCTAGGGCCTTTGAAATTGACCAGCTTTCCGTTTTCGGCATAGCCACTTAATATCGTTTTATCGCGCTTGCTTGGACCAGTGACTAAGATATCGTAAGTGTGGTCAATCATCGCTTCACTATGCGCGCTTGTTGTTTTTTCAATAGTAGCCTTTAAGGCATCAAAACGTTCGTGCTTTTTTTCGCTAGAGACATTATCGACAATATTCGCGGCAGGCGTTCCTTTTCGGGGCGAATAAATGAAAGTGAAGGCGCTACTATATTGCACGCGTTCACATAAAGAGAGAGTGTCGGAAAACTCTTCGTCAGTTTCATTAGGGAATCCGACAATAATGTCGGTAGTTAAAGCGATTGAAGGCATTTTTGCGCGGATTTTATCCACCAGATCAAGATACTGTTCGCGGCTATAGCGTCTTCCCATGCGTTTTAAACAGGAAGTGCTTCCGCTTTGAACCGGGAAATGAAGCCATTTCATAATGTTTGGATAAGTTGCCATAATATCCATCGTTTCTTCATCGAATTGCGAAGGATAAGAAGTTAAGAAGCGTAATCGAGGAATACCTAATTTCGCCACTTCTTCCAATAAGCCAGCAAAAGTGGTTCCATCATGCAAATCAAGCCCATAGCTATTGACGTTTTGCCCAAGCAAAGTAATTTGTTTATAGCCTTCTTCTACTAGGGCTTTGCATTCTCTAACAATATCCTTTTGGGCTCGGCTTCTTTCACGGCCTCTCGTATAAGGGACGATGCAGTACGTGCAAAATTTATCGCATCCATAAGAGATGTTAACAAACGCTTCATAGTCATTAAGACGAATGGAGGGTAATCCTTCAACAACTTCTCCTATAGAAGATATAACGTCTATAATCCGCTCTTTCTTCAAGATAACGTCATTGAGCAAGGAAAGAAGGCGCGGAATATTGTGCGTCCCAAAAACCAAATTGACAAAAGGATAGGTTTTTGTGATTTTCTCCGCGACTTTTTCTTCTTGCATCATACAGCCACAAACGCAAAGCAAAAAAGAGGGATTAGACAAATGGTTAGCCTTGAAAGAACCAATTTCGCCATAAACTTTATCTTCGGCATTTTCGCGAACTGCACAGGTGTTAATAATAGCCAAATCCGCTTCTTTAGGATCGAATGTCCTTTTAAATCCAGCGCGCGAAAGATAACCAGCCATTACTTCTTCGTCGCGAATATTGGCTTGGCAACCAAACGTACGAATGAAAAAACGTTTGCCTTTTGCAAATAAAGCCAATCGTGCTGGAATCTCCTTAGAATCAATAACTCTAGGAGCTTTATCAACACGATTTCTCGCATTTTTCATAGACGGCAATGAACGAAATTCGCATTTCATAGGTTCTCCTCCCTCAAACAAATTGGATGAATGTGGGCGCATTCATAGGTCGAATCATCGAAATCCATAATTGCCCCATTAACAATCGCAGTCCCGTGCTTAGCCAATCCAAATGGTTCTTTCTTTCCAAAGACGATTTTATCAATCACGGAATCTTTTTCAAAACCAATGACGGAATTTAGTTCTCCAACCATACCGACGTCCGTTGCAAAAGCGGTCCCATTCGGCAAAACACGCATATCAGCAGTTTGCACGTGGGTATGGGTTCCTAATATCGCGCTGACTTGCCCATCGAAATAGAAAGCGAAAATCTGTTTCTCGCTTGTCGACTCTCCGTGATAATCCACGATGTGAATGCATGGTTCTTCTTCTAAGAGTAACTCTTCCATACATTCAATCGGAGAAAGAACTTCCTCATTCATAAAAGCAGAACCAAGTAGATTCGTAACTCTCACTAAAATCCCGTTCACTTCAAAGGCAAGGCTTCCCTGCCCTTTTGAATAGCTCTTTAAATTAAGGGGGCGAACAAGATTATCAACATCGTCAATATAATCATCGATTGCGACTTTATCATGATAATGATTGCCTAGAGTAATACAGTCGATTCCTAAATTGACCAAATAGCGATAGTGGGATTTATTAAGACCTTTACCATGTGAGACGTTTTCGCCATTAGCAATCACAAAATCCGGATTATATTTGCGCCTTAAAATAGGAAGAGCCCGCCCTAAGGCGGACCTTCCGAGTTCCCCAACGATGTCACCAAAGAAGAGGATACGCATTGTTATTTCGCGGTTTCTACGGCTTTATATTCGCGAATGACACTGACTTTGACAGTTCCTGGATAAACCGCTTCGTTTTCGATCTTTTCACGAATATCGGCAGCCATTTTAGTCGCCATTGCATCATCCACTTTGTCTGGCATAACCATAACACGGACTTCTCGCCCAGCTTGCATCGCGAAGGCTTGTTGAACGCCTTCAAAAGATTTAGCGATAGTTTCAAGTTGTTCGACACGTTTAACGTAGGTCTCGAGCGTTTCGCTTCTTGCCCCTGGACGAGCAGCGCTCAAAGTATCAGCAGCCGCAACAAGGTGAGCGATAACGCTCGTGGCTTCAACATCGCCATGGTGCGAAGCGATTGCGTTGATCACAACTTCTGGTTCACCATATTTTTTCGCAAGTTGAACGCCAAGTTGAACATGGCTTCCTTCTTGTTCGAAATCAACAGCCTTACCAATATCGTGTAAGAGTCCCGCGCGACGTGCGAGGAGCTGATTTTGTCCGAGTTCGGCAGCCATGATTCCACACAAATAAGCGACTTCAATGGAATGGTCTAAGCCATTTTGCCCATAAGAAGTACGATATTTAAGTTTGCCTAAATATCCAAGCAATTCGCGGTTGATTTTTGGTAAACCTAGGCGGAAGGCGGCTTCTTCACCAGCTTTTTGGGTCTCCGCTTCCAAATCACGTTTGCAGCGGGAGGCAACTTCTTCAATTCGTCCAGGTTGGATTCTTCCATCCTTGACTAAGAATTCAAGGGTTCGCTTTGCGATTTCGCGGCGAATTGGGTCAAAGCAGGAAACGGTAATAACTTCAGGAGTATCATCGATAACGATATCAACCCCAAGAGTTTGTTCGATGATACGGATATTTCTTCCTTCTCTCCCGATGATTCTCCCCTTCATATCGTCATTAGGGAGAGAAACAACGGACACGGTTCTTTCGGTCGTCACTTCTTGGGCGTATTTAGCGCAAGCCAATGAAAGAATTTCAGCACTTTTTTGCTGTGCGGTTTCTTTAGCTTCGTCTTCTTGGTTTTTAATATAAGCAGCGATTTCACTGCTCATTTTGCTTTCCACGCGAGCCATGATTTCGTCATGTGCTTCTTTGGTGGACATTCCAGAAACTTTCTCAAGCTCTTTAATGATGGAATCGATTTTTTCATCGTATTCAGCGGCTTTCTTATCGCAATCAGCGATTTTCTGCGTAAGAGTATCGTTGCGGCGATCGAGTTCAGTTTCCTTTTGAAGGAGTTGATTGTCGCGACGAGAAATAGACTCTTCTCTCGCATCGAGTTTGGCTTGTTCGGCAAGCGCTTCAGATTTCATCTCACGAATCTCTTGCTGCGCTTGTTGCTTGGCCTCAAACGTCATTTGCTTTGCGTCAAGCTCAGCGTTTTTCGCAATTCTTTCCGCCTTAATCTCAGCATCACGAATGATTTGTTTTGCTTGAGCCTCAGCGCCCTTCTTCTTAAATCTTGGAAGCACGTGGTAAATCAAAACAACCACAAGCGCCCCGACTAAGGCTGCGCAAATTGCAATGATGAGCGAAATCCACCATGCTAAAGGACTAGCCTCAGCCAAAATGTTTAAACCGACTAACATAAAATTCTCCTAATAAAAGCCCATTTCGGGGCTCGCTCCAAATTAAGATGATGTTTTGTATATAACGGTGAATACCGATAAGACAATTCACAACCAATCTATGGCGTGAGCACCCAACTAGGTACATTTATATTTTATCAAGCAAAGAACAATGTGGCTATAACTTATGCGAATAGAAGGGCAATTCGTGAATTCTTTCGAACCAATTCATTTTAGAACAATGATAAAAGTTCTATTTGTACTTCTTTAAAAGGAAGCCAATAAAGAGAATGGGCGCATAAAAACTTTAGAAAAATTATAGATTCACGCTGAAAAAACTGATGGATTTAGTCTTCGCTAATAGTGGCTGCGCCATTCTTGAGTTTTTCACGGATTTCCTTATCAACGGCATCCGTAATCTCAGGATGCTCTTTTAAATAGGAAGAAGCAGCGTCTTTGCCGTTTCCGATTTTATCGCCATTAAGGATGAACCAGCTGCCAGTCTTTTGGAAAACGCCAAGCTGGGTCCCTAATTCTAGGAGTTCGCCTTCACGAGTAAATCCTTGGCCATAAATCATCTCGATGGTACAAGATTTAAATGGTGGAGCAACTTTGTTTTTGACCACTTTGACTTTGACTGTGTTACCAATGATATCCTTACCGTTTTTAATTGCATCAGCACGGCGTATATCCAAACGGATGGTCGCATAGAATTTAAGTGCCCTTCCGCCCGTTGTCGTTTCAGGATTCCCATACATTACGCCAACCTTTTCGCGAATTTGGTTAATAAAAATGACTAAGCAACCGGTTTTGTCTAAGACGCCCGCGAGCTTTCGCATGGCTTTTGACATAAGACGAGCTTGTAAGCCCACTTGGTTATCGCTCATGACGCCATCAAGTTCTGCTTGAGGAACTAGCGCGGCAACGGAATCAACGATGATGATATCGATCGCTCCGCTTTGAGCGAGCATTTCAACGATTTCAAGCGCTTGCTCGCCGCTATCTGGTTGAGAAAGAATGAGTTCATCGATATTGACGCCCAACTTTTCAGCGTAATCGGGGTCGATTGCGTGTTCAGCATCGACATAAGCGGCTCTACCACCTTTTTTCTGAGCTTCCGCAACCGCTTCTAACGCTAGTGTGGTTTTGCCGCTGCTCTCTGGTCCATAGATTTCTACGATCCTTCCGCGCGGATATCCGCCGACGCCAAGAGCTTGATCAAGAACCAAACTCCCGGTTGGAATCACGTCCACGTTGACCTTTGGGTGGTCTCCTAAACGCATGACTGACCCCTTGCCATAAACCTTTTCAATGCTTCTAAGCGCTTCTTCTAGCGCTTCATCTTTTTTGTCTGCCATAGAAACAGTACCTCCACTTATCTATAGACCAATATCTGGACTTTTTACCAAAAAAATTAAAAATAATGCGCTTTTTGATTATTTTTGATCCTCTTTTAAGACGGATATGTTCTGAACAAGATAGATAATCCCGCTGAGTAAACTCGCAAATGTGGCTAGATAAACAAAAATCAAGGCGATTCTACCTAGCCCCCAACCTAAATCGAAATAGCTAAATGGCCAGCCATTTAATAAAACAAGAGGAATAGCGATCATTTGAAGGACGGTTTTGATTTTCCCAAAGACATTTGCAGCAAGCACCTTTCCTTTTCCCGCCGCGATAAAACGCAATGCATCAACAGCTAAGTCGCGAAGAATCATGATAATGACGCAAAAAGTCGGAATTGTTAATGTCTCAAGATAAAAGTGAGGCAAAACTAAATAAATCAATAAAGAGTCGACAAGAAGCTTATCGGCGACAGGATCGAGGAATTTGCCCAAATCGGTGACTTGATGCCATTTTCTCGCTAAGTAGCCATCCACAAAATCCGTTGTGGCAGCGATGACAAAAACGACAAATGCGATGAAATAATATAAATTAACACCGTATTCAGCGTCTCCCAAAAAGGGAACAGGCAAATTCGGAATGAAATTAAGGGTGAATAAGGAAAGGAGCAATAAAGAGACTAGAGCAATGCGAGTGACGGTAATCTTTGTTGGTATATTCATAATAATTCCTCTAATCCAATGAGTATCCGGCTCTATAAGCCATGTTTTGTCGAGGGCGAATATTAATCTCAGGTTACCCTGGAAGAGTCATCTTCAATTCGATTTCCCTTCTTCCTCTACCAAATTTGAGTTTCTCGCTTGTGGGGTTTACCGCGTTTCATCTTGATGTCGCCATCAAGCTCGTCTCTGTGGCACTTTAAAGAGAAGACATCTACGAGAGAGTTTCTCCGCCGTTACGTACTCCTACGTACCTAGGGTTATTGATTCCCCTAGCGCAATCGTTACGGTCATCGCAGACCGTGCGAGCATGGACTTTCCTCTATTTCCAATCAGAAACAGCCATCGCCCGAGCCGGATAATTGGTTATTTTAAATCAGCTTCGGAGAAACCATGCCGGTAAAGGAAGTCTTCCAATTTGTGGCAGCGCTGAATCCATTCCATGTTTTCCGCAGTCACTTTGTCGCTTGGCTTAATTCCTTCAAGCCTCTTATTGAGAGAGGCATTTTCGATTTCAAGCTGTTTCGCGCGTTCATAGAGTTCACCATACTTCTTATTTGCGGAAGAATAGCTAGCGTCATAAGCGGCGATTTTGCCTTCCAAAGCTTCAATTTTAGTGTCTTTCTCTTTTAAAAAACGCGCAAATAACTGGTAATCTGCAATGATTTCGTCAAGGAAGGAGTCGACTTCGTCAGGATTATATCCTTTGACGTCTTTTGTAAATTTCTTGTCGAGGATTGCTTTTGCTGTTAAATTCACTTTGTTTTCCATAATTAAAGGCACTCCCTATATTATAGGGAACTCGCCTCTTTACTTCAACGAATGAGCGTGATGGTGTCATTATGACGTAATTTGTT
>DHKP01000033.1 GCA_002404865.1 Caryophanales bacterium UBA4691 | reverse complement strand
AATTTGGTGTGCTGTTAGAAAAATTTTAGATTTTTAAAGGCAAAATCTAGATTGACAAAAGAAAAAAACAAAGACTATTTTTATTTATAGAAAGTCGCGTTTAGCTATGCTTGAAATTGCCATTGTGGAAGATGAAATTGAGATGGGTAATGTTTTAAAGGGGTACCTGGATCATTTTTTTGTATCTGAAAAGCGTGATTGCCATGTTTCTTATTTTGATAATGGAATCAAGTTCCTTGCTAAATTTCGTTCTCAATTCGATTTAATCTTCCTTGATATTAAGATGCCTTCTATCGACGGGATGGAACTTGCTAAAAAGATTCGTTCGATGGATACAAAGGTTATGATAATTTTTGTTACTTCTTTAGCCCAATACGCGATTAAGGGGTACGAAGTGAACGCTTTCGACTATATTTTAAAGCCGATTGATTTTTATAACTTTAAACTCAAAATGACTCGCGCTTTGCCTTTTTTAAGCAAGGGTAGCAATCAGTCCTTCACAATCGATTATAAAAACGTTATCAAGCGAATTAATGTTGATGAGCTTATGTATATCGAGATATACAATCATCATCTCTATTTCCATTTAAATAGTGGCGAGAAGATTTCTTCTTATGGAACAATGAAAACTTATACGGAACGTTTGAAAAACTGCTCCTTTGTTTTGTGCAATCAATGCTATTTCGTGAATTTGAAATACGTTAAAGAAGTGGCAAATGATTTTGTGATGGTTGGTGAAGATAGGCTCGCTTTGTCTAGAACTAGACGACAAGATTTCATCCATCATCTCAATAATTTTCTTGTGACAGGAAACAAATGAAAATCACCGAATTATTTTTATACAAACCGCTTTTCATGCTCGAACTTCTCGTTGCGATGCACTTGTTTTCTTTTCGTCTTCCTAAGAAAAAGCATTATGCATTGCGCTTAGTTCTTACTACCTTATGTTGCTTGGCGTTGTCTTTAGTATTTCCGCTTTTCGAAAGATTTAGCTATTCCTGGTGGTTTTCTTCTTTCATGTTCCTTCTTTTTTATCTCGCCGCGTTTCTATCTCTTTTCTTTGTTTATGATGCATCGAAAAGGAAACTATTTTTCATCTCTATCGCTTCTTATGCAACCCAGCACCTATCTCATGAAATATACGCTTTAACGGTACGTTTACTGAACTTTGCCGATTCTCCTTCTCTTGGCTTCTATGGCGATAAAGAAATACTTACTTCTGATTTAGGGGTCGAAGCGCTTCAAGTCATGGGGTATTTAGACATTCATCTTCTTGTCTATCTTTTCGTGTATTTCGTTTTCCGGAAAAAAGTAAATGATGAGGAGATTCATTTCGATGGCTTTTCTTTGCTTGTGATTGCTGCTTTGATTTTATTCACGAGCATTATTCTTAGCTCTGTGATTACCTACTTAAAAGCGGACTATAACAAAATCTATTTCATCATTGTTGATATTTATAATCTTCTTAGCTGTTTTATGATTCTTTATATTCAGTTCTACGTGATTGATAACCGCCGATTAAAAAGTGAACTTCATTTCACTTCCGAACTTCTCCATCAATCGGAAGTCCGTTATGAGGAGAGCAAAAAGAACATAAATTTGATCAATCTAAAGTGTCATGACTTGAAACACCAAATTCGGACTCTATCTAAGCAAGACGTGATTTCAAAAGATACGGTGCAAGAGATTGCGAATATCATTAATATCTATGATCAGAATGTTGCGACAGGTAACGAAGTATTAGATATCATCCTTTCCGAAAAAGGTCTGCTTTGTCAAAAAGAGAACATTAAGTTAAGCGTTATGGCGGATTGCTCAAAACTAAGTTTTGTTTTAGACGCTGATTTGTATTGTTTGTTTGGCAACGCGCTTGATAACGCGATTGAGGCGGTGCAAAAAATCAAAAATCCAAAGAAAAGGCAAATTAATCTAATCGTGAAAAGCGTTCATTCCCTTGTTTCTATATCGATAGAGAACTATTTTGAAGGCACTATAAAATTTGACAAGAACGGTCTTCCTATAACCATAAAGAAAGACAAGAGCTACCATGGTTTTGGGATGAAATCGATTAAAATGGTCGTAGAGAAATACCAAGGGGATATGAAATTACTAACTCGTGGCGACATCTTCTCTTTGAACATTCTTTTTCCGTCCAAGCAAGTTGAACGGTGAATCAAGATAAGTTGCATTTTCGACAAGATAAGCGGTTTCTCTATCTTATAAAAGCCCTTTCATTTATGTTTTTTTCTATCAAAAGGAGTTTTTATGAAAAAAAGTAAAACACTTATTCTCTCTTTGTTATCTTTGTTACCGATGACGCTCGGTGGACTAGTTGGCTGTAGCGTTTCTTCTAACGGAGGAACAAATAGTAGTAATAATGGAGGGAGTTCTCCCTCTATGGATGAAGAAGATCCAACCGTTACTTCTCTTACGTTATTAGCGAACCCTACCAAATTAACCTACGACGTTGGCGAGACGTTTGATCCGACCGGCGCTAGATTAAAAGCGGTTTGGAGTGATGGAGAAGACGAAGAAATCAGCGGGGCTGAATGTTCTTTTTCTCCTACTGGCCCTTTAACGGCCGATGTCACTAGCGTCACTCTCACTTATGAAAATGCCTCTATTTCAATCGATATTACGGTCAATAATTCGGCATTAAAATCCATAAGCGTTGATACGACTTCCATCAAAACACATACAATCGAAGGGAATTATATCGACTTAACGCAGATTAAAGTATTAGCCCAATATTTTGATACTTCTAAAAATAAGGAAGTTACTTCTTTTGAGCTATATGAAGGCGAAACGAAAATTGAAAATCCTTCCCTTTATGAAGTGAAAAAAGGTCGTCACACAATCATCGTAAAATATTTAGACAAAACAGTCTCTTTCCTTGTTACTGGCTTTACGGGAATAGCGGTTAATTTTAATAGCAAATCCATACATACTAAAGCGACAGAAACAAGCAGTGAACTCCCATTCTTCGTGGAGAAGGCGAATACAGTTAAAAGTTACCAAAAGATCGATAATGATTGGAATCATGAAACACATGTTAATGCATACCGCGTTAGCGATAACTATGGAATTACTGACATCAAAGCACTCGCTAAAATCAGAATTCACGTTTATTCGTCTGTCGCAAGTTACGCAAAAATTAGTTTGAATGCCGGAGGTTATAACATCACTCGACCAGATAAAGGGTGGACAAGCGATATGTATCTTAATCAAGCTTGTACCTTAAACGTCAATGATGTTACA
The DNA here is from genome assembly GCA_002404865.1 of Caryophanales bacterium UBA4691. Lineage (GTDB taxonomy): Bacteria > Bacillota_I > Bacilli_A > RFN20 > CAG-826 > UBA4951. Next base: position 7,856 of record DHKP01000033.1, on the reverse strand, counting down.
ACCGATGTAAAAGATGGTTTGTTGCCCGCTAATACTACGAAAGAACAAATGGACAAAGGCGAAATGGGAACTTGGATGCCTAAATTCGTGGACGTTGATTTCGCGGAAACTAGATTAAAACAAGGCGATAACGTCTTTGAAATCAATGTTAATGATTTTTACTATAAGAACGGTTCAAGTCAAAAGTATGGCGAAACCTATTTCGCGATAAAATCGATGACATTTGAATATATCGATGCTGGTGAGCATACCCATAATTACCAACTGATGAAAGACGAGAATAGCCATTGGCAAGAATGCTTAATTTGCGGGGATAAAAAGGACGAGGCCAAACATAGTTTCTCTAGCATAAAAATCGTTAAAAACCCAACAAATGTCGATTATGAAGAGGGCGAAATACCAAATTTAGAAGGAATAGAAGTTGATGGCGTTTGCACTTGCGGCGATGTCAACGTTACGAAAAACATTACGGCAAATTTAAATGAACTGAGGCTTGATTCTAGCGATAGCAAAACGGAGCAAAAGCAAATCAAAATCTCTTGCGGTTCCCTCAGTGCGAACTTGACCATAACCGTTCATAAAACGTTTAGCTTTGCTGGAGGAGCGAAAAAAGACGATTCATCGCAATATTATTTGGAAAACGCTTCAGATAGTAATAAGAATTTTTCGATATGGTCGTCCGGTACAATTGGTGATCTAAAAGCAGATACAGAACTTAAATACCATGTCTATGCTCCATATGCTGGAAAATATAGTTTGTCCATCGTCGGTGCTTCCCAATGTTCAAACGCCGAAAGAGTGAAAGGGAAGGATAAAGATGGCAAAGAAGTAGATTTTGTCAAAGAAAGTTTTGACATGTACGCCGATAAATTCATGACACTAAATGTCAATGGAACGGATACTTCATTCTTAAGCGATGCTAAATTCGATGGAATTACTTTGCCTAGTGATTTCCAACAGCAAGGAATAACATCTTCCGTTTACGTTTTAGGCCATTACACAAAAGCGGTTGTTGCTAAAGACCTTGAATTAAAGGAAGGTGATAATGTCATTACCTTAAAAACGAAGTCTAAGGATGAAATTTTATACCAAAACAAATATCGAACCGCTTGGACAGATAATCAAGAAGCTACGATCAACATCAAGAATGTCGCAATTGCTTATTATGGAGAATAATTTATGAAGAAATCTAAGAAAAAGATTGGTTTTATCGTTGGATTATCGATCAATACACTTCTTGTGATTGGCTTGATCGTCGGCGATTTCGTTTGTGCAAAATATAGTTCATTTATCACAAAAACCCTATGTAATAGTAATACCGACTTCTCTAGTGATGAAGCTCAATTAGCCTTATCTAGCAGTGATGAAGCGGTACAAAAGATTTCAGAAGAAGGCATTGTTTTGCTGAAAAACAAAGATAATGCTCTTCCTTTGAAAGACAACGAAAAGAAGATTAACCTTTTTGGCTATAGTTCCCAAGAAAATGCCTTTTATTATGGCGGGGGTGGAAGTTCTTCTGTAACAGTTAACGAAGAAAAGAAAATATCCTTGCAAAAAGGGCTTGAATCAGAAGGATTTTCCGTCAATACCGAATTATTGGATGCTTATAAAGCATTCAAAAACACCAGAAAAGGATTTACGCTTGTTGAACCAAAAACTGATTTTTACGAAAAGGTTGGCAATAACGGGAAGACCTTATTAGAGAACGCAAAAGATTTCTCTAATGTCGCCGTTGTTACTATTTCTCGCTTTGCTACCGAAATCCAAAGCGGAACAGTCGAGATACCTTTTACGCAAAATAAGGATGGCGCCACGGATGAATCTAGGCATTATCTAGAACTCAGTGTTGAAGAAGAAAATTTGATTAACTTAGTGAGCGAAAACTTCTCTAAAACAATCGTTTTACTGAATACCGGGAATCAAATGGAGCTAGGATTCTTAAATAATGAGAAAATTTCCGGGGCGTTGCTCATTAATTATCCTGGTCAATCTGGAACAAAAGCGCTCGCAAAGATCCTTGAAGGTAAGGTCAATCCAAGTGGCAAACTCACGGATACTTATATTTATGATGTGACCGAAAACCCTTCTTATCCGAATGCTTTGCGGAATGGCGATCATATTCATTACACTGAAGATATTTATGTTGGCTATAAGTGGTACGAAACGGCAGCCCATGAAAATTTCTTTGCGACGAAATTCTCAAAAACTTACGATGATGTCGTTCAATATCCATTTGGGTATGGTTTGTCTTATTCTTCCTTTCATCAAGAGATAGTCTCTTATGATTTATCCCCCTCTGCATCCTCTTTGCAAAAGGGAACTGATATTTCGGTCAAAGTAAAAGTAAAGAATACGTCTACTATTGAAGGGAAAGATTTGATTCAGCTTTATTACACCGCCCCGTACACCAAAGGCGGCATCGAAAAGTCTTATGTGAATTTGCTTGCCTTTAAGAAAACGGATTCTCTTAAACCAGGAGAAGAAAAGGAATACGCATTGACTTTCTCTAGCTATGATATGGCTAGTTACGACGCTTACGATAAGAATAAGAATGGTTTTGCTGGTTATGAATTAGAGAAGGGTGAATATGAAATTAAGCTTATGCAAAACGCCCATACTGCTTATGGGGATAGCAATAACAAAATCACTTTGAACTGCGAGAATCACCTTCTTTTCAAACGCGACCCTAAGACAAAAGCTATCATTTCTAATCGTTTTGGCAAATTTGATGCGGATGGAAAATACATTAACGATACCGCTTATGCAAATTGCCCGATTGATGGCAGCAACGCTGGAAAATCCATCGTTTATCTTTCTCGTAACGATTTTGCTCTCACCTATCCAACAGTCGCGACAGATAATAGAAGCATCACCTCCGTTTTGGATTATGCGACTAAATATGTGGAAACTGCAGCTTACGCTGGACAGAATAAACCAACTCAAGGCGTAAAAAGCGATGCTCCGCTTCTACTCGCGACCAAAGAAGATGGAAGTAAAGCTAGCTTGGATGATTTAAAGACTGGCAAAGGGCTAAAATGGAATAAAGACCTCTTAAATAAACTTGGTGAGAACTATAACGCTAGTGAGTGGGACACGCTTCTGGATCAATTAAGTGAAGACGAATTGCAAACATTCGTGGAAGGCAGTGGATATGGGAATGATGCTGCCGAAACCATTGGGAAGCCCGCCTTAGTGGATTTGGATGGCCCAGCTGGTTTTAATGACAATGGGGGATTAATCGGTTCTGAAAAGAAGAGTTCATGGACAGCTTTCCCTAACGAGACTCTTATTGGGCAAACTTGGTCTACGCAAGTCGCTGAATTAATGGGAATGGCGTATGGTCAAGAAGGCACCGCCACGGGGGTAAGCGGAATATATGGTCCGGGTGTGAATCTCCATCGATCTGCCTTCAATAGTAGAAATTTCGAATATTATAGTGAGGATGCTACTCTATCTGGAGCGCTAGCTAATAAAGTCATTGAAGGAGCAAAAGAAAAAGGAACGTATTGTTTCTTAAAGCACTTTGTTCTCAGCGAAGCTGGTATTAATGCCCGTAAGCTAAACGTTTGGCTTACAGAGCAAAACCTCCGTGAAAACTATCTGAAGCCATTTGAAAAGGCCGTAAAAGGCGGAGCAAATGGCATTATGAGTGCCTTCAATCGTCTTGGTGCGACTTGGACGGGCGGAAATTATGCCTTAATCCAAACGATTTTGCGGAAGGAATGGAAATTTAAAGGCGTTGTCATTACCGATTGGTGTGAGGGCGCTAGTGATATGACGGTCAATCAAGGTGTACATGCTGGCAATGACATTTGGCTTAATCCGCGTGACGATAATCGCTGCGATAACGGCTTGAACAAATCTCTTGATTCTTCTTGGGTTTGTGCGAGAAGATCGGCTCATAATCTTCTCTATACAATTTGTAATACCTATTACACGGCGATGAATGCTGGGGTGGACTTAGGGATTAAAGAAAGCGCTCAAGTATTCCGTTGGTGGATTCCCGCTTTAGCCGGAATTAATGTCTTGTTCGTAGGCTTAGAATTATTCTTCGCGATAGCTTTATTGCTCACGCTCAAAAAAGAGAAGAATTTGTCTTTAGCGAATAATTCAATTCAATCAGGTGATATCACGGATCGCTCCTTAAGAAAAGAAAGAGATGATACAAAGAGAAAGGGAGCGGCTTCAGCTCTTAATAATCCATCAGAGAAATAACAAATAATCAGAATTGTCAAAAAGCAATATACCTACAAAGCCATGTAGTCAGTTGACTATATATGGCTTTTTCTTTTAGTAATAAAGCAGTTCACTATTCCTCGTCTCTATTACTTACAAATTACATTCTCGGTTCACTTCTTCGTACTTTTAGGGCAGATATCTTTAACGCTAGCGATGAATGCGTGGATGAATCGATTAATTGGTTTATAAACAAAAAACCCGGCGTAATTACCAGGCTAATTTTGTTTTGGTGCCCGAGACCGGACTTGAACCGGTAAGGATTTAACTCCATTGGATTTTAAGTCCAACGTGTTTACCATTTCACCACTCGGGCATTTTTAGAAGAAACGCCTCCATGCGCCTGCGCGCCGGAGGCGAATGCTTTTCCCATTTGGTCTCCCGTGACGGGCTCGAACCGTCGACCCCTTGATTAAAAGTCAAGTGCTCTACCACTGAGCTAACGGGAGATATGATGGCTGGGATGGCTGGGATCGGACCAGCGAATGACAGAGTCAAAGTCTGTTGCCTTACCACTTGGCTACATCCCAAGATGGTGGGTGAAGATGGATTTGAACCACCGAACCCGAAGGAGCTGATTTACAGTCAGCCGCGTTTGGCCACTTCGCTATTCACCCATTTATCGACTACACGTATCCGCAAGGTGTGGTGGATGCTACAGGGTTTGAACCTGTGACCCCCGCCTTGTAAGGGCGATGCTCTCCCGCTGAGCTAAGCATCCAAGAGTGCGCCCGCCAAAAACGTGCCCAATAAATATACCATTGAGGTTAGTGGCCGTCAACGAAATAAAAGCCCTTTTTCAGGGCTTTCATTCATGAATCGCTTTTTCTTAAAAACCAGGCTTGCCAAGGAGATGGAACATGTTGCGTTTATATACTTCTACGCCCGGCTGATTGAATGGATTAACACCATTGAGGTATGCGCTCATTGCACATGCTCTTTCCATAAAATAGAAGAAGTAGCCAAGATTGTATGGATTCATTTCTTCCATTTCTAAAATTACATTGTCGTTATGCCCTACGTCAGTATGGGCGCGAATCGTACCCTCATAGGCTTTATCTTGAACCCAACCAAGGTCTTTGCCAGCCAAATAATTTAAGCCGTCGAGATTTTCACTATCGCGAGGCAAAATCAAAGAATCGCGATGCTTTTTTAAGTGGAGGGTGGTTTCGAAGAAGACTTTCGTTCCTTCTTGGATAAATTGGCCTAAAGAGTGAAGGTCTGTCGTGAAAGTGGCGCTATTTGGAAGAAGCCCTTTTCCGTCTTTCCCTTCGCTTTCCCCGAATAACTGTTTCCACCATTCGCCGATTTGAACAAAAGAAGGAACATAAGTGATAAAGAATTCGACCGCTTTTTTGTAATGAATGTACATTTCGTGACGAATCACCGCGTATTTGTAGCATTCATTCTTCGTAACGTCAGGATTAGAGCAATCTAGACGCGCTTCTTCGCTGCCTCTAAGAATTTCTTCTGGGTCGATTCCAGCAACGGCAATCGGGAATAATCCAACGGCGGTTTGCACACTGTATCGGCCGCCGATATTGCTAGGCAAAACAAAACGGACATAGCCTTCATTTTTGGCTAAGGTAAGTAAGGCTCCATGGTCTTTGTCAGTGGTGGCGAAGATGGATTTGCGCGCCATTTCGATTCCGAAGTTCTTTTCGAGTAATTCTCTAAGAAGTCGGAATGCGACGCTAGTTTCTGTCGTAGTTCCACTTTTAGAAATGACATTGATGGCAAACTTTTTGTCCTTTAGATAGTCAAGCACTTCGCTGATGTAAGTTGGGTCGATTGTTTGCCCCATGAAAATAATTTCGGGTTTTTTTGTGCCGTGCAGGCCATTGATTGCCTCGATCGCGGCTCTCGCTCCTAAATAGCTTCCACCAATACCAGCGACAACGAGAACGTCATAATTTTCACGCACGTATTTTGCGTTTTCCTTGATACGTTCAAGCTCCTCCTTGTCGTAATTGAGTGGATAATCAACCCAGCCAAGGAAATCGCTGCCAGCTCCTGTACCGTTTTTGATCATCGCATCGATTTCAGCGACTTTCTCCTTGTAACTTCCGTAGTCAACTTTGTTTACCAAGTTGTCGTCTTTGCATTCAATAATCATTAAGGTCTCCTCTCCTAAATCTATTGATTGGAATTCTCCTCTCGAATCCAATTTGGTAACGCTTCATATAGCGCCGAGAAATCTATCTCGGTCGGCGCTATTTTTTTCTTTTTGAAGTAGCGGCGCCTTTCGTTTTCGTTTAGGCGCTTTTTACTAACGCGCATCGAATGAGTTTCTTCATCGATTTCGATGACTTTGACTTTGCAAATACTTCCGACGGGAAGGGCAGTTCCTAAATCGGTTACGAATTTTTTGCTTAGTTCTGAAATGTGGAGCAATCCCGTTTCACCATCTTCGAAAAGCATGATGAGGTAGCGAGGATATACACGCACCACAGTTCCTTCTAATACATCTCCAACTTTGCTCATAACTCATTTCGCTAAGAATATTTTCGCGTCGAATGGTTCGGTTATTTTGAGGTTCTTTTTGTCACCGATAATTATTTTAGGTGATATTCCAAGTTCCCCAAGCAAAAGCGAACCTTCATCAGTATAATTCTTTTCTTCTTTCCGTGCTCTATTTTCTGCTTCAAAAATTTTAGAAAATCGAAAAGCCTGGGGGGTTTGAAGCGCATAAATATTTTCGCGCGCCAAATATGAGGCGATATTCTCATTTTTACAAACTGCAATGGAATCCGATATCTTTATCGCCATTACGGCGGCATCATGCTCGGATGCGCTTTTGACAGTTTCTTCAATATAATGTTCTTCTAGGTTTGGCCTATCTCCATCATGAATCAAAACGATTCGATCTTCTGATATGTTTCTCTTTTTAAGGAACTTAAGCGCGAGAAACGTGCTTTCTTGCCTAGTTTCCCCACCCGTAATGACATAATGTTCTTTTTTTAATGTCAAATGATATTCGAACAAAAGGGATTTCGTCAATTCTTCATACCCTTTTGGGGCGACATAGACAATTGAAGCGATTGCAGGGGAATTGCTCAACACTTTAGCGGCGTACAAAAAAAGCTCTTGTTTCCCAATTTTGGTGAATTGCTTTGGGAGAACGCTATCGAATCGTTTCCCTTTCCCAGCCAATAGTAGTATTGCGATTGCTTGCTTATTCATCATAACCATATTTTACCATAATCAGTGTGATTTTCTTCTTAAGAAGAATAAAAACAAATTCAGATTAGGCAAAGTCGCGGTGGTTTTTCTAAATTCACATGGTATCTTATTTTATAAGAAAGGAAGTGTTTTATGGATTCTTATATCAAGTGGATGGACAAAAATCCGAAGTGGCTCAAGCTTGTTTTGTGCTTTTGGATTTTTGATATAACATGGGCGATTTGGAGAATTCTCAAAGCGGTTAAGCACAATAACACCCTTGAATTAGTTCTCGCTGTTCTTTGGATTTTCTGCTCCGCGACCGTTGGTTGGGTTCTCGATATTGTTTTCATCGTTTTGTACGACTACCCGTTCTGGTTCAAATAAGAATCGGAGAACCTTAAAAAGCGCAAGGAACGAACCTTGCGCTTTTTATTATGTGGACCGATAGGGACAGC
>DHKP01000015.1:33472-100612 GCA_002404865.1 Caryophanales bacterium UBA4691 | reverse complement strand
AATTAACTCCTAAAGATGGGATTTTAATTTAGAGCAATCTTCAAGAAAGGAGAATTGCGTAGATGATAAAACACAAACGGAATTCATTGATTGTTCTTTTCGCCATAGTGGCTCTAGATAGTTGCTCTGGCACCCCCTCATCTAGCGCTCAAGAGAGTCAAAGCGGCAACTTGAGTGAAACGGAACGACTATCCCAATTCATTAGTAAAGCTCGGATTGGTTTTAAATTTATGGGGAAGAAAAACCAAAACTGCAAAGATTTATCTGGGAATGATTTGTTTACAAACACTTACTCTTACAATTATTCATTTGAAAATGGCGAGAGCGGTGTAAGAACGAAGCAACGTTTAGTCTACAAATATAACGGCGAGAATCAATCCGCCTCGATCCAAGTTTCTAGAAGCCCAGATGGCTATGTCGCTCAGGAATACGTCAATTACAAAAACGAAATCGCCTATTACAAAATTTCGGATGATGATGGCTACTATAGTTTCTATGACGAATACTTCACCAATCCGTTTTTGGTTGTTGATAGCGAAGATTTCACCTTCTTAGCGCAAGAAGAGGATACCTACTCTTATTCTTTGGCTAATGACAAGCTGGACACTTTCGACTATTTCTTAACTGGCAATAACGAACCATTAAGCGAGCTTGTTATCACGGTTAAAGAAGACGGCACCGGTTCGATAAGAAGCAAATCGGTTAGCTTTACGGGAAGAACGAAAGACGAAGAAGGGAATTACATTCGCTGCTCTTGGACTTTTGAATCTAACTTCACATTGTCAAATTTAGGAGCTGTCACGATTGAAGGAGCCACTACTAGCGAAGCGAAAGAGAATAGCGAGCTTTCTGCAATTTTAAATAGTGTGGACGATAACTTCACTTTGACGTGTAGTCTCGTGAGCCCCGAGACTGGAGAAGAAGTCGGTACCAAGAAAATCAGTTATTTTGATGGCGAATCTTATTACATCAAATCTAGTAGCGATGATAACACGATGGTCAATGACTATCTTTATCACAAAGATCCATTCAATGGTGAAGATGATTCTTTATACGAATATCGTTATGACGAAGCAAGCAAGCTTTGGCATAAGTCCGACACTTCTGAGAGCACAAACTATAACGTCACGCCGCAAAAGAAAGATGTGTTTGTTCCACATCTAAAAGAAATGAGTAAAGACATCTTTAATGAGACGGCGAATCAAGAGGGCTATTACGCCGTGGATAACGAAGATGCGAAAGCATTTGCGGGCGAAGGATTCTTCTCGGATGCGGAAGTTCTCCCATATTTCTCACTCGGATACGGCTCAAAAGCAAAAATCAAAAAAGAAGGAAATGACGTTGTTGCTTTGGTGGATTTCTATTACCCATATGATTCCTCAACGCTTTTGAGCGTTCAATACAAAGCCGTTTATTCCTCTATCGGCACCACCTCGATCCCGGAAGTTGATTTATAAGGAGAAAACCAATGAAAAAACGTATTTTATTAACATTGTCTCTCGCTGGAATCATGTTGCTCCCAGGATGCGCTCAAAAGGCGAATGAAGAGCAAGAACTTGTTACCCCTGACTTTGTATATCGCGAAATCAAAAAGGCGGCAACCTCTTATAAAATGAGGGCGCAAGAAACGGAAACAATCACGAAGAGTAGCGGCGAAGAGATGGTGAAGAACCAATACCAATATGATGTTATAAACGTTCGAGGCGAGCATCCTGCCGTTTCCAAAACGATTTCAAAAGTAACTTCTAGCGGTTTTTCTTCCTCTTCTTATTCTTATATCAAAGGCAGTAGGGGTTTTGTCGCGGAAGAAGCCCTAGATTACAAAAACGAAGTCATCGAGAAGGAATCATTTGATGAAGATGGTAGCAAAGTTGTTTATGACCGCGAGTTCGCTAATCCATTCCTCTTCTTAGTCGAAGGGGATGTTACCCCCATTAAAGATAAAGAAGGCCATTATGCGATTATCGACACAAAACTTCAGCTTTTTGGGAGATATTTACTTGCTCCTGGTTACCAAATCGAATCCACGGAACTTGTGTTTGAAGGAGAAAGCCTGAAACAAGTTCTTCTCGAGTCCAAGCAGTTCGAAATCAACTACCAAGACGCTTATACAAGCAATTACGTGTTAAGCAACTTAAAGTACACCGTCACTTGCAATTTGAGCGAATTAGGAACGGCCACTTATTCTCATCTCGAACCGGAAAAGAGCAAGAACAAAGAGAAAGAAGATATTCTGAAAACCGCCTTTACTAATATGGGAAAGAATTACACGATGATTATTAATTCCCATTATAAAGACGAGGAGCCGAATACCGATTACGACAGCTATTGGTATTTCGACGGGTCTAATGCTGTCTATCATCAACAGCACCTAGATGATACGAGCGAGAAATATGACCTTTATTACAAAAAGGATGCTTCAAAAAGCGAAGATTTGCTTTATCTCTATCACTATAACGAGACCGAAAGCAAATGGGATTATTACACGCCAATTTCCGGCTCGAGCTATAACGTCAACCCTCAAGATTATTCTTATTTCTCACCAAAATTCTTAGAAATCGCACCTGAATTATTCGTTTATGAGGAAGAACAAGATCGATATGTGTGCAAAAACACGAGTGCCTTGCCTTACTTAGGCAACGCCTTCTTAGGTGGAGGCTATCTATCTAGCTATTTCACTCTTGGTAGTGGTGATCAAGCCGAGATTTATCTAAACAAAGATAAAACCAAGGTGTCGAAAGTCGTTGTCGGATATAACGAAGTTGATAGCGAGGGATATGATGTTTCTCGATCTTATACTTTAACGTTCCTTGATGTAGGAACAACAAAAATACCATCGTTTGTGGAAGGATAAATGTTATGAAAAAGAAAATTATATTAAGCAGTTTGTTTGCATTATCGTTATTTGCACTCCCCTTAACCGCTTGTAATGAAGAAGGAGGAAGCGTTCCTAGCGGAAGTGTCGCTACAGCGACTATTTCCATCAAAACGCCCTCGAAAACTAGCTTTGAAGTGGGGGAGAGCGAAACCTTAGAAGCGGAACTTCTCAATTTCCCAGAAGGGACTGCGGTGAATTGGTATTCAAGCAATACCGCGGTTATAAGCATTTCCCAAAAAGGGAAAATCAACGCTTTAGCGGAAGGAACTAGCGAAATTACCTGTAAAGCAGGGGAAGTCACTTCCGCGCCATTAGTGATAACGGTAACGCCAAAGAAAGTACCTTCAATCACTTTGAAAGAACCATCCAAGAGCGAAATTGAAGTCAATGAAGAAATCCAACTTACTTTTGATATCAAAAACACCGATCAAACCAATGTCACTTTTGTTGCTAATAATGATAATGTTTCAATCACGAGTGCTGGCGTGGTCAAAGGATTAAAAGTTGGAACTAGCAAAATCCATGCAGAACTCGGCGAAATCAAGTCAAATGAAATTACTTTGACCATTCTAGAAGAAAGCAAAGAATTAACAGTTGCGATTGAAGCGCCTAGTAAGAAATATCTTGTTGCTAATGGTACGTATCGGCTCGTTAGCAAAGTCAAAGGTAACGTTAATAACTATCCTTTGGAATACGTTTCTAGCAATCCCGCTGTTCTTTCCGTTAACGATAGTGGAATGGTTACCGCACTAGCGGCGGGTGTAGCAACCATAACATTGAAAGTTCATGACGTAACGTCAGATCCAGTCGAGTTTACCGTTTTGGCTAGTTATTCACCTGTCGAGTCCGTTTCTTATGAAAAGACCAGTATTGAGATTGTAAAAGGTGAATCGTTCACTTTCACAAATGTTATGATTCTCCCTGAAACAGCCGACCAAAGTTTCACTTTGACTTCTTCGGATTCGAAGTATGTCTCGGTAGACGGCGACACCATTACTGGATTAAATGCTTCAGACGATTCCGTCCTCGTTACTATCCATGCAGGCGGGAAGGAAGCTTTTGTCGCTGTAACAGTCAAATCCGCGTTCGACGCCTATGTTCCTTCGATTAAAGCTAAACTACAAACTGCCGATCAAAAAGAAGCCACAATGGCAAAGCAAGGTCACCTTTATTTCCAAGATCAAGACGCAACTGGGAAGGATACTACATACGATAAGTATGACTTTGTTGTGAATAGCGATAATCGAAGCGTCACTAGACACAAAAAGAAGTCACAATATTCTTCTGGCGACAAGAACGAAAGGATTTCTTTCACTTACTATAACGATGACTTGATTCAATATACAGAAAGTTTTGACGATGACGATAATCCTACCGGAACGCCGGATGTTCTTAAAAAAGACGTTGTCGAAAGTGAAGGTGGTTACACTGAAGTTGATAAACCCATTGCCTTAAACGCCGTAAATTATCCTTATGTTGGTAGTTTCGATACCAATTCTTCGAAATGTGGATTCGCAAAATATATTTTGAACAACTACTTCAATTCTACATTTTTCGGTACATCGAATGCTGATAACAAAAATTCATTCCAATACTCAAAAGCGTTAGACGGTGAGGTTTATACGCTTAAGATGGATTCAGTTAGTAGTTATGCTAAGAAATGCATTGAATTAACACTTTCGTTTAATAATGACCTCCTCGTCTCTGTGAATGGCAAATTAACAAATTATGATATTGATTGGGACGATAATGTCACTCTAGAGGGTTACACAATTATTGATGGCGTTTTAGAAAGCGGGACTAGAGAAGTTTCTACGGGACTATTTGATCCTGACAGCATGTATCTTACTGGCTTCGACGCTGAATTCTATACCGGATATGGCTCAAACAAAAAAGTAGGCACGGAATTTGCTCCTGGCGTAAATGTGTCTTTTAACTTTATCAATACTTTACCTTCAACTTATAATGCCGCAGTCGATACAGGATATTTAACGGTTGATGAGCAATATAAATCAAAAGTTACAATTACCGGTAACTATATCACCGCTAATGAAGAGATTGAAGATCTCCCGGTTACAATTCATGCCGCAAAATTATCCAAAACATTCCATTTAAAATTTGCTGAGCAAAAAACCAAAACCTTGACTTATGATGGAACCACTAAAACGATTGCTGGCGATTCCGTTTCTTGCAAAGTGAAATTTGACAAGAATACCGCTATAGACATCGTGTATTCAATCACTAGCTCCAATGCGGATAAAGCGACAATTACGAAAGGATCTCTATACTCGTATTCTGGATACCAAACCTTCACATTTAATGCAACTGAAGCTGGGACATATTCTATCAAGGCACACGATAATAAATCTGGTCTAGATATGACTCAGGATATTGTTGTTTATGAAAATAGCGATGCTGGGATAGTGGAATATTTAGGAAAGGTTAAACCACAAAATTATGGTTCTGTGGTGACAAAGCCAACATTAGTAAAGAATGATGACTCATCCTTCACGTTATCGTTCTTGTATCAGTATGATTGCGACTGGGAAACTGCAACGGACACCATTACCGCAAACTTCAATTATTCGGATGGCACGTTCACGCTTGTTAGTTCTACCTCTAAGAGTGGTGTTATTGTCAAAACAATAGGATTTGAAAGCGGCCATTCTTCGCTACGCCTCACATTTGATTATCCTGATGACGGGACAGATTATACTTGTACTCCAGTTACCATTTCTTTGAAATAATGTTTAGTGGATTGGCTGCTCGATTTGAAAATAAAGCGGGCAGCCTTTTTTTGATATATTTAGTGAAAAAGCAAATTAATGATTGAAAATCATTTTCATATCTATACAATTCCGAAGTATTTATAAGAAAGGATATATTGATGATGAAAAAGGCACTAATTGGACTCATTCCGCTTCTATTTGCTTTAGTCTCTTGCCGGACTGGCGATATTACTTCTAGCGAATCAAGTGGCTCAGATTCTAGCGATAGCGTAACAAGCAGTACTACTAGTTCAGAAAACTCAGGATCAAGCGAAGAAAATCCTGGCAGTAGTGAGGAAAGGCCTAGTGAAGATGATGATGGCCCGATCCCGTTATCGTTTAAATTCGCTACTATAGGGGAAGAAGCCGTGCTTACTAGAGTTAGAGGGAGCGATACCGAGATTACTATCCCCGCAACTTACGAAGGAAAGCCTGTGACGCGTATCGGAGAAGATGCGTTTGACGGATTGACGAAGCTAAGGAAAGTAGTAATCCCGGAGAATGTTAGGGAAATCGGAGTTAACGCATTCAATTCGTTAACAAATTTAGACGATATTACTTTCCCATCTTCCTTACGCGTTATTAAAAACTACGCTTTCGCAAATATTCCTTATATCGAAACGGTCACTCTTCCTGAGGGCCTAGAGGAAATTGGTTCTTCTGTTTTTTCAAGTTGCAAGTCATTAAAAAATATCTCTTTGCCTTCTTCTTTAAAGAAGATTGAGGGAAATGTGTTTTCTGGTGATACCATGCTTAAGACGACTACCTATGAAGGTGTTGAGTATTTGGGCAACACGAACAACCTTTATTTATTTGCGTATGCCTTAAATGAAAAAAACATCTCCCCAACTAGTGTCACTTTCCATACAGATACCAAGCTAATCGGCGGTTCTTTGCTTGAAGGCGAAAATAGCGTTACTTCAATTACCCTAAACGAAGGTTTGACTTTTATTGGCGCTGGGGCATTCCGCGAAACCTCTATTACTGAGATTACCATTCCTTCTAGTGTTAAAGAAATTGCGACCGATGCGTTTACTGGTTGCACAAAATTAGTGACTTGCACGATTAATGGCAATTCTTTAGAAACGATTGGTAACCAAGCTTTTAGTGGTGCAAGTGCGCTTACTACCATCAACATCCCTTCTAGCGTGAAAGAAATTGGTTCTTATGCCTTTTCTAAATTTGATGAAGCTAGCTCTCTCCAATATAACGTTAAAGATGGTGGCCGTTATCTAGGGAATAGCGAAAACCCTTATTACGCCTTTATCGAGCTAGAAGATAAAAGCGCTACCACTTTCTCTTTAAATCCCAATACCGTTTTAATGGCGGGTCAATGCTTAAGAGACGCGAATAATATCGCGACTTTCTCAATCCCAACTAGTGTTAAATACATTGGCGAGTCTGCGTTTTTCCAAATGAGTTCTTTAACCTCAATCGTTGTTCCAGAAACAGTTCTTTCCATGGGAAGCGGCTTATTCGGGACATGCGGGAAGCTAACGAGCATTACGCTAAATAATCATCCAACGGAATTAGGAAGCGGTTTTGCGGATTCTTGTCCTAAACTCGCTTCTTTAAATATTCCTTCTAGCGTGAAGAAAATCGGGGGCCGTTTCATCACTAGAAACGAAGCAATGCAATCCCTTGTTATCTCTAGTAGTGTTCTCGAGATTCAAAAAGGCGCGATTGATGATGCTAAAAAACTATTCGTCTTTATTGAAGCGGAGAGCGATCTTGCTTTCTATGAAGATGGTTGGTGCAGTGGCGTAGCGAAACGCTACTATGGCGGTCAGTGGGAATACAAAAACGGTGTCCCCTCCCCAAAACAGTAAAGGAGATTTTAAGTTATGAAAAAGAAAATATTGTTGACACTTTGCGCCTCATTACTTGGTTTAGGGCTCGTTTCTTGTGGAGAAGAAAATAGCTCTTCATCTTCATCGAATGCTGAGCCAACATCTACTGGCGAAAACGCGGCGAGCGAAGTTATCGAATTATTGAATAAATCAAACGGGCTTGACGCTTCTAGAATCGTTAGCGCGAGTTTAAGCGTGACGGGTAACGAATGGCATAGCGTCGAAGTGACCGATTCAACTACAAGCGAGAAGACTAGCACGCATAAAATCACTCGTTATGAGGGTCAAACGAACAATTTAACTTTCTACTCTGATCATAAAGTGAAGGTTGAAACAATCGATACTATGTCTAATACCGATGGCACTGAAACAGTCACGAAAGGACAAAACATCTACGGGGAAGCCCATGATTTGCTTGTGAATGTCGCATCTGACTATAGCGATGATGCTTACAAGGTGAATCTATCTAAATCAGGCAGCGAGAAAATCGTCGATTCCAATCCACAAGATGGCGAGCTCACTCGCGAGGAAGCTAACAAAGTTCTTAATAAGGGCCTTATTGATGAAGGAACTTATGGCGTAACCGATTATTTATTAACCAAATATTTTGAAGGCGATAAATTCTTTGGCGCCACCGATGCAAAAGACAACGCTAAATTAGATGTTGATGGTAATAAATACACCTTAACATCGACTTTCGGTTCTAAAGACGACGTAGAAAACCCCTTAATCGAAGAATACGAATTTGTTTTTGAATTCGATAATGATGGCTACTTATTAGCGATGGATGGCTCTTTAGCGACTTATGCCGCTACGATGAGTAGTGAACAAGCTCTTGATCACACACCTACTACGGAAAAAGGATCAAAATCCTATGAATGGGTTATTGATTTCAAGCAAACATTAGGCACAAGAACCGCTAGTGGTATTGATTTAGAACAATACTTCTTTACTAGCAAAAATCAAATCAGCATTAAATTCTACACTTCGCCATTTTGGGCCGAAGAGATTGATCTTACGAAAGAAGCAGTGAAAAACACCGAATACGTCATTAGAGTTAATGTTATTGAAGGGAATGGCATTCCTGATATCGATAAAGTCCATTTGTATAAAGTAGAAAGAAATAACAAAGACGCAAGCAAGGATTCTTACGAAATCGGCAAAAACGATTCTAACGAAGAAACGATCAAACTCAAAAAAGGTGGGAATTACATCCTCCATTTTAAGTCCGCGTTAGTTGAAGATATTACCAAGGAAGCGACGATTGTTACGAACGATCTTACCAGTCTTGCTTTTAAAGAGCGCAGTGATATCTTTGGTGCTTATTCCCGAGACAATGAATATTTGCCAGGTAGTATTTTGGCAGGTGAGACTCAATTTACTTTAGCCGCCGAGCCAACAAACGCAACGGATGACGTGACGGTCGAGATTCTCAATAACGACATCGACGCCACGATTTCTAAAGTCGAAGGTAGTTCATTTACTTATAAATTGGTTACGGCGAAAACTGGCACAATTACCATTAAGGCCGTAAGCGCATCGCTAGGCGAAGAAAACGCCGTTACAAAAGAAGTAAAAGTGTACGCAAATACTGATGAAGGAATCGCTTCTTTCCTTTCTGAGACGACTTGGGAAAGACCAAACCCAACCTCTGGCCTTGCTAGCTTGGATTTTGTTGCTACGACTTCTACAACTGGCACAGTAGCCTATTCTTCTACTCAATTGGGCGGTGGTTTTGAAGCCTCCGGGACTTATTCGGTTCAAAATGGACAAATTGTTCTCGAAACAACGGCATGGAACCCAAATACTGAATCTGCTAAGAAATTCAAGCTTCAATACGTTAACGTGGCGGCCGGTAGGGGGGATTTGGTTGTCAAAATTGCTCGTGAAGAAATTGCACAAAACTAAGGATTACTTATATATGAACAAACACATTTTCCTTTATTCCTTGCCGTTTCTACTTGTTCTCGCTAGTTGTGGCTCTTCCGCATCTAGTGAGAGCGAGGCTCCTATTGAAGACAAAACTCAATTAGAAACAGCCTTAAATACCCTTAAGAACGGCTATAATATCGAATATCTTACAAAGCAAGCCAACAAGGTCGTTGGAGGATCAGGCTCAGTCACCACTTATAAGTCTTATCATAATTCGATGGCGAGCGAAAATATTTATCGCCATATCGCTTATAAAGAAACAACAGGCAATAAGCCGAAAAAAGATCAAATCGCGTCGGATGAGACTTATCAAAATGACGATGGTTATACCACTTTTAGCACATTGAATTATGAGAATAAAATCATCACGACACCAGTTGTAAAAGAATACAAAGATGTCTCTTGGAAAGCTTCTCATTATGGCAATTTGTTCGCTTCTTTAACGAAGGATGACTTTTCTAAAGACGGGAGTACCTATACGTTAAAAGGCGATTTGAAAGCATCTACGAACGCGGATATCGTCGCTCAGCTCTCTGGCGCTTTGACAAACGGGATCTCCGTTTCTTCTTTCTCATTGAGTTTCGCTAATGATGGATCAATCAGCTTTAAGGCAAGCTATAAGCCATACACCATCATTTATCTAACGGAAATCGAAGTGAGCGAATCATTCGAAGGAAAATTCCTCTCCTTAGGAGAAGTGGTTAATCCGCCCGCTCCTATTGAAGCGGAAGAAGATAGTAAATTCTCTGCCGCTTTCGCAAAACTTTCGAATCTTAATTTCTCTACCAATGTGAAGAATTATGAAATCCGTTATAAGAATGGTAGATACGAGGAAGTGGCAAACGGAACCGCGAGCGTTACCCCGAATAGTTTCGCTTATACGATTTATGATGAGAATAATAAAATCACTGGCGATAGTGTCTATTATTCTAGTGGGGACTCCGTTCAAAAAGCCGCAAAATACGATACTGAGCTTTACGCTAGCGGCAAGCCGGCTAACACTAAGATTTCCTCTTATTGGCCTAGCTTTGCTGTCTCTAACGCTTTCTTCACTAAAGAAGGGAATACCTATACCTTAAACAAAAAATACGCTTATCTTTTTAGCTCCACTCTTCAATTTACGCCTTTCGTTTCTGATAAGATCGACGATTTGAAGATCACCATCGAAGACGATAAAATCACCATCACAAATGAAAATGGTGGCGATGGAAGAAACACTTTCGGGGCAAAAGAAGAAATCGTTTATGAAGGCTTTGGCACCCAAAAAGCAATCGATACTTCTTCCGTGAAGATGGATTCTTCCTCCTTGACTTGGGATAAGGCCATCCGTAGCGCTTCAAAATACAAAGACCTTATTACCGCTATCGGGGGAAAAGCGTTCTTAGACAAAATCCCTTATTTCGGAGGGTTATATAGCGAAGCGGGCTATGAAGACGATTCGTTATATGCTTTCCCGTTTTTGTACACTTGGATTGATTCTACTAGTGATGGAGAGGAGCTAGTGAAGAAATACGCAAAAGAGTTGGTGGACAATGGCTTTACGGCAAATACAAGCAAAGACGATGATGTCATTACCTATTCGCTTACGATGGAGGGAAAGACATTAGAAGTGCTTCCAAGTTATAAACAAGTGGTTAATGCTCTTGCGGGTTTAAGCACTGGGCAATACTATTTTGCAATTGGGTTTAGCTTAACGAATAGCAAATAGATATTGATTCTAAATTTAACTTATTGAAGCCTATTTTGCTAAGATAATGACGATTGACTGCAAGCGAAAGATAATTTTTTCGTTTGCAGTTTTCCTTTTTGAAAATGAAAGAGAGGTAAAAACATATCATTTTTTTTGCAAATATAGGACTAAAGAAAACTTACATTTTTGCAAATTTCAAGTATTTCTATACTTACATTTTTGTAATAGCGTCAGTCACGCTTTAGATTCTTATTGATTTTGGAAAACAATTCATTAGATGGCATCACCATGAATTCAAATCGATTCTTGTCTTAATAAATCCACCATATAGATAGGGAAATATGTCTTTTCCCCGACGACTTCTACGTTACAATCACCAAAAATGAAGGCTTGATGAATGCCATATTCTTTATTCGCAAAAAGATTATTTAATGCAGAATGTTCCTTATAGTCTTTGCCCGATTTTACTTCGATTGGCAGTACCTCATCTTTATAAGTCACAAGGAAGTCTACTTCTCCTTGCTTCTTGCTAGAAAAGTAGAACAAATTATTGAATTCAAAGCCATGGCATAAGAGTTCTTGCGCGACGACATTTTCAAAAATACCACCGAAGTTAATGTCTTTATCATGCGCTAATATTTTTTCTTGTATCCCCGTAGACAATAAGCGGTAGCAAAGTAATCCAACATCATTTACGAACAACTTAAGCAACTTGTTGTTTTTGCTTAATAGTAATGGTACTTTAGGTTCATGGACGTTATAAACAGGAATTGCTATTCCGGCATCTTTAAGCCAAAGAAAATCGTTCTCACAACGCAACAAGGAATAATTTTTATCTACTTTGGAAAGGATGAAACGCTTTGATTTGCTATTTAATTCGCTAGGTATCAAGTCATAAGCGTTAACGATATAGGGGCGATCAAACTCACTCGCGTATTTTGTGATGTCTTTTTTGTAATAAATTTCAATTGCTTTATGCGCAAGATGCGTTGCCGCTAAATCATTTGTTTTTACGAACGTTTGTACAGCGTCAGGCATTCCACCAATCATAAGGTATTGATAAAAGAGATTGATCATTTTTTCATGAATGAAAGTAGGAACCTCTTTCCTTTTTTCGTAACAATCCTTTACCTCTTGGATGATAGGATCTTGAACACTATTGGCCCAAAGAAATTCCTCAAAATCAAGCGGATACATTGTTTCTTCGTAAAGATATCCAGTAGGTTCCAAAGCGATATTGAATGTGGTTACACCTAATAAGGAGCCAGAAAAGATAAAACGATAACGGCCATCCATAACAAAGCCTTTTGACATTGTTTGGAAGTCAATATCCTTGGCTAATTGAATTTCATCAATGAATATGACTGTTTTTGAAGGAACGAGGGGAGAAGTTGCAAAAGCCGAAACGACAAGTAAAAAATCCTTTACACTCTTTGCTTGAGCAAAAGCAGGGATAGCTTGAGGACTTAAGGCAAGATTTATATAAATGTAGTTTTCAAAGTGTTTCTTACAAAAATCATCGATAAGGTAAGTCTTACCGACTTGGCGTGCTCCATCCACTAATAACGCCTTGTTTGTTGCGAGCCATTTTTCTAATCTTTCTTTAAATTTTCTCTTCAACATATTCGCCTTCTTAGGACTATATTAAACTTTTACAACCCAAAAAACGATAAAAAACTAAACTTTTCCAACCTTAAAAATGCTGCTTTTCTAAACTTTTCCCACTTTTTAGAAAAAACAAGGAATTATCGGAATATTTCAAGATACCACTAGGTCACATTTATCAGGTAACTAGCAGTTTTCCGTCTTTTCAGGCTATTTTTGCTTGCAGTTTCCCCAATTTTGGCACAAAAACACTTGCAGTTTTCCACCATAGACCTTCATAACGTGATTTCATTTATAAGTCTTTATTGTTTTTAAAGATGATTGCTTAGTTAAGATTTGCCAAAATAGATTATTATCTTCTAGTCGGAAATTACTTCGTATTTCTTCGTGATATTATTGGTATTAACTTAATAACCAATTGATTAAATTAATCGCTTTTATTCCTTCATAAACTTCTTCTGTTTCATCTAAAGACAATATTATTTTTTCGTAGTTGTCATTTATTTTCATAAGAGGGGCTAATTCTCTATTTCGAGTTTCTTCGCTACTTAATGATTCACTTACCTGGAAATATATTTTTTCTTTAGGACTAGTGGCAATAAAATCAATTTCTTTATTATCGATTTTTCCTATCGCGACATCATATCCTCGTCTTAAAAGTTCAAAATAGACGATATTTTCTAAAATATGTCCTCGGTCTCTATCTCGTAAACCCAATAAATAATTGCGGAATCCAACATCGGAGATGTAATACTTTCCTAATGTTTTTAAGTACTCTTTCCCTTTTATATCAAATCTTTTTATCTCGTAAAACAAATATGTTTCGGTTAATGCATTGATATAGCTTTCGATTGTATGTGCGCTTGGACTACCTTTTTTCTTTCTTTCCATAATCATTCCCTCATTCATTAATTTGTTACCAATTGATGAAAAGGAGACGCTTAAGCCAATGTTATCCGCTAAAAACAAGACTACTTTTTTTAGTAACAATGGATCAGTTACGGCTTTTTGCCCTCTTCTTTTTTCTCTTTCTAGAATGTCTCTAGTTATAATCGTGTTGTAGGTTCCTTCAAGGAGCATGAACGCTTTCTCTTGGTCTAAACCGACGTCTTTTATAGCAGGCATGCCACCAAATCTTAAATAGGCAGCAAAACTTTCTTTCAATGAATAGTGCCCCCCGTTTTTATCAATCACTTCCGTTTTTGTTTCACCAAAGGCACCTGTGATTTTTTTAACTTCAAAGTCATAGAAATATAAAAATTCTTTGAAGGACAAAGGAAGCATCTTTATTTCGACACATCTTCCCGCCAAATAGGTTGAGTATTCGCTCGATAATAAGCAAGCATTGGAGCCTGTAACGTAGATATCGGTATCGAACTCGACTCTTAAAGCGTTAATCGCGTTTTCCCAGCCTTCGATTCTTTGTATTTCATCAAAAAAGAGATACATCCTTTTATTAGGAACGATCTTCTTTTTGACATATTCATAAACCTCTTTATAGGACATTAAGGAGAATTCCATTTTTTCAAAATGCATTTCTACAATTTGGTTTTCGCTTTTACCTTCTTCAAGAAGATGTTTTACCATCAATAGCAAAAGCTTAGACTTTCCGCTTCTTCTGATTCCGGTGATAACTTTGATGGGTTCTTTGTCTTGGAATGCAATCAGTTGCTTTAAATAGATGTCTCTGTTTTTAAGATCTTCGTTATTTATCATACGGTTTTCTCTCTATGATTAATTCTAATAAAAAGTAAAACATTCTTCAAAGTTTTTGCATTCAAAAGCAAAAACTTTTAAATTAAGAAACTTCTTGCACTGAAATGCAAAAACACCTGATTTGTTTGCCCAGAACGCTTTTGATTCATATTTGGATGAATTTGGGGAATTTAAGAATAATCGTCTAAAGCAAATAGTGGTGGCACAAAGTGCGCAAAAAGGTTTTTGGCTATTAGGAGCTACTATTCCTCTACGCGTTTGCGCTCATGTTTATTGATCGAAACAGCCTATAAAAAGTTGAAATTATTAGAGACGTGGCCTATTGAAAAATAAAGAAATTTTGGTATTAAATCAGGTAATACATATTGGCAAAGACGACCATTTCTCTTTAACCGATATTGTAAGGTATAAAACTTTGAAGATCCTGCTGATGTCGTGAAAAATTGGCTAAGGCGAAAGGATACAATAGAATTCATAGGCTTGTGGGGGAGACTAAATAACCCTGATTTTAACCTAGTCGAATTCGACCAGTTTAAAAATGAAGCTGGACACAATTACTCCACATTATTCCCAAAAAATGGATAGAAGGGTTGGACGCTATCGGTATTGTTTCAAAGGCTCGCAAATATAATATAGACACGTATGCACACAAAGACATCGCCCTACAATTTGCGTCCTGGATTTTGCCCGGAACCAATTTATATATCATCAAAGAATTTCAAAGGCTAAAAGCGGACGAGCAAAAATAATTCAGTTGGACTATAAAACGCGAACTTACGAAAATAAATTACCACATTCTCGCGGATGCCATTAAGGGCAATATCATCATTCCACTTATAATATCCAAGGAGCAAGCGTCCATTGTCTAGGCGAATGAAGTGGACGTTCTAAACGCTCCCTTGTTTGGGATGATTGCGCGTGAATGGAGAGCCAAGAATCGAGAAAAGAATGGTAATATTCGCGACTACGCTACCATTCAAAACTTGTATGTCTTTCTAAACTTGAAAACCTGAACGCTTATCTATTAGAACGCGGATTAAATAGGAGAAACGGATTGTCGAATTGAACAAAGCGACAATTCGGCAAATGAAAGCTTTGGCGGAAGAAAGACTTGAACTAACTAGTGACTCGAATGGGTAGTTTGTGACATCTTTCTTGTCTTTGATTAGGCTCAAAAAAAGATTCCTTCTTCAAACCTTTAAAATTGCGAATTTACTTCAGAATATTTTTCATTAATGACGTAGTTAAACCGAATGTTAATTCCAATCTTTCATCATGTCTTCGATAGTTAATAAGGTGCAATTTTTCTTTCTTGCCTCTTTTTTAACGCCATCCGTAAAGCCTTTTTTCACGAAAGCATAGAAATATGCTTCGCTGACATTTTTAAAATAAGTGCAGTAGTGCAGCAAATCGTTATATTCACCGACATCGAATAATTCGTTTTTAAATTTGCATTCAGAGAAAATATATTTATTTTTATCAATCCCTAGAATGTCGATGTCGTCAGGCTTTTTGCTAGTTGGATCTGTTCCCCACCATTTTCCTAAAGAAGAAGGAATAAATGGAAGTTTCTTGTTTTTTGCTAAGAAACGCAAATATTGGTAGCAAATTCCTTCGAATTTTCGCCCCGCATAATCTTTAAGTTCTTCTTCTATAGAATTTACATAATCCAAAGGATCCATCAAATCAATTTTCGTTGTTCTCGCGAAGATAAATCGATACCAAAAACTGAAAAAGTTATCACTTATGATGTATTGGCTTTTCCTCGATGTGGCTTTTTCTCCGCATGGAGTGACCCTTTTTATAAGCCTCATTTCCATAAGAGCATTTAAATACATTGGAATATCTGTTTGTTTCATAGATGCCTTATCGGCAATTTCTGACATTTTGTTTGCGCCTCTAGCAATTGCTTCTAAGATACTATTGTAGGTAGCGGGTTCACGAAGTTCTGCTTTTAGTAAAATGATTGGTTCTTCTTTTAAGGCGGCATTAGCATCTACGATTGCGTAGGCGATGTTTTCTTTTAATGATAAAGAGGAAACAAACTTTTCTAAATAATAAGGTACTCCTCCTAAAACGCAGTAAGCAGTCATTTGGTCTTCAATCGAATAAGAGGGCAAAAACTTTCTAGCGACATTAAATTCGAATGGCAATATTGCCATTATCGCCGTATTTCTTCCATATAATGGGCTTTTTTCGCCCATGATTTCATTGACCATAAATGAAACCGAGCTTCCGCATAAGATGAGGAGAATGTTCTTCTCTTTCCATAGATGGTCAATCGTATTTTGGAGGATGCTTTTAACCGATGGTTCCATTTTTGCAATGTAGGGGAACTCATCAATGATGATGACTTCTTTGCTTTTCGCGTGATCGTAGATGTAACGAAATATGTCTTCCCATCGTTTGAACGTCATATTTGCGTTTTCCTTAAAATGCCTTAATGTCGTAGACGCAAAATCGTCAAGGTTAGACTTTTTCTCAACGGCAGAATAAAAAAGAACGTTTTTATCCTTCGCGAATTCTTTTAGAAGCTCCGTTTTTCCTATTCTTCGCCTTCCATACATAATAAGAAATTCAAAGGACGATTTTTGATAAAGGGACTCCAGTTTGTTTAATTCTTTTTCTCTACCGATGAACATAATTGACCTCTATATAAACAAGATTATTATAAACTAGATTATATTAAAGAAAAACGCAATTTTTCCTCGCTTTTAAAATAGCGGTGGAAATATAAATCATTTTTTCTTATAAACAAAATAGCGGGCTTTGAGGGCCCGCTATCACTTTAAACATACAGGAACAAACTTCTGTTGTTTAAGCATTATTAAGGGTAAAGTAGAATCCACCTTTGAGAATCCCTGCAAATCTCACTTTGATTTTGCCTAGATTATATTCTTCAGCGCCGGGTAGAGATGGCGTTTCAGCCTTTTTAAATCCTTTTTTAAGGAGCGCTTGTCGATACATTTGATAGAAATTGGCATCAATTCCTGATGTGGTCTTATTCGACAATTGAATCTGATCGTTTACGGAATAATCGCTTTGCCAAAGCTTATAGGTCTCTTCCGTATATAGATAAGGGATATTTTTTGCTTCTTCGCCATAGAAGGATTCAAAGTTTGTGGCAATTGATTCTTCTTCATTCGCCCAAGAGGTTGGTTCTTCAAAGTTAGGCAAGGATAGTAAAGTGTTTTTCACATCTTCTGGCAAAGAAACATCATCATATTTGAATGTCACTTCTTCCTCTCGCGAGTTGATGATGTCCCAGTCATAAGTGAATGTGACTTTACTGAGTAATCCATCATCGCCTAACTTGAATTTTGCAGTTTCAGGGAACATAAGCGAGGCATTGTGATTAAACGGCAATCCTTTGCTCACGTAAGAAAGGGTATGGTCGCGAAGGACGTATGTTTTATCGCCTTTCTTTTCGAATAACGCACTGGAGATAGAATGTGGGCTAACGGAAGCGATATCTCCTTCTTTGCTATTTGAGCGAGGATAATAATTCCCGTCTTCCGTCATAATGAAAGATTGGATGCCATTGTCCTTTTGATAATAGCCATTCGCGGTTATTTTCTTCCCGCCAAATGTAGTTGTGGTTTCTTCCTTGTAATAAACTCCATCGACGTAAGTAATGGTTTGGTGAGGGGAAGTGGCTAATGTATCTTGAAAGGATACCTCGTAAGGCTTAGAACCGTCAAAAGCGGCAAAGGCATTATCGAGCTCAGGGATCTTTAATGAATCGGATAAATCCGTTAAAACAGTGAAGTCACTTTCTTCTTCTAATTGGCAATTCAAGATGTAACGGTAAACGAAGGAAGTGGTACCATCATCAAACTTTGAAAGAGCGAATTCAAAACGAGCTCCATTAACTTGATTATTATCATCAAGCGTGAGATACATTCTTTCCGGCACGCCTTTGATATCCATTTGACCAAAGAAATCCTTTAGTCGATTGGCTAAGCGACCATAATAAACGTATTCGCCATTCTCTAATCGGTAACACTCTTTTTCTTCTAGAAGTTTTGCCTTTAAATCAGGGACAAGATCATTCCAATCAAGGTATTTTTCGTATAGTTTTTCTGTGACTTTTCCTTTTTCATCATAACCGATTTCATAAGCGTAACCATCTTCGTGACGAGCAATGATATCGCTAGTAGTGGTCTCTTTTTCGGGATCAATCGTTATGATTTCAGCTTTGTTTTTGCTTAGCAAAAGCTCTGAAGCGAGATTAACGCCTTGGTCAGTTCCATCAATATAGACATGAGCTTCGTTATGAAGCTTAATCCGCTCATTATTATCTAAATCAAAGCGAGATAGAACTTCAGACGTTAAGCTTGTTTTCCCAATGGAATAATGTTCAGCGACGTATTTATCCAAAGTCGGATGCGTGGCCTGGCCGATATTGCTAATAAGAGTTTGGGTACCATAAAGATTTGTGTATTTTTCTCCGGTCTTTCCCATAAGATTAAAGCCAAAAGAAGTACCCTGTTTATAGAAACTGACACGTAGAATTTGCTTTAATGATTCATCATCAGTATAACCAATCGACGCGCTGAATAGTTTGACTACGTAGCGGTTCTCGCTATAGGTAACACCATTACTTTCCGTAATAAAGCTTGAGACATCGATCTTGTTTTTGTAGTCCGTCTCATAAGCGGGGAAAACATATAAGCTAGAAAGATCGTTCACGTAAGTAAGCTTTCCGTTTGGGTAAGAGTACTTCGGTCCGCTTAGTTTTACTTCATCGTCTTCTAACGTGAAAGAGTAGACGATGCTATCGCCATATTGCTTATCAAAAGATTCTTTCAACAAATACCCATAACCCAAGGAGGTATTGTAGTAATACCCCTTGGTTAGCCATTCATGGTATTCGCCTGTCGTCTTGATGGCGGACGCTATTTCATAATTAGATGCTTTTGAAAGCTTCTTGAGCATCGAGAAGGCTTCTTGTGCGGTGACGTTCTCTTTCTTTGCTTCTGGCGTAGGGGTGGGGGTAACGCTTGTGTCAGAGTTATCGCCAGTGGATGGAAGACTAGATTCAGGGGCGCAAGAAGCAAGGAGAAGACTAGATAAACAAAGGAATAGAATTTGCTTTTTCATCGATTAGTCCTATCTAACATCTGGAGAAACGATAATTGAAACAGAATCTAATGGCATATATTCATCTTTCCCGTTATCAAAAATTTCTACGATTGAGGAAGAAATTGCATATGTGTGATAAGAAGTGAAATCGGTCCAAGTTCCCATGAGATAGAAACCAGCGTTATCTAAATCTTTGCGATCTTCTTCTGTCAATTCTGAATATCCAGCCTTTTTCATTAAAGAAGCGTAAGCTCCAACGAGATTTGTTCTCTCGTCTTCACTAGAAATTTCTGACGAAATTGTTAGTGTTCCTTCGGTGTCGGAATGTGCCTCTATAGTCCATTCTGCGCCTGTGTCCCAATATGGCAAATCAGCATCGTTGCCAAGGATGGCCTTTAGATAATTGCCAATTTCCGTATATCCTTCGCTTTCCCATGTTTTCGCTTCGGTAATCTTTGTAATATCCACTGGTAAGGTGGTTTCTCCGATATTGCTCCATTCACAAGTGGTGGTTTTATCCCCGTTTTTTAGCGTTAAAACCAAGGCTTTTTTATCTGCTGTTAACGCTAGAGTTTGCATATCAGCGTTTTGGAAATATGACGATAGAGTGGCGAACTGTAGATGCGTTAATACATCATCTTCATCAACAAGCGGAGAAACGGAACCATTAATTATGACTTCGCCAGCAAAATCGTAATCCGGGAGTAAGGAAGAAAATAAGTCGGTTGATGTTCCATCTTCCTTAACCGTTTCGCCATCGACGGCTAGAACTTTGAATCCTGTTTCCGTCTTCAAGTATCCTTTTGTTTCGTTATCTTCGACATCTAATAGACGGTCACTATTGACGTAAAGAGTTTCTTTTATAGCCTCGCCTTCTTTTATTTTGACGGTGTAATTGCCTTCTTTGATTTTGTCGAGCGCTACTTTAAGCGCTTTTGATTCGTCGGTTTCAGGTAGGGTTTTAAGCTTTGTTTCTTGATAAGATGTCGGTTTTACAAAAGTAGCAGTGAGAGTGGCAAGAGTGCCCTCAACATCTTTTAGCGTCATAGCCAAGGCGACACTCTCATTAAAACTAATTGAGCCTGTCGCCTCAGTGATTTCTTTTAGGGGAGCGCCTTTGAGAAATAGCTTTACAAAGGACTTTCCTAAATCGTTTAGCGTGTTATTAGCGGCTAAATCCACTTCGTTTTCATTTGCGTGGTCGGCGGCTAAGTTAACAAAAGCATTCGGGAATGCTTCGTCGAATTGTTCTCCGAGGACGGTTTCAGTCGACTTCTCGTTATGCTCGTCAAGTGTAGCGAGATTCACCCCCCCATTACTATCCTTCTCGAAAAATTGCCCTTTCGCGTCCACTGAGATATAGGAAACGTGATCGGAAGCATAGTCGATAGTATAATCTCCATCAACATTCGTAGTCCCTTTCTTGATGGAGGCATTTACTTTAGCGTTAAATTTTGTCGCGAAATCGCTCGCTTTTAAGTTTTCCTCGTTTGTTCCAATAGGCGTAGAGGTGCTCGAATCGTTTTCACCACAACTTGTGAGAATTGTTAGTGCGCCTAGAGCGATGATTAAGTTGCGTTTTTTCATAAATAAATCAATCCTTTCCTTTAAATTTGAAACGGATTGTAAGAAGAATTTCGCTCTTTTCAATGTTTATTTTCTTTTTTCACTAAATTTTCATTTTGGCTCGCTTGATAAGCACCCAAAGCATTACCAAATATTCAAAGAATCCTCGCTTGATAGATGCATATAATCGTTTTCTTTGACTTGATAGGTCTCTAAGAATTTCGTTGAATTCATGAATAACGGGTTGACTCTTCCTCTTCCGATAGGATGGCTATCGTCTTTTAAATAAGAATAATAAGTAGGTAAATCAACATAGTAGAGATTGTTTCTCGCTAAGCGGGAAAAGAACTTTTTGTAATCAAAATTCTTTTGCTGCTCGCTATAGTCAGTGACGATATTCAAGCCTCCTAAGTCAGCAATCGCCTCATTGATCTTGATCGCTCCGTTCTCTTTAAAGCCAGGCACTTCTTCAAAATTACTATAAAACGTTGATGCTTTTTCGCTTTTTGTTTGGAAGGATGCTAGGTTTTGCTTACCAAGCCAATCCTTATTGAAATTACAATTTTCATCGTACATCAATCCGTTTTCATCAAAGCCATGAACGATTTCGTGACTTAACGGGAAAGCAAAATCCGCGAATAAATCTTCTATTGATAATGAATAGGCGTTTTCTTTTGAAAAAAGATAGCCAAGAGTTAGGCAAACGGTGTTATTGCTTATGTCGTTAAAGGCGTTAGCCTCTAGGGGATTTATGGAATATAGATATGGGTTCGTAGTAGATTCGCTTAGGCTATTTTTGATGGAGATCATCATTTCTTGCCGATAGATATTCATGTTGCGGTAAAGAGAATCTTTCTCGTATTCATGCGGAGGGAATAGATAAAGATTATCTCCTAAGTCCTTATCGAACAAAACCATGTCCGTGTTCTTAAGCTTTTGCTTTGCTTTTTCTTTCCCCGCTTCATCTAGCCAAACGCTGGTGTCTAGGCGTTTTTCGAACGTTATTTTCAAATTTTTAAATAGTTCGTTCAGTGTGTTGTAGTTTTTTTGATATTCTTCGCTATTTCGATAGGAACTCGCAACCTCGTTTGCGATATAGGGGATAACGTAGTTATAAAAGGATTCTTCACTACCAACGTCGTTATATATACCAAGCGCCTCCTGCTTATTTTTTGGTAAGCAAGAGGAATAATTGAGCCCGTATAAATAAAGCAAATACGCTTTGCTGTCGTTTAATCGATCTTCTTTTGACAAAGCTTCGATTAAAGCATCGTATTCAGAAGCATAGTAGACGGATATTTTGCTGACATCGTATCCCTCTTCCTCATATAGCTCTTTTAAAGAAAAGCATCCATTAATCGAAGCGGAGTCCCCAATGGGTTTATTAGTAATGATCTCATTCCCCTCCTGATCCTCTTTTATCTTATTTTTCAAGCAAGAGAAATATGTGCTTAGAAAAGAGCGAAGATTAGAGGCGTACTCGCTTGCATTGACGGCGTCTAACACTTTTAAAGCGCTCGTCAAGAAAGATATATCATTGAGGCATGTCTCTTTATAAGCATAAGGATAGGCGTAGCGGTTTGCGAGATAGATTGCGTTATTTCCGTTTTGGCGCATCACCGATAAAAAGGGAGCGAGCACGCTAGAATGGCTTTGATTGAAGTCAGTGCGAAGTTGGGAACAAAGTTCAGGTAAGCTACTAGCGTTTTTGATGTTATCGATTGCCGTTTTCAAACCGCTATAGTCGCTCTCTTTTTTCGATTCATTACGGTATGAGGCCAAAAAGGAATCGATCCTCTTCTTGTTATCGTCTTTTATTGACGCCATAAACTCTTTTACGCTTTTCACAAGAGCTTTTGTGCTAACGAGATTGCTTCTTTGCGCCGCGTTAGCAGAGAATAATTCATCGTGATTGATATAGCTATAAAAGTCATCCTCTGGGTTTTTGCCTATATAGCCTTGAATCCGTTCCAAAATCGTCCTCAGTTCTTCGCTATCAGCTTTCTCTTCTAGCGGAAAATAATAGTAGTGGGAAGAAGCGTCACTACCTTCTTTGGGGAAAAATAACGATCTGTTCTTGAAATAAGCAATCGCTTCTTGCACATCTTTCGGCAATTTTTCATAGTTTTTGATTGGGTATAAGTCATTATCTTCGTATTGATGATAACTCTCGTAATAGGGGCTAGGTTCTTCTAAAGAGGGGAACGCCTTTCGTAAAGCGACTATCATGGTTTTATAGGTAAATTCTTCCTCCCCTTTTAACCCGAGCGAAGACAATAACCCGTTTGTGGTTATGGAGGGATCGTTTTTGCTAGCGACTCGCGCGATTTCTTTCACCATGGAGTAAGACTCTCCAATTGGTTCGCTGCTACTAGTGGTAGATGGAGAACAAGAAAATAGAACCCCCATCATCAAAGCAAAGACTCCTAAACTCCTTCCTTTCATGATATCGCTCCCTCCTATAACAATTAATGCGCCTAAAATGATGTAACCGTATAGAACAAAAGGCAAAAGAATTTTTGAATAAGGGGTATAGTTTCTGAGCGCCAAATAGCGATGGAATTTGAGCGCGTTTTCCTAGTTTCTTGATTATCTCGAAAAGGGCTATGAAGATATTTCCAATTGAACTCAGCCTCCTGTTTCTAGATTAATTTTTAATTAATTTAATTAAATGATTCACGAATGTTTTCATATATTCGATAAAATGGGTGTCAAAAAAATAAAGGATTAATTTCAAAATTATTTATTGATTTTCTTTAGAACGATGCTTGTCATAAAGCACTAATTTATCATGTTTCGTTATTTGAAAATAGAATGAAAATAATAATATTTACAAATAAATAAATATTAAGTTAAAAACTATTGATAAGATATAAACAAAAAGATTTATTCAAATTAATTATTGACAATATTTCAGACAATTTTAATTTCTTTAAACATAAAATTGAAAGGAGGTAAATCGCCTTATTCTCTCTTTGTTTCAAAGAGAATGAATCCTTGAATAAGGCAAGCGATTGATTATGAAAAAGAGATTATTAATTTTATCAGTCGTTGGTATTTCTCTATTGTTCAGCTGCGGTAATAACGAAGCTGATTCTAATGGCAGCTCGACAATCGATGCTAGTCAAACCGAAATATGTAGCAAACCGGCAGCGGAAGAGAAAACGCAAATCTACCAAAAACGCGCATTCCCGGTTCTGCGTAGGGGGATGACGATCAAGCTTGATGAGTTCTTTGGAGTGGTGCCTGGGAAAAACGAAGACCAGAATGCGACGGCGCTACAAGCGTATATGGTGAAATCCTCATCCGAGAATTACGTTGGCTATTTAACGGGTGGAGATGGAAAGAGCCTCGATCTTCTCTTTGTGCGTCCAGGCGAGGTGACGATTAACCTTTACGCGAATGGGGTCTATAAAACCATCACCCTTAACGTTGAGGAAAACGAAGAATGCGGAAATCTCGTTAAAGTGCTAAGTAAAGTCAAGAGCAACTACACGGCAACGCAATTCAAGTACAATGATGATGGCGAGAAAGTAGTTGTCCAAAAAGTGTATCGTTCTTCGAATTACATTTATGGCGCTACGACGAAGAGCGGGTACTTATTATCGAAAAAGGACGATAACATCTACTCTTTCTCATTACCAAGCGTCGAAAGCGACGAACTCGATATCGATATGTCTCCGCAAGGGGATAAAGCCGACTATAACGGTACGTTCTTATCCCTTGATGCAACAGCCGATAATTCTTATTGGCAGTACAGCGCATTTTTTCAGACTAGCGCAGTCTTAAAGAAATACAAATATGCCTTCGTTGCTTCCAACTCTTTGACCAAGCGCTTATTCAAGTCACTCTTTTTGATGAACGATAGCTACGAAGACTCTTCCCCTTATCTCATGTTTGCAAGCTATCAAAACAACGAACTATCGTTCTTGCCGGTTCTTGCTAATAGCGATGGGACAAAGCTGAGCTATATGTACGAATTCACCATTTCTAGCGTTGATTCGACTCGTGTAGCCTCTTTAGATGATTATGTTGACCAATACAAAGCGCCGACGCCGGCCGATGTGAGCCAGATTCGAAACGCGATTAAATACATGAGCGGACTCGTGAATTGGACGCTCGATGCAAAATTATCCTACATCGGCGAAGATGGGAAGAAACTATCAAGCCGCAGTCCTTATATGAACATTTTCAAAGGTGGAAACAAGGTGGCTGGTCTAAGTGGGTCTCTCCCCGATTTAACTCGGTACGCAGGGATTAAAAAGATCACCGAGAAAGCTTATTTTGGAACCCGGTATGGTGGAAGCGAAGTCACTGGATTTCGTCAAGGCGGATTATGGAGCACAAACAACACCACCTATAACTACTATGAAACCGAGACCGATAGCGGAGTTTATAAAGTAACTAGAGAAACGATTGAGGCCTCTAATAGCTCTGGACAATCGAGAAAGTATCCTAATTGGTGGTCTTATGCGTTTATGCAGCGCCACCTCATCGGGCTCAGTTTGAGCACAACCTCCATCAACAATGCTTTCCCACTTTACGATGAAGGAAGTAATACCTTTACCTTTACTGGCAAAACAGACTCCTCTTATAACGTGATTATTTCGGTGATTGCGATGTGCTACCACGCGGATATCACCCAATATTCCAACCCTTTCCGCGATTTCTTCGTTAAGAATTACGGGACGTTGGATTGGTCTTTCACTTATTCGAACGATAAGGTTCTCACCGGCATGAATTTGGTAGTCAAAGTCCGCCTCCCGAAAGAGTATTTCCCTTCTTTTGATCAGGATTACTATTGGGTTATGGATTGCGCTTATAGCGATATCGGGACAACAAGCTTAGATTCGATCATCTCGACGCTCAGCGTTCCGACGGACTTATAGGAGGACAACAAGATGAAAAAGAATAAATTATTGCTGCTTTTATCAAGTTCCCTATTTTTATGCTCTTGTGGGAACGCGCCCACTAGCGATAGGGGGGCCTCGTCTTCTAATGAAACGGAGGAATCCTCGATTGTCGTGAAAGATATTCAAAACGTCACTACTGGCACGACGATTGACTTAAAAGACTATGTGGAAACGCCTTTAGGAGAAAGCTGGACTTATGAGCTGCTCACTGATTCGGTGCATCTTCCCTCCGCTTCGATTGAAGCGGAAGAAGCGCCTTCTTTAGAGCAATCAACGAAGCTATTAGCGATTCGCCCTGGGCGCGTGAATTTCAAAATCAAGTGCGGCAAAAAGACAAAAACGGGATATTTCGATGTTATGGCTAGCTCGGAAATGAGTGCCCTGGTCTCCACCTTCCAAGAAACGGTTTTAACCAATTACACAAGCGTTAAAACCTTTGAGGTCGATAGCGATTATAACTTGAAAAATCTATCAGATGGGGAAGCACTTCTCTATAAAAACGAGGACTATGTTTATCACCCTTCTAGCTACTATGGGGAGATGATTCATAAAAAAGATCATCAGGGTTATTATTTCCAGCTCAATGGGGTTGAAGAGAAATACGAAAATAGTTTTCGCGCATTGACTAACGCAAGCGATTCCCCGTTATTGGAGACGACATTCCGCAATACCTATCAAGCTTTAGAAAATTACTTCACTTTGGATTCGTTACGGTATTACGAAGCCTCGAAAACGTTTATCGGAGATGAATTCGCCTATGCTCTTTGCTATGAAGAGGAGACAAAAAATGTATTCCTCAATGCGTTAACGAATCTTGGGTTATCCTATTCTCATACGGTGAATGGAACAAGCTTCTACACGGTCGCAATCGCCCCGAAAATCGAAAACGGCTTATTCTCTTTCTATACCTTAAGCGCAACCTATAGCGGCTATGCTTTAACGGAAGGACCTTATGTCTTAAAAGACGTCGGCTCTACAAAGATTTCTGCTGTCGATGATTGGGTTAATAGTAACTCATCGATGGTTTACGCCAATAACGCGAGCATCAACAATCGCTTGGACGGCATCACAAGTTATACTGCTACGTTTAATGGTCAATACGAGGATTTGGACGGGAATAAAATCGATGTCCCTGAATACTTCGCTTCCTCTTTGCCTGAAATCCA
Source organism: Caryophanales bacterium UBA4691 (assembly GCA_002404865.1). GTDB lineage: Bacteria > Bacillota_I > Bacilli_A > RFN20 > CAG-826 > UBA4951. The sequence goes on along the minus strand of DHKP01000015.1, from coordinate 73,443 downwards.
TTCGACGTTGAAATGGAATGACCGCTATTTCTATTCCGACAACATGAACCTCATCGATGGCAGAAAAGAAAACAAAGTCCTGTTAGAAAACGGGACCCTAAATGGAGAAAATACAGTTATCCGTTATGTTCTGAACGATGAAGGCAAGTACGTAAGCAAAGAAAAATACGGCAAAGACGCTACTAGCAGTTATGAACTGACTGATTGGAAAAACGGCCAAACGTTCTCTTGTTACCTACCATTAAACGTTTTTAGAGACTCGAATTGGAAATATGCTTCGATTGAAGATAAAGGGAATAGTAATTATTTCTTAAGCGGCTTCAACGATTCAATCGGCAAACACGTTATCCAATATCTCCTTGGTGGGATCAGTGCCTATCCTTGTTTCAATGATGCGAGCGCATTCTATTATTATGGCGAATACGCGACACTCGATTTGCATCTTGGGAAGACGCTGACCGATGAAATTACTGGTGAAGCCTATACAAGGCTTATCGATGGCAGCTGTTCACCTCAAAAATACTACATATACCACATCAATTTCGAAATTACCGATATTAATAGCACACTCATTACGACTCCAAGTGCAGCGTAGAAAGGATAATAATTATGAAAAAGAATGTATCTAAAAAGACATTGCTTGTCTTAGCGACAGGCTTATTGACTCTATCTTATGTTGGAGTGCTAGCTGCTTGTGACAACAACTCTAGCGATTCTTCTTCAGCAGGAGAAAAAGTCCCAGAAGTCAAAAAGCTCTTAAAAATTGTAACCCCTCCAAAGAAGACGGTATTTACGGTTGGTGACGCCTTTGATTTAAGTGGGATGGTTGTGAAATACTTCATCGAAACCGATGGTGTAAGCGATGAAGGCATTACGCTTGATGCAACCCAGTATCAATTAAGCATTGCGGAAGGAACGGTATTTACGAAGGAAGATATCGCTAACGATAAAGAGATTCTTATTTCTTACAAGGAGGACTCTGGCGTTATTGGGGCTACGCTCCATATTGTCGTTAAGGATTACGAAACCTATAGTGTCGTTTTCGAAAATGACGACGGCACCGTTTTGGATTCCACCAGCGTAAAAGAAGATAAGACCGTCGCTTATGAAGGCGATTATCCTAGCAAAGAAGCGGAAGGGGAAACTTCTTATTTCTTCGATGGATGGTACGTGAAAGGCGATCCTGAGAAAAAGCTCATCGACTTAGCGACCTATAAGATTACAAAGGACACCGTTTTGGTTGCCCATTATATTGCTGGCTCTAGCGTCGCTAGCGATGGAGTGCTCGATTATAAAGCGATCGAAGGCAAAGGCTATGCGGTAGTGGGATTCCATGAAAATGCCGACAAAACAAAAATTGACATCCCTGCCACGATTAATAACCAGCCTATTATTGAGGTTGCTGAAGAGGCTTTCGAGTATGAAAGTGATGTTACATCTGTAACGATGTCAGATAATATCGTAAGAGTCGGGGCTAGCGCTTTTTATGGAGTGGAGAATGCAATTTCACTTCATCTTAGCAACAATCTAGCTTCTATTGGCCAAGAAGCTTTCTATGGCATGAGCAAAGTCACCTCATTAGAAGTCCCTGGCTCACTAAAAGAGATACCAAAGAGAGCTTTTGCTGAGATGACAAGTTGCGCCTCTTTGACGCTTCATGAAGGCATCGAAACGATTCGTGACGAGGCTTTCTCTGAAATGCCTATCACTTATGTTTCTATTCCTGATAGCGTCAAAGAGATTGTTGGGACGAAATCTACTAGCTATTTCGAAGAGAACGAAAAATATGATGGCTGCCCATTTCAAGATTGTAAATTGCTCGTAAAGATTCATCTTGGCGCTGGAATAAGCGACATCAACGAGGGCGATTTCAATTACTCTTGCGCTAGTCTTCAAACATGGGAAGTTTCCGAGAATAACCCGTATCTTGTCGCAAAAGATGGCATCTTGTATAGCAAAGACATGACCACTTTGCTCTCATTGCCTTGCATGTGGGCGATTGAAAATGCCGATGGAGAAGTCGACAAGGAGAAGACCGCTACATTCGTCGTCCCCGATTCGGTTACCACAATCGGAAGAAGAGCGATGATGGGATGGAATTCTTCAACCTCTTACATTACAAAAATTGTAGTGGGTAAAAACGTTAGAACAGTTCAGTCATCTGCCTTCTATCAAAGGAAGAATTGCGACATTGATTTCTCCAATAATAATATGCTAGAAGAAATTGGATATCGTGCTTTCGCCTACATGGATGGCATCAAAAATCTTGAGCTTCCGGAGTCCACGAAAGTGGTTGGGGACGAGGCTTTCTATAACTGCGAGAACCTAGAATCCGTCGTTTTCGGCAAAGCCATGACCCATTTTGGGGAAAATATGTTTAAGTATTGCGAAAAGAAGCCCACCGTTTCTTTCCCAAAAGACGCCGATTACTTTATGGATGGGGAGCTAATCTATAACAAAGCCAAGACGGTTGCCCTGTATTTCAATGGTGATCGTTCTAATCCTAGCAAAACCGATATCGTCATTCCTAATACCGTGACTGAAATTGCTGATAATTTCTTAAACGGCGTTGCCATCACAAGCTTGACACTAGGGAAGGCTGTCCAAAAGATTGGCGATTTCGCTTTTGCGGATACGGGCATCACTTCTTTGACATTGCCTAGTAGTGTTACGGAAGTTGGCGAAAGCGCTTTTGAAGGATGCAGCGATGTGGCTACGTTGCTCATTAGCGACAACTTGGAAAAAATCGGTGCAAATGCTTTCTCTGGACTAAGTGATGCGCAGATTGATAAAGTCACAATCAAAGAAGATGCGACCGTGGGCGAAAAGGCGTTCTATCGTTTAGGATTATTGAAGGAAGTTGACTACAAAGCCAAAGTATTGCCTATTTCTTGCTTTGAAGGTTGTTCCTCACTAAAAACGGTGGCATTAAGTGATGAAATCACCGAATTGCCTGACAATGCATTCGCTGATGCAACTGAGCTTGCTACAATCAACATTCCGAGCAAACTGGCGAAAGTCGGGACTGACGTTTTCTCTTCCAACCGCGGGATAACGAATTTAACGTTGCCGAACACTCTCACTTCAGTTGCTGATAACGCTTTTGAGGAGATGGAAGGCTTAATGACGATTAATGTCCCTTCTTCTGTCACGAGCTTTGGAGAGGGTGTGTTCAGTGGCGATTCAGCACTAGCGAACGTGATATTTGAGGCAAAGCTAGAAGGACTACCAGTAGATACCTTCTACGGCTGCTCCGCATTAAAGACTATCGCCCTTCCAAATACGTTAACTTTTGTGGGCGATGAAGCTTTCAAGAATTCTGGACTAGAAACGCTCACTTTGTCTAACGCCGTTACCGAATTAGGCAATTCGGCTTTCGAAAACGCGAAGTCGCTCACGCAATTTACTGGTGAAGGAGTGAACAAACTTGGCACCAAAGCCTTTGCTGGCTGCACTAAGCTAACCCAAGTTGCATTAAGCGATAAACTAGAGGTTTTATCAAGCCAGGTGTTCAAAGGCTGCTCTTCCTTGGAAGAAGTAGTGCTACCTACATCCCTTAAGACGATAGGCACGAGCGCTTTCAATGGTTCGGGAATTACTTCTTTTACCCTACCAAACGGTGTTAATTTCGCAGAAAACAATTACGCGACCTTCCAGGATTGTCTCTCTTTGACTACTGTGGATTTAAAAGGGGCCGTTACGCATCTTGATGGGTATTTCTTCAGCGGCGATTCTTCACTTGCCACGGTCAATGGGCTTGAGAATGTTACGGAATTAGATTCAAACGTCTTCAAAGGCTGTTCATCGCTAGAGAACAAAAACTTGAGTTTGGATTTAAGCAAATTGACTAGCATCGGATCTTATGCTTTTAGTGGCTGCACCTCCTTAACCGAAGCGCCTATTTCCACAAATTCAAACTACACTGAGATTGAATATAATACCTATGAAGGGATGACAGGCCTAGTAAGCGTGACGATTCCCTCTAACGTAACTCTCCTCCACGATAATGTCTTTGATGGTTGCACGAATCTTACTTCTTTAACGATCTTAGGCGATACTTTGGATTGCGATGCTTGGTGGTCTAATTATGGTTTCCTTACTGGGACAAAAGTGAGTGAAGTCACTTGGGCAAATGGCACGATGGAGCAAGCTAAAGCGTTATTCACTTATGACAAAACTGGCTTGGAAGAAGGAAAAAAGATCAGCGTCAAATGCAAAGACGGAACTGTTGATATCACGATTACGGCTGGTGAATGAGGAGAGTAACCTATGAAAAAAATCATATTGTTTCTCTTTAGCGCCTTATTAACCGGTGGGCTCGTTTCTTGCGGGAACGACGCTTCTTTGAAAGTCACTTTCGATGCAAGGAGGGAAGAGAGCAAACCTCTCACCCTCGTTGCGGGGAGCGACAACAAAATCACCCAAACTGATGAAGTTAAGGCGCTTACGGAAAATTACCCTTACCATGTTTTTAAGAATTGGTACAAGAGCCTAGACGCCGCTAAAACGTTAGATGATGGTGAAAATAACGAGAATATCTACACTTTTAATGAGACTATCAGTAGTTCTTTCACGGTTTATGCTGGGTATGAAGAAACCTATATCGATGCCGCTACGAAAAAGAAGATCGATCTTACCCTTGGGGTATATCAGACGCTTGGTTATTCCTCTCTTCCTCTATTAGAAAATACGCCATACGAGAATTTGAAGGATGATTATTCTTTTAAGGCGGTGGGAGTAAAGGATGAGCAATTCAAAACGTATAAAGACACACTCGTAAAAGCGGGCTTTCAAGAAGCATCCGACAACAAGTTTTTGGATAAATTAGGGCGCTATTTCGTGAGTTTCCTCTATGAGAATGACGAATTGACCTATGCCATTTCTTTCAACGATGAAGCGGGCGAATTCCCCGCGAATTTCCTTGGAACAATGTCGCCTGCATTAGACGCCTCTTTGTATTTGGATCCGTCACAATTTAGTTTGGCGAAAAATGAATTAGGGGAAGACAAAAGCAAGAAATTCATCGTTAGCCAAAAAGAAGCATCGCTTCTAGGGCAAGGGAAAACGCAAGCCAAAGCTGTTTACTATATGCCAAAAGACAATGATGAAGAGCCAGATAAAACTTTTGGCGATTATCTGTCGAATAACGGTTTTTCGCTCGCTTCAAGTTCGAGCCTTACTTACGTGGACATGTTCCTTTCAAGCATGGTCACGGTGAACGTCGTGAGCGATGACGAGCTCCTTATGAACCCATCCTTAACGGATTTAGGGGTGAAAAAAGGGATGGTAGAGGCAACCTTCTACCCCAAATACACGACCTCTCTTAATAGGAAAGAGCTTGCGAATTATTACCAAAAGCTCACTGGCAAAGAATATCCTTCTTCCTTCCCAGAATGGGGCAAAATCGGAAAAGCGTTTTCTTTGTTGAACGGCTATTCGAGTGGCAATAATTATGGGCCTGGGTTCTTCGTTAGCGGTGCCTCGAAAGCGAATTTCGACGCAGTGATGAAAGAACTATATAGCCAAGGCTATACCTATTCGAAGTCGGAAGGGACCTATTCCACTTCGTTTACTTTCATCTCCTCGACTGGCGAACACCATATCCATTTCACCTATTACGATTCTAGCAAAGTCAAAGGTCTATTCTCTGATTTGTGCCAAGTCGTGATCATCCGCGCAAAAAGCGTCTATGAGACTCTTTCCGAATGGCTAAGCAAGCAAAATGTCGGCGGTGGAAGCCTAGCATCAATCCCTTCTCTTCCTGGGACTTCGGTAACGGGTGGGAAGAATAGTTCCTATCCATATATGTATACGTTAATGGGGGAAGGGGTGAGCGAGAGCGATTTCCTTTCTTACCAAAACGCTTTGACGGAAGAAGGATTCGTTAGCGAAGGGGAGAAAGAAGGTTATTACTATTATCATACTCGCGATAATTATTATAATCTTGCCCTCCGCTACGACACGTCAACCTCTTATCTTTACCTTGTGATTAGCTATAACGCTTATTCAAAGGGGCAATATACCGCGAATGACCTCTTATTAGCGGCAAAGAAACGGCTAGCCGTCGATGAATTAACCATACCTGGCTTAAGCGAATGGATTGGGGAAGAAGGCAAAGAATTAACCGCGATGAGTTTCTATGATGGGAGTTCTCAAAGAATTCTATTTTATGAAAATGTCCCATTAGAAGAAACATCAAAAGCAAGACAAACCGCTTTATTAGAAGCAATTAATAAGGATTCTAGTTGGGAGAATGTTGGTAGCAATAGTAGCGGCATTACTTTCTATAAGAACGCCGATGACGTCTATCTATACACAACTACAATCAAAGAGGAAAAAGAAGACGGAACAACCACTTATAGTTTTGTTCTTGGCTTATATAAGTAATAGAAAGAGCCTCAAAGGGACCGCTACGAAAGTGGCGGCCTTTTGCTTTGACTAGGAAATTCTATTTGAAGCGAAATCCAGGCGAAAACGGTCCGATTGGGCAGCCATCTTATTTTCTAGCGGCCTTATAGACGAAATCGTCCTTTATTTGGTCGTAAGCATCCTTCGGAACAAGTAAATCGTGATCACATCGCGGGCCGTCAATGCCGGGTTCTCCCCAATCTCGGGATCGAACAATCCTGAAAATATGTCTAGCGGAATTTCCTCCTCATATCCGCATTCTAGGCATTTCATATCGATGACGTATTCGCCCGTGCTTTCGTCTTTCCTTGCCCTGAAGTTGTATCTCATCAGCCAAAGCCCCGCTTCCTATGATAGTCCTGGGTTGAGGAGCATGCAGCTGCCGCATTTGCATAGAAGCGGGTCGTAGCCGAACGACTTCCTCAACCCGTTCGCCCATATTGTGTCGCTCGCCGTCCTTTTCAGCTCTTTGCCGCTGAAGAGCAATCCATTCGCTGCCTCCCCCCGCTTCATTCCCTCGTCTTCGATATCGTCGTCCTCATGAGGGCCGAAGAACCAGGTGACGGTGCCGTTTTCCATGTCGCTAGATCGGCTTAAGAAGTCCTAGAGCCATTCATTTGATGAGATTATGATGCTTTATGTTATTAACTTCCTAAAGAGAATCAAAAAAGGAAAATTATTTTTTTGTCAAAGGGATTCTTTTTCGCTAAATTAGAAAATTTTTTCGTTAGAGTCAAAAATTCAAATTAACTTAATTAAATATCCATTTATTAAACGAAACATAATTTTAGCGAAATGCTATAGAAGAGAAAAAGTTCAATATTTAACTAGATAAATATCATAAAAAAGAAAAAGATAATTTAGGTAAATTTAATAATAAATATATATTAATTAAACGATAAATAAAAATTTTCAAAATAGTAAAAACAATAGATAATAACTAACTTTTTGCTTTAAAAAATAATTTAATAAGAATATGATTTGTTTTGCTCGAGCAAGCACAGACTTATGAAAAATTAATTAAGGAGAAATTTTATGAGAAAACGTAATTTAAGTTTATTGGTGTTTGCCTTACTTGGATCTGGGTTGACTGTTGGGTGCTCTAACATCATTAAACCTAGTTCCCCTACTAAATATGAAATATTCGCGGCGTATCGCATAGAAGGAGGAACATTATCTTATTTCGAGTGGATCAAAGCCGGTTGCCCAGAGGGCCCTAATACCCCTAAAAAGAAAGAAGAGAAGCGCGAAGTCGCTTCCAAATATTATGATGAAAGAGGCCACTTAATCATCGTCTTCAAGGATGGGACGAAGATCGATGCGGGGATAGCGCAATGTAAACACTCGACGATCAATTTCTATTATGATGATATTTTGCTCACTAGCAAGGAAATTTCTTTTGGGAGCAAAATTAAAGAACCTGCCTTTGGAAGTTTCTTCGCTAGTGGCTGGTTTCTCGATAAAGAATTGACAAAAGCCCGCCGATTTTGATGCACCAGTCCTTACGGAGAAACTCGATTTATACGCTCGTTGCGAAGCAAAGAAAAACGAATCCATCGTCAATTTTTACGATGGAACGCTTAATTTGCGCCCCTTCCCAAAGAAAATCGCCATCGGTGAAGAATATGAGCTCCCTTCTTTAGTGGACATGAATTCTAAACTTCGCTTTGAGGGCTGGTACTATGAAGGACAAAAAGTCGATTTGGAAGGAAAGTGGAAGATCATAGATCACGTCACTCTCGTTGCTCGTTGGAGAGAGAAAGAGGCATTCGAAGAGGATTATTTCGGCTTATATCCCCAAAGCGCGGTTATCGACAAAAAAACAAGTGACGACATCGATAAGTACGGCGTTCAGTATTTCCCTTTCGGCAACAAAGAGAACGGCGATATCATCGAATATGGCGGAGAATGGTATCGGAAAAGGACGGTCTCTGGAGAAAGAGGGACTTATAGCGATTATCGCCTCCACGATGGCAGCAAAGTGGAAAACGGCAGAACCTATTATTTGAAATTCGAACCAGTGAAATGGATCAAGAAAACCCTCAAAAGCGGCGAGACAATCGCTTTTTCCAAGAACGTATTCGATAATTACTACTTTGTTTACGATATTAGGGAAGTCCGGAAAAAGGGCGATGTTACCGTTTCGAATAACGATTACCGTTATTCGGTCATGCGTTCCTACATTAACGAAATCAACGGGAGAGAGGAATTCGGACCCTGGGGCTGGGATTTCAGTAGAAGCAATGGCAAAGGCTTAGGGAGTCTAAGGTTCTTCCTTAACGAAAAGGAGAATAATGTCCTTACTCCGCACGACAAGTGCTATGGCGACAAAGTCTTCCTCCCTAGCAAAGAGGAATGTGAGGAATGCTTGGGCAAAGAGGAAATGATCGCGGAAAAAACCGATGAGCTTGCGACGGCGAAGAAACTTGAAACGACGAAGGCGACTTCTTATGCGACGCGGAGCGCAAGCGAAGGGAATACTGACATCGTATACGTTAACGATAAGGGCGAGTTCGCTACCTGCAGCGCGGAAAAACGCATCAGCTTCCGCCTTGCCGTTCGCATCAAATAATTCTTCATTCGCTAGTCCCCTACGAGTGCTATTGAAGGGGATTTTAGAAGAAATAGCGCTTAACATAGCAAGTTCGCTCATTCTAGCGACGATTTTAGCAATTAATTCTTGAAACGAAGAAAAAAGCCTTTATAGTTGCGGAGTAGAAATAACGCTACTCAGATAGAGGCGCGGCAAAGAAGAGTAATCTTGGATTGGGGGCACCCGATAATCCTCGAAGAAAGGCAATGCCGCCGAAACCTAGGAGTTTGCAGCTCCTAGGATTGGGCTATGGAAGAACATTCCAATAGACTCTCTGCTACTTATTAGCATTGGAACTATCGATGTATGAGCGATTGGTCCTCTAATAGAAACCAAGCGGCTGCATCGATACATGCAGCGCTTGTTTCTAAAGGAGGATTTTTATTATGAAAAGACATTTCTTGCTGTTTTTACTCGCTTCTTTCTCTATCTTATCTGGATGCAGTGACAATCAAGATGAAGCGAGCTTTGTCATTGGTATGGAAGCCAATTATCCGCCCTTCAATTGGACGGAGCAATCAAAGACAGGCGATAATGTCTTAATTGAAGGAAAGCAAAACGAATACGCTTATGGCTACGATGTGAGGGTCGCTCGCTTCATTGCGGAAGATAATGGCTGGAAATTGAGCGTCAAAGCGATGGGGTGGGATGCGCTTATTCCTTCGCTTTCTAGCGGCCAAATCAGCGCAATATGCGCTGGTATGTCAGCTACCTCAGAGCGCTTAGAATCGATTGATTTTACGAATCCTTATTACGATTCAACGTTAGTGCTTGTCACTCGGAAAGACGATCCTCGTTTCCTAGAAGGAAAGAATTTCGATTTCAAAAGCGCTTCAAAAGGAGTGAAGCTCATTACTCAATCCGGAACGTTTGAAGACGATATCGCTAGCGATTGGGCAAGGGATTACGAGGCGATTCATTGCGGGGCAACGGATACTTATCCCGATGCTTTTTACCAAGTCGAGAGAGGAAACGCCGACGCTGTTATTTGCGAAAAGCCCGTCGCGAAATCGACGACATCTACTTTGACTGACCTTCAAATCATCACCTTCGATAATTCTTTGCTTGATGAGAAATATCAAGAGCAAACCAAAATTTGCCTAGGGATTAAAAAAGGCGATCCCAATTCCATCAAAGAGAAGATTAATGCCTCTTTAGCTAAGCTAGACGAATCCACGAGGGAAAAGTGGATGGATGAAGCTATTGCGAAGGCGAATGCAAAATAAGGAGCAAGGCGATGCTAGAGCATATCGATAAATTATTAAGCGATTATTGGGTTACGTTTGGCTATGGCGTGCTTAATACTTTGATTCTTGCTATCGTTGGGACGATTGGCGGCCTTATCATTGGCGTTTTCGTTGGCCAATTAAGAAATCTAAAGAGCGAAAAATTCGACCATTGGTGGGTCAAAATCATCAAAGGCATTGGGCGATTTTTCGCTTGGTGTTACGTCACTTTTTTCCGCGGGACCCCAATGATGGTTCAAGCGATTATTCTTTTTACCCTTACTAGCGTCTGGACGAATATCCCAGCGGCGCCTTTTGGCTTAGGGAACGTCTTCAATGGCTATATGTATTGCGGCCTTATCATTATCACCATCAATACTGGCGCTTATATGAGCGAAATCATCAAGTCCGGGATGAACGGAGTTCCGAAAGGACAAAATGAGGCAGCGCGTTCTTTGGGGCTAAGCAATAGGCAGACCCTATTTGGCATTACTTTGCCTCAAGCCTTGCGGAATTCTCTTCCAACGATTGGCAACGAATACATCGTCAATGTGAAAGATTCTAGCGTTTTAAACGTCATTGGCTTAACGGAGCTATATCGTTCCGTGAAAGTCGCCACAAACCGCAACTATTACTTGGTGGAAGGCTATGTTATTATCGCTGTCATTTACTTACTATTGACTTTGATTGCCTCTATGGCGCTTAAGCTCGTTGAAAACAAGCTCTCTATGAAAGAGAAAGTCAATTGGTTTGGGATCCGCCGCTCTTCTATTGATAAGGCGAAAAGGATTTTCAAAGCGATTTTCTCTTTCCATAAAAGTGAAATCGTGATTGATAAAAAAGAATCCATAACCCCATCGATTAATCAAAACCTTGTTCCTATTGAAGAAGTGATCGCGAGCCAAAAGGAGGCGTATTCTAATGAAAACAAATAAATTCCCTTTGCTATCGGTGCGCAACCTCACGAAATCTTATGATGGCCAATTGATTCTAAAAGGGATTTCTCTTGATGTCTATCAAAGGGATGTCATCGCCCTAGTTGGTGCTTCAGGCGGAGGAAAATCCACTTTCTTAAGATGCTTGAATCTATTAGAAGAATCCGATAGCGGCAGCATTTATTTCCATGGGCATGATATTCTCCACGAGAAAGTAAATTTAAACGAATTGCGCACGCATATCGGGATGGTATTCCAATCTTTTAATTTGTTTAAGAACATGAATGTCTTGAATAACTGCGTTTACGCCCAAAGAAAAGTGCTTCATCGCTCAAAACTAGAAGCGATATCTAGGGCTATGGATGCGTTAAAGAAAGTAGGGATGGAAGAATATCAAAAGCAAGACCCTTCTTCTTTAAGCGGTGGGCAAAAGCAGCGCGTCGCGATTGCTAGGGCTCTAGTGATGGATCCTGAAATCCTTCTATTTGATGAGCCCACTAGCGCTTTAGACCCACAGATGGTAGCAGAGGTGCTCAAAGTGATGAAAGATCTCGCTAACGAGATGACGATGATCGTGGTGACGCATGAAATGTCATTTGCGAAAGACGTCTCTAATCGCGTCGTGTTCTTTGATTCGGGCCTTATCTGCGAAGAAAGCGAAAATCCAAGGGAATTCTTCCTTAATCCCAAATCAAGCCAAGCGATTTCCTTTTTAAAAAGCGACCCTGAACGCGATTGACAAAACAATTAAATTTCTTTTCAAATAATTTATTCAATCAGCGTTTATCGATAAAAAAACATCTTTGCATATCTTATTCTATTGCTTTATATTGTGCTCATTAATCGCAATATAATGAGGATAATATGAAACATAGAAATTTTAAGTTTTTGGCATTATTGATGATTGCTTTTTCTTTCTCTAACGGGTGTTCTTCTCCTAGAGACGATTATGATTATGAGAATTATATTTCTTATCGAGTTGATGGAGGAAAGCTTTCTTATTTCGAATGGGTTGAAGCTAGTCGCCCAAAAGCTTCCAAACAAGTGACAAAAGATAATATTTCGATTTCTTCCGTCAAGGTGGATAAAAGAGGACATTTAATTATCACTTTGACGAACGGGAATATTTATGATGGAGGAAAGTTGCCTCCAAAAAAGAAGAAATACTACTCAGTTAATTTTTACTGTGATGATGTTTTGATAAAACTGAACGCGTGAGGGCTAATAAAACGGTTGAGAGGCCTTCTTTTGATGGAGTGGATATCAAGGGATGGTATTTAGATAAATAAAAGACGAGGGAGTGGGATTTTGCGTTCAACCCAGTTACGGCTATAACGAATTTATACGCGAACTATGAAGTGAAAGGGACGCGCATTCATCTCCTTGACGACAAATGTGGGCACACTTTCCCGATGAAGATATTTAATGTAGGCGAAAAATATGAACTCCCTACTTTGATTGACCGTAGCTCTAAATATCGTTTCATAGGCTGGGAGAATAAAGATGAAGTCATCGCTCAAAACGGCGTTTGGAATATCGCCCAATCTACGACACTCGTTGCAAAATGGAAAGAAAAGCTTCCCTTCGAAGTCTCTTATTTTGGTATCTACCCTCAGTCTTTGGTGACCGATCATACTCTTCTAAAGGAATTAGATAAGAAAACCTCATCTGTGAAGGAAGCGAGTTATATCTCTTATTTTGAGCACGGAGGCGCGTGGTATCGAAAGCGTCCAAAAAGAGGAGCGCCTAGTAAAACCTTCCATAAGACGCATTACTTTTTGGACGATAAGACAACAGCGACTGAAAAATCTCATTACTATTTCAGATTCGACCCAGTGAAATGGATTCTGATTCATACAAAAGAGGGCGAAACTCTTGCAGTGACAGAAAAGATTTTAGATGTTCATTACTATGCAAGCGGGAAAAACGAAGAATTGAAATATAAAAGCGGAAAAGCCTCTAACCAAAACGAATATGAGAATTCCTATGTCCGCAGCTGGCTAAATAACACTAATTTCCCAGGCATGTACTACCAATATGGAAACGGTTTAGGGATGCTTGACTCCGATTTGTATCTTAATAGTAGCGAAAGAGAAATCCTAAAAACTCATTGTTTTGGCGATAAGTTTTTTCTTCTTAGTAAAGAGGAAGGCGAACAATATTTAACAATTGAAGAACGCAAGGCCTCCTTAACGGATTTTGCGATTTGCTACCGCGAATTAGAACCAGACTATAAAGGCGTGTGGGGAACTAGAAGCAAAGGAAAAGGGAGCAAAAAGATCATCGTTTTTAGTAAGGATGGAGAGGCTTTAGAGTGGGGGAGCGACCATGAATTCTTCGGTGTTCGTTTTGCAGTGAAATTAAATCAAGAAAAGCTACAAGCACTTCAAAAAGCAAAAACACGATAACCGTTTCATCCCATAGCGAATCCATCGTTTTCTATGAACTAACTCCTAAATTTTGTTTTTAGTCGGGTGTGGGCATATTAGCAATCGCTACGTAGCGTTTTAACGCCCAAAATGCTAATTCAGAAAGATTTGAATCAAAACAATTTGAATAAAAATAACTATTCCTAATCTTTCGTGTTAAAATAATTCAAAACAATTTGAATCAAAACAATTTGAATAAAAATATATTGGAGGGTAACAATGTTCATCGGAAGAGAAAAAGAACTAAAAACACTAGAGAATTTCTACGAAAAAGATGGAACGGGAATGATTGTAATATACGGAAGGAGGCGAATCGGCAAATCCACTTTGATAAATGAATTCGTGAAAGGAAAAAAGGCCATTTTTTATACAGCCACAAAAGTAGGCAAAGATAGAAATATTGAATTGTTTGGAAAACAAACCATCTCTTGCTTATTGCCTCAAGTGCATGACATTAAATTTGATTCTTTAGAAAGCATATTTGATTTTATCTCCCAATCTGTGAAAAAGGAAAAAACCATTCTTGTCTTCGATGAACTTCCTTATTGGGCGGAAAAAGATGAATCATTATTGTCCATTCTCCAAAAATACATTGATACGATTTGGACAAATAAAAACCTCAAAATCATCCTTTGTGGCTCCTCTTTAAGCTTCATGGAGAATAAAGTTTTAAGCGAAAAGAGCCCTCTTTTTGGAAGAAGGGACTCCCAAATTAAATTAGATGTTTTTTCTTACATTGATTCTGCAAAATTCGTCCCAAATTATTCTTTTGAAGATAAAGCAATCTGCTATGGGGTGACGGGTGGAGTGGCAAAATATTTATCCTTAATCGACCCAAAACTCAGCATCAATCAAAATGTTATCAACCTTTTCTTTTCCACAAGCGGATATCTTTACGATGAAGTGAAGAACTTGCTTATTCAAGAATTCACTGATGTCGCTTTAGTAAACAACATCATTGAGCAAATCGCGAATGGCGAAAACACAATTAATTCCATCGCCACTAAAATAAAAGAAAGAGAAACAACTGTTCTTTATTCTTTAGAAAAATTAATTCGCGTCGATCTTGTCGAAAAGAAAACCTCTATGGGCGAAGAAAAGAACAAAAAGAAAACGCAATATGTATTAAAAGACAGCATGTTTAAATTTTGGTACGAATTTATTCCTAAGGCTGTAAGCGCGATTGAAATGGGTCAAGGCGAACTCTATTTCAACAAAATCGTCAAATCCCAAATTCATACTTATATGGGCCCTATATTTGAGAATATGTGCCGACACTACACCTTAATGGTGGGTATTACGGGAGGCTTGCCCATTTTTATCAATCAAGTTGGTTCTTGGTGGGGAAACGAAGCGATAGGCGATAAAAAGGACAAAAACTTTCAGCCAGCTGACGTCGACGTGGTTGCTTTTTCTTCGCTAGACAAAAAATACATCGTTGGAGAATGCAAATTCAAAAACGAAAAAATCGATAAAGAGATATATGAAACACTTGTCAGAAGATCGTCTTTAATTCCCACTAAATACAAAAGATCATATCCTTTCTTGCTCTTTTCCTTGTCTGGCTTTACCGATTGGGTCAAAGAAAACGCGAAAGATGCTAGACTCATCACTATCGAGGATATCTATAACGATAGAAACGATTGAACGTTGTTATTATCATTTTCCCTATTGTTATTGACTCAAATTATGATTCCCTTAAAATCATCCTTGTTTTCAAGGGAGGAACAACAATGTTTGATAAAAAGAAAACGGCGGTTTTAGTTGTGGATATGCTGAATGATTTTGTCACTGGTTCGCTTAAGTGCGATAGGGGACTTGCAATCATCAAACCCACTTCCGAGCTTCTTGACGAGGCTAGAAAAGCCAATATCCCCGTCATCTTCTGCAATGACGCTCATATAAAAGGCATTGACAAAGAGCTTGAACTTTGGGGCGATCACGCGCTTGCAGGAACTGTTGGTGCAGAAGTTATCCCTGAGCTAAAAGTCAGTGATAAGGATTATATCGTTCCGAAAAGGCGCTACAGCGGCTTCTTCCAAACTGATCTTGACCTTCTTTTAAGGGAATTAGGGGTGAAAACCGTCATTCTCACTGGCTTGCATACCCATATGTGCGTCCGTCACACTGCCGCTGACGCTTATCAATTAGGCTATCAAGTGGCGGTGGCGATAGAAGCGACCGATTCCTTCACCCAGGAAGATTACGATAACGGCTTAAAATACCTCAAAGAAGTCTATGGGGCAGAGCTATATACAAACAAAGAGCTTTTCGAGATATTTCATCGATAGGCAACATAAAATCGCGGCATTCTACCTCTAAGGGATGCGATTTTAATAAGAGGCCATTACTATTAGGAACTAGCATTTGCAGTGCCTAGTATTTTGCTATTAATAGATTGAGATAACTATAGCTAATGAAAAGCCAAGGCGATACAACATCCTTGGCTAGTTACCGAACAAGCGTCGATTCGGCTTATTTTGATAGATAGCTTTCTAAAAATTCGATATTGGTCTTCGTAAAATCAGTCGCACTCACTTCATACCCTTGCCCATTACTATAGCTAACGTAGAAGGTGACGCTAGGATTATCGCTTTCTAAGGAACCTACGATATACATCCCAGTCGCGCTTGTTTTGTCGCCGAAGATGCTATTTGCGAATTCCGTCGCCAAATCGCTCCGATTTGAGTAATAAGCATCCTCTCCTTTGAATGGCTCTTTGTAGCCGCTATAGAAGCTAGAAAGGTATTTCGAATAGGTTAAAGACTGGTAATAGGGGTATCGATCGACTAATTTTGCATTCGCGATCGTTTGCGTTAAATCAGAGTCCTTTAGCTCGGGCTTATTTGAGGCATCATAATGATTTACTTCAAACGAATATATGCCGTTTTGCACGTTCTCATTGTTTTCGATTTCGATATATCCTCTCCGTTTTAGCTCTTTTCCGCTGCTTTTCAAAACGTAAGACAAATAATCGTCCGTGTAGTCTTCATATATGTATTTTGGAGCGAAATAACGGGTGCCTACTTCGATAAGCTTATCGCCATCTTTAACTGATCCCATCGGGGAAGAATAATTATAAGAAGAGAATAGTGCCATTAAGTCGATAAGGCCTTTTTCGGCTTGGCGTGGTTTCCCGCCTTTTGCGATATAATCCTCATATTGAGGGAGAGAATAGGAAGCGTCATCAATATGCGTGACGGTCTCAACAATCGTGCCATTGACGCCAAAATCAATAGAAAACACTACCCCGTTTTCATTCGCTTCGACTTTTGCTTCTTGGATGATTGAGAATAATCCGGTAGATGGCGCTAAACCAGCCATGCGCAAAATCGCGCCAAGATTCACGGAATCGCTTAAAGCGTAAACGTGAGTGTCGCTTTCCCCTACGCGCGCGGCATTTAACCCATCGTAATAATTTCTGATTGCGTTTTCTTCCCAAATCGATTTGAGATCGATATTGGTGATAGGGCCCGCGATGAATTCGTTATCCGCGATTTGAAAGCTCCAAATTCCATCCTCACCATTAGAAATCCCGGCAGTTTGGCCGTCTTTTGAAATCGCATAGTAATTAGGGGTGTAGGTATAGGTATAGACGCTTCCGCGATTGTTTGTGCCGTCTTTTAAATAATATTGGAGGGTTAATTGCAAGGTTTTCGCGGTTTTTAATTGATTAAGTTTCCCCCTTAAATCGTATTGGCCTTTTATTTCGCTAGATGGAGCAATAGACTCGCTAGAACTAGGGTTAGTCCCGCAGCTTGCTAATAAGGAAAAAGAAGCAAGCAAAATAATAGAACGCTTATATGACATTGAAACTGCTCCAGTACACTTGATATTGAATCTCTTCATAGTTGAAAGCCTCCCCCTTATAAACTTGCTTCGGGGCGTGAAGGAAGACCGCTTCATAAGTATCGCAATAATAGGTATTACTATGGGTATTTTCTTCCATCTTCAAAGAGAATGACGTTAGGTAATCGCTTTGGATTAAAAACGACCATGTGTTTGTGACGCTGGCATTAGAATTATCCAATGTGATTGCGCTAGTTGCTTCTAAAGTGATGGAATTGCCGGATTTATTCCCTTTGACCGAAAGGTTCAATGTTGATCCGTCGGACTTTGTTTTACCCAATGGGTAACTAGAGAATAAACTCAATTGCTTTTTAAATTCGCTGTCTTTGAGCTCTCCGCCATCCATTTCGCCATAGAAAAGAGGATTTGCATCGAGATAGGAACGCAAATCCGTGATGTACTTCGCATCAACCCCAGCATAGCTAGAAGTGATCCATTTATCGAATTTACCGCCCTTTTGGATATAGCCTTCTTTCGCTTCGGCAAATATCCAATAAGAAGCGCTTTCTCCATAAGGTTCATCTTTACTATTGACCTTGCGCATAGAACCATGATTATCAAGAATATCGTTTTGATAAGCGATCAGTTTTCCTTCAAAAAGAACATCCCCGATCGAAGTTTGCTCTGAAGAAGCGAAATCAAACGCATCATGATAGATAAAAGAATATTTGGTCTCTCTAGTGTCGCGGGCGTAATAAAGGATGTTGTTCACAAAAGAAAGAGCGGTCTCTCCCGTTAATTCTCCATCAGCGATATTCGTCAAATCGATTTGTCTAGCGGGAGCGCCGTGCACTTTTTCAGTCGGGAGCTCTTCGATTGTGTGCTTTGTTCCAGAATACGCGTTTTTCTTACCAAACGATAGAGAAGAGATCGTGTAGCTTTGTAACATCGCAGTTGAAGTTTCATAAGCCCCATCGATATCGTCTTTGTAGTAACGGAGACTCATTGTAATCGAATCAAGCGTTTTGCTATTTTTATCGAGCGTAAGATCATAGCCTCTACTGTAAGCGACATAAGTAGTGTCGCCAGGATAGCTCACTTCCACGGTATAATGCTCTTTGTCTCCTTCTGTAGTAATAACAATGTCTGGATCAAGGAAGCCATCGTCTTTTGGGAATGCTTTTTCTAAATTGCTTAAAGCGGAAGCCGAATCTTTTAAAACGCTGTCGTAATTTAGATAATCGCTTAGCGTTCTATAGCGGTGAGAAGGGTAGCAATTCGCGTAGGATTCTCCTTCCACGTCCACTAGGAAAATGTCATGGATGTAGTTATCTTGTAGATAGATTTGCTCTTCGGCATTGAAACTATTTTGCGTGGATGAGCTCTCTACGCCTGTCAAAGCGTCGATCGTAACGTTATCTTCCACGAAATCGCCTTCATATAGCTTAAAGGCATGGCTCGCTTTGTAATTGACTAGCGCGCCCCCTCCCGTGACCATGTATTTGGAATTGTAGTAATAATTGCTCGCATAACTTCGGTCCACGAAAGAGAAAGCGTTAACCTCATCCCATGATAGCGTTTGGAGGAAAGAAGAGGCTTTCGCTAGGCTTGCTTCTTGATTCCAATCGAAAGTAGAAGAGGATTCGCCTGGTTTATTTTCTCCGCATGATAACAGTAATGCGGAAGCGATTAATAATATGGAATAATGTGATTTTTTCATTGTCAAACCTCTTAATTTAGATTCGTGAAGGAAGCTTCTTCAGGATCTTCCCCATTTTCACTCCACACAAAATTTCCAGTGAACGATTCTCCACTATCAGCGATGGTGAAAGACGCGTTTTGTTGCGGGATATATCCGCAATAATTATCGAAGTAATCAGTTAAAGATTCACATCTTCCACCAACAAAAGTGATACTCGTGAAAATAATCGTTTTGTTCGCGTCATCAATGGAACATTCAAAAGTGAATTGTCCACCTGCGTCACTATCATCGCCTTCTATAAATTTAGTTGCGCCACCTGGCACATATCCTTTCATTTTGCCGCTTGTTTTAGAGTCAAAATGTAGTACGACTTGCCAGTCTAGCGTGGAGGCTGAGAAATCATGCTTAATCACTTCAGTAGATAAAGATGAATCGTCACTGACAGGATCAGCGATGTTAACATTAAATGACGCGCTTACTTCTCCATAGCTTGCAGTAACGGAGTAAGTCCCTGCTTTTGTTGCTTTGAAGCAATAAGTAGGGTGATTCTTGATTGTTTCGCTTGATTTAGTGAAAGAGCAAACGGAACTTGCGTCAACGTCTTCACTATCGGTAAACGTAAACGCTGGATCGGTACCAGTTTGGGCAGAAGTAGCGGGATAAGTCTCGAAATAGAATCCACTGATGGCTTCATTTGTGACGCCCGTTATTGTAGTGGTATTAATTGTTTTCCCTTCTGTACCTTGTTTAATGGTAATAGAGGTCGCATCAGGGAGCGTTGTGGATACATCCAAAGTAAACGACTTGTTATTCTTCGCTGAATAGAAGGTTAAAGTGGTTGAACCTTCTTTTAAGACTTTGAATTTTAGCCCTCCTTCTAAGATAGAGATAACACTCTTATCACCAACGTTTGTTAATAAAATTGGGTCGATTTTAGAAGTGGCGATGTTCGGTGTTTGGCTTGTTTCTTCAAAGGCATAGGTTTGATTGACCACAAGCTTCTTTGGGTCAATTATGGTGTTTCCTAAAGCGAGGTTGACTTTAAAAGACGTAAAATAAAGTTCGTTGACATCTATTGCGTAACGCCCCTCTAGTTCCTCTTCGTTACCGATTTCACCGAATTCTTGCGTATATTTAATGGTGTAGGTGTTAATTGGCGTCGCGTTTTCTAAAAGGGTGTTATTTGTAAAATCAAAGCCAGTTTTGTCATAGACTTTGTCAACGACAGTGACGCTGGTGAGGAGGTTATTATCATCAAAAACAAAGATTCCTTCGTTAAAGAAAACCATGCCGTTACTATAACTTGTTGGTTTTTCTTCGATTGTGTATCCCTTGACTTTGAATCCGTCTACGGTCGTTTCGTAAGTAGCGGTGTTTGCAACTGATCCACCAAAATAAAACGGATAGGATTTGCTTGGAACGAAATAATCGTAACCGCTATTGGAGGGATCAACCATCGCGGAAGCGATATTGCTTAGTCCGAATCTAGAATTGTGCTCTAATAAAGTCCCTTTCTTTATAGCGAGAGCGCGCGTGATTTCTCCGCTTCCTGCTTCTTCAGTCGTGACTATCTTTTTTAGAGGGTCTTTCTCATGCTTATGGGTATTGTCATTGATTTCGAGTTCATAGTAAGCATTGTCTTGCCCGATCCCCTTGAATGTCGTTAGGAATGTATTTACTTGCGGATCAGAACCGACTTTCTTAGATTTCTCTTTTAAGCCAACCATGTAAGAGTGTTGGCCCTCTTGATAAACGGTGTAATCAATGGTTTCGCTTTCTACTGTTTTAATGCCGTTTGGGTTTCCTTCGCTTTTGAATTCGAAGGTGTATGCATTCACGTATTTATTCTCCTCTAGCTCTGCCGATTTCTTGAGTTTAGCGAAGGCAATGGCTTGGTCGGCTTTTCCTTTGCTTAAAAGACGGAAAACGTATTTTTTAACGGGCAAAGCAGTCCCTTTTGCGGAGAATGTGACCTCTAAACGAGTGATTTCTTTTTCTGCTTTTAATGTATTGGTCGAGCTATCGAAACTTGCAAAACCTGGAGTGGAAAAACTAGCCTCAAGAGTAGTGGTGTCGTTTCCAACGAAAGTTGGATTCAAAGCGTAAGAGGAGCCAATAATGAGTTGTTTATAGGTGGTGCCGTTTAGATTGAATTCTTCGATCTCTTCTGGGAAAGCGATATCGAAGGATGTGATGTCTTTCGCTTTTACTTCTAGAGTTAGCGTCGCTTTAACCTCGGGGTTAGCGTCACTAGTAACTACGATTGTCGCCTTGCCAGCGCTTTTTGCGGTAACTAGGCCCAACAAAGAGACGCTTGCGACGTTTTCATTGGAAGAAGAATAAGAGACAAGCGTATTGGTTGCATTAGAAGGAGTGAGAGTAGGAGTAAGTTGATATGTTTCGCCAATCTCAAGCTCTTTTGACGTTTCCTTTAGCGTGATGCCGCTGACTGAAATGTCCTCGTTTTGACTTGGAGTGTCTGATGAAGCGGTGGTTTGACTTGAATTCTCTTCTCCGCACCCAGCAAGAAGAAAGGAACAGGCTAGCAATATAATGGTTTTCTTTTTCATGGTTTATGCCCTCTATTGAATGGTAGATAAATATTGATCAAGGAAGTTTAGCTTTACCCCTCCGAAATTGGTGTAGGCAAAGTCGCTATATGATATTTTGCTTTGGTAACTAACGAATACGCGCAAAGTGATTGAGCAATCTTCGTCACGAGTCGCTTCCTCGATGTTGAGCCCAGCGCCGATGACATAGTATTGGTATTCGCTTTGGGTATATATATTCGTTAAGTTGCCAATGAGCTCAAGGACTGCGCTATTGTCGCTATAGAAGTCGTAATAGTCTTTGAGCGCTTCGTTTTCGCCATCGAATTGCTTGAGCACTTCTTCTAGCGCAAGGAAGCCAGGGGTGATGGTTAGATCGTATAAAGAAGATGCGGAGACATTGCTGTATTTTTCCCCGAGTTTGGTATCGCCACCTTCATTTGTAAATGGATAAAAGCCATCGTCTAAGGTAGATTTGTTTGTGATCTGGACAATTCCCTCGTCAACGTAATTTTCATCCGTTTTGTTTTCATAGGCAGGAGTGAAATCTTGATATAAGGCGTTTTCAACAAAATAATTATTCGAAACTAAGACGTTGGAGCTGTCATACGTTTTTGATTCGAAATTGTGCTTTCCAAATAACGTTCCGATGCGTTTGATTTTCCCGTTGAAAGGGAGAGCCCCTCCTAAATAAGCGCCCGCTAGCGGAATAGAAGTCGTTCCGATATCGGTGACTGTATAGCGGACTTTGCCTAAGATTACCCCTTGTGTAGCGAATGTTAGATCGCCATAGAAGCTATTTTTGCTTGTGACATGGATTTCTAAGGCTGTAGGTATGAAAGTATTCAGTTCCTCTTCCGTCACCAAATCGCTTAAAAGGGCAAATTTGTTCCTGGCTTTTCGATCCGTCACATCATATGTATTCGCTCTATTTTTGAAGGTATCGATTGGAAAGTTAGCGTACGAGCAAGAAGAGATGTCTTTGACGACTTTGTGATAATCTTTAATTGTGTCACTTATGGTGTAACTCGGTTTGAACGCTTCATCACGAATGCGATATTTATAGAAACCGTGCTCACTGTTTTTGTAACCGAAGTTGTCGCTAGAATAAGGGGATTCGAAGTAGCATTCATCTTTTGTGAATTTCTTTGTGGCGTTATACGTAAGCCCTGTAATTGAGCTTTCAATCGTTAAGGTGTAATTTTTCGAATCCCCGATTTCTGTAATTAGATCACGGATTGAAGGAATTGCTTCACTAGAGATTGAATTTCCTCCTCCGTTTTGACAAGAAGCTAACGCTAGTAACGGCAATAAGAACACCATAGGGGTCCATCGTTTTTTCATTTTCACTCCTTTCTTTTTCTTGACAATTAATGTCGTTATCTTAAAGAAGGGGATAATATTGTCAATTTTTATTTCTTAAATTCACTAAATAATCTTGATGCTAGGAAAGGAATCGCTCCAGTCTTATTGATTGACTCTCTACGTGTTTTAAATTGAATCAATTCTTGTAAAGATTATGGATAAAGAAACCGCTACTAAAAAGGCCCCTCAATTTGAGGAGCCTAAATAGCTAGAATTACGCGGTTTTTTGCGCTTTCTTGCATCCTAGATAGATATTATCGGAAGTATCATAAGTGTTGTTGCCACTTGCTTTTTCACCAAAGCGGATCCGAACCGTATAGATGAATTCGACTTCTTTTTCATCACCGTTAGCGTCCGTTACTGTTTCTTTGGTCTCGTAATCTTTCACAAGATAGTCGTATTCGCCGATAGTTTGATTCGAGTAGCCATTTTCGCTTAATAGCGATTTGTAGTTTGCTAGATAAGTATCATCCATTTGTTTGTTATAGATGCAGATATCCCCCGAGCGATCATAATTCGGCGTTGTCTCCCAAGAATAGGAAACGCCGAATTGCGGTAAATAAGGAATTAAGTCAGTCACAGTCGCTCCGAACGTTTTCACCATGATTGCTTTCACTTTTGATTCTTCGGACCATTTGGTAGGCAAATCCGTGCTTAAATTGTTGAACGAATCTTCGTTTACGACTTTGCTAGGGAAAGCGAGTTTTGTTGCATCATCATATTCGAACTTGAGCTCTTCTTTTCCCGTCATGACCCCGCCATAGACGTATTTGTAATTGATTTTGGAAAGACGATTACTCTCATCCAAGGTGATCACAAGGGATTTGTCGACAAGATAATCGAGCTTTACGCTCCCCATGATGTTAGAGGAGATATGTTTGACGTTATCTCTTAAAACGAAGGTGTTCTCTGTGCTTCCTTTTTGGAATACTTTGGAAGAGAAATTGAAACCAAAATGCGCCTCTAAAGTGTCGGTGGTGTCGATTTGGCTTACTATTGGGTACGCTGTCCCTGGCTTTTGAACCCCTTGGACATTAGCTTCGCGCGTGATTTTAAAAGGAATAATGCCGCCTTCGACTTGCTTATAGCCTTGTCGCGTATATTCTTTGGAATCTTTCGAGAATAGTCTACGATTAGCCCAATCTTGGATGAAATAGGAACCTTTTTTATAATAGTAGTTTGTTTTTGGCAATTCGTTCGATGGCTCGCCCTCTTGCCCCTCTTTGGTGCTTAATCCGTATCCGTTAGCGGTCCAGCTAACTTCCTTTAAATGATTAATCGCCTGATTGAGTTTTGCGTTTTCTGCATCTTCCGACTCATAACTAGAAGGAATCGCAATCGAGGCATCTTTGATGATGGATGAGGTCGCAAGGAGCTTAAGTTCCGTTTCGTTGCCGTTTGCGTCAGCGTAATAAGCATCGAGATAGGAACGGAACGTTAAGGTATTGCCGTTTATCTCTAGCGTCATGGATGTGACGTCTTGCATAATGATGTCCGTTAAAACGGTTAAGCCAGCAAGTGATTCGAATAAGCGATCGGTATTGAATCCGAAATAGGTGAATTTGTTATTCTCACCTAGGAAGGAATCAGCGTCGATTTCATCTTGGAATGAGAAAATCCCGTTCCCCCAAGTGAAATCTTTCTTTTCGAATTCTTGGGTTGCCACTTTGTTTTGCCCATCGATATAGTGATCGATAGCAGGCGTTAAGCCTTCTTTCGTCTTCTCGCCTTTTGTTAAGATGTAAGTGTAGGTTTCTTCATTGGTTTTGTCTTCCAAAGAATAGGCGATTTTATCCTCTTTGCGGTCACTTCCGATTGCGGAAGTGATTCCGGTTTTCCCATAAGAAGTCCAAGTAGAGGAAGAACTCGTGCGATATTTGATTTCGGTATTGAATCCGATAGTCGGTGCTTTCAATAATTCTTTTGTGCTTTGTTCAAGATGAACGGTCGGTAGCTTGTAGGTGGCGACGAAATTAGCGAGTTTCTCATCGGAAGTCTCGTTTAATTTCCCGAACTTTCCTGTAAGAAAAGCACTTAAATTAGAACTATTTTCGTCTGGTTGGTTATAAAGAGTAAAAGAAAGGCTGCCATCTTCTTCGACTAGGAATGTGACATCGTAGATTCTTGTTTCTGAATCGCCATACGTATAGCCCATTAAAGAGCACATGATGCTTAAAACTTCTTCGTCGTCTGAATGAACGGCTCCGTTTTTATAATAGAAAGACGCTTTCGTTAGACCAAGGCCGTTATTGAAATCCTTATTGCCTTTTTTGAACAATTTAAGCGGGTTCATGTCGGTGCAGCTATTCACCCCGACAAGCTTATCATTTTCGTCATAATAAGTGGTGGCTTTGCCTAGTTCGATATCCCCTTTGCTATCATAGCTAAAGGAATAGACGAGCTTATCGCCATAATCCTTGTCGAAGCTATCTAATAGAAGATAGCCGCTTTTGCTCCAGCCGAAAGAGACATAGTCCGAAGTATAAATATCAACGAGATTGACGTCTTTTTCGTTCGTATCTTTTTCGGTGTAATAAACGCTCATGGAGGAAGCTTCAACCGCCTCTTTTAACCCATCGATAACACCAGCGACTAGCGCTTCTTTATCCACTGGCGTTGGGGTGAGTGAGCTATCGGAAGACGATGGCTCGCTTGAGACGGGATCGCTGGATTTATCCGTGTTTTCTCCGCAAGCGGCAAGTAAACTCGCTACGCATAGAAGCAATAATGTTTGTTTCTTTTTCATTCTTTATCTCCTTTGTTTATCGTTAGTAAGAAAGCAATTAATTCGTTCTATTGTCTATTGAGTGTCATCGGCGACGTAGTAGAAGTAACTTTGATTTGTTTTCCATCGTTAGAGATGATGTTTGGGTCAAGGCGCGCTCCATTACCCTCATTTAATACGTTTTCTGTGTTCGTTTGGGTGGTAGCCGTCACATTAGAGAAAACGAGAACGTATTGATTGGAAAGAAGTTCGACATTGTAATTGAAGGAGTATCGGTTTCCCTTATATAGAGCGGCTGTGCCACTCGTTGCATCAATGAAAGTCAATGTGTTAAGCGAGTTTTTATAAGTCGCTCCGACTAGCATTGCCTTAATCGCTTCTAATCCGTCTAGCTTCGCTTTGATAACGACTTCGATACTATCACTAATGGAAGGGTTGGATTTCGCCGTTACGATTACTTTTACTTTCCCAGCTTTTAAGCCTTTGAGAGTGAATTTAGAATTATTTTGATCGAGGGTTAACGTTGCGTATTGGCTCATGCCTTCGTTTTCGAAAGCGGCTTCAAAGCTTCTATCGGCGGCATCGAGAGGGGTAACGCTTACTTTATATTCCGCGGTTTGATCGATTTCGATTTCCTTAAGCGAAGTGACACCGATTTCGATCTTTTGGGCTGGGACATCGATCACCTTTATTTTGATCTTGGATGTTTTTAGATAGGAATTTTTAATCGTGACGGTCGCTTCTCCCTTTGCAACGGCCGTTAGATAAGTGATGTTCCCTTTCGTGTTATAGTTAATAACGCTTGAATTGGAGATGCTTTCTACCGAATAAGTATCCGCTAAATGCAAAGCGGGGCTGACGTTAGTGACTTCAACCGGGACTTCGTCTCCGATATAAAGGAGAGCTTCGCCTTCTCCTTTATTTCTCCAGCTTTTGGTATCAATATTGAAATTTTGCACCAAATAGTCGGAGCGATTGAGCGTGTCGTTATCTTCTTCTTTGCGTTCCCCATAAGAAATCGTAAAAGCGAATTTGTCCGGCTTCGTTGCTTTGGCCCCATCCTTTTTCTCGTTTTTTGTAAAGTCATAATCGGTTGAAGAAAATGGCTCAATCGAGTAACTGCCTTTTGTTAATTGCCCATTTTGATTTATCGAGAAAGAGAGGCTATTTTCGTAATAGCGTTTGTCATAAGAAACGGAAGCGTCAACATAGTTTGTGGTTAGCGCGTATGTGGTTTCGCTATTTTCGCTATTTGAAACGAATTTGAGATTTTCTTTTGCATCCTCTAAGCCAAAGAAATAAGTGTCAGATATCACTGTCGATAAAAGAGAAGATAGCCCGAACACCGCATTGTTTTTGTAAACGTAGGAGAATAGCTTTGTGTAGTTATCGACTTGTTCTTGATTTAAGTCTTCATCTAGGACTCCGATGGTTGTTTCTTCCACGCTATCGGGCTTTAAATTCAAAGCGGTCAAGGATTTGCCTACCATGTAATAACGAACTTTCGTATTCGCGTCATAGTTGATTTGCAGTGAATCTTTATAGACATTGAATTCGATAGAGGAGTTAATTACTCCATCCATCGCTTCTTCTTTTTCGTGGCCTAGTCCTTCTAGTAAAATAGACTTTAGTTTGTTTAAGAGAGCATCCTTTGTCATGATGACTTGGAAATCGATGGAATCGCTTTTGTCGGTTCCCTCAAGCTTTATGGTAATGGTGGCGTTTCCCTCTTCTTTGGCGGTGAGTAATCCTTCGCTAGAAACAGCTAAAACATTTTCGTTAGAACTAGTAAAAGAAACGGTTTTCGTTTCCGCTTCCGCTGGCTCGATTTCCCAAGTAAGCTTTAGTGTCTCACCGACTTTTAATTCTTTCTTATCCGCGATTAATTTGATTCCAGTGGCTTCAATTACTGAGGACGTCACGTCTCCCGAATCTCCACCTTTTGGATCAACATCATTATCGCATGAAGCAAGTAGTAACGCTGAAGATAGGACTGCCATTACTAGGTAATACCTGCGCATTTTTCGTCCTCCCCCTAAAACAATACTTCATTAACTTAAATTAACTTAATTTAATGATTTTCCTAATATAATAACGATGTCTTAATTGTCAATTTTTATTTGCGATATGCACTTTATATTTTACGTTTTATCAGCAATGTTCCACTTGCTTTTGCTTAAAGCCATTGCGATATTTGCTGCTATTGTCGCAAACTCCTTCCTCATAATTTACCAAAAATATTAAATAAAAAGTCAAAAAATAAATTAATGATTGACAATGATTACCCCTTTTTTATAGTAGCCCATATCGAGGGTTTTAGCTTCGTAAGGAGGGGGTTTATGAAAAAACATCGTATTGTGCTTGTTGCATTAGCGTCACTATTGACTTTAGCATCATGCAACGAAGAAACGCCTGGTTCCGATTCAACGGATAGCGGCGTATCCACGGGAGAGGTATCGTCCCCGGGAAACACCGAATCTAGTGAGACGGAAGTAACATATAACATCGCGGTTAATAATCCAACTGGCGCGACGATCACTACAAACGTCAACGAGGCAAAAGCAGGGGACACGGTTACTTTCACAATCGCGATCGCCGATACTTATCACAAAGCTTTAGGCGAAGTGAAAGTCACGAAAGGGAACGAAGACATCGCCTATGAATTAAATGATGGAACGTATTCGTTCACGATGCCAAAAGGCGATGTTGCTATCCAAGCGACTTTAATTGATGTGAATCATAGTTTTGGGATTACTGTCAATAAGGATAGTCACATTACTAGCGCGACTTTTAGAATCGATGGTGTAATACTGCAAGATGGCGAAAAAGTCTTAGCGGGCAAGAAAGTCGAAATGATCGTGTCTATGGAAGAGAACTATTTCTTGGATGGAGAGCCTACTACTTCCCTAAGCGGATTAACTTTCGAAAAAAGCGGGGATACCTATTCTTTCACGATGCCAGAAGAGGATGTGACGATTACTTTAAAGAGCAAATACGTTGCTCCAAGTCATAGCATTTCTGTAAATCCAGTGGAAGGTGCGACCGTCAATTTAAATCAAACAACCGCAAAAGCGGGAGAAACTGTGACATTCACCATTGCGATTACCGATCAGGAAAAAGAGCTTGGTGAAGTAAAAGTTTTATTCGGAACAACGGAAATTAAATACGCTCTTAATGATGGCGTCTATACATTTACCATGCCGGAAGGCGACGTCACTATTAACGTAACTCTTAAAAACGTTATTCACACTTACTCTTTGTCTTATACGAAGGACGAGCATATCACCGCTGTAACTTTCGAGGTCGATGGTACTACTCTAGGCGAAAATCCACAAATTGAAGCAGGGAAAATCGTCACTATGACTTTAACGTTATTAGACGGCTATGAGCTCGATGGCGTTCCAACTCTTAGTGTCGCTGGTACCACTTTGTCCACCATTACCGAAGGAACAAGCTATTCTTTCACGATGCCCGCTGAGAACCTTACTGTGACCTTAATTAGCAAAGCGAAAGCCCCGGTTTCTACAGAATATAAAATCACTACCTTTGAGTATTGCTCATTTGTCACTAAGGCTACGATAAATGGTGTAGATTCTACTTCCTTTGATTTCAACCAAAAATTCGAAGCTGGAACTAAAGTTACAATAGTCGCAACCATTCCTAGTAAAGCCTACGATTATTACATTGTTTTGAATGGGGAAGTGCAGGAAAACAAATTACCCAATAGCAATACTACCTATACCGGCTCTTTTGTAATGCCAAGCTCTGATGCGACTGTTTTCATTGTTCCGGTTAATAAAAAGGGTAGCAAATTTAAGGTTAACTTTGAGAATTCTGAAAGTTATACAATCTATGGTGCTACTTCTGGTCAAAAATGTAATTCTTCGACTCTAGCGTTGTTCATTATGCCAAAAGAAGGGTATGCAATCGGCAAAGTGTATTTCACAAATTCGACTTATACTTCATACGTTGAAGGAAAAAATAACTTTGTTGATAAAGGGCATAACACATATACGAGTGTAAAGTATTATAACGAAACAGCTACGATTACATTGCATGTAGAAACAAAAGCCGCCACAACAGTCTTTAGTAATGTTACATTCGCTGATCAAGACAAAATCCAAGTGACGGGTCAGACTCAAAATCTTGTCGCTGGCAACAAAGTAACATTGCTTGTTAAAGGGCAAACTCCTTATTACGTCAAAGGAATCAAATCCATAAAAGGAAGCGATGGAACCGATTATACAGCCAATGGTACTTTTGACATTTACGATGGCAGTCTCGTTATTGATTCTTTACCCGATCAAGACATCGTTGTGACCCTTGATATTGATGAAGGAATACCTGTAGAAGTGGAAAAAGGCGATTATATCGAATCTTACACGGTTACAAATATTACTAGTGATAATAAAGAAGTTCCACAAGACGCTGCATCTCCTTTAGCCTATAAGGGTGCAACGCTAAAAATCGTTCCTACTTTAAGTAGCGGCGTCACAACGAGCAAATCCGATATTACCGCATATTGCAATGGCGAAAAGATGGTTTATTCCAGTGGCGGCTTTACATTCGCTATACCGGAAAGCCCGGCTGTGGAGAAATACACCATTACCTTCTTAGTTCCTACAAAACACACGATTGGTTATGATGCTGCAGCGAAAGAGTATTCGCTTACCTCCCTTAGCGCCTCTAGCGCTTTTGCGGGTGAAGATATCAGTTTCTATCTTAAGGCGAATGTTGGATATAAGATCGACGCGGTGAGTCTAAGTAACGGCGGAGAAGTCACGAAAGGCGATGACGGCAAATACCATTTCTCAATGCCTGATGAAAACGTGACCGTGGTGGTAAAAACGATAGAAGTAACCACTTATACGATTACGCTCGAGAAAGACGAAGGCGTTGCATCGTTATTGTTTACTGACGAAAGTGGCGACACCGTTCTTCCTCCTGAGAATGGCAAAATCGTTATAAACGAAGGGACAAAGCTTACTTTAAAGGTCACGACGAATAATGGCTATGATCTTACGAAAGTTCTTTTCGGTGAAACCGATATTACTTCCGATATGGAATTTACGGTTACTATGAACCAAACGTTAAAAGTAACGACAACAGAGCAAGCGAAAGCAAAGGTTAATGTCGTGATTACTGGTCCTAGCGAAACCGAGGTTACCGTGAATGTTTTCGATAACAATAATACTAGGAGTGACAGCACTTGCTATATTGGTCACACCGTGAACGTGAAATTCTACCTTAAGGGAACGATTAGCAAAAATTACGAGACCATTGTCAAAAGCCAATTTAAGGTCACTAGTGGCAAAAATGATGTTTTGTTTACTTATGATATCACTAACGGCGTTAGCTTCACGATGCCTGATGGTGAGGTAACGATTACCTTTACTCCAGTTCTTAAAGATACGACTTCTTCCTCGAATTAATAAGTATTGGACCTTGATAAGGATCTAGTGAATAAACTAGGTCCTTTTTTCGTTGAAAGAAAAACAAAGGTTCCCTCCTTTTCTATCAAGAATTTTGCTTTCCGAATGATTTTATAACGGCGGTTTTCTTCTATATTCGAAGATTTTGTTCCCTCCACTTAAAAAGAAAAAGCAAGGAGCGATTTCCTTGCTTTAACTTTTATCAATTAGGCCAAAGTGATTTTAAGCGTGACTTTAGCGCCAGTATCGGTCGTTTCGATCTTCCCGACCCTCATCTTGAAGTTGCAGGTGATCGATTCGTCGATTGTGTACTTCTGATTCTCGCCATTCCCGCTTTTTACGACTTTGGACTTGTTCCAAAGATTGGATTGGCTTGGCATGAATTCTTTGGCGAGCGCATTATTTTCCCCGGTCAAAGTGAAGGTATGGTTTGTGGTGAATAAGGCATCGTTTTTGGCGTTATAAGAGGTACTATTCATCCAGCTATTCCCACTTGTCCAGCCGCTTGACATCATCATCGATACTTCGCTGAAACTTCTTTTAATGACACTATTGCCGTTTTTGATTGGATAGAAGTCGCCATCGATTGTTAATCCTTGACGCCCTAGATAGCTATTGCCAATACGAAGATCCTTTGCGTTTTGGCCAACATCATCTGCAGTGAGAAAATCTCTCGTAAGGCGGTCAGCGCTAGGACCAGCAGAACCTTGGGCTCTCGCGTCAACGTGGAGCACGCGGACCCCAGGAGCGGTGAAGCCAGTTGTACCTTCATAGCCATTTAGGTAATCGTTTTTGGCTAATCCATATGGCCCGACGAGTTCGACCATGAAATATTCGTCAAAGGCTGTCATGTTGTAATTTGGGGACGCTAAGACTAAGCAATCGCCTGTCGTTACGGCATCACCAAGGGTGATTTCCGCTGTTTTTCCACCAATAAGGTCTTCTTCTTTGAGGACCCATGGATTCACCCAGCCGTATTGGAATTTGCTGAAGCTATTGTGGTCGCCGAGGTTTTGGTCCATATAGTCAACACTTGCCATCGGTTTCCAAGTCTTATTGTAGTCATAATAGTCATCGAGCCCAAGCGTATGACCAGTTTCATGAATGAAGGTGTGGGGGTCGCAACTAGATTTCATGAAGTTTGTGCTTGCCCAGCCTAATGTTTGTACGGTCGGAGCTGCCTTGTTTGGTTTATTTCCTGTATAAGTGACATAGGCCCACCAAAACATATTGTCACTAGACGTATTGTTATCATAAGGATAAGCGTAAACGTTCCACATGAGATCGATAAAGCCATCGTTATCGCTATCAAAATAGGTGATAGGTTCAGCGTCCGCTCCTAGTGAGCCGTGGTTTGTTTTATCATATTCTTTGATGTACCAATCACGAACCAAATTGCTCGCATAGACTCCGCCATTACCGCCAGATTTTTCTCTAAATTCTTTTGCGGTCATCCCTAAATCTACCCAACTAGGAAGCAAAACCGCATCGAAAGCCCCTTTCCCATAGGAAGATTCTTCATAGAATTCGCTGACGCTTGTGAAGCCTTTGCCCGCCATTTCCTCTTTTGTCCCATTGAAAGCAAGCCGAATATTCTCGTAAAGAGCGTCATCCGCATTGATGGTATCTTTGTCATCGGTACGATCTTTCGTGAACTTGATTGGGGCAACGAGTAATTTTTGCTTCTTCCCATTCGTTGGATGGCTTTCAACGTGTGGGGTTCCGGCATTGGTATAAAGGGTGTTGCGGTTAAGTTGCTTTTCCGCGCCACTTTTGTCTTTATAGGTGGTAACGCCTTTTGCTAAATCATCGTTTGTGATTACGTTTTCGTTAGGGGTATCGCCGCAAGAAGCGAGGAGCGGTAACAAAATAACGCTGGTTGTGAGTAATAATTTTTTCTTTTTCATAAATATTTCCTTTCTTTGCTATTTATTGATTTCGTAGAGGATAAGCAAGATTATCGCTACGATTAGAAAGAGAATCGCTACAAGCAAGATAGAATGGATCGGTTTCCTTTCTTTGCTCGCCTTTTTGAGTTTGTAGTCGTAATAGGTTGCTGGGAATCCGTGCTTTTTATAAGAGGGACGGAAGGCAACGTTAAGGACGAGTAGTACGGCGTAAGTAAGGGCGTCAAATGCCCCGAGTGTCGCAAAGTAATTGAGGAGATAAAGAAGTAGTAGCAATAATCCAGATATTCCGAAGGCATCAAGCGCAATCGCATAAGGATTGATGTGATAGCCACTTCCTTTTTGGGCATAGTATTCGGTAAGAACGATAATTGTCCCAACAATTAGCCCTACAAAGAAACTGATGACAAATTCAATCCAGAATATTTTCGAGAAGAAAGGGCTCTTTGTTTCTTGACTAAGCTCTTTCTTTTCTTCTTTCATTTTTTCTCCTTCAGCTCTTTTAAGTAGCGCTCCGCCTCTTCGTCATTACATCTAACGTAGTGCCCTGGCACGATTTCTCGGAACGTCGGACCTTGCTTAGAATAGTCGTGGTCTTTGGCTGGATTATAGACGATCCTAGTGCGCGAGGCTTCCGTGACTGGGTCAGGGCAAGGGACGGCACTAAGAAGACTACGGGTGTAAGGATGGAGCGGATGGAGAAAGAGTTCATCGCTAGTAGCGACTTCTACGAGGTTCCCGAAATACATTACGGCGATTCTATCGCAGAAGTATTTGACGACGCTTAAGTTATGGGCGATGAAGATAATCGTTAAACCTAAGTTGTTTCTTAATTCGTTAAGTAGGTTAATGACTTGTGCTTGGACGGATACATCTAGGGCACTGACCGGTTCATCCGCGACGATAAGCTCAGGGTTCATAATGACCGCTCTAGCGATACCAATGCGTTGGCGCTGACCCCCTGAGAATTCGTGAGGGTAGCGGTTAGCGTGCTCTGGGACGAGCCCGACTAGCTTTAGGACACGCGCAACTTCTTCATTGATAAATTGCTTATCGTGACAACCTTGGATGATTAACCCTTCGGCGATGATATTGCGCACCGTCATACGGGGGTTAAGCGAAGCGATAGGATCTTGGAAAATCATTTGGACTTTGTTAGCAAGATTCGCGTGCTTCGCTTTTCGCTTTTCCTCCTTGTAGTTACTGAGCGTCTCTTTTTCGGAATTGGAGAGTTCTTCTTCCTTTTTGTTTTGAATAGAAAGGAGGAAATCTTTGTATTTCTCTTCGACTTCTTTTAAGGCGGCTAGAGCAATGTTTTTGTTATAGTTGCGGTTATCGCGTTTCGCCTCTTTGATTTTTTCGACTTGCTCGTCGCAAATCTTTTTCGCTTCCGCGATTTTCTCTTTGATTTGCTCTTCTAGAATTGCGTTTTTCTTGTCGTAATCGTCTAGAAGCGCTTTTTTCTCTTGATAGAATTCAACCGTTTCGTCTTCGAGCTCGTGACGGATGCCCTTTAAGTCTTTTTTCTCCCACTTGGATTCATAGGAAGAAAGAAGAGTTTTGAGGTTTTCTTTTTCTTCAAAGCGGAGGGTTTTTACCGCGTCTTTGGCGCGGATATTCGTCCACTTGATTTCTTTTTCGTTCCAACGGGTACCGGCACTGATGCGGATGCCATCTAGCCATACATCGCCGCTAGTGATGTCATAGAGCTTCATGATGGAGCGGCCTGTTGTGGTCTTTCCGCACCCTGATTCTCCCACAAGTCCGAAGACTTCGCCTTTGTAGACTTTAAAGGAAACGTCGTGAACGGCTTTTAAGTATTTTGAGCCGCCGATTGGTCCGCCGGAAAAGCGGAAGTATTGCTTAAGGTGAGAAACCTCGAGCAGAGGCTTAGCATTTTCGTAATCGAAGCTTTTGTGCAATGCTTTTGCATCTTTATTTTCCATGCTTTACCTCCTTCTTTGGTTCTTTTTTGGCTTTTGTCGTCTTAACGCTTTTTGCCGCTTTTGCAACTGGCTTCTCCTCTTTTTCCGCTGGAACGGGTTTTGCCTTGATATCGTTAAGAATCGAGTTCTTGTAATTATCAGGGAGCGGAGTTGCTTCAGGGTGTTTCATTAAGGCGTCTTTGATACGCGCGATAACGACATCCGGAGCGTGAAGGTCTCTAGCGTTTGGATGCAAATTCCAAGTCGCCGCGAAATGGGTTTTCGACACTTCGAAGAACGGGGGTTGCTCTAATTCGTCTATCTTTAAAGCGTGCTCATTTCTAGCCGCGAAGGCATCTCCTTTTGGAGGGAGAAGCATATTGGGAGGAGTGCCAGGGATCGCATTAAGTTCTTCTTTGGTATTTAAATCCGGCATTGATCCGAGCAACGCCCAAGTGTAAGGGTGACGAGGATCGTAGAAGATTTCTTTAGCGGTGCCATATTCTACGATTTTGCCCGCATACATGACAGCGATGTCGTCTGCCATATTGGCAACGACCCCTAAGTCATGGGTGATGAAGACGATGGATAAGTTGCGTTCCGCCTTGAGCTTATTGATGAGCTCGAGGATTTGCGCTTGGATGGTGACGTCTAGCGCGGTAGTGGGCTCATCGCAAATGAGCACTTCTGGGGAGGAACATAGAGCAATCGCGATGACGATACGTTGCCTCATTCCGCCCGATAATTCGAATGGGTATTGCTTATAGCGGCGTTCAGGCTCATCGATTCCGACCTCTCCTAGCATCTTGATGGCTTTTTCTTTCGCTTCGTGCTTTGTGAGCTTTGAAGCGCGGATTTTCAAAGCCTCTTCGTAAACGTTTAGGGCCTCTTTTGCGTAGGATTTAACGTAATCATCATCCAATTTGAGGAGATTCTCTAAATGAGCGATAAGCTCTTCGAGATCCTTTTTGTAGGAAGCGATTTGATTTTCTACGCTTAAGATGATTTCAGGGAGCTTCGCTCTTTCGCTAGGCGGGAGAGAATAGAAGTCATTTACGTGATATTTTTCCATGGCTTTGGTTTGCTTAGCCATGTTCTTTTTGCTATCGCGATAAGTATCTAGGTGGTTCTTGTTGACGGTTGGGAAGACTTCGACGATGTTATCGCTTGCGTTAGCCATATGGAGGACGCAGCGTTTCGTCTCTTTTGCTAAGGCTTTGAGCGAAAGATAGATCGCCTCGATGGAGATGTTTTCTTTTCCAAATTCTTCCGTGAGGATTCTCTTTAATTTCGGTAAGACTAATTCGATTGCTTTTGCGCGTTCTTTGCAATCGAGCTCGGCAGCTTTCTCGAATAGAGGGAGGTAATCATTGATGTTATATTCCTTCTTTTCCGTAATGGGCTTCTCTTTCTTAGAAGAGAACAAAGATAGGCATTTGTCGCGTGCTTTTTCCAAAACGGAAAGATATTTTGTGGAACGAGTAGGATAGGCTTCATCGCTTTTTTGGCGTAATTCCTTTCCTATTAGCTTATCTGCAAGAATTAACGCGTGATTAAACCTAGCAAGGTCTTTTTTGGCCTCTTTGACATCGGCTTTATGCTTTAATTCGATGGCTTCGGTAAGCTGTTTCCCCACAATCATGATTGGGTTAAGGCTAGAAAGAGGGTCTTGGAAGATCATTGAAATCTTAACGCCTCTGATTTTATGGAAATGCTCTTCGTCGATTTTGAGCAAATCTTGTCCATCATAAAGGATTTGGCCGCCTTCAATGATTTTGTTATTCGCCAAGATTCCTAAAATCGCTTTGGAGGTAACGCTTTTCCCAGAGCCAGATTCCCCAACGATCGCGAGCGTCCTTCCTTTATATAAGTCAAAGGAAATCCCACGTACTGCCTTTACGGTGCCTCCGTTGGTGCGGAAGGAGATACGAAGGTCTTTCACTTCGAGGATTTTATTATTTTCTATGCTCATTATTCATCCGCTCCTTTCAAAGACGTATTGAAGGCATCACGCAAGCCGTTTCCAAATAGATTAAAGCAAATCATAAGTAAGGAAATGATGATGCAGGGGAAAAGAAGCACGTGCGGATAGGTCTTTAAACCCGCGCTTTGCCCTTCGTTAAGAAGAGTGCCGATTGAGGATAAGCCGCTTGTCGAGAAATTGATAATGCCTAAATAAGACAGGCTAGATTCGCTGAAGATAACGCTTGGAATCATTAAAACGCTAGAAGTGACAAGCGTTCCAATCGCGTTAGGCAAGATATGCCTAAAGATTAATCGCGAGTCCTTTGCGCCGAGCGTTCTACTCGCTAAAACATATTCTTGGCCCTTGAAGCGATAGAATTGCATACGGGTCGTAGAAGCTACGCCAGTCCATCCTGAATAGACGAAAGCGATGAGGAAGGAAAGAATGATAATCCCTGCTTCGCCCAAGGCGTTTTTGAGTTCAAGGTTATTCACGAACTGGATGGAGCATATCGTCAAGATGATAATCGAGGGGATATTGGCGATGATATCGGTGATGCGTTCCATCACTAAATCCACCGTCCCGCCATAATATCCAGAAATTGCGCCCCAGATTAAGCCGATAATGAAATTGATCGCACTAATGACGATACCTAGTAATAAGGAGAATCTAGTGCCTTCCGCT
The DNA here is from genome assembly GCA_002404865.1 of Caryophanales bacterium UBA4691. Classification (GTDB taxonomy): domain Bacteria; phylum Bacillota_I; class Bacilli_A; order RFN20; family CAG-826; genus UBA4951. The sequence goes on along the minus strand of DHKP01000015.1, from coordinate 35,808 downwards.
AAACGGAGGAAGATGTCTTTCCCTTGGTCATTTGCGCCGAAGAAGTAATATGGTTTGAAGCCGTTTTTGTAGGTGAAATAATCAAAATAATCGACACGAATCGTATATTCGCCGTTTTCGATTTTGCCATATACGTAATTGCCATCAGCGTCTTTTTGATAGATTTCTTTAAACGTTCTATCGTGACCTTTGCCTTCTGTCACAGGGACAATGTTATTTTGATTCCAAGTGTATGGTTTTTCTTTCCCAGAACGTTTTGCGATGACTTCGTAATAACAATTTGGGTTTTGGTTATAGTACATCTGCACTTGGTCGATGATGTTATTGATGATGTTTTCGCTAGCGCCATCGTTTTGTAGTTCCTCTTTATAGCGAGCGATATAAGTTTCGCTATCGACAAGAGGATGGAGGATTTTGCTTCCCTCCGGTTGTTCTTTGTCGTAAGCAACGAGATTATTGTACACTTCAGGTGTGACTTTCACGATTTTGCAGCCGACGGCATAAGAATCGATTCTCACGTTATAAGTCGTGGTTTTGATTGCTCCGACTTGGGTCACGGTCGTCGATTCTAATTTCACGAATGGCTTATGGTTAGAGTCATCGTTCTTTTTGATAAGATAATCTGCTTCACTATAGGATTTCACTTCCGTCCCATCCCAGAAACCGCTGCCTTTGAACATCGGGTTATAGGGGAGAGCGTACTTAAAGTTCGTATCCTCGTAGCCATCGGGGAAATCTTTCGTAGAGACATGCGCTTTTGGTGAGGCTAATGGAACAATAATTGCAAATAAAGCGATTAGCAAAATAATGATTGCTGCAACGATAGACGCTTTGTTTTTGGCAAAGCGGTTGAAGCAATCGCGAAGATAAGAAACCGGTTTTGTCTCAAAGGCTTGGTCATGAAGACTTGCGTGATCAGGGAGTTCTTGGAATAGAGACTTATCCAATTTGGAGACATCCATAATGGATTCGTTTGTCGTTTTCATTTGATTCTGTTCCATTATTTTTTACCTCCCATACGAATGCGTGGATCAACTAAGCCATATGAAACGTCTACGACTAAGCTACCAACAAGTCCAATCAAGATGTAGAACATCGAGACGAATTGGAAAACGTCGTAGTCGCGTTTTTGGATGGATTCAAGATATAAGCCACCCACTCCAGGGACGCTGAAGATGTTTTCGATGATCATTGAGCCGCTAAGAATGCCGATAATCGTTCCTAAAATCATTGGGAAGATTGGGACAAGGCTATTGCGGAAAGCGTGACGAACGGTCGCTTGCGTCTTCGTTAAGCCTTTCGTTCTAGCAAGTAACATAAAGTCACTCGTGAGGACTTCCGTTAGCTCAGCACGAGTATAACGGGCAAATCCCGCTATGGAACCAAATGACATCGCTAGAATCGGAAGAATCATTGATTTGAATACTTCTGGGTTGCTCCATCCTCCAGGGTAGAGGCTATAGTCATAAACCATCGGTGGAAGGACTTTCCAAACGTAGCCAAAATAGTTTTGAAGCAAGAAAGCAAATACGAAAGAAGGGATGGAAATGAAAAGCATAACCACGATATTTAAGACATGGTCATCCCATTTGTTTTTGCGTAATGCCATATAAATACCAAGAGCAATTCCAAGAGGAACGCTGATGATGATGCTATAGAGATTAATCAAAATGGTCGGCGTCATGCGCTTAAACAAAACTTCAGGAGGGGTAGAGAGCCATTCGACCTTGTAGCTATAGCCCCATTTCGATTGATTGTTCGGATTGAAAAATGCCACAATCCAATTTCCAAGTTGCTCGAATACGGGGATTGTCTCGTATTGCCCGTTTGGGAGTTTCCTCATTCGCCCTTGATTTACTAGACTCATATAGAAAACTTCCGGGTCTTTTAAACCGCTATCATTGGTGATCGGAAGTAGTCGAATCATGATAAAGCAAAGGAAAAAGATAACTAGGAACGTGAAAATCATGAGGATCACACGTTGAAGGATATAAAGAAGTGTTTGTTTTGTTTGCCTCATTTTGCTTTTCCCTTCTTACAAATATTTGGATAGACGCCTTTTTAGCGCCTATCCAAATGAATACCAATCGAAGCAATTAATCTTCGTTTTGATATGAGATGTAAATGTTAGAAAGATCTTGGTTTTGGCTATTCACGAAATTCCTCCATTCACCGTTATTGTAGTTGAACTTCATGAAGCGGATTCCGCCATAGCCGACGAGGTTGATGTAGCTCTCCGTCGCGTTTTCGATCTTTAAGCCCGTTAGGCTGGAAGTGCCGCGCGCGACAATCGGAATCGCCTCGAAGCGGTTGATGACGCCAGCCTCGGTGCCGGC
>DHKP01000015.1:0-33450 GCA_002404865.1 Caryophanales bacterium UBA4691 | reverse complement strand
AGGATGGCGAGCTTCTTCTTGTGGGTCGCTTCCCAGGCTGGGCGAGTCGCGTCGGTGAGCTCGTCGTAGTCGCCCTCGGTCATGTTGTTCATCTCCTGGTACCAGGCGTCGTAGCTCTTCGTCTCGCCGGCGCCCTTTTCCCCGTCGCCGTTGAGGTCGATCCAGAGGTTCTCGTTGTCTTGCTTCCCCTTGAAGCCGTACTCGCAGGTGCTCGTGAAGCTCTTGTCGAGGTAGACCTGCATCAAGCCGTAAGGGTTGATGGCGGCCCCGCCCCAGATCGAGAAGATCATGTCGTAGTTGCCTTGCTTGGCGCTATTGTAGTAGTCCTCGTCCTTCTGGGTGTGGAGGCTGAGCGTGATGGCGTCTTTCTCGCCCTTGAGCAAGCCGTCCCTGCTCCTCAATAGCTCCACCGCCTTGTTGATGGCGTCGCTCCAGGATTTGTTGATGAAGGCGTACATCGCCTTCGTCGTCTCGGTCGTGTCGTCGTAGACGCGGAACTCGATGTCGATGCTGTTGCCGGGGGCAAGGTGCCCGTCGGAGGCGCTATTGAGCTCGTCTTTGATGCCCTTGGCGATGTATTGGACCGCGAGGTTCATGTTGTAGCCGCAGGCGCTTTCCGATAGCGCCTTCTCTTCGCCGATCGCCTCGCCGCCTAGGCCCTGGTACACCATGCCGTAGACGCTTTTGCCCTCCGCGGTGTTGCGGTACATCTCGCCGGTCGCGACGTTGGCGATGTAGAGGTCGTTGAGGAGCCCCGTGAAGCCCTTCGAGCCGGCCGTGGTGCTCGCCGCGAAGGCGTTGCGGTCGATCGCGAGGGAGAGCCCGGTGCGGAAGTCCTTGTTGGCCAATATGGTCTTGTTCCCGCTCCCGCTCTGCCGCTCCCTGAGCTTATTCCGCTCGGTGTTGAAGGAGAGCTTCTGGGTGTAGGACTCGTAGGTCGTTGTGCGCCTGCCGGATTTCCCGTATTTCTCCATGTCGGTCTTGTTGAGGTCGATGTCGTCTAGGTTCCCTTTCATGAATTCCTCGACGGCGGTCTGGTGGTCCTTGATGATGCGGGTGTAGACGCGGTCCATCTGGAACTGGCCCTCGTGCGCCCCGTCCGAGTAGCCGTACCATCTGTCGTTCTTCTCGATGGTGATGGAGGTGCCGCTCTCGAAGCCGGTGAGGCGGTACGGGCCGTAGGAGAGATAGTTCTCGACGCTGTTGGTCGCGTATTTGGTCGATTTGGCGTTGGCCCCGGTGCTTATGGTCAGCTTGTCGTAGAGAGGGATGTTGACGAGCCAGTTGCTCGTGAGGGCGAACTTGAGGTCGAGGGCGGAGATCGTCTTCGCGAGGTATAGCCTCAGCGTGTAGTCGTCCTTGGCCTGGATGCCGATCTGGTCGCTTGTGATGTCGACGGATTCGTGGGCGATGTTGGCGAACAGCGGGAGCTCCCAGTACCAGCTCGGGTTCGCGAACTGGTTCGCGGAGCCGATCGCGCTGACGACCGTCTTCAGGTCCGCCTTCAATTGGTCCTTGCTGTATTTATCGCTCCACTGCGCGTTTTCCTTCTCTTTTGTGGTGATCTTCGTGAGGACATCCTTACGGTCGAATTCGTCGATGTCGATGCTCGGCTGGCTCTCGAAGACCCAGTCGCTGACGCTAGCGGTCTTCGCGAACTCGTCCCATTTGTCCTTGTTGGTGGAGTTGGAGTGGTCGACGTATTTCCATAGATAGTAGGCGGTCCCGTTGATGATGCGCTGCGCGGCCGCCTTCGCCCCGGAGTTGAAATTGTTGTCGTATTGCTTCAGGAGCGTGTAGAAGCTCGGGGAGTTGTCGCCGATGTTGTCGCCGAAGATGGCTTTGACGTAGGCGTTCTCGCCGCCGAGGTTGATGTACCAGTAGCCGTCGCTATTGGAGATGACGCCGTTGGTGGTCTTCGCTAGCTCGGTGTAGGCGCTCTCGATGGTGCTTCTGCCGTTTTTGTAGTAGGTCTCGGCGTTGGCCAAAACCAAGTTGCCGTTGTAGTAGCTATCGGCGCGGAAGTTCGCGAGCTGCGGGTTGAGGAGGCGCTCCATGGAGTCGACGTAGTCCTTGGCCTTGATGTCGGTGCCGTCCTCCCACTTCGCCTTCTTGTTAAGCGGGATCTCCCAGACCTGGCCCTTGCTCCAGTCCGTCGAGTAGTATTTGCCCTTGATCGAGTCGTACTCGTCGCCGCTAAGATCGCCCGGGTCGATGGAGAGAGGCATGTCGCTAGCCATCTCGGCGACGAACTTGTAGCCGTCTTTGCTGTCGTTGAGGATGCAGTCGTATAGGCCGATCTCGGTGAAGCTAGTGATGTAGGATTCGTCGTTTGTCTGCCAGTTGTGGACGTTCCAGTTGGTCGGTGAAGTCGACAAATAGGTGCGGTAGGTGTAGCCGCTATCTTTCTCTGCGGTTGGGCCTTTTCTTCCGCCGCATGCTACTAAAGCAAGGATTGCCGCTAGCGAGAGAAAGCCGGTGCCTAATAGTTGTTTTCTTTTCATATTTTTTCCTCCTAATTTAACGCCAATAAGGGCCTCAAACTGAGACCCTTAGGTTTTATCGAATGTTTTTATGCAACCGTGTATTTGCTGAAGTCATTGGTGGTTGTGCCAACGTTGCTAACTCTGTAAGTGCAATCAATATAGGAACCGCTGAATTGCTCCACAGGGAGATAAAGCAATGCTTTGACTACTATTTCCTTGGTTTCGGTATTCACGGCAAACGAACTATAGTTGCTCGATGTTGTGCCAGCGGCACTTTGGAAAATCATTCCAGCATCCGATAGAAGCGTTCCGAATCCATTGTCTTTCCAAGAGCGGAGAGCAAGCTGATCGAATAGTTGTTGGAACAAGGTATTAGTCTTATTTCCAGCGCCATCGTCATCGCCAATATCACCTCGATAGGTGATTAATTTGCCTGTCGTATCTACTTTCTTTGCTTTCCAGACGGTTTCGTCGATTGCATCGCTTGTAACTGCTTTTGCGGTGAAGGCGTTGATTCCTTCCTCATCCCAAACGCTAGTTTTCCCAACGATTTCTTTCGCGACAATTCCCGATTCCTTGGTTTCGGTTTTGTATGCTTTGCCATCCTTATTGAAGAAAGCGGCTTCGGTAACGTCTTCTCCTTGCGTCAACTTCATGCTGATGCCGTCTTCTGTGATTTTGTTCACTTCTTGGATCGGAGCAGTGACGCCTTTCCCGAAGAAATATTCATATAGAGCGGTGGAAGAGTTAGATTTAGATGAGGATGGAGCTAAGTCAATCGTGACTGTGTAATTCTTCGCATCCGTGACATCTTTGAATGCCGTCGTGATTTCAGGCGATTCAAGTTTCTTTGGATAGTAGCTAGGATCGCTTATCGCTTTTTCAAGTTTAGCCACTTTAGCGTTTCCGACATCGCATAAGCGAAGTGGAGTATAACCCATTATCCCGGTTTCGTTTGTGGCTACATTCGTGGCATTGCAATAGGTGTACAAATAGAGCGTATCGATTTCGTCATCATTATCCGTATCGTCCATGCCAAGCAAGATTGTGCCGCCAGTTTCTAATTTATAAGTCGTCCCATCGCTTGTGGTATAAAACTCTGGGATTCTACTGCTGCAGCCATAGAGGAGCAGATTGTCGGTGAATAAGGCATCTCCAACGAGCGTCTCGACTTCTTCCCCATCATCCCCTTCACTCATTTCCGAGGTGAAGGAATAGCCATCGACTGGCATATCCATATTTACATAATAATAGGCATAATTAGCGAGAGCTCCTGGATAGAACACAGGGTCCCCTTTCGTATTGAAATAGCCTTCGAAGCCGTTTGTCTCACCTGCTTCATTGGTAAGCATTGCAAGAATAAAGGAATTTGGATCACCGTTTTTATACGTTTGACCAGGGTCAGATAAATTGAATGCCGCGGTATAATTTGGAGTATGGACATAGGAAAGCCCGCCATAAGTAAGAGCGGTTCCAGCGCTATTGAAATCCATGAAGTCAATTTCATAGTTGGTTGGAGTTTCTGCTAGCTTATCGAAGAACTTGATGAGCGTCATGTTGTCTTCGCTGCGGCTATCGAGCGTCAATTTGTTATCGAACTGCACGCGGTCATCCTTAAGATGGAGATCGAAGTTCCCAATCTTTGTCGGCGTGATTTTGTGGCCATCAATTTTGACGCTCTCATCGCTACAGGTGACGGTGTAAGTCTCGTCTTCCTTTTTATTTTGACGAACGAGCGATAGATAATCGTCTAAATCGATAGTTGTGTTGACTTGAACTGCTTTCAAGTCTTGTTTGTAGTTTACTTTGTAGACATTAGATATCTCTTCCTCACCACACGAAACCAAAAACATGCTCGCGAGGAATAGGCTAGATAGAGCTAATGATTTTTTATTGATTTTCATAACTATCGCCTCCCTTTCTTTCGTTATGTGTAGCAAGAATACAGCCAAACCGCATATTTTCAATGATTATTTTCGCGATTTTCATTTTCTTTAGAAAAAACCGATATTTTCATTCGTAAATTTGTTCCTCTTCTTATAGAAGAAAGGGTAAAGAGCTTTCTAGTAAGAAAAAGAAAAAACAAGGAGGAATTTGGCCGTTTCAATTTAGTGAGTAATAAAAATAGCAAGCATGAATCGCTTCCAAACGCTGATTTATTTTGCCTATTAAAGTTAAGGAACTCGATGAATCCTTGCTTTTATATGGGAGGAGTAGCTATAACGATTCCGTTTTTATAAAGCCTATTCAGAGCACGTCAGGGATAAGACATTCAGCCGCTTTGCTACTTTCAGTTTCTAGACCGAATAACATTTTGGCGTGCTTTTTAGTCATCACCCTATAGGAATGCTGAAGAAAGTCAGCTATAACGGGTTTCACTAATGGAATTCTCTAAATGAGCGTATTTGTTAAAGGGTTCTAGAAGCTCTATTAGGGATAAGGAGAATAATCGCCATCATAGATTATGCCAAACTCTTCTACGGTTATCTTGTAGCTATTAGGATTATCGATCCGCCCTCAATTTAAATTCTTTTCTATAACTCACAAAAGAAAAGGACATTTTGTTAGTTGACCTAACAATTGGGTCTTGCCTCAAAACTACTGGTATTTTTTGTTAAGTTTGTTAAACCTGTTAAACTTTAAATTTTGTTAAGTTTGTTATATTTATTTTAGTAAGGAAGGCGCAAAAAACAACATCTATCATGTTAGGCCAAATTAAATTGAAGAAAGGGAACGAACGTTTCTATAACGATTAAAGACCGCGAACATAGGATTGGTAAAACTTGTGCTGTTTGTAATGGTTGTCGCTTCCCTGACGTCGATGCATGCGGTTATTAAGGAAATTTGTTTTGTCTCGCCTTTTCCTTGCAGGGCCTTTGTCAATAAGTCCGTCACTTTTTTCTTAGTGGCACACTATTGCGCTAAATGCCAAAAGCAAAAATCTAGAATCATCCCTTGTATGCACTTTGAAGCTTTTTCATCAATGACATTTGTACCAAAAAACTAAATTCATGTGGAACGAATGAAATGAGAAATCAATAAATTAATTTTTGGGTAAATAGAATTAATTTCTTGCTGGAATCGCTTTAAGTCCTAGAAGTTTTGTGCATGACAAAATAAGAAAAACACTAAATATAGTATTAATATTAAATAAAAAATTAACAAAAATATAAAAACTAACGATAAAGACTACAAATCTAAATATCTTAGAAACATAGTTAAACAATGCTTGACATTTAAATAAAAACCTTGAAATTATCCTTTATAAAAACGCATCTATACGCGGAAGGAGAAGCGAAATGAAAAAAGCTAAATCACTACTCCCTCTTGGTTCAATCATGGTCGTAGGCGCCATATCTTTAGGAGGGTGTAACGGTGGCTTTAGCGATAAGCGCTACACGCTTTATGAAGCGACTTCGCTAAGTCCGAATTTATGGGGGCCAGGGCATCGACTATATACGCACGACGCCCTTGTGTATTCGCTAACGGAATCTGGCCTTGTCGATTTTGTACCTGACGAAACGAAAACGACTTTTAAGATTATCCCCGTCATGGCTAAGGAGCTCCCTCTTGATGCAACAAGCACCCTTACTGATGAAGAAGTAAGCCAATATCACATGGAAGTGGACACGGATAAAAACGGGGAAAAATTCACCAAAGGTCAAAAATGGCTCGTTAAGCTTAACCCAAATGCCGTTTTTGAAGATGGTAGCAAAATAACCGCCGATACCTACTTAGGGTCCTTAAAAAGGATACTGGATCCCAAAATGCAAATGCCGCGCGCTAGCGATTTCACGACTGGCAAATTAGCAATCGCGGGAGGCGAGTTTTATTTGAAAAGCAATCGTGCCTCTATAGAGCCGTATTTGGACGAAAAAGGGCAAGCGAACAATAAACAGGTCGCCAAGGAGGGCTGGTTTTTCAATATGTTCAAGCCGCTGCCTTTCTTTCGCGATGGCGCTTCCTTTTTTTCAATGTGCAAGAGCGATCTGTCCAACGATAAAGAAGCGATGGCTCTCATTGAGGATAAAGAAACCTTTGGGAGAGAATCCGAGCCAAAAGACGTCCGTATCGATAGCAAAGAAAGCGAAGCATTACGGAACCGTATTTTCGTTATCGCGAGAAAAATTGTCGAGAAGTTAGGCTTAGTCGATGCTTCTCGCTTCAAAAATGAAATCCGGGAGCGTCGCTCTATAAGGTAAGGAGAGCCTTTCTCTTTAGAAGCGTTCTTATTCCGCTACTTTAAAAATGGAGAATACTCATTTGACAATGTCGGCATCAAAAAAATAGACGATTATTCTTTCTATTATTATTTCAAACTTCCATTAGGAGCTTTCTTTGCCCAGCAGTTTTTCGGGAATAGTTGGCTACTCAAACCTGATCTTTGGGACAAATTAAGAAAGCCTATCGCTGATAGCGATTTGTATTCGACGAGTTACGCAACATCGATAGAGACTTATGTAGGCTATGGCCCGTATAAATTAGAGTCTTTTCAAGCGGACAAAAACTTCAAGTTTACGAGAAATGATTCTTGGGTTGGCTATAAAAACGGCCTCAACGAAGGCAAATACCAAATCGATAGCGTTTCCTATGAAGTCGTAAGCAATAACGACACGGTTCTTACGATGTTCCGGAAAGGGGAAATCGATAGCTATAGTTTATTAGGGACAGAAAAAAAGATTTTCGATTCCTCCTCGCGCGTAGTCAACTCTCCTACTGGGCACGTCACTAAGCTCACCTTAAATAGCGTCTATGACTTTTTAAAGGCACTACAAGACAAAGAGAGCGACGGATCGAACCATACGATTTTATCAAACATCAATTTTAGAAAGGCTCTTTCTTTGGGATTTGACCGAAAAACGTTTTGCCAAGTGAAAACCGAGGCGTGGATTCCTTTCAATGTGCCGATTTCTGCCGTCTCTTTAGCAGATCCCGATAACAAAACAATCTATCGTGATACAAAAGAAGGGAAAGCGGTTGTTGAAAGGCATTTTGGCTTAGACGAAGGGAAGCCAAATTACATCTCTTTCGATTTAATGGAAGCAAGAAAGCTCATTGATAAGGCAGTAGAAGAAGAAAACGCTTCAAATCGAGAAGGATCCTATAAAAAAGGGCAAAAGGTCCATCTCATTTGGGAATGCCCTACGGAAGGGTGGAAGGATAGGATCTTTTGGATCATCGAAAATTACAAAAAGCTCATGCAGGGCACTCTACTAGAAGATAAGTTTGAAATCGAAATCAAATCCACTTCCTCGAATGATTTCGTGAAGCATATGCGCAACGGAATTTGCGACATGGCCATTTCCACTTGGACTGGCGGTAATGTTGACCCGTTCACCTTCATTGGGGTCTACACCGATTCAAAAAGAGCTTTCGAGCCTTACCCGGTCTATCGCGATTATCTAGAGATTGATTTAGACACTGGCGAATATAGCTCAAAGCGTGGCGATTTGGTTGGAATTCGGAAAAATGCAGTCGGCATGAAAATCGATAGTGAAGAGAGCGGACAAGAAAAAGGGCATTGGTACTATGAACTTACTAGTGGGAGATACAATGCAATACGCTCCGACATTAAGACGCGCCTGAACATTTTGTCCGCATTAGAAAGCCATATCGTTGGCCAATTCAATTTCATCACCTTCGCGATGCGTCAATCTTCTTCGATTAATAGCTATCGTCTAAAGGAGGGAGTCGATAACTACATTCCTTTGCTTGGATATGGCGGAATCCGCGAAATGCGCCTACTTAAAAATAATAGCGAGTGGAAGAAGTGGGTTAACGCGAATACCGATAGTGCTGGCTATATCGACTACAACAAATAACTTCAGTCCTAGAAAGGAGACTTATGCTTCGCTATATCGTAAAAAGAATCGGGTTAATGATAATCACTTTCTTTATCATTATGACCATATGCTTTGTTTTGATTCGCCTTCTCCCCACATCTCCATGTAGAGATATAGATAGTAGCTGCGCTTCCATTAACGCGTGGAGAGAAGCTTTAGGCTACAATAAGCCGATTGCTATTCAATATTTGCTTTACTTAAAGCACATTTTCCAAGGCGATTTTGGCGTTGGGTTTACGATTTATGGCGGGAAAGAGGTAACTTCCGTTTTGTTAGAGAAGCTGCCAAATACGATTTATCTGAATCTATTTGCGACTTTCCTAGCGACGCCTATAGGGCTTCTTTTAGGGATATTGGCGGCTTTAAAGAAAAACAAATGGCAGGACCAGCTGATTTCTTTTTCGGTGGTGTTACTCATTTCCGTCCCCAGTTACATCTATTGTTTCCTTCTTCAGTATCTGCTTTGTGTGAGATTTGGTTTATTCCCTCTTATCGTTCAAGGTGGATACGAATTCTACCACCCTCTTTTCTTCTATAGCTATTTGCCGCCGATTTTATGCTTGACGATCGGGAGTATTGCGGGATTAACCCGTTATACGCGCGCAGAGCTTACGGAAGTGCTAACGAGCGATTATATGCTTTTGGCTAGAGCGAAAGGATTGACGAAGAAGGAAGCGACTTATCGCCATGCTTTACGAAACGCGATGGTACCGATTTTCCCGATGATTTTGGGCTCTTTTATTTCTTACTTAAGCGGAAGTATAGTCGTGGAGAACTTCTTTGCGATTCCAGGGGTAGGCTCGCTTTACTTATTGAGTATCAATAACCAAGACTACAACTTCTTTATGTTCTTGACGATGTTCTACCTTTCTATCGGCTTATCGGCAAGCTTATTGATCGATCTTTCTTATGGCTTTATTGATCCACGGATCAGAATGGGGGCAAGATAACAATGAAAAACTCAGGAATGGATAATCGCTTTCGCTTTGCGACTATCAAGAACAGGGATAAAGAAGCGAGATTTACCAATAGACGCGTTGGCTATTTTAGGGATGCGATGAGTCGCTTCTTAAAGAATAAAGGCTCTTTGGCTGCGGGAGTGGTGATTTTGTTTTTGCTCCTATTCTCGGTTATCACTCCCTTCGCCACTCGTTATAATGCCGTTGACTCTGACATTTATTATTCAAACTGTTTGCCGAAGATATTTAACGATAATGGCGCCTTTTTCGATGGCACGGAAAGGCGCACCATAGGAGAGGCGGAATATTATCTTTATAAGGAAGCGGGCAAAATTCGCGAGACTTATCAAAAGTATAAAACCGGCGATGGTTTTTCGGGCTTTAGTACAAAATACGAAGCGCGGGTGGATACTTACGTCATTGGAGCGGTACATCACACTTTCACGAAAGAAGAATTAGCGCGCGTATTAGAATACGATAAAAAAGCGAGCAAAGAATACAAGGTGATGCTCCCTCTTATTGATACTTCTTGGATCAAAACCGAAAAGCAAGAAGAGCGGATGGCGGAAAATATCATTCGTAGTAATGCCAACTACGATTATCGTTTTAATTCCCGCACGAAATTACCGATTTTTAAGGATGGAAAAACCCAAAAAACCTGGAAAAAAGACGCAAAAGGGAACTATGTTTATTATGAAACGACCGGTTTAAGCAAAAACGTCTATAACGTTCGTCTGAATTATGATAATTACTATTATTCGATTCATCGTTTTCGACCGGCATTTGGTTTAGGGAGCGACCAAAACGGGCGCGATATTTTGACTAGGCTTGCGATTGGAGGGAGAAACTCGCTTATTTTTGCTCTATGCGTCAGCGTGATTAATTTCGTGATTGGCTTAATATACGGGGCAATAGAAGGGTTTTATGGTGAAAATGTCGATATTGTGATGGGGCGGATTGCCGAGATTTTAGGGTATATCCCTTTGATTGTCGTTATTGCTTTGCTTAAGAGCTATAGCGGCATCTATTTCAATATCTCCGCCCCAGTAATGCTATTCATCGCGTTTATGATGACGGGCTGGCTAGGGACGGCATCGTTAGTGAGAATGCAGTTTTACCGTTATAAGAACCAAGAATACATTTTGGCGAGTCGAACGCTTGGGACAAGCGATAAGCGGCTGATTTTCCGTCATATCCTCCCTAATTCCATCGGCACGATAGTGACTTCCAGCATTCTTATGATTCCAGGCGTAATTTTTGCGGAATCGTCTCTTTCTTATTTAGGGATCATCGATTTTGACGCCTCGGGCGGCTCTTCCATTGGCACAATGCTTGCGCAAGGGCAAAGCACATACACGACTTATCCAAACAATATTCTTTGGCCAGCCTTATTCATCTCCGCCCTTATGATTTGCTTCAACTTATTTGGAAATGGGTTACGCGATGCGTTTAACCCGCAGTTAAGAGGTTCGGAATATGCAAAATAGAATTGGAAATAAGATACTTTCGGTCAAGAACCTTCGCGTGAGCTTCTGGACCAATAACGGAACCGTTAAAGCGGTGCGGGGCGTTTCTTTTGATTTGTACAAAGGGAGAACGCTTGCGATTGTTGGCGAATCTGGCTCAGGAAAAAGTCAGACCTCCCGTGCGATTATGGGCTTATTGGCCCCAAATCGCATTATTGAGGAAGGAGAAATTCTTTATGATGGAAGAGATATATTGCGCTTAAAAGAAGAAGAGCTTTGCGGAATACGCGGCTCTCGTATCGCGATGGTTTTCCAAGACCCGATGAGTTCGCTCAATCCGATTGTCAAAGTCGGGAAACAAATTGTAGAAGCGATGTACATCAAGCAAAATCGCTCACTAAAAGAAAGCCGCGCGCGAGCCCTCTATCTAAAGAAAGCTTTGCTCAAAGACAATCCAGAGTCTAAAGGCATTTTAATCCACTATGAAAAAGGGGAGATAGACCAAAGCGCGCTTCTCCCTCTAGCGAAAAAAACCGTCGAACGAGTTCGTAAGGAGATTCTTTATAATGCCTCAAGCTACCGCGATGAATTAAAACGTCTTTTAAATAGCGGAGTCTTTTTAGAGGAGAATCACGCCTTTTTAGGTTTTAAAAAAGAGCTTCCGATCCTTAAAAAAATGAACAAAGGAATCGAGAACCGCCTCAGTGAAACGAAAGACGATTTTGTTTTTACTTTTGTTTTAACGATGCATTATTACTTTCGTGAATATAAAAAAGCCTTAAAACGAGAGAAAATCGCCGCAAAACTTGCTTTAAAAAATGAAAAACGCCGTCAAAAAGGCAAGAAAGCGAAGGAGATGGATTTAAGCAAGAACATGGCTTACGCAAGTGAAATCGATGATTCATCTTCCGCGATAAGCCGACGTGCTAAAGAATACCTTTCTTCTTTTATATCTCATTTGGAGCATCGCTATTCTTTTAAAGAAAAGGCTGATGTAACTAGTCAAGCGCAAGACCTCGTAGGCTCTTATTTTAAAGCGCTTCATAATGCAAAAAAGAAAATCGACAAAAAAGGGCTTACGGAAAAAGCGATCGAATTATTAAGCGAAGTCGGAATTAAAGAGCCAGAGAAACGGATGGAGCAATATCCCTTTCAGCTATCGGGCGGCATGAGGCAGCGCGTTGTTATATCCATTGCTTTATCTAGCGATCCTGAAATTCTAATTTGCGATGAGCCGACTACCGCGCTAGATGTCACGATTCAAGCCCAGATTCTTGATTTAATTAATGATTTAAAGAAGAAGAGAAAACTATCCGTTATCTTTATCACGCATAACTTAGGAGTGGTTGCGAATATCGCGGATGATATTGCGATTCTCTACGCCGGAAAGATCGTGGAAAGAGGGACGGCAGAAGATATTTTCTATCATCCCGCTCATCCCTACACTTGGGCTTTATTATCGTCCCTTCCTGATTTAGCAACCAAAAATCGCCTCGATTCGATACCTGGTAGGCCTCCTAGTATGATCGTCCCTCCAAAAGGAGATGCCTTCGCTAGCCGCAATAAATACGCCTTAGAGATTGATTTTGAGGAAGAGCCGCCTTTCTTTATTATCTCTAAAACGCATGAAGCAGCAACGTGGTTGCTCGATAGTAGGGCACCTCAGGTGGATCCTCCAAAATCCGTCACCGACCGTATCGCTAGATTTAAGAAATTAAATGAGCGCGAGCTTACCCTTAGAAAGGAGAAAAGCAATGAAAAGAAGCATAAAAACATCTCCAAAAAGCAATAATTCTTTACCACAAGAAAATAGGCCTTTGCTTTCCATTTATAATTTAAAGCAATACTTTCGCTTTGGTAGCGGGGCTTATAAATATAACAAAGCCGTTCATGGCGTCTCTTTTGATATCTATGAAGGGGAGGCATTCGGCTTAGTGGGAGAATCAGGATGCGGGAAGACAACAACGGGAAGAAGCATCGTTCGTCTTTATGATATTACGAGCGGCTCAGTTTATTTTGACGGGGTGAGAATCTCTGCAGGAACCCGCTATAACGAAAAAGAAATCAAATGGAAATCCATTCGTTATCATGAAGAAATCCGGTCTTTAAAAGAAAAAAAGAAAGAATCGCTCCGTGAATTTACGAGTAAAGACGATGAAGACGCAAAAGCGGAAAGAGACAAACTAAAAAAGGAGTTTGACGACAAAATCAAAAAACTAAAAGAAGAGCTTCTTGACCTAATAAAAGAGCAGCGTCAAGCCATTCGCCTAGCTCATTATGATAACAAGCATTGCAATAAGCCATTTGCGCAAAAGGCGATCGAAAAAGCAAAAGCAAAGCATCAAGCAAAGCGCGAGGCTTTAAAAGCGGAAAAAGCCTCCTTTTTGGCTAAGGTAAAAGAACAATTAATTTACTTAAAGGAGCGATACATTGCTTCGAAAAGTAAAATTACAAGTCAAATTCAAATGGTCTTCCAAGACCCGATTGCTTCTCTTGACCCGCGGATGACGATTCGAGAGATTATCGCTGAAGGATTACGGATTCAAGGAATTCACAAAAAGGATGTTATTGATAGCAAGGTGAAAGAAGCCCTTCTAAAAGTCGGTTTGCAAGAAGAAATGGCATCGCGTTACCCTCATGAATTTAGCGGGGGCCAAAGGCAAAGAATCGGCATTGCTAGGGCACTTATGATGGAACCACGCCTATTAATTTGCGATGAACCGGTGAGCGCGCTTGATGTCTCGATACAAGCCCAAGTGATTAATCTTCTTAACGATTTAAAGAAAGAATTGCATTTATCGATTCTTTTTATCGCTCACGATTTAAGCGTCGTGAAGTATTTTTGCGATAGAATCGCCGTGATGTATTTTGGGAATATCGTGGAAATTGCAACTAGCGATGAGCTATTTCTTCACCCTCTTCATCCGTATACTCGCTCCTTGCTTAGCGCGATCCCTCTCCCTGATCCTTCTTATGAGAAGAAACGAAAACGAATCGACTATGTATCATCTAGCCTTGAGCATCATTACGAAAAAGAAAAACCAAAGCTTCAGGAAGTGAAGGAAGGGCATTTTGTGCTTTGTAGCAAAGAAGAGTTCCTTTCCTACAAAAAGCATTTAGCTAAGGAGAATCATCATGAAAATAAATCAGTGCATATCGTTAAACAAAAAAGAACGGCGAGAGTATCTTCATAAGCTATCGCTTCGTTTATTGCTTTCCTTTTTATTCGTGGCTTCTTTATTCACTTTTACGTTTTGTTTAGAGGCTTTTGGCTCTAGGCATATATCGTTATCCTTGCATAAATTACGCGTTTTAAGTGATTCCTTCTTTGTAGGAGGAGCTGTCCCCATTCTTTTTTGGCTATTAATTTGGGTTAGCGAAAAAGGGGCTTTTGATTTGCTTAGCTATAGCGTTAAGAAAATATGGTCATCTCTTTTTCGCACCAAGAAGAATTATTTTGTAGGCAGTTATTATGATTACGTGAGCAAGAAACGAGCAAATTCAAAGCCAATTCATTATGAATTATTGATCATTGGGGGGATATCCTTATTATTGGGTGTCATGTTTGCTTATTTCTCATTATGCTATGAAGCGACGATGATTCGCTAATAATATGAACTTATGGATTTTTTCATCCACTCTCGTTAGACTTCCTTTGTATGAAAAAAATTAGTGAAGCGGTGCAAGTTGCCTCAATCGGCAAAAGAGTCGGGGGTTTTCTTCTCGATTTCGGGATTACTTTTGTTTTATATCTCGTGGTTCTATATTCTTTGGGCGCGAATGTGCTTACGGAGGCTTTTGGCGCGAAGCAAGACACAACGAACTATTTCTCCTATGTGACGGATTCTGGATTATTTGAATACGGCGATGATAAGAAAATGTCGGTTCAAGTGATTGGGACTAATGTGATGAATCGCTCCTCGGACGCAAATAACCCTCCTTCTTTATATAAGGATAGCTATTACCGAGCCATCAAGAATTTTTATTGCTCCTTCTTAAAAAACGACAGCCGTGTTGATAACCGTGAAGCCGCTGGACAAGATTATCTTTATACGACTGTTTTTGGCTTACCAAGCTTTGATTCGATTAATGGGCAATCATTGAAGTCGGATGATAAGAAGCTTTGTGGCGAGAGCAAATATTATCGCTACTCATTGAATGAGGAAGGGAAAGTCGATGTTACACTCGATTTATCTCTCCAAGACAAATACCAAAATGTGATTGACAATGGCTCTAATGGAGAAAAGGCCAAATTGATCAACGAACTAAATTCCTATTACTATAGTGACACTAATTCCTTGATTTATCGCGCGAATGCTATATTGCTTAACCAAAACTATTATCGCATTTTGAGTAATCACTCTAAGATGGCAAACTGGTCCATCCGCTTAATTTGCTATCTCCCTTTATCTTTCACTTTCTTCGCTTTAATTCCTTTCATTCGGAAAAACGGGGAGACGCTTGGCAAACTTGTCTCTAAGACTTGTTTGGCTAATGAAGAAGGATATCAAGTTACAATGAAGGAAAAAGCGATTCGTTGTGCTTTTATGTTCCTATTGACCTCTTTATGCGTCATCGCTCCAATTTCCCCATTTTATCTATTCTTCGCTTTCGCGGGCGTATGTTTGGTTGATTATGTTTTGATGATTGTCGGGAAAGACGATTTGCGCAGGGGGATTCAGGACCGTATCGCTAAAACCCTTGTTGTGGACAAATTGCATAGTCAAATCTTTATTGATAGCCAAGACGAAGAACTCCATTTTTTAAATCAAGGCAAGGTTTCTATCCCTAAGGAAGAGATAGAGAGCGATGATGTAGTCGATTACGATTCCATCCAAAAATCGCGAGAAGAATTATTCCTCAATTCCGAAGTAAAAGCTGTGGAAGTAGAAGATAAAAACAAGGATTAAGCCTCGCTCCTATAAGGGCAAAAACGTTAAATAACGTCCCTATTCTCCTTATAAGAAACTCCTTGCGGTTACTGCCCTTTTAGTATATGATAGTCCGCGCTGGTCCCTTAGCTCAGTTGGTAGAGCAGCTGACTCTTAATCAGCGGGTCGCGGGTTCGAGTCCCTCAGGGATCACCATTAAGTGATTATTCCTTTCTATGTATGGCGATATAGTGATTACCATGGGCGTAGAGAAGTTAAAACGATGGCAAAAGCCGTCAAAATAGAGCCTCAGCCTCACGCAGGTTGAGGCTTTTCGATTCTGGAATAGGTGGAGGTCACTAGAGGATTTCAACCCGAGGCCTAGGTTCGATTCCAGGTACCCCGAATGCGGATAAAACAAGAACTGGTATCTAAAGAATCTAATTGAACTTACGATTTTTGACAGAGACAATGCCCTTTACTAAGTAAAACGCCCTAGAACTTCGATTTTCTAATGAAAAATGGCTCTTTTTCGAGTTAATTTTCCTTTTCGAATGGGCAGACATATTGAAAACATCTAAATCTCTTTAAGAGAATCTCATTGAGTACGAAAAGAGAAAAGCTTATTTCTACAAAACGCTTGGTCTTCGATCCAATGGGTCACTCACTCAGCAAAGAAATCAATCCTTCGCTTCGTGCGCCTTGCTTTTCAATAAGATGCTGCGATAACATGGCAATCTGTTTTTTATGCTTCTTAAATTGATGCCTTCCAAGACGGAAATTTATCTTGATAAATCTAACGACTCAATCATAAAAAATCCTGTTCGCCTTGATAGACATATCCTCGCGATCCCAATAAACACGAGAGGAACAACAAAAGCCCACTTTTCAATAAGATAAATGCCTTTTAAGGGTATCTTTTTTACAATTTTTTCATTTTGATACCCGGAAACGCCATTTATCAAAAATATAGATTCGGTTGCTTCTTAAAAACAAAGAATTGCTTTTCCTTTGTCTTCTTAAACAAATCGTTTCCGCAACCATATTAATGTGCGTGCAATATTATATTAAGCGCTCTTTGCCTAACATCAAATCAATGGCATTGATGTGTTTTGCGCCTTCTTGTTGGTCTCTATATTTATCTAAAGAAATAATGTATCTTGGATACCCATCACGAATATACCTGAAAGGTCTATATTCTCTTTCTTTAATTTTGTTTGTCGCTTTAGCGTCTTCGCCTTGAAGCGTATACGTCACCTGAATGTATGCGTATTCCTGGTTACTGTTTCTAATGATAAAATCACATTCTAAATTGCCAATTTTGCCTATGCTAACTTGGTAGCCATTACTAGCAAGATAAAGATAGATAACATTCTCCAATGAAGGCCCGTAATTTAGCTGATTGTTTGTATTCAAGGAAAAATACAAAGACAAGTCCGCTAGATAATATTTGTTCTCCTTTTTAAGGGATTTTTTGCTCTTTAAGTCAAATCTATTGCACTCATAAATTATCTTCGCACTCTCAAGATAATTTATATATTTTCTAACTGTAGATGGTTTCGTGTTGATCCCATGCTTAGTAAGCTCATCCACTATATTTGATATCGTTATTTCGGACGAATAATTATTTAATACAAAGTTTTGAACCCTTTCAAATACCGCGACATTTGAAACCCTGTTTCTACTTTTCACATCTTTTTTAAGAATTTCTTGAACGATTTCTCGTGTATAAAATTGTCTTGCCGACATGCTATCGAATTCCAAAGATTTTGGGAAACCCCCATTCAAAACGTACTCCTTGAACTCTTTATCAATGTCCTCATCAACATCCTTCCTTAAAAACTTTTTCATTTCGACATATTCTTTAAAATCCAATGGATACGTTTCAAACGTCAAATACCTTCCAGTCAATTTCGTAGAAATTTCATCGCTCAGCAAATAGGAATTAGATCCAGTTAGAAAAATGGAATACCCTTCTTCTTGATAAGACAAAATCACTGATTCAAAACCTTCAACGTTTTGCACTTCATCAATAAAAAGATAATATTTTCCTTCATCTTTAATGTAAGATTCGATTTTTGCTTCAAGCTGTTCAGGCGTTTTTATGATTTTAAAGCCTCTTCTATCAAGCGGCAGATAAATAATCCTATCGGCAGGAACTGCAGATTTTTTCAATTCCGAAATGATTGATTTCAATAAGAAGGATTTACCGCATCTTCTTATTCCTGTAATCACTTTGACAATATCGCTTTGGTAAAAAGGCCTAATTCTTTGCAGATATTTCTCTCTTATGAAAATTTTGTCTTCCATATGCATCACCAGTAACATTATTATGAAGAAAAATCGCGTTTAAGGGTATCTTTTTTACAATTTTTTCATTTTGATACCCGGAAAAGGCATTTTTCGTGTGAATGCCATCGCAAAGACGAACTAAATGAGTGATAGCCATAAGTCCAGAGATGAGCATGCCCATCTTCTCTATGGCGAGTAGAGTTATTTCTATTTTTTAGTGTAGGAAATTCCATTTCCTTTATTTTTGAATAGGATTACAAGTAATGGTGAAAGCGAGAAGAACACGATGAAAAATAGAAAAATGTACATATATTTATTTCCGTTTTTGCCAATTTTATTTTTAGTAGGGTGCCGACCTAATCAACAAAGTTCTAATTCTAATCATGATAGGAATTCCTCTTCTTACCCCATAGAGACCTCTAATGGGAATCAAGAATCTTCCTCTTCTAGTGGGTCTAGTTCAGGGGGTAATAGCGGAGAAATTGCTCCTCCTATAGAAGAAAAAAGCGAATCGCAGGAATTATTGGAATTTGATAAATACGAAAACAATCGTTTTTATACGGTAACCGGGTTTAAGGACGATGTTAATGAAAAATACGTAAACGCGCGAAAGCTTGTTATACCTTCTCACTACAAAGGACTTGCCGTAAAACAGATTGCGCATCAAGCTTTTTCCGGAAATTCATTTATTGAAAGCGTTTCATTGCCTTCTACCATAATAGAGATAGGATCTGAAGCGTTTAAAGGGATAAAAAGCCTTACTTCTATTTACGTGTCTCCGCAAAATAAGCGCTATAAGTCAATCGATGGTGTTTTGTTCCATATAGAGAAAAAAGATGATAATGAATTATTGGTCTTTCCGCCTAAAAAGCGCGCAGATTCATTTTTGATCCCCTCTGATGTTACTTCGATTAGGGAATTTGCTTTCTTGCATTGTTTCTCTTTGAAATCGATCAAAATCCCCGCAACAATCACTTCTATTGGTTATGGTGCCTTTAGCGACTGCAAATTGTTAGATTCAATCGAGGTGGATGAAAACAATCCGCTATTTAAGTCAATCGATGGAGTCCTCTATTCAAAAGAAAAGGAAACGCCGAAAGAGCGATACGGAAGGAAAGTCATCGTTTATCCTAGCGGAAGAAGCGCGGAGGAATATGTCGTTCCGGAGAATGTAGTAGAGATTGGCAGGAATTCCTTTTCTTATAATTCTTATTTAACGAAGATTGTTATCCCTGATACGGTTGAAAGGATTTCAAATTCTGCTTTTCAAGAATGCAAATCTCTTCGCTCCATCACCATCCCTAGCAGCGTAGATGAATTAGGGAGCGAAATATTCCGTAACTGCGAGTCTTTAGTAGAGGTGACAATATTAGGGGCGCCAGATGAAGTAGGTACCAAACTGTTTATAGGGTGCGAATCGCTCAAAAAAGTGATTTTTAGCAAGTTACGTGGACCGATGCAAAGCTGGAAGAGCTCTTGGAAAATCGGCTGCAAAATAGAGATTACTTGGGCAAAATGAAAATCAAATATGTCTCTATGTGTTGAAGAAAATCTTAAGAATGAAGATAGAACGATTTGTCGCTGCGCCTTCTTAGGCATTTTAAATTACTGATACAAAACGGGATAAAAATAAAAATGAACAAAATAGTTATAAGTGTCTAAATATCGATAATGACTTACGATATTGGTTTGTCTTAGGGTTTTTGAATTGGAGCTAAAAAGGAAAATAATTTTCAAAAATTTAAAGAAATTTCAAAAAAAATACTATTTTTCCTTTTCGCTAAATAGATTAGATGTTAATTAAGTGAAATTTCGTTTTAGGGATTTTGGGCAATGTTTCCCAAAAAAACAATTATTATCGGATATTTTAATAATTAAATAGTAAAATTATATTTTTGTAATTTATTTAATTAGAATAATTCAAAATAAGAATAAATAAAAAAATTAAAATCATAAAAAATATAGAAAACATCGCATTTTTTGCTTCAATATCCTTTTGCTTTAATTTATGATTTTGCTGCTCGAGCAAGCACAATGATTAAATTTAAATTAGAAGGAGTTATTTTATGAAGAAAATGAATTTAAAACTATTTGTCCTTGCGATGATGGGATCATTTATGGTGATGGGTTGCTCTATTTCTCCGAATAACTTTGAGAATAAATATCAAGCCTATGTCATTTATCGCCAAGCAGGTGGTGAATTATCCTATTTTGAATGGGTTAAGGCAGGTTCCCCAAAAGAGCCTAACAAAAAACCAGGGAAGAAAGATAATACGATTAAATCCACCCGTATCGATGAACGCGGTCACCTTATTATTGAATTTAACGACGGAACCATTCTTGACGCTGGTGAATTCGAATGCAAACACCTTCCTGTCAATTTCTTTTGCGGCAAAGAGCTATTGAAGGTCGTCAATGTGAAAATGGGTGAGAAAGTAGAAGAGCCGACTTTCGCTACGTTAAACATCAAAGGGTGGTTCCTTGACGAGGAGCTTACGAAAAAGTGGGATTTTGCCAATCAATCTGTTTTGGCTGCGACCTCTTTGTACGCGGATTATGTAGCGAGTAATATCCATCTTAATTTTGTCGACGCCACTCTTAATATCCCTTTAGAGCCTTTAATGGTTACTTTTGGAGAAAAATATGAACTACCAGAGCCAATCGATTATACTTCCAAACACCGTTTCCTTGGCTGGTATTACAATGGAAAGCAAATCGATAAAGAAGGCATTTGGAATATCCCAGACCACGCGAGCTTGCTCGCAAAATGGGAAACAAAAGAAGATTTTGATTTCAATTATTTTGGACTATATCCTCAGACGGCGGTCGTCGACCCCCTTCTTGCAAAGAAAATAGAAGAAAAAGGCAAGAAAGTGTATGAAAATAGAGAAAGAGTCAGTTATTACGAATACGGTGGATTCCGTTACCGTAAACTTCGATGGGGGAAAGCTTACGCTAGCTATGATAAACCTCACTATTTCCATGATGGAAAAACCAAGGTAATAGTAAATAAAGACTATTTCTTTAAGCTTGAGCCACTTCGCTGGAAGACAATAAAAATCAGCGATAACGAAGCGATTTGCCTCACGGAAAAAGTGATCAACACCCATTTCTGTTCTTGGAACTTAGACGATAGGACGATTGACGGGAAAGCGGTCCGCCCAAACGAATACGAACATTCCTATTACCGGGCGTGGTTGAATAGCATGAAGACGGAATATAGCGGCGACTATGGTTTTGGAAACGGCTTCAAAGACAGCGACCTTTTCTTAAACGAAGAGGAAGAAGCAATTCTTCAACCGCATACGCAATATAACGACAAATTCTTCTTTTTAAGCAAGGAGGAATGCGACAAATACCTTCCAAAAGAAGAGGATCGTATCGCTGCTATAACCGACTTTGTTATCAACTATCGCGAACTTCCGCCAGAAGAAAAAGCGCAGTGGGCGACTCGAAGCAGCGGCAACGAGAAAACAAAGGTAATTCTCGTCAATAGCGATGGAACGTATGGAGAGTGGCTAAGCCACACCTATAACGGAGTTCGCCCCGCCATTAAGGTGAAACTGAAATAAATCGCAAAGAACCCTCTACTAGCTTAGTGGAGGGTTTTATTGTCCATAATAATTTTTCTTCTTAATTGCCTATTTTTCTTTTCTCCCTAAAAATTCGTGCCCATCCTCGATATAATGGAACGCGTATGAAACGAGTGACGTTAATCAATATTAAAAAAGCTGCTTCTTATTTGAAAAGAGAAAGCAAAAGAAAATATGTTTCCCTTGATATGCTAGGAGAAGGGATCGGGGTTTATCCAGATGTTTTGGCGGATAACCTTTCCTCAGTTAACCCCGTTTTACTGATGGATCCTAGCGTAAATATGAAAGACCTTCTTCCCGCGATTGAGGAAATGATCCAAAAAGAAGAACAAAAAAGGAAAGAAAATCCCCGCCACTATGAGGTGGTTCGCAAAAAAGAAATGGCGGAATACCCCACTGTGGCGAGTTTTGTCTATGCGAAAATGACGAATGCAGGGGGGCTAGTCGACACCTCGATTTCCCTTTCCGATCACGATATGCGCTTGCTTAAGAAACTTGTCATTCGTGAATTATCATTACGTAGAAAAGCAAAGCGCCTACTCAAAAGCAAAAAAGCCAATTGACGTTCTTGCTTTTAGTTTTTTTGCATTGGGGATTCTTTTATCGTTTCCTAATTGAAAAACTTCTTTCACATCCTTAAGTGACCTTTGATTTTCGAAGATGTGTGTTGATTCAATCCGTTTTTAAAGGCATTCGCTCGCAAAGGCTTATGGTAAAAAATCTTGTTAGCTAACATCAAAAAACCGGCGATAAGCGGTAACGGTCCATTTTATTTTTGGGGCAATAGCGATGAGAGAATCGAATTCATTGGCGTTCTTTTTCTGTTCTTTCAAGAAAATTTTCATGATTAATGACGCTCCCTCATTTTCTTAAAATACAATTGAATGAAAGCGCTTAAAATCTTATACTAAGCCCGTATAAGGAGACATATAAAAATGTCTGAGATTAAAAAGACTTTTCAATCCGTGGACGGCAATACTGCGGCCGCTATGGAAAGCTACTACTTTTCGGAAGTGGCGGCGATTTATCCGATTACTCCTTCTTCTCCGATGGCCGAGCTCGTTGACGTATTGGCAAGCAAAGGGGAAAAGAATTTCTTTGGTTCGACGGTAAAGGTCGTGGAGATGCAAAGCGAAGCTGGCGCTTCTGGCGCAGTTCATGGTGCTTTGCAAGCGGGCGCCTTAGCAACGACCTATACGGCTTCGCAAGGATTGCTCTTAATGATCCCTAACGTTTATAAGTGGGTTGGAGAGATGCTCCCTGCGGTTCTCCATATCGCTGCGCGTAGTCTTGCGACCCGCGCTTTATCTATTTTCGGCGATCACGCTGACGTATATGCCGTTCGTCAAGCAGGCGCGACGATGATTTGCTCAGGCTCGGTCCAAGAAATCGCCGACCTTGCCCCCGTTGCTCACCTTGTCGCTATCGATTCTTCTCTCCCCGTGATTCATTTCTTCGATGGCTTTAGAACGTCTCATGAAGTTCAAAACGTCGAATTCGTGGACAAAGAAGAGTGGAAAAAACTCCTCCCAATGGATAAAGTCGAGGCGTTTAGAGCAAACGCGCTTAATCCTCATACCCATCCTGTGACACGCGGCGGAGCAGAAAACGATGATGTCTATTTCCAAGCCCGTGAGGCACAAAACCTCAATCACAAAAACGCGATTAAAGTCGCGATGAAGTATTTTGAGGAGGCAACTCGCTTAACGGGCCGCTTTTACGCTCCATTCGTTTATTGCGGCGACCCTAACGCAACCAAAGTCGTCATTGCGATGGGCAGCGTTACCGAAACGGCGAATGAAGTCGTTGACGCTCTCAATAAAAAAGGTGAAAAAGTCGGCTTAGTGAAAGTTCATCTTTATCGCCCGTTCAGCGTAGAGCTCCTTTCTAAGGCGATTCCTGCTTCGGTTAGAAAAATCGCCGTCCTTGACCGCACCAAAGAAGATGGTGCGGAGGGGGAACCACTTTATTTGGATGTCGTTGCCGCTTTGAAACAAACTGGGCGTGGCGATATCGAAGTGCTTGGTGGGCGATATGGGCTTAGCTCCAAAGACACCCAACCAAAAGACATCAAGAGCGTTTTCGATTTCCTCGATAATAAAGACCATTGGACAAGTTTCACGGTCGGAATCCACGATGATGTCACCCATCTATCTATCCCGGTCGATGAAGAGTTCCTTATCGATCACGATTACACCTCTTGCTTGTTCTATGGCTTAGGGAGCGATGGGACGGTCAGCGCGAACAAGAGTTCCATCAAGATTATCGGCGACGCGACTCACCAATATGCTCAAGCCTACTTCCAATATGATTCTAGGAAGAGCGGCGGCGTCACGCGTAGCCACCTTCGCTTTGGCAAAACGCCAATTCATAGCGAATATTATGTTAAAGACGCCGATTTTATCTCTTGTAGCTTAGATAGCTATATCATGCAATTCGATATCATCAAGAATTTAAAGGTCGGTGGGACTTTCCTTCTTAATACCGACATGAGCGATGAGATGCTTTATAAAGTCATGCCAAACCGCATGAAACATCTATTGGCGAAAAAGAAAGCCAAATTCTATGCGATTGACGCGAATAAGATCGCTGCCGAAATCGGCATGGGGCGTCACACAAATACCACACTTCAGGCTTCTTTCTTCAAATTGAACGAGCAAATCATGCCGTATAGCGAAGCGCAAAAGTGGATGAAAAAGTTTGCGGAAAAAAGCTATGCGAAAAAAGGACAAGCGGTTGTTGAGCTTAATTACAAGGCGATTGACGCTGGCGCAGAAGGTTTACGCGAAGTCAAGGTGGACCCTAATTGGATTAACTTGCCTGTTGCGCGCAAGAAGAGTGAAACAGGCGATGAATATCGCGATGAATATTACAATGTCATGGGAGCGCTTGATGGCGATAATTTACCAACAAGCATCTTCCGTCAATTCGATCTTCTCGATGGTTCGATGAGGCCAAACGCGACATTCTTAGATAAGCGCGCTATCGCATCCCTCGTTCCAGAATGGAACCCGCAATATTGCATTGAATGCAACCAATGCGCCTTTGTTTGCCCTCACGCGACAATTCGTCCGTTCCTACTTGACGAAAAAGAAGTGGAGAATGCGCCTGATATTGTGAAAGCCGGTTTAAAAGACGCGATGGGCGGTCCAGCCGTAAAAGGATTAAAATTTCGTATCCAAGTTTCTACCGAGAACTGCGTAGGATGCGGCTTATGCGCGAGCGAATGCATGGCGAATCAAACCGCTAAGCGGCTTGGCAATGACCATTTCGCCTTAAAGATGGTGGAAGCTAGAAGCCAATTTGATCAAGAAGAAGGCGCTGATTATTGCTATAAGCATGTCACTTATAAGAGCGATAAATTCCCTCTTACCTCTCCAAAAGGCGTCGGTTTCTTAATGCCCTATATGGAAGTGAGCGGCGCTTGCGCAGGCTGTGGAGAAACCCCATATTATCGCTTGCTTTCGCAGCTATTCGGAAAAGACATGCTTGTGGCAAATGCGACCGGATGCTCTTCCATTTATTGCGGTTCAACCCCTCTTACCCCATTTGTCAAAGACAAAAACGGCAATGGCCCGGCTTGGGCGAATAGCTTATTCGAAGACAATGCCGAATATGGCTTTGGCATGAGAGTCGCTAGCGATTACAAAATGATGCAGATCATCCGCATCCTTAATAATGCGATCGCTAGTAATGAGGTTGCTAGCGAACTCAAGGAAGTAGCGAAGAAATACCTTGATAACATCAAGAATCGCGATGTGATTCGTACCATTGTTCCTACTTTGATGAAACTAGTTTCCGAAAGCAAAAACGAGGCGGTCAAAGAACTCAAAGAATACGAGCGTGACTTAATCGATAAGAGCGTGTGGATTGTTGGAGGGGATGGATGGAGTTATGACATCGGGTATGGCGGACTTGATCACGTTTTGGCCAATGAGGCAGATGTCAATGTGATGGTCCTCGATACTGAGCTCTATAGCAATACCGGCGGCCAAGCTTCAAAATCCTCGCAAACTGGCTCTATTAATAAGTTCACTGCCTCTGGAAAGAAAGAAGCGAAGAAGAACCTTGCGCTTCTAGCTATGGCATATGGTCACGTCTATGTCGCTCAAATCGCGTTAGGCGCAAATCCTATGAAAGCCATCCAAGCATTTAAGGAAGCAGAATCCTATAATGGTCCTTCTCTCATTATTTGCTATTGCCCATGCATCAACCATGGCGTGAAAGGCGGGCTCGTCAATTCCATCAAAGAGGAAAAGGATGCGGTGGAGTGCGGCTACTTTGTCCCATTCCGTTACGATCCGCGCAAACTCGAAGAAGGGAAACCAGCGCTTGAATTTGACGCGCCAGAGCCACATTTTGAACATCTCCGTGACTTCGTGATGCATGAAACGAGATTCGCGCAGCTTCCAATTGTTAACCCTGCTCACGCTGACGAATTACTCTCAAAATGCGAGAGATACGCCCGTCAACGTTACGAAGCCGTTAAAAAGTTCGGCCTCTAATTCATTTTCAAAGTTAGAAATCGCGTTCTCTATTGACGCGATTTCTTTCTTTTTTTCTTTGCGATAAAGAAATCTATCTCGTGAAAACGGCATTTAACGGTATATTTTTCTTCGTATTTCAAAAAAATATCCCCTTAACTAGCAATTTCGAAATATTCAAATTAAAAGAAAGCCCCATAGATTTAGGTAAATCATGGGGAAATTTCAAATTGAATGGTCGGAACGATGAGATTTGAACTCACAACCTCTTCCACCCCAAGGAAGCGCGCTACCAAGTTGCGCTACGTCCCGAACGCTAAACTATTATAGCGATTAGAAAACTAAATTCCACTTTGAGAGAGTTTCTTGAATGAGTTTTTATAAATACTCATTATAATTTAGTCCGTATGGATTCAAGAAATTACATTATTGTTAAAGGCGCTCGCGAAAATAATTTAAAAAACGTTGATGTCACCATTCCTAAGAATACTCTTACCGTTTTTTCCGGATTAAGCGGAAGCGGAAAAAGCACACTCGCGTTTGATACGATCTATGCGGAAGGACAAAGAAGGTATGTTGAATCCCTTTCCCCATATGCCCGTCAATTTTTAGGGGGAGTGGATAAGCCAGATGTCGATAGCATTGAAGGATTATCTCCTGCCATCTCCATTGATCAAAAAACAACTTCTCATAATCCGCGGTCAACCGTAGGAACGGTTACCGAAATCTATGATTTTTTAAGACTTCTTTTCGCACGCGTTGGAGTTCCCTATTGCCCAACGCATAACATCCCGATTGTCTCTTTTTCTCCGACTGCAATCACTGATATCATCATGAAACACAGGTTAGGAGAAAAAATCCAGCTCCTTGCTCCGATTGTAAAACATGAAAAAGGAACCCAAAAAGCTATTATCGATAAATTAAAGAGCCAAGGTTTTGCGCGCGTTAGAGTAGATAAAGAGATTAAGCTACTTGACGAAGTCACTGACTTGGACAAAAACAAACGCCACGACATCGACTTGGTTATCGATCGTCTCATCATGAAAGAAGATATTCGTAGCCGTGTATCGGATGATGTCGCTATCGCTTTAGACCATGGACATGGCGAAATCATCATTCTTTCAGAAGAAGGGGAGCGGCTTGTCTCTAGTAATCACACCTGCCCAGAATGCGGGTTCAGCGTCCCCAAACTAGAGCCGCGCTTATTTTCCTTTAACGCTCCCTTGGGGTATTGCGAAGCTTGCAAAGGCTTAGGCATCAACCGCTCGGTAGCTGAAGATTTGCTTGTTCCAGACCCAAACAAAACTATCAATGAAGGCGCTATCCGCTACTTCAAAAATGTTGTGGGCACAAGCAATATCGAATGGCAAGACTTTTGCATTTTGATGGATACTTATCACATTCCTTATGATGTGCCTTGGAAAGATTTATCAAAGGAGCAAAAGCATTACATCCTTTACGGCAGTGAGTGCGAAGTAAATAGAGAAATTCGCACTTCCGGCGGAAATATTATGCATAAACGCGGCGTTTTGGAAGGAGTGAAAACCAAAATCGAGCGCCTTTATGCTAACACGACATCGAAATGGATGTTTGATTACTATGAATCATTTATGCGCGATAGCGTCTGCGAGCATTGCCATGGGGCTCGCTTAAATGAAAAAGCACTTGCGGTCAAGGTAAACGGCTTAAATATTTATGAGGTAACTTGCCTTCCTATTGATCGTTTGCTCGCTTGGGTGAATCAAGCAAAAGAAACATTAAGCGAGAATCAATTAAAAATTGCCGATTTGGTGCTCAAAGAAATCTATAACCGCGCAAAATTTTTAAGCGATGTCGGGTTAGATTATTTGACTTTATCGCGTTTAGCGATGACTCTATCTGGAGGAGAAAGCCAAAGAATTCGTTTGGCTACCCAAATCGGAAGCCGTCTTTCGGGCGTTCTGTACGTTCTTGATGAGCCTTCTATCGGCTTGCATCAGCGCGATAATGCAAAATTAATCGAAACGCTGAAAGAAATGCGTGATTTAGGGAATACATTAATCGTAGTTGAACACGATGAAGATACGATGAGGGCGAGCGATTACATGGTCGATGTTGGCCCTGGCGCTGGAGTGCATGGCGGGCAAATTGTCGTGAGTGGAACAGAGAAAGAAGTTGAGAATTGCAAGGATTCTATTACTGGAGATTACCTTTCAGGGCGAAAATACATTTCTGTTCCGAATAAAAGAAGGAAAGGAAACGGCAAGAAAATTGTCTTAAAAGGCGCAAAATGCCATAACCTTAAAAACATTAATGTCGCTTTCCCGCTTGGAAAATTTATCGCCGTTACCGGTGTATCTGGCTCGGGGAAATCCTCTTTAATCAATGAAACATTAACCAAAGCGATTCAAAAGAAATTAAGCGGGGCAGAAACTTTCCCTGGCGAATATTCTTCGATTACTGGCTTAGAAAATATCGATAAACTTGTGAATATTTCGCAAGAGCCAATCGGAAGAACGCCTCGGAGCAACCCTGCAACCTACGTTAAGGTATTCGATGATATCCGCGCTTTATTTGCAGAGACCGAAGAAGCGCGAGCGAGAGGCTTTGATAAAGGAAGATTCTCTTTTAATGTTCCCGGGGGAAGATGCGAAAAATGCCAAGGGGCCGGGGTGACTTACGTTCCGATGAATTTCCTTCCTGATGTTTATGTTAAATGCGATGAGTGCGATGGAAAACGCTATAACGAAGAAACGCTTTCTTGTCTATACAAAGGAAAATCGATTTACGATGTTTTAGAGATGCGAGTGGAAGACGCGATGCATTTCTTTGAAAATCGCCCAAAAATCTATCATTCCATTAAAACTTTATACGATGTTGGCTTGGGTTACATTAAGCTAGGCCAAGCAGCTACCACTTTATCTGGCGGAGAGGCGGAACGCGTTAAACTTGCTAACGAACTCCAACGTCGCCCAACCGGGAAAACCGTTTATGTTCTCGATGAGCCAACGACAGGACTGCATACTGACGATGTTAAACGCCTTATCCGTGTGCTTTCTTCGATTGTCGATCATGGTGACACAGTAATTGTTATCGAGCATAACTTAGACGTAATCAAAGTGGCTGACTATATTATTGACATCGGGCCAGAAGGCGGAAATCGTGGAGGAAACATTATCGCTACGGGAACGCCTGAAGAAGTGAGCGAAGTGGCAAATTCTTACACTGGGCAATACTTAAAGAAGGTTCTTCAAGAGGCGAAAGACAAAGGGCAATACGAGTAGTACAATAGATTTATTATGATGACATTTGGAATTATTTTACAGATCGCCGGTTTGCTCGGCGTGGCGGCGATTGCCTTCTATTTAGGGAAATTCGTTCATTCTTTCGTTTCTAATCTAGGGTGCAAGACGTTTTCTAGCATAGAGCGAAAACGATATTATTCCCTTGCTATCGGAGTTGGGGTTTCTACGCTTCTAGCGGGCCTAGGCACTTACCTTATCCATGAAGAATGGGTTAATAATCGTGCGACTTTTATGGCTTTATTTTTGATTGGCCTATTCATTTTCGGAGCAAGCGCGAGTTTACTGATTTCTAGTGCGATCATCCGGGTAAAAAAGAGCAAGAAAGAGGAAATCTTTGCAAAAGAGCTCTCTTTTGTCTTTTATTTTTCGATTGCTTTGGTTATAGCGGGTTTCCTAACCTTCATGGAAGGGTTATCGCCATGGCTCAATTATCCTTTAATCAGTGGCTTTGCGATTGGGAAAGACGGCTTTTATTGGGTAAGCGCCTTAAATCGCGCTAAATCTGGCGATTTCCATGTTGCCTGGTACGGCATCATTATCGTAAGCGGGGCGCTAGTTTCTTATGCGATTGCCGATCGCACGATGTTCAAAGAATATGGTAGACACGGCCTTCTTGATATTGTGATCCTTATCGCTTTCCCAGCCGGGATAATCGGTGCGCGTGTGTGGTATGTCGTTGGCAATTTCGAACGCGAATTCGCAAATGGGAAAAGCAATCCCTTTGCCATCTGGGATGGCGGATTGACTATTCTTGGCGGGGCGGTAGCAGGCGTTTTGGCTGGATATTTGCTCATTAAATTTGCCAGAAAATATTGTGATCCTCGTTTTACGCTAGATGCTTGCGTTCCTACGGTTTTGATCGCTCAAGCAATCGGACGTTGGGGGAATTTCTTCAATAACGAAGTCTATGGCCAAACCGTGAATGAGTCCGC
Organism: Caryophanales bacterium UBA4691; assembly: GCA_002404865.1. Taxonomy (GTDB): domain Bacteria; phylum Bacillota_I; class Bacilli_A; order RFN20; family CAG-826; genus UBA4951. The sequence continues at coordinate 3,240 of DHKP01000015.1, read as the reverse complement.
TTGGATGTGGCTTCCTTCCTGGATTAGAAATCAGATGCATTTCGATGGATATACTGGCCAATTCCTAGCAGCAAATATGATTAATGTCCCTCTGTTTTTGATTGAGAGTCTACTTAATATCGCTGGCTATTTCCTTATTGTTTATGCTTTGGGCAAAGGCTTAAAGAAATATCTTGTTAAAGGGGATCTTGCCGGTTTCTATTTCATTTGGTATGGAATTGTCCGTGTCATTATGGAGCCAATGAGAAATTCTTCCTTCAATATGGGAGCCGATAATGCCTGGAGCGTTTGCAATTCTCTTATCTATATCGTCATTGGACTAGCGATGTGCACGTATTTCCATTTTTATGATTACTATAAGAAAAACGAGAAACATAAACCCTACGTTTTGCCGCTTGTTTCTAGTTGCATCACTTTGTGTGCGATTTTCTTCCTTTTCTTACCTTCTCTCAGCGGAGGATACACTAACGGCCATAATGACGCGAAGCTTTTAGAAACGTATATGGGTTTTGAAGTGCTTTTCTCGAATAAGGCCCCGTTATTGCTGACCGGTTTCATCTTTATGATCGTTGGCGCGTTAGTAATGGCTGCCTCTAGCATCCTCATTATGAAAAAGAACGAGAAATATTCTAAAATCGCTGCAATTTGTGGTTCGATTTCTTTGATAGTCGGAGTTTGCTTCTTCTTATTTGGCAAAGGGTATACGCCAGGCCTCCCTGTTGAGCTAGAAGGCAATCCTATCACGTATTCTTTGAGCTATGGCTTCTTCTTATTGATTGGTTTTAGTAGCTGGAGCGCGGTTTTAGGAATTGATTATCTATTGACCTATCGTCCGATTAAGCCCTTGGCCCCTATGCCAAAAAATGAAGATAAAGATGAAAAAACTACGGAAGCTTAGCGCTTCCTTTTCTTTAACAATAAACGAAGGTTGGATAAAGCGATGAAGCAAATTGATACTGTGATTATCGGGGCGGGTCCAGCAGGACTAACTGCTGCTTTATATTTATCGCGCGCAAACAAAAAAGTAATTGTCCTAGATAAGTCTGCGCCAGGTGGGAAATTACTTACGATTCCTTTCGTGAACAATTATCCTGGCGTTCCCGCAACTAGCGGATTAGCTCTTGCCCAATCTTTTTTGGCGAGCGTCAATACATTTCACGTTTCTATTGAGTATGGGTCAGTTTCTTTAGTGAGAAAAGAAAACGACCTATTCTTAGTCGAAACCGATGCTGATAGTTATTTAGCAAAAGCCGTCATTGTTGCAACGGGTCTTACAAACGTTCCTTCTATCCCCGGCGAAAGAGAGTTTATCCATAAGGGCGTATCTTATTGCGCGACTTGCGATGGGAGATTTTTCTTAAACCGCCCGATGGCGGTAGTGGGCGAAGATGAGCACGCTTTGATAGAAGCCGCTTATCTTTCGTCTCTAGCAAGCGTTGTCTATCTATTTTTCGATAAAGCGATAAGTGAATCCTCTCCTTATTACGGGGTGGTAAAAAACCCAAAGATTAAAATGATAAAAGGTGCGAAGTCTTTAAAAATCCATGGCGAAAATCATGTGGATTCGCTTGAATATGTTTTAGATGGCGATAAAAACACAATCGAGATTTCGGCGATTTTCCCTTTGAGCAAAGAAAAAAGCGCGATTAGTTTCCTTAGTCCCCTAGAAGTAAAAACCAATCATGGATTTATCGTTACTGATGAAGGAATGAGTAGTAGCGAAGAAGGTCTTTTTGCGATTGGCGATATTCGCGAAAAGAAGCTTCGCCAAATCGTTACGGCCGCTAGCGATGGGGCTATTGCCTCTAGTAGCGTCATTTCTTATTTATCTCACTATGGAAAATAGGACTCAGTCATTTGCTTCTAATGTCAAAGACGAAATTGTTTCTTTTTTTCGTAGTGACGTCGATAAAAGGTCCTTATTATCGAGCTTTATTAAAATTAATGGCCACGTTCGTTTTGGTAAAGGGAAAGAAGTTCTTGAGTGCCGTAGCGAAAAAGCATCGATTGCAAAATTAATTTATGAGTATTTGCACGAACTATACGGCGTCAACGTTCGCTTCGCTTATATTCGAAGCGCGGGTTTTCTCAAGCGAATCAATTATCTCGTTATTGTCGAAGACGAAGCCATGGACATCTTAAACGATTTGGGAATCGATCTTCTTAGCCATAAGCTTCCAAAATTCGCCATGGTTAACGATGAGCAAAGCGCTTCGTTTTTGGCTGGCGCTTTTTTGGCGGCAGGTTCCGTCAATGATCCAAAAAGCGCTTCCTATCACCTCGAAATTGCTTTGCTTGACGAAGAATACGCCCACTCTCTATCGAAAGCATGGAACAAAATCGTTTCGCATTCCTTCCATTCTAAGGTCGTGAAACGAAGAAACGAATCCGTCATTTACCTAAAACGGAGCGATGAAATAAGCGATTTTTTGATTCTAGTAGGGGCAAAAGAATCCTGTTTGCATTTTGAAAACGTGAGGATTGACCGCGATTTCGCGAATCAAACCAATCGTTTGAATAACCTAGACTCCGCGAATATGGGGAAGCTTGTCAAAACGAGCGAAAGACAAACAAAGGAAATCGAATATTTAAAAGAGCATGGAGGGTTAGAATGCTTCTCGAATCCTAAACTGTCTCTCCTTTGCTCTTTCCGCCTTCGTTATCCTGACGCTTCTTATGAGGAATTGAGCGCTTATTTGAGCGAAGAGCTTGCCACAACCGTCTCAAAAAGCAATATCAATCACCTATTTCGCTTTCTTCATCAATCTTATTTAGAGGCTATTACCCATGAAAAACGATGACTCTTTAGATATTTTGGCTCAGCTTGGTAAGCGCGTTGCTTATTTAAGGAAAGAAAAAGGGATGAGCCAACTAGCTCTTGCTTTATCTAGCGGCGTAGCGAAAAGTTACCTTAGCGAATTAGAAAAAGGTAAGCGCAATCCCACGGTAAAAGTGTTAAACAAAATCGCAATTGCCTTAGACCTCACCATTGAAGAGCTTTTTCGCGGGGTGGTTCCTTTGGAGCAACTTCTTTGATATTGCTAAGCCCATTAAATAATGATTTTTCGATTTAAACGTTTCCAAAAAAAGACTTAAGAATAACTTTTGATACGTTATACCGGTATTTTTTCAGTAATTCTCTTTTTTCTTCTTATAGAAGGTTGTATTATTTCAATTGCGGTTTATACAAGGAGGACATCATTAAATGTCAATTAAACTAGCTATTAACGGATTCGGCCG
>DHKP01000018.1 GCA_002404865.1 Caryophanales bacterium UBA4691 | reverse complement strand
TTCCCTAATCCTTTCGAAATGAGTAGGCCTGAAAATAGAAAAATGTCCGATGAGCTAAAGAAATACGTTTCCTGGGACAAGAACAAAGGGACTGAATGGGATAACGCAACCGTGGATTACGATGGGAAAGCGCTTGAAATTCCCGATTTCAAATGGGGCAGCAAAGACACGAACCGCAAAATATACGATGCGAGCGTAGGCCTTACGGAAGTTGGCAAAAAACTAGGCGCTGACTATGACGATCCATTGTGGCAAGAAGTTTTAAATCAGCTTACGACCGAAGAGGCGAATAAATTCATTCAAAACTCTTACGGAACTCCTAAATTAGATAGTATCGGCATGCCTTCCAATAAAGAATACGATGGCCCAGCTCAAATCGCTGGCTTTAATGATGGCTTCCCTAGGGGGACTGGATACCCTAATGAAATGGTGATCGCTCAGACTTGGTCAAAAGTCCTTGCCTATTCCTTTGGCTTATCTTATGGGAACGAAGCCAATAAGCTAAATATCGCTGGCTCTTGGGGACCAGGCGCAAATATTCATAGAACCCCACTAGGAAGCAGAAACTTTGAATATTACTCTGAATGTCCCGTTCTTTCTAGCTACATGTTAGTCGAAACGGTTAAGGGAATGCAAAATGCCGGTGTTTATCCAAGCATCAAGCACTTTGTCTGCAACGATACCGAAGAGCATAGGCATAGGCTTTTCAATTGGCTTACAGAGCAAGCCTTAAGAGAAGTATATCTCAAGCCCTTCCAATGGGCCGTTCAAAGAGCTGGCGCCGTTGGATTAATGACGACTTATAACAGAGTTGGTGCGATTTATAGCGGCGGAAGCATCGCGCTTAACACGGTGGTTGCAAGAGGAGAGTGGGCTTATAAAGGACGCATAATATCCGATTATTCTGGTGAGGTTAGCGCCGACTTCATGGTCCTTGACCAAGCTTTGAGAGCGGGCCAAGATTTGGGCATGGCTGTGAGCTTTAATCCAGGCTATGGTTTTGATTACTCTGAAACTGGGCCTAAGAGATTGCAATACGCCATGAGGGAAGCGATGCACCATTCCATCTATGCGTGGCTTAGAGTGCTTTATCTTAACTCCACTTATAACGCTAGTGCTGACCAAGAATCACAAATCATCATGACTAAAAAGATTGAGCCATTCAATTGGTGGAAACCGACTTTGTATGCTCTCGATGTTTTGGTTGGATTCGGTGTTGTTTTCTGGGGTGTTGCTGTATTTTGGGAGCCAATAGCCGGTTTGTTTAATAAGAGGAAGAAAGATGCAAATTCTTCCCATAATGGTGGCAATAAAAGTAACCGCGTCGATTAATTGGCATGAAACATTGGATAACATTTCAAAGGACGAGATACAATTATGAAAAAAGTAAAACTAATATCTTTGATTTCTATTGCGTGCGCAGGGATTTTTGTAGCTGGGTCCATTCCATTATACGCTTGGACTAGCTATACGAATTATCTTAATGGAATAGCTAATAATGGGAAGACTGATTCTAATAACACTCAAGCAAGTAGCAGCAACAATAGTGAAAATCAAAACAAAGAGCTTATATTAGAAAAAATCACGGCTAAATTAAAGGATGGCCTAGGCTATTACGATAATGGCAGAGCCATCCCTAAATTCGATGATTTCGAAGTTTATGCCCACTATAAAAAAGGCGAAGAAGAGATTGAAGAGCGACTATATGACGACCAAGTCGAAATGGAGGTTCCTTCGGATTTCGTAGAAGATGGTGGCATTATCAAGTTCACCTATAAAGACAAGACATTTGATTTCGACGTAGTTTTAGCCCCGGTTGCGATAAGCAAACTAAAAGTTACTGAGAATCCTTATATCATTTATTATAAGGAAGGCGAAAAACTTGATATTCAAGGAATCAAAGTTGAAGGCATTAACAACGACGGAACTCCGTGCGATGTGAATATTTCAGACGTTGTTGCAGGTGAAAATCCTCTTAAAGTTGGGGATAGCGAAGGCGCTGTCTCTCTTAGAAATAACAAGGATATCAAGGGAATATTCCCAATAACCGTTGTCAAAGAAGAAGAATATAACGAAGGGGATATCCTCTCTTATGACGTAGATGAAGGGAACCTCTTGTTAAAGGATGGCGAAAAACTTTCTAACTCCGATTCATCCTCTTTAAAAATTGTCGCCAGATATTCTTCTGGTAATAAGAGATTGATGAGCGAAGATAAAATCACTATCGAAGATGATAGTAAAACCGTTTCGTTTGGTTCCGATTTAGAGACGAAAATCAAAGTCGAAAACGAAAAGAGCGTGGACGAACTCTTCGTTAAAGTGAAGACGGCGAAAGAATTAAACGCTGACGATCCTTCCTTAACGCTTAATGGCTTCAAGAAAGAATCGGCTCCAGTATATGTGGTTGATGAAAATAGTTCGATTGCCGAAAGCCCTAAAACCGAAAACGTTTTGATTAGCGGTGCAGCCGAAGAAAATAGAAGCATCGCTTTCAAATTCAATTCAGCTTCTTTCACTACGGCTGATGTTTCCATTGATTTGGCCTCTTCTTACGAAAAAGAGGGTGATAGCTATGTTTCTAAAGCGATAGCGCTAAACAAAGCCATCAATTTAAAAGTCAATGGCCTTAGTAAGACTATCGATAGCGAAACCACCGCCAAACAAGTTAGTAGTTCCGACGAAACCAAAGTAAAGAACGCCTATCAAAAAATATTCTTAAGAAACGTGAACATTGTTGAAGGGGAAAACAAAGTCGAAATTGTCTTACTTAGCGATTATGCAGAAGAAGTATCAATTAGAAGTATCAACTTAACAAGTTTAGGCGAGGTGCCAGAATACACTTTCCCTTCCTATCTTGAGGGGCATGAATTAGCCAAAAAAGATAAAATGGCTGATGCTCAGTTCTATTCCATCAAAAACTATAGCTTCTTCAAAGATGATAGTGGTGATTTGAAGATTCCTTATTCTTCTTTTATAGACAATGGATATCTCTATTCTTTCTTAGGGGCTTACGAAGGAAAGAAAGCGGCTCTTGTAAAATTTGATTTTAGTACCATGAAAGAGGTGAAGAGCAATCTCGTTATTCCTGAGCACAAAGCCGACTGGGGAAGTCTAGGAAGCATTGTGGATTTAGGAGATGACAAATTAGGCTTAGTAAGGGCAGATGTTGCTGGTTCAGAAGTGCAAGAGGTTACTATTTATAGCAAAAACACTTTGAAAGAGACTGGCAAGATAAGCTTGCAATTCCCCTGGCAATTAGTAGTCAAAGGTTTGACCTTTAACAAAACGTTAAGGAAATTCGCTGCTTATGATGGTAATACAACATGGCTTTTGGATGAAAACGGAAATGTGCTCAAAGAGAACTTCATTGGCAAATTCCAAAGCTGGGGAAACTTAACGAAACATGAAGGCATCACTGATCTTAGCGGTAACGACGATTACATCATCGTTATAGCCCAATATGGCGAAAGCGAAGAACCTGGTAACAAACAAAATTATGATTTTAGGACCCTCGTATATGATTGGGAAGGCAATGAAGTCTATCACACTCCTGAAGGCCAGAAATATAAATTCGATTACACGAATATGCCAGAAAATGATAACTGGAAATATTGGAATTTTGGAGCAGGTTGGGAAAGCCGCGCTTACCAATTGATTCTGAATGGCGACGAAACTTATTTGATGTGCGCAAAAATTTCTAACGACGGTTTCTTCATTTCGTCTGCGGCGTTCAATCCTAATTTTGCCAAGCACTTTGACTCCGCCACATTAGGGGGATATATCGGGAAAGCGTCTAACGAAGGGAAAAATCCTAGCTACACAAGTAAACTTCTCAATAGCGAAGGCTATAAAATCAAAGTGCCATATAAAGGCGAAAACAAAGAAGGCATCATCGATTCTACAGTAACTTTGAATGGAAACGTGTATGCAACGGTCTCAATCAATGGCGGTTCACAAGCCGCGATGGTTGCTCAGCTTGAAGTCAGCGCCACTGGAGTCACTATCAAGGAACAATCCAAAGTATTCGAATTAATTACTCAAGATAAGCAAGACCCAGAGTGGGTCAAGGCCACAACTATCTTTACCAAAGACGGGAAATTAGGCGTATTCAACAATAGAAATGCGACAATCACTTTCTTTGATGCAGATACCCTTAATGTGATTCAAGGCGAAGATCTGACGGTCAAGGGCACAGACGCTCCGGCAATCTACGGAACTTATAGCGATGTCTATAAAAAATACGTGTTCTTCGATGGCAATAAATTCTATTTCGCTGACGAAGATGGAAATTTGACTGGAAAAACTTTCGGTAACAAACAGCCAGATAAAGATACAAGCGTCGATGGCACTGTCTTAAATATGCAACTTACCACCGATGGGAACTACATCTATATGCTTTATACCCAAGATGGCTTATATAATGCGAAAATCAGAGCCTTCGATTGGGATGGAAACGAAGTCGGACTAGCCACCGTGCCATTGAACGGAAAGGTTGATGGGGCTGGCGAATTCAAGAAGTTCAACGTCAAAAACATCTTCTTCTTGAAGGGCAAACTTTATCTTGAGGTATTTGCTCATGATGGCAAAGGTAACTTCACGTATGAAGTAAGCTATGATCAATCAATCTTTGCAAATGCCTAAGCGCTTTGCTTGAACACAAAGCTAAAGAAAGGGATGTGCTCTAAAACTGAATTGGCTTTAGGATGCCCTTCTATTTAATTGGGAGAAATATGAAAAACAGAATATATCTTTTGTTACCACTATTACTTTTGAGCGGGTGCAACATTAATACGGGTTTATCTTCAAGTGGTGGCTCGACAAACTCTAGCGTCAGTTCAGAGCACACCTCACATAGCTTGAAATTCATAGACAAAGTTGAACCGGGCGAAGTCAAGGAGGGGCATATCGCTTATTACGAATGCACGGTGTGCAAAAGGCTTTTCCTTGATCAAAACGGCTCCAAGGAAATTAGCGAGAAAGACACCGTGATTAAGTCTAAATCGCTTTTCGTGGCGAAATCGGAGAGTGGCTTGAACTACTGCGAGTATCTGCCGGATATCGCCGACGATGAGAAAGTGCCTTTGGTTTTATTCCTCCATGGCGCGGGCGAGCGGGGGAACGACAACGTTTCCCAACTCAAGAACGCGATAAAGGAGGTAGTGAAGCCCGGCTCCAAAAGCCTCTTCATGGATAGCGTCGTATTAGCGCCTCAGTGCCCTTCTTCGTCCCAATGGGTTGATACCCCTTGGGAGAATGGGAATTACGAATCGAAGAAAGTCCAAGAGTCAAGCGTCATGAAAAGCGTTGTCTCTCTCGTCGAGAAATATAGAGACTATGAATACGTTGACGCGAACCGGGTTTACGTTGTGGGCCTTTCGATGGGCGGATTCGGCGCCTGGGATATCATCGCGAGGCATAAGGACATCTTCGCCGCGGCCGTGCCTATTTGCGGCGGCGGCCCAAAAGACGCGATAGACCTCTTGAAGGATTTCCCGATCTATACTTTCCACGGTACGAAAGACACGAGCGTTCCTTATTCTGGGACAAGCGAGATGGTTGATCTTTTGAAAAAAGCCGGCAGCAAAGAGATCGAATTTGTTTCCTACGAGAACGAGGGGCATGGCATTTGGGACAAAGCCATTAAGCATGAAGGCGACAAAAATAGCCCTTCTCTTGAGAGCTGGCTCTTCGGCAAAAGCAGGGCCAAACGCATCGCCTGCATCGGCGATAGCCTCACCTATGGGCATGCTTGGCACGATGAATCCTACCCAGTCTATTTGCAAAGCGATTTGGGCTACGATTACGTTGTTGGCAATTTCGGCGCCAACGGGGCTCAAATAACCGGATACGGCGGATTGGGGGAAAACTTTAAATACGAAAAAACCGGCGCTTACCTCGATAGCATTAAGTTTTCGCCTGGCATCATCCTTATCATGCTCGGGACAAACGATGCGACGGGCTGGGATAACGCCAAAAACTTCTACGAAGCGGAATTCAAAAAGCTCATAAGCAACTATCAAAAGAAATTTGCCACGAGCGAAATCGTCATCATGACTTCTCCGAAAACTGTAGATGGAAATAAGTTTAAGATACCTAACGACACCATAAAGAATGAAGTAAATCCCATCCAAAGGAAAATCGCGAAGGAACTCGGGTTGAAATTGATTGATTTGAGAAACGAATTTGAAAATTATAGCAAGGGATACAAAACATTGCTTAGAGACGACGATGGCGTCCATCTATCTATTGAAGGTGCGAAATTCGTCGCCAATTTCATTGAGAAATCGCTCAATCTAAAAGCCTAATGAAAGATCCTTCACCATTTAAAAAGCTATTTATATAAGACATTTACTAAAAGAGTTGAACAATGGTTAGCGTCCATATTCAGCTCTTTTATTTTGATCTGTAACTTTGAATGGGAACTTGCCAAAACTGTAACATTGAAGGGGTTTTAGTTGTCAAAACCACTAAATATTTCAAGAAAATTCATTATTAAGCCTAGAGCATTCCTGATGTATTAATATCGTTCGACATCCAATAAGAAAATGTTAGTCATCTATTCTTGAGAAAGTTTCATTTTTAAGCATTTTAGGATTCATGACATAGCATTAAGAAACCATCTTCTTGGTACTTTTTGTATGATTTAGTCGGTGAAATAATGAATAAAAAGGAAATGCTTTGTTTGAAACTTATCTATGTGATTTTTCGCGTTTTAGTTTAGGTTTTTAAACCTTAACGAATAGTTTTTTTATTTTGGCGGACTAAATGTAGAAAATATACAGTAATTAATGAAACCAGTCTAATATATTGGTAACATATTGGTGTAGAAAATATACAGTGGAGAAAAACCATGCTGAAGAAAATAGTCATTAAGAACATCAACTCGATTGAGAAATGCGAGATTGATTTTGCAAAAGGCAACTACAAATTCGCAGAAGAAAACGTCATGGAGGGCCTTGTGAACCCCATTGCCATTTATGGCCACAATGGAAGTGGAAAATCCGCGGTCTTAACCGCGATTGGCTATTTCATTTCCATGATGTTTTTCCCCGCGGAAGCATTAATTCCCTTTGTGGTGAATGATTTTCTTTTCCAAGAATATTTGCAAGGGAATCGGCAAGATAAATCCAAAATTAAAGGCAGCGTTTGCGTTGATTTCGATATTAATGATGACTCGTTTGAATATTTTTTGGAAACGTCAAGAGATGGCTACATTAGTGATGAATATCTGAAGAAAAATGATCAAGTTTATTTTTCAAGGCAAAATAGGAAATATTCTTATAAAGGTATAAACAAAAACATCAATGACTATTCTCCTTTGGTACCGCTTTTGAGGATATTGGCTTCTTTGGAGATAATGGATACGACGATTCAGTCAGTTTTTGCTTATGTTAGCTCTTTTACTTTTGTGAATCTTCCGTTTATGAACCGTGGCTCGTTTGTTGTGTCAAAAACATTCAATAATATGAATATCAACGACTTGCTCGTCAAAAAGTCGGAAGAGGTGAAGAAGCTTTTAAAGGAATATGATAGCTTCCCCATCTACACGATAACCAAGAACGATGCCTTTATGCCTAATGGGCTAATCGCCTCTCAATATAATCTTGTTTTTGATGAGGATGGTTTTAAAAAGAAAATCCCTCTTCAAATGATTTCTACGGGGATGTACAACCAAAGTTTGCTACTTTCCATTATTGCCACTATGCCAGAGAATGGAGCGGTTTTCATCGACGAAGCGGATTTAGCCCTTCACCCATCGACGATACAATCGTTCTTGAAAGTGATTAGAGAAAAACGCATTCAAGTTGTGCTCACCTTGCATAATACTTATGCCTTGCAAATGCTTAGGCCAGATCAAGTTTATTTCGCTAAATGGTCGAAAGGCTTTTCCAATTACTATAGATTATCGAAAATCTATCCAAATATCAGGGAGGTCAACAATATCGAAAAGATGTATTTATCGTCGCTTTTTGATGGAGCAATAGAAGAAGATGCCTAAGAATATTCTATTAATCGTTGAAGGCAGCGTTGATGAACAAAACATCTTTGGCGATGTGTTCTCTAAATATGGTTTTAATGCAATCATAAGTGATGAGAAAATGGACGTAGAAGGGGTTGGGCAATTCGAGAAATTTCAATATCGGTTGAACAGCAATAACGTCGTCATCATCCAAGGGCCAAGAAACCGAATCCATGATTTTTTGAAACTATTTAACGAACACGAAATGTCAATCGAAAGAGCTTTCTCATATTCATACGCCTTCTTTTCTGGGATATTTTTGATATACGATGTCGATCATAATGATTGCGATGACATCGAAGAAATGTTCAAAAGGTTTTCTGATGAATCCACTGGAATGCTTCTTTTAAGCTCCCCATGTATAGAGGTTGTAGCGGATTATAATCATAATAGAGGCGAATCCAAATATTACCGTTTAAGCGAATACAAAGCTGAAATTAATAACCATTACCAAGGGCAGACACACAAATTTATCGGTGATAACTTCAATAGTTTAATGTTGTATTTTCTTAACAAAAACTATGAAGAGTTCAATGAAGGAAATATCATGGAACATCCGTCTCTTATCGTGAAATCAGTTAACAAATTCAATGACCGAATCAATTGCGCTGAAAAAGGCAAATCGTACGTTATTTATCGTTATTTTTCGACTGTTGTATATGTTGCAATCGCTTATGCGAACGGCTTAACGAAAGACATTAATAACTATGACTTGGTGAAGAACTTTTTGCTAAATGGCAAGAGTGGACAAAAGCGATAATATGGTCATTGCTATGGTTCTAACTGCTTTTATTGATATGTGATTTATGCTGCGCAATTTCTCATATTTTTATCATTTTACTAGAACTTTAATCCCTCAAAAATATCCGCGCTATAATTGAAGCGGATCATTGCTTTAGGGAGTGCTGTATGCAAAATAAAAAGAGTGGAAGAGTCGTGCTAATTACGGGTGAATCATCTGGGTTTGGTCTAGAGATGGCAAAGCTATTTCTAGCGAATGGCGATAAAGTCTGCGGATTCTCCAATCAAGAATTTCAAATGGAAGGGGTCTATCACCAAATGGGTGATGTCTCTAACGAAAGCGATTGCAATCTTGTTGTGGGAAACGTCATCAAGAAATACGGAAGAATTGACGTTTTGATGAATAATGCCGGCTTTGGTATTTTTGGTCCATTGGAAGAAACCCCATTAGAAAAAGCCAAGAAACAAGTCGATGTCAGTTTCTTCGGCGCGTTTTTGATGGCGAAAGCCGTGCTTCCTTATATGCGAAAGCAAATGAGCGGGAAAATCATTAACACTTCTTCTATCGGGGGAGTGATCCCTCTTCCTTTCCAAGGTTTCTATAGTGCGAGCAAATGCGCGATGGATATGCTTTTCGATTCCTTGCGTGCGGAAGTCTATCCTTATCATATTCAAATCTGCTCGATTAAGCCTGGGGATGCAAAAACGAACTTCACCAAGAATCGCGAAAAAGATCGCCTTAGTGAAACTAGCCCTTACCAAAAAGCTTTTGATCACTGCTTAGCGAGTGTCGCAAAAGATGAACAAGGCGGGATTGATCCTAAGAAAATCGCTAGACGCGCCTTCTTGATATCCAAAAAGAAACGCCTTCCTTATTCTCGCTCGATCGGCGCGAAAGATAAGTTATTGGCATTTATTTATCATATTCTTCCGAAAAGAGTTAGGAACTACCTTCTTTATAAAGTCTACGCGGCTTAGCTTTCCTTTATAATTCTACTTTAAAGTGGACACGAAAAGGCCGAAAAATCGCCTGTGTCCACTTTTCTTTATTGGTGCGGATACATATAAAACTCGCTTTAAATTTGGTGCAGACTCTCAAAAAACTCACTTGAATTTTGGTGTAAAGGAGTGCAGTGAGGCAAGAATATGGGTGCATATCTAAAAAGAAAAATTGATAAAGAACTATTAGATTGGCTGAAATCAAAAGGGCATTCTCCTGCACTTGTCTACGGAATTAGGCAATGTGGCAAATCAAGTAGTATTCGAGAATTCGCTACAAAGAATTTTGAATACATAAATTTGTGAACTTTTGGAATGCGCCAGAAGCCTCAAGTGCGTTCGATGGCTCTTTGGAAGTAGATGAAATTATTAAGAAGCTTTCCTATCTATTTGTTAATTTTAAGTTTGTACCAGGAAAAACCATCATCGTTTTGGATGAAATACAAGATTGCCCTCGCGCGCGGCTTTCTTTGAAAAGCTTTAAAGAAGATGGGCGATTTGAAGTTATCGCGAGCGGATCATATATTGGCCTTAATCTAAGCCAGAACGGTAACGATACGGCGCCTATGCCTAGTGGTGCGGAAGATATCTTTTGCATGAAAACTATGGATTTTGAAGAATTCCTTTGGGCGAAAGGATATAAGGAAGAACAAATTGACGAATTGCTGGAATATTTTTGGAAAAAAGAAAAGATACCCAATGCCATTCATGAGAAATTAAGGGCTCTTTTTAAGGAATATATGTGTGTTGGCGGTTACCCTGAAACCATAAGCAAATTTATCGAAACCAATAGTTTTTCTACCGCGTTCAAGAAAAATAAGAGTCTCATATTTGATATCAAAGGTGACCCAACAAAAAGAAAGAACGAAAATAATAAGCCTCTTTATACAGCGACGGAAATATCGAGAATTCAAAAAGCCTTCGATTTGATACTTTCTTTTGCCTCAAATGGCAACAAACAATTCGTTGTATCTAAAATTAGCGGAAATAGTAGTCAAAGGAATGATACCGTTGACTATTTGTTGAACGCTTCTGTCGCTTTTAAGGTCAATAATGTTGAAAACCCATCTTTGCCGTTAGCAATTCGAAAAAAAGAATCCGATTTTAAGCTTTATTACGCGGACATCGGCATCGCAACGACCCTATGCGGTTTCGACACGATTGGTGCTTTGATGAGAGATACATTAGGGATGAATAAAGGAGAGCTTTTTGAAGCCGCTGTTGCGGACTCTCTTTATAAGGCAAATATCCCTTTGTATTATTTTGCGAAGACTAGTGGACTTCAAATTGACTTTGTTATTTCTTATAGTGGCTATTCAACGTTAATAGAAGCAAAAGAGAAAAGTGGAAACGTGAAGTCAAGCAAAACGGTTATGGCTCATCCTGATCACTATGGCGTCACAAAACTTATCAAATTTGGCGATTACAATATCGGATATGAGAATAATATCTTGACCCTACCTTATTATCTTGCTTTTGCGCTTGGTAAAAGCACCCTTTAAAGTAAAGGCAAATCTTGCTTCGCACTTCCTTTTTCTATTCAAAAATTTTCACACCGATAGTCTCCAAACGGCACGCCGTTTGTGAATGCGACCTCTTTCAGCTTGCACTTTGCCCAGGAATGTCGCAAATAGAGACATTCGGTGGCTGAAAGGAGAAAACACATAATTTCTTGCAACTCCCCCTTTAATGTGCAAAAAATGAAAAGTCGCTCCGAATTTATTATTGGTGGGTTCGATATGTATTTTAAAAGAAAGATTGATGAGGACCTAGATTCTTGGTTAAAAGAAAAAGGCAAGTCTCCGGCGCTGATTGGATAGCGTTTCACCAATGTAGG
>DHKP01000023.1 GCA_002404865.1 Caryophanales bacterium UBA4691 | reverse complement strand
AATTTATTTACCAAAGTCAGGTTATATATCGCTTGTTTGCAATCTTTTTATTACATACTTAAAAAACGGATCATATTGTTAGCCACCATACAATAGACTTGAAAACTCGAATCCTTTTATGAAGCAATACAAATAGAGAGGCGCTGCTTCTATAGAACTCTACATAGCGGTTAATCTGTTTTGCGAATAATCTCGCAAAAAACCATGAATACGCAAGGATACGTTATTAAGATATTTGCTTTTTCAAATCTATGCAAATCCTTTGCATTCGGAGTTTTTGCATCATGTTTTAAAAAGGATAGTTCGAAAACTAATATTCCTTCATGATTCGAAGGAAAGAATAAAATCTCGGAAGCGCGATTTTAAGCTCGCCATGACCTGAAGCAAGTAGATTCCCCCGCTTGATTAACCGATCTCGATAAACGGAAAAGGTTGGCTTTTCCATTTTGGAATTGGTCATTAAAGTAGATACGTCGTTTGCGTTTTCGCTATCAAAAGCAAAAAGGACTTTTTTGTCGTTATTGCTAAACTTTGCCCAAGTTTTTTCATAGACGTATTCTTGGAGATATTGATCAAAAGCGGCTAAAGTTTTCTCATCAACCTTATAAGAAGATTCTCATACAATAATTGCCCTAATAATTGAGTGGGCCATGGTTTACATTGGGAGACTTCCTTACTATTTTTATACTCCTTTATACTTTTTAGAGATTTTTATACTCCTTTATACTTTGGTCAAGGAAAACGAAGCAAGCGTTCTATGCAATATCTACGCAATATCACAATAAACGCTTAATAGTTCAAAGAAGTTGAAGGTTATTTAAAATAAACTGTGAACTTACTGCCTTCTTGAATATGACTTTCAAGTTCAATTCGATAATGGTAATTGAGGCAGATATGTTTCACAATCGCGAGCCCTAAACCTGTTCCGCCGTCTTTCCTGCTGCGACTTTTATCAACGCGGAAGAAACGCTCAAAGATTCTTTGCTGATACTTTTCCTCAATCCCAATGCCGGTGTCTTCGCAAGAGAAATAATTGTCCTTCAAAGTTAAAGTGACTCGCCCTCCGACTTTATTATAGAAAATCGCGTTCGAGACAAAATTACGAATCAAGCGATCAAAATCAAGCGGGGCGATGAATAATTTCATCGGCTCAAGGTGAGTGATGATCGTCACTCCTTTTTCCTTGGCGATAAGAGAAAGAGAAGAAACGATTTCCTCAATCGCGGCTTTCGCGTCGATTTCGACTTTTGTCACCGTATTCACATTTGTTTCAAGAGTCGCTAAAGAAAGCATGTCATCGATGACCGTCTTCATCCTTTTCGCTTCAAAGGTAATCGCTTCAAGAGCTTTTTCTTTTTCATGCTTATCTTGAATCAAAGAATTCGATAAGAGCTCACTATAACCGATGATTGTCGTTAACGGGGTCTTCAGTTCATGGGAGGCATTTTGGAAGAATTCACGTTTGAGTTTCTCGTTCATCCTTTGTTCGGTTACATCAAGTAATACCACTCCAATACCCGTTTCTTTTTCTTTTCCTAGCCACGCTAAAGGGACCTTAGACAAAATCGCTTCATAGATTTTCCCTCTGAGTTTCAAATCAAAAGAGGAACTATCTTTCGTTTTCGCCTCTATAACCTTTTCCTTAAAAGCCTCTCCGAGTAATAAATAATGGTATTCCTTTAAGAAAACGTCTTCTTTTTTTAGGGACAAGGTACTTAAAGCGAATTTATTGATTAAGATAATCTCGTCTTTCTCATTCAGGACGATAAGCCCTTCTTCCATCGAATCAAGGATGTAATCCACTTTAAGGTTTTCTCTTCTAAGCGATTCTATCTTATCTTCGAGATTCAAGGAGATATTCGCGATGGTTTTGTCCATCGCTTCCAAACTGTCTTCGCGGCTAGAAAAATCTAAAGGCGTAGAAGAAAGGGCCTCAAGCTTATGCACTTCATTGCTTAATAGGCCAATCGCTTTTTTATAAGCCAAATAGCGGTAAACAAAATATAGGCTATCAATGGCCACCAAAGCGATTGACCCATATAAAAACACATCATTCGCGGCCCTTTCGACGCTAGAGCGAGGGAGACCGACGCGAATATAATAGGAAGGGGTCTTCTTCACGTAATAAAAGACAGGATAGCCTAAAGTGCGAGAGTCTTTTTCATAATAGGAATCGGTATGCTCTATGAGCTCTTGCTTGCGGTTTTCGCTCGCAGCTTCTTTTTCCAGCGGATTGATCTCTAAAAGGACATTCGCGTCAAAATCGAAAATTGAAACGCGTATATCATGGATTTTTGAAAAAGAAGAGATCGTGTTTTCTTTATCTAGTTCGCTATGATAAGTTTTGCTAATCTCATCGGAATAAAAATAGAGCTCTTCTTTTGCATTACTAGAGGCGATATGCTTCGTCGTAAAAAAAGAAACGAGCAGCAAACTAAAAGAGAGAAGAAACGCAACTAGACAATCAACAAATAGAGACTTCTTATTCATTCTTTAGTTTATAGCCTACTCCATATATGGTTTCGATTAAATCGCTATCGCTAGCGAGCTTCCGTCTGATTTCCTTAATGTGCATATCAAGAATCCTCGTTTCGTAATTCCCTTCATCCCCCCACAAGACTTTGAAAAGAGCATTTCTCGTCACGGGATTCCCGACATTTTTAACAAGTTCGAAAAGAATCAGCGATTCACCCTGCGTGAAATGGATTTCGTCATCGTTCCGCTTCACGGTTTTCGTCGTTTGGTCAAAAGTAAGAGAGCGAATCTTTAAGCAATTCTTTTTGATGGAGCGCCGAGCGCGCGCATTCACTCTCGAAATGAGCTCCATGACGTCAAATGGCTTACAAATATAATCATCCGCACCCAAATCAAGGCCATCGATTTTATTGATCTGAAGGTTTTTTGCGGAAATAATGATAATTTGAATGTCATCGTTACAAGCGTCCGAACGAATGTCTTTTAAGATTTCTTCGCCTGGTTTAACGGGTAACATCAAATCAAGAAGAATCATATTTGGTTTCTTCTCGTCAAAGGCAGTTTTGAAAGTTGCGTAATCAAGGAACGCTTTAAATTCATAGCCTTGCCCCGTTAATGCTAAATCAAGCAAATGCGAAATATTGGGGTCGTCTTCTAGCGAATAAATTAAATAATCTTTCGTTACCATACTTTTATATTATAACCATTAAATTATCACTTCGTCTTTATAGTATCCGGTTTCGATATAATCCACCCATTCTGCGATATTGGAGGCGTGATCAGCAATACGCTCCAAGTATTTGCTTAATAAAGTGCAATACAAAATGAAATCATCATCAAGATGGTATTTATCCTTTGTTTGGGGGATTTCTTTTAAGGACTTCAAATATAAGTTATCCACGATATCGTCGCGCTTACAGATTTCATCCGCTAATTTGGTGTCGCTTTTAGCAAAGCAAGTGTAAGAATCCTTCACCATGCTCATCGCGACTTTCGCTTCCTCCACCAAAGAATCGATTTTGACGCCGCCAGAATACTTTAATAGATTCGTGATCGTCCATAATAAATCTTCCGCGTGATCGCCTAAGCGTTCGATATCTTCCACGAGCTTAAAGATACCCGTTACTTTTCTTAAATCCTTGGAGAAAGGGCGCTCTTTCAAAATCAACATAAGGCATTCTTCTTCGATGGAGCGCTCAAGATGATCGATTTTGTTATCGTCGATCTTAGGCATTGCGACAATGCTAGAATTCAAATAAACGTCCACCGCTTCGTCTAAAAATTTAATCGTCATATCGAACATCGACATGATATTGAGACATATCGCGTTCATTCTTTCATCGATTTCCATTATCCGAACCTCCCTGTAATGTAATCATTGCTGCGCTTATCCCTTGGATGAGCGAAGAAATCATCTGTTTTATTGTATTCGACTAATTCGCCTAGCATGAAGAAAGCAGTGTAATCGGAAATACGGGCTGCTTGCTGCATATTATGGGTAACAATGACAATCGTGTATTTCTTTTTGAGCTCTTTGATGAGGTCTTCGATTTTCGCGGTCGCGATCGGGTCAAGGGCGCTAGTGGGCTCATCCATCAAGATGACATCCGGTTTCATCGCTAAGGTTCTAGCGATGCATAGACGCTGTTGCTGCCCTCCCGATAAGGCGGTCGCGTTTTTGTTAAGCTCATCCTTCACTTCATCATATAAGCTAGCTTCTATTAAGGATTCTTTGACGAGCTCATTAAGATAATCCTTCCGTCTTTCTCCTTGGCATTTTGGCCCATAGATGACGTTGTTTTTGATCGACATCGGGAAGGGGTTAGGCTGTTGAAATACCATGCCGACTTTCGTTCTTAGATAAATAGTATTAATGCTATTGATATCTTCGTTGCAGAAAGTGATATCCCCTTCGATTTTGCAGCCATCCACCAAATCGTTCATGCGGTCAAAGCAACGCAAAAGGGTAGATTTCCCACACCCTGAAGGACCGATAAAGGCGGTGACTTTGTTTTTATAAATATCGAGATTGATATTCTTCAAGGCGTGCTTTTTTCCGTTTTCGTAATAAAGGTTTACGTTTTTGCACGAGAATATTGTTTCCTTTTCCATAATTAATGTTTACCTTTCTTCTTATTCAGTTGATAGGAGAGAAGCTTAACAAGTAGCGATAAGACCAAAACCACGACGAGAATGATAATAGAAATCGCACAAGCAGAGCCGTATTGCGGAGATTCTCCTTGTAAGCACGTCCAAATATGAACCGCTAAAGAGGCTTGGCCATTAAGCAAAGACACATTATCGCCAATTACCGCGCCCATTGAGAAAATCAAGGCAGCGGATTCTCCGATGATCCTCCCAATCGATAGAAGAGTCGCACTCAATATCCCGGGCAAGGAATTTGGGATGATGACTTTGAAAATCGTCTGCACCTTGCTTGCCCCAAGCGCTAAAGAGGCTTGGGAAAGAGAAGCCGGAACTACTTTAATCGATTCTTCGACGGTTTTCACAATCGTAGGGAGAAGCATAATCGCTAAAGTCAAAGAGCCTGAGAAGATCGAACCTCCCGTATGTCCGGTGATGCCGTTCATAAAAGGAATAAAGATTAACGCTCCAGCTAAGCCAAAGATAATCGAAGGGATGCCGCTAGTGACATCGATAAGGGTTCTTATCGCTCTAGTCAAAGACGTATCCTTCGCGTATATCGCTAAATAAATCGCGCCTCCTATCCCTAAAGGCAAAGCGAATAAAAGCGAAAAGCCGATGAGACAAAGAGTGGTGAGCAAGGAACCTCTTATCCCCTTGCCTTGGCTCGTTAAGGTACCGTCGAATATCGAATTAGCTTTTTCTAATCCTTCTGACAACGCTTTCGCGCCTTCTTTAGCCCCGTATACGCTCATATCGCCATCATCATCAAAAGCGACCAAAGAGGATAAAAAATAATTGGTGTTGATCGCGATTGCTTGGTTTGAGGAATCAACAAGGTTATTGAAAGGAGAGCCTTCGGCGATAGAAACAATATAGATAACGTTGTCTTCGCCGTTTTTTCCATCTATAAAACCAACCCCCCAACGCGAAGAATAGGCTTCGACATTATCGACATTATCAAAATAAGATGTCGTCGGCACTTCTTCGCCATCCTTGCTACGGATGGTATAGGAATGTTGGTTATAATCGCCGGTGATAAAATCCCAGCTTAAATATTGCGCCCCATTTTGGAAGACATAAATGACCATCCAAATCAAAACCGCAAAAGTAATGCAGGAGAATAGAATCGTCGTCAAGTATGATCCAGCGTCTTTGAGCCTACGAGTGTGGATACGACGCGATAAAGCGGGAGTAGAAAATTCACTATTATTCATTTTCTTTTACCTCCTTCTTTTTGAGGATGAGGGTTTTTATTTTATAGAACAAAGACTCTTCTTTTTTGTAATTCGGATTCATTCTCTTTTTAATCATATTGAGAATGGCGGAGGTCAATAGAATCACGACAATGAGAACTAGCCCTAAAGAGAAACGGACATCATAGCCAATTCCTGCCGCTTCGCCAATTCCTGCAAGCATCGCGCTCGTTAAGGTGTTGCCAGGGGCGAAAACGTTATAGAAAGAGGTCCCTAAGGAGTTATTTCCGATAACCATTTGGATTGCGGTCGCTTCTCCTAAAGCTCTACCGATTCCAAGAATTATCCCGGCAAAAATCCCCGATGTGGCGGTTCCGATCACGATTTTGAAATCGGTTTGCGCTTTGCTCGCGCCTAAAGCAATCGAAGAATTAATGAGTCGAGGATCAACCGCTTCCATCGCGTTAATCGATAAAGTAGTCATCGTAGGAATAGACATCAAGGCAAGGACAATGATGCCAGAAAGGATAGATCTTCCTCCAAATGTTTCTACGCCCAAAGAAGCGACAAATGGGCAAATCACACCAACGCCGAATAAGCCGTAAATGACCGAAGGGATTGAAGCGAGTAGATCTACCGCGCTTTGTAAAACGCCTTTAATGCATTTTGGGACGACTCTAACCAATAATAAGGCGGTGAAAATCGAAGTAGGAACGGAAATCAATAAACTAAGCAATGTGGTATAAAGGGTGGTTAAAAGCAAGAAAAACATTCCACCTGTGCCATCATATAGCCATCTTGGGTTAGAAAAGAACAAGCCAATGTCTTGATGAAGGAATTCCCCTCCTTGAAGAGAATAGTTATGGAAAAACGGGTATATCCCTTTATAGGCGATAAAGATTGCGATGAAGATAACAAACGATGCGCACAGTATCGCCAAAAAAAGGAAAAAGTACTTCACGATTTTATCGAGAAGCCTTTTTCTTTCGTAGATGCTTTTTTCTTTACTAGAAGCGTCCATCATTATTTTGCTAAATCTGGATACTTAGCTTTTTGCACCGAAGCCCAGGTTGGAGCACTATCTAAGCCCGAGATAATTCCGCCAGCGGTTTTGATGACCGCTTTTCCTTCTTTGGTACTCATGAAGTCAACGAAAGCATTGACAGCCGTTTTGAGGTTAGCGTTCTCTTCGCTATAATCACCACGGATCACATAGTTGAAGTTACGGCTAAGCTTATATGTCCCATCATTAACGGTTTCTTCGCTTGCCGCGACACCTTCAAACTTCAAACCTTTAATGCCACTAGCGCTAGATAGAGAGTCTAAAGAGCAATAACCAATACCAAGAGAATCGGCTTTAACGGCATTCATCATATCGCCATTAGTAGCTTGGCTAGAAACAGTGACGCCTGTATTCCACTTATCTTCCGCCTTGACAGCGCCATAGCCAATTCCTTCGAAGAAGCATTCTCTCGTTCCAGAACCCGCTTCTCTTGAATAAAGCTTAATATTGCCTTCTAAACCTTCTTTAACCTCGGCCCAAGTCTTCTTTTCGCCTTTATAGATGGCGCTTAAAGTAGCCTTATCGGTCGCTTCATAGCTATTCGCGGAATTAACGATAGCAACAACCGCGTCTTTGCACATTGCGCCGGTTTTGTTCGCTTCCGTTAAATCTTTCTTTTCGCTATCCTTGATTTCTCTAGAAAGGAAACCGATATCGTATTTGGTGTTATTCTTGCCTTTAGTAACGCCAGTCGTGGCATCGCCACTACCGTGTTGATCTTTCTTTAAGGTAACTTTGTTGCCAGTTAAATCCGCAAACTTAGTTCCTAAAGCGGAGATGACTTTATCAACGGAGGTAGAGCCGCAAGACTTAAGCTCCACTGGAGTGAATGTGGTGTTGGGTTCCTCGTTTGACCCATTATCTTTCGAACCTTTTTGTTCTTGTCCGCAGCTGAATAACGCTAAGCTAGAGAAGACGAGAGCGAGACTTTTTAATGATTTCTTCATTTTCTTTTTTGCCTTTCAAACGAGAAACATTCTAGGAAGAAAGAAAATTGCCTTATACCAGAAACTTGTAAAAGAACGTAAAGAAATTGTAAGCATCTGATTCATTGCTTATTAGCCCATGCCGTTATTATTTAGAGGCGAGGCCCTAGCGGTAGACTAGTGTCGCAGGTAAGAATACAATTCTTGTAAGGCTCTAGATTATTGGCAAACTGTTGATGAGATGGGTATACCTCTACTACCGCTATTCCTTTAAGCCACAAGCCACTGACTTTTGTCCATTTGCTGGATAAAATAAGGCGTTTGTTTTGCGCACTCGCCTCTTTCAGCAACTTAATATTTATCTAGCAAAACAAATATTCAAGAAATCAGCTAATTTAATAAAGTTAAAAGCATCGCCTTTCTTTTCCCCATCTACTCGGCTTTTTTCGCCAAAAATGAATGGCCGTCATCGAGACTCATCGTTACTCTATTTCCAAAATCACTAGTCAACATATCTTAACTTTCTTTCGTCAAATCTTCTTATACCGCTTCGATAGCGAGTCAAATAAAAATCCGCGTCTTCAAG
>DHKP01000014.1 GCA_002404865.1 Caryophanales bacterium UBA4691 | reverse complement strand
CCAGTTTTTTGTCCGCATGCCCCATTCTCTAGGAATTCGTGTTATTTTGGATTTCCCTCTCAATCATACTAGCGATGAGCATCCTTGGTTTCAAATGGCCATTAAAGACGAAAATAGCGAAGAACATGGCTATTACTTTTTTAAGAAAGGGAAAAGGGAGAACGGCAATATCCTTCCTCCGAATAACTGGGAAAGTTTCTTCGGCGGCAGCGTCTGGGAGAGAGTGCCTGATAAAGAAGACGAATATTATTTTCACTTGTTTGATAAGAAAATGCCTGATGTGAATTGGGATAATCCTAAATTAAGAGAAAAATATTACGAAATTGCTAAATTTTGGCTAGATAAAGGCGTGGACGGGTTTCGTCTTGATGCTTGCGCCCATTTATCAAAAGACACCTCTTTTAAGGATTCCAGTAAACCAAAAGATGCTTCCGGATATGTACTTGATACAGATTGCTACTCTAATCGTGAAGAACTACTTTGCTATCTGAATGATTTCAAAAAGAATGTCTTTTCTCATTACGACTGTTTGCTTATTGGGGAAATTGGTGGAGCGATATCTCCATCTGATAGTTTGAAATTATCTTCCTATCGCATAGGTCCGCTTAACATGGTTTTCAATTTCGATACGGTTTGGAATAATGGCGCGTTCGACTCTATCGGTAAAAAAGACGAAGAAATCCGCACGGATGTTTCTCTTCTCAAGGAAAATTTCATGCGTTGGTATAACGCTTGTCACGATGAAGCCGATATGCCCTTATATTGGTGTAATCAAGATCATCCACGTGTCTTGAGCCAATATGGCGATACGCGTTTCCGGAGAGAGAGTGCGAAGATGCTCCTTACGACATTACTATTTTTATATGGCACGCCGTTCTTGTTCCAAGGCGAAGAAATTGGCATGAGCAACGCTAGATATTCCCATGTCGAGGATTTCTTTATTGGCGATCCTAGCGATAAGGACGAAGTGATATCCTTAAGGAAACGCGGTTTTAAAGAAGATGAGATTCTTGCCTATTTGCATAGATGCAGCCGCGCGAATGCTCGAACTCCTCTTCAATGGAACAAAGAGGAAAACGCTGGTTTTTCTAGCGCAAAACTACCTCTTCCTATCGATAGCAATTACCTAGAAGGAGTCAATGTTTTGTCAGAAATGGAAGATCCTTATAGCATCTTGAATTTTTATCAATATGCCATTTGGAAAAGGCGCGACCCTTTGATTAACGAAAGCGTTATCCATGGCAAGCTTTCTTTAGTTGACCCGAATCACCCTGATGTTTTCGCTTATCTCCATAGCGGAGGGTCGCAGGAAAAGCTCATGGTGATTAGCAATTTCCGCCCTTATGAAGTTAAATTCACTTTTTATTATGACATTCGCGATGTTCTCCTCCATAATTATGAAGGCGTCATTTTGGATAACCATGTGTTTACTTTGCGCCCGTTTGAATCTTTCTTATTGACCATACGATGAACGCACTTTATTGGATAAAATCGAACGCTCCTTTTTCACGGAATTATTTTAAGAATCGTTTGAACGCTTTAGGCGTTAATTACGAGCTAGAAGTTCGGGGCGAACAAGAACTCTTTTTGCATACAGAAAAAGACATTTCTCACGCTTTAGAAGGGATTCTTATCACAATTGGGGAAAACGAATCTACGAAAGTGAGCGCTTTAAAAACTCATAATACAAAAGAGCTTGCGGCGAAATGCGTTGATGAAACACTTGCTTATTATCCAAATAGCGTTCGCTATATCAGCGATATCCTTCTTAAAGAGATTTCTTTTGGAAACTTTTCTTCCTTCCCTTTATTAAGCGCGGAATTTCGCGACGTGAATGAAATCAACTTAATGACCGTAGGGGCGTATTTAAGAAACGGATGCTCGATTAACGAAGCTGCTGAAAGCCTCTATGTGCATCGAAATACTTTTCGATATCGCTTAGAGAATTTTTACAAAGAAACCAATATCGATATCCATGATTACCATTCTGCCCTCTTGCTTGAACTATATTTTCAACTTGGGAGAAAAAGATAAATGGAAAATCGCTTATTTTTCCTCTCATCCAAAGAAAAAATCGAATTAAAACGCGGCGAAACTTTATGCGTTTTTTCGAAAGATGAATTCGTCCTTCAGTCGCTTTTTCTTTCTTTGAAGAGCGGGAATAATTTCCTTCTAGTTGACGAAAATGGAGAAAAATTATCCTCTAGAGACATCGCTTTCATGGGCTTTGATGGCCCGATTTTCGTAGATTTAAGCGTTTACGATAACCTTGCTTTTTCTCTTAAAAAAGATAGAAAAATTAACGCCTCTTCTATTGTCCTAGATATGGCTCGTTTTTTAAATATCGAGTCCTTGCTCAACAAAAAAGCGAAAGACCTTTCTAGCCTAGAGAAAGGGAAAGTTGCTTTAGGGAAACGTTTTATCGTTGACGCGCCGCTTTTTGTTTGCTTTGATCCTTTAAGAAACAGGAAAGAGCTGGAAAAAGATTACATCGCTCTTTTGAAAAAGAAAAATGCACGAGTTTTATTTCTGACGAATAATCCAAAAACCGCTTTAGTTATCTCGAATGAGATGATCGTTAATTACGGAACCATAGATGAAAGGAGCGGCTATCCTCTTTCTCTTTATTTCGATCCTCCAACGCTGAAGACGCTTCAATCCTTGTCTAATCCAAAAGCGAATGTGATTCAATTAGAAAAAGATAATGATTCAATTTTCTTTTTAGGAGAGAAAATCAATGTTCCTTTTTCTTCCTGCTGCTTAGTCATTCATCCTCATGACGTTATTTTAAATAAGAGCGGGAGATTTATAGGAGCAGTCTTATTCCTTGAAACAATAGGGAATCACAAATATTTGCATTTAGAGACACATCGACAAGAAATCGTGGTTGAATGGAATGGCGGCGATGTTAAAATAGGGGAGAGGTTGAATTTCAATATCTCCTTAAAGAAATCCTACCTTTTCTTAGAAAACGGGGAAAGAGTAAGAATCAAAAGCCGCTGAGATATCGAAGTTCTGATAGGAGATTTAAAATGAAATTAATGGCGAAAATTACTTTCTATCTAGGAATCATTAGCGTTGTTATCGGCGCGGGGCTTCTAACGCATGGCTTATTAGCGAATAATACTGTCACTTTAATTATCGGCGTTTATTTATTTGTCGCTACGATTATTTTTGAAGCTGTTGCGCTTAGGCTTTCTCTCGCTATTGATAGGAAAGAAAATCCAGTAGAAAGCAAAGAAGAAGCTAGAAAACCCCATTAAGGATATTATTCATGCTCTTTTAAGCGGGCTAATACCCCGCTTTTTTCAATTCCTAAGGTGAGAGGGATCGATAAAACCGCCATTGAATAACCTTGTAAGCAATCAAAAGCGCTTGATAAGTATAGCATTGGTCCTTCTAATACGGCGTAAGCTAGCATATATGCTAAAATCATCGCGGTAGCGCCAATAAAAGGAGATATGAAACGAATGACCTTATGCTTTCTTAATAAGAAGAAAAGGAAACCCGTGATGCCTCCAAGCAATGCTTTCGCTAGAAGCGTGAAAGGGGCGTAGGCGGCATAACCTAAAAATAAGTCAGCCATCGTCCCTCCGATGATACCGACAATCGCTCCTTCGATTGGCCCAAGAGCCATTGCGATAAGCAAAGTAGCGATATCACCAAAATTTAAATAACCAACCCCTAATGGAAGAGGGGCTTGGCAAAAGGCGGTAAGCACAAAGCATAAAGCGCTAAAAACGCCACAAATGGTAATTCGATAAAACAAAGATCTCTTCATGTATCACTTAACTTTCTTTGCGAAAGAGCGATAGCCATTTTTCCTTGGAGAATGGTAACTATTATTGGAGTGAAAATTTGGTTTCCTATCTTTTGAAAAAGAACCTTTCTTTTCGAAAGAGCGCTTTTTTCCAAAAGAATGATTCCCTTCGTTTTTATGGAAATCGTCCTTCTTTTTGTTTGAGTAATAGGGGCGCTTTTTGTCCAAAGGATTACCCGTATAATCTTTTTTTGCAAAGCGCTTATCTTTATGATCAAATTTCTGATCCTTAGAGAATTTGCGAGTAGGGATTCCTTTTCGATAAGAACGAGGATCCTTTTTTTCGTCTTTGGCTTTTGCTTGCGCAAAATATTTGTTTTTCTCTTTTTCGATTGGGGAGCGGCCTTTTTTCTTTTCGCTATTTCCGAGCAAGAATTGAAGATTGTCCGTTTCAGAATATACTTTGATTCCTTTTGAGATTAAGTATCTTGCTGTAACGCCTAATCCTTCGATTTTCCCGCCATCGAATTTCCCATTATGGATAAAGCGGGATCCGCAAGCGGGCGAACCATCTTTCAAAATGGCAATCTTTATACCGAGAAACAAACAAACTCGATAAGCTTTTTCTGCCGCCTCATTATAGTTCTTCGTTAAATTGACGCCGTCTTTATTAACGACTTCGTTTCTTACGATTTCAGCCATGGGACGAGGGACTGATAATCCGGCTTCTAACTCTGGGCAAAACGGGACGAGCTCATATTTTTTGGCTAATTCGTCCAAAAAAGGAAAAGGATTTGAACCGCCATCATAACGCGTTTTATCCCCAAGCAAACATGCTGAAACTAGAATCTTTTCCATACCTGCGTAAATATACTCGTTTTCCCGCCTCTTCTCAATACTGTTTCTCTTTGCTAATAAGGGGTATTCATAGGATAATTGAACCGCATGAGCCAAATCGTCTACAAGATTAATTACCAAGGGAAGACAATCCCTTGTTATATCGAAAGAAAGCGAATGAAATCCATCACGTTCCGCCTTGAAAATGGTGGCGAATATATGAAAGTTTCCTGTCCGTATTTCGTGAGCGAAGAATTTCTCAAAGATAAAATTACTGAGGTTATTCCTAGATTACTGAAGAAAACGCAATTCCGAAAACCTAGTGACGGCGATTCTGTTTTTCTTTTCGGGGAAGAAAAGACAGTCCCTGGTTTCTCAATGTTACGCGATGAAAAAAAGAAGCGTTATTACCGGTCACTTCTATTGTCGTATTGCCGAAAGAAAGTCCGTTATTACGAAGAAGCAATGGGGATAGAGGAACCTTATAATGTCGCCGTAAGAGACATGAGCACACGCTATGGCGTCAATAGCAGAAAGACTCATAAAGTCACTTTTGCCTTGTCTCTTGTTCATTATGGCCCTGCGATTATTGATTCTGTCATCGTCCATGAACTCGCGCATCATTTTGTCTTCGATCATAGTAAATCCTTCTATGATATTGTCTTCCGTTATTGCCCTTTTTATAAGGAAAACCATGATAAATTAAGGAACCATATTTACCAATGAACGAAACTATCGTAAGTCGAAACAATGCAAAAATCAAAGAAGCAGTCGCTTTAAAAAACGGGAAAGGCGATTATTTCCTCGTTGAAGGATTCCATATGGTTGAGATGGCTTTGAAATGTAACGCGGCTATAGCTATTTTTTCATTGAGGCCATACCCTTCAAAAGCAGTGAATTATATCGTCACTCCAACGGTTTTGGATAAACTGGTTTCCTCTAGAACCCCAGAAGGAATTGTTGCCGTTTGCAAGAAAAAAGAAGCTAAACCCATCTCCTCTTCTCGTATTCTCGTTCTTGACGGCGTAGCAGATCCAGGAAACGTGGGGACGCTTTTCCGAAGTGCTTTAGCGTTCGGTTTCAAAGACATTATTCTCGGGGAGAAATGCGCTTCAGCGTATAACGAAAAAACCTTGATGGCGAGTCAAGGGGCGATATTTGCCCTTAATTTAGTAAAAAGTAATGATTTGATTGATTCGATTTCTTTCCTTCATCAGCAAGGCTATCAAGTCTATGGCACCGCTATAAAGAGTTCTTTCTATTTAGATGAAGCTCCTAAAAAAATATCCAAGCTTGCCATTATCCTAGGAAATGAAGGGAAAGGAGTTAGGGAAGAAGTTTTGAGGGCAACCAATTACAATATCCGAATTGAAATGGAAGGAATCGACTCTCTCAATGTCGCGATGGCAGGCTCCATCCTTATGTATTCTTTCCGGAAACTCCTTGGTTGAGTTTTCCTTTAATTTTTTCTTATTCTCTTCTAGAATAAGGGCGTTCGTTGAAGAGAAAGAGTAATCGCATCCTTCTAGAATAGGGAGAAGCTGATAGTGGAACGGCTTCCTGAAGCGCGACGAAAGTTCGTCTCGGAGAACGGGAATGAGAATTCCCCCTTGGTCCAGGTTAAGGCTATAGAGCGATGAGAAAAATTCATCGAATTGGGATGGCACCGTGGGATAACTCACTCCCGTGTCGCCTTTTTTATTTTGGAGGGATTATGGAAGAAACAAAACGAGCGGAAGAAATCAAAGAAGCTGCGCTTAAGGAAATCGCATCCGCAAATGACGAAACGGTTCTAGAAAAAATTCGCAATACCTATTTAGCCAAGAAAAGCGAACTGAATTCCTTGATGGGAGTAATGAAATCGCTAACACCGGAAAATAAAGCGATTTTCGGAAAGACGATGAATGAGGTGAGAAATGCGATTGTCACGCGTTACGAAACGAAGAAGGAAGAGATCTCTAAACGCGTCATGAGCGAAAAGCTCGCAAGAGAGTCTATCGATCTTTCTCTTCCGGGTAGAACGCACCGAGTCGGTTCCATTAATCCAATCTATCAAATCATCGATGAAATGATTTCCATTTTCTCTTCCATGGGATTTGAGGTCAAAGAAGGAAGGGATATTGAAAGCGATCATTTCAATTTCGAACTATTGAACGTTCCAAAAGACCATCCAGCGCGTGATATGCAAGATACTTTCTATATCACCGATTCTTTGTTGCTTCGCACTCAGACTTCGGCTGCGCAAGCCCATGCCTTGCTTGAGCAAACCGAAAAAGGCCCAATCAAAATGATTTGCCCAGGCAAATGCTACCGCAGGGATGACGACGATATGACCCATAGCCACGAATTCAATCAAATCGAAGGACTGGTCGTTGGGAAAGATATCTCCATGGCGGATTTAAAAGGCACGTTAGAGCTTTTTGTTAAAAAGATGTTCGGCGAAAAGCGCGAAATCCGGATGAGAAGTTCCTATTTCCCTTTCACTGAACCGAGCGTCGAGGTGGATGTTAGCTGCGCTAAATGCGGTGGAAAAGGCTGCGATATGTGCAAAGGAAGTGGTTGGATCGAGATTCTAGGGGCTGGCGAAGTTCATCCTCATGTTTTAGAAATGTGCGGGTATGATCCGAAAGCATATAGCGGGTTTGCCTTTGGAGTAGGCGTAGAACGTCTTGCAATCCTTCGTTATGGAATCGACGATATTCGCCGCCTTTATCAAAATGACCTTCGATTCTTAAAACCGTTCATTGAGAAATAAGGAGAGAAAACATGAAAGTTTCATTAAAATGGCTCAACCATTTCGTCAAAGTAGACGATATTGATCCTAAATTCTTAGCGGATAAATTAACTTTCGCAGGAGTAGAGGTTGAAAGTATCGAGAAACTAGCCGATGCCACAGGATTAGTTATCGGAGAGATTCTGACTTGTCTCCCTCATCCAGACAGTGACCATTTGCATATTTTAAATGTAGATGAAGGCCCCAAATATGGGGTGCACCAAATTGTTTGCGGTGCGCCAAATGCTAGAGTTGGTTTAAAAGTCATTGTGGCTAGAGAAGGGGCTAAACTCCCTGGCGACGTTATTAATAAGGGCAAGATTCGTGGCATTGATAGCGACGGAATGTGCTGCGCTTTATATGAATTAGGCGTGGATAAGAAATTCTTAACTGAAGAAGAATGTAGCGGGATTGAAGAGCTTCCTCTTGATGCCCCGCTTGGGGAGGAAGACCCTTTAAAGTATTTAGGCTATGATGACACGGTTTTGGATTTATCCTTGCTTGCTAACCGCAGCGACTTAAACGCGATTAAAAACGTTGCTTTAGAAGTCGGAACTTTATTAGAGCGTCCTGTTACCCTTCTAAACAAGCCTTTGGATTCTTCTAAAATCGTAAAGGAATCTTTCCTAACGCATAGTGATACTGATAAATGCAGCGCGATATCCGCTAGAATCGTTAGAAACATTAAAGTCGCGCCTTCTCCAAAATGGCTTGTCGAGATTTTGACTGCCGAAGGAATTCGTAGCATTAATAACGTCGTGGATATCGGAAACTTTGTGATGCTTTATTCCGGTCAGCCTTTAAATATGTATGATTTCGATAAGCTCAAAAAGAAAGAGCTCATCGTGAAAAATGACTATGAAGGCACATTCCACGCAATGGATGAGAAGAACTACGACCTTAAGCAAAACGATTTAGTCGTCACAAGCGATAATGAGAACGTCTGCTTGGCCGGCATTATGACGAGCGAAGGCGCTAGGGTGGATGATAATACAAAAAACGTTGTCATCGAAGGCGCGGTTTTCCATAGTGCAAGCATCCGCAAAACTTCTTTGCGCTTAGGGCTTAGCAGCGAATCCTCTTCCCGCTTTGTTAAAGGCATTAACTCAGACCAAATCTCTTCGGTTCTTTCCTTAGCTAGTGAACTTCTATTAGAAATAGCGGGTGGAAGTAGCGTAAGCCAAGAATTTGCTTTCGATACGCTTAATCACGAAAAGAAAGTCATTAGAAGTAGTTTTGCTTACATTAACGGGCGCTTAGGAACGAACTTTTCTAATGAAGAGATAATGCGCGTATTGACACTTGACCATTTGTCCCCGGAAGCAAAAGGGGATTATTTTGAGGTAATAGTTCCTAGTTACCGCATTGATATGAAAGAAGAGGCGGACGTAAGCGAAGAAGTCATCCGTCTGCTTGGCTTTGATCATATCCAAAGCAAATTGCCAAGTGCTGCTTCCTTTAAAGGATTGACGGAGAGACAAAAGAATAAGATTTCTATCCGTAGATTCTTGCGTTCTATCGGCATGTGCGAAGTATTCACTTATACCTTAGTGAGCGAAACTAGCAGCAAAGAATTTTCCTATCTAAAGAAAGGCGAAAATTATCGCCTTGCTAACCCAATGACCGATGAGCATGAATTCGTTCGTTCTTCTTTGCTTCCTTCCTTGCTTTCAACCGCAAGCTATAACGTGGCACGTCAAATTAAAGACTTTGCGATTTTCGAAGTGAGCGACATCGATACAAAGACCGAGCAAGGATGCCATTTAGGAGCGATTTTCGTTGGAAAAGAAAGCATTCGCGGTTCTATGAATTCCCTTCCTTATGATTTCTATAGTGCGAAAGGCGTTTTCGAAGGAATTATGGAGCTTCTTAACATCAATAGCAATCGGTACCAGATATCGCGATTATCTAGCGATAAAGAAGAATTCCATCCTGGGAAAAGCGCGCAAATCACAATTGGCAAAACTCTAATCGGCGTGATGGGCGAGCTCCATCCTCTCGCCTTAAAGAAATATGGTTTAGGGAAAACAGCTACAGCGATGGAATTAGACTTAGATGCTTTATTGAATTTAAAAACCAGTGCCTCAAAGGCCCTTACCCCTAGTAAATTCCCTCTCGTTAGCCGCGATCTTGCCTTTGTCGTCGATAATAAGGTCACATTCTCTGATATCAAACGTGAGATTTCTCGCGCAGACTCATTGGTAAAATCGGTTGATGTTTTCGACGTGTTCCAAGGAGAAATTATCGGAATTGGCAAAAAATCGCTGGCAATTTCGATTGAATTCAATAATAGCGAGCGGACTTTAAAGGACGAAGAAGTCAACGCGGCCATGGAAAAAATCATCCATATGCTTCAAATGAAATTCCTTGCGGAGGTGCGTCAATAATGACCAAAGTCAGCAAAAGTGCCTTAATTGGGGGAAGAACTCTTTCCTATTCCGCTGATCCTGATTTTCATGATTATGAGCTTCGTTACCCGCTGCGTGGAATTTCAAATTGTCATTACGAAGCTAAAGCGACTAGAAGAGGGGGATATCCCCATGTCGACTATTGTCTCAAAGCGAAGCTCTGTTTGGAAGATAGTCGCGATGGTGCCCTTTTTTCGAAAGACATTAAGCTTACCGATAGCGTCGATATCTTGGATAAAGAAGACGATATCGGGGAAGGGTATGTTTTGCCTGGCCCCTCTATCGATCTTGATTTAGTCGCTCTTTCCATTATCGTTTCTAGCCTTCCAATACGTGTTGTTCGTAGCAATAGTGAGCTTCCTAAAAGCGGAGAAGGATATCATGTCTATCGTGAAGATGATTACCTATCTCTAGCGGAAGAAAAGAAAGATTCTTCGCCATTCGATGTGTTAAGCAATATTGATTTAAGCAAATAGATTAGCAATTTTAAATACTTTGTATTTATATCACCTAAAAAAGTACTAATTATTTACCAAAACGTCATCAAGGTTCTATTTCTTGTTGGCGTTTTCTTTTTTATTTCTTTCGTGTTGCACACACCTAGCAGGAATGGTATTATTTTCTACGAGGTGGGAAGAAGTGGGAATTTTTTACGGGACATATGTGAGAACCCTCGATGAGAAGAATCGTTTACAAGTTCCAAGCAAACTCTTAAACGCCCTTCCAAAAAAGTTTTACGTTCTCCGTGGTTTCGAAGGATGCCTTGACGTCTATCTCGAAGACGACTTCACTCGTCTAGTTGATGATTTGTCTTCTCTTTCCTACCGCGATCCAAAAAGTAGAGCCTATGTTCGGCTAACCTTAGCTAGCGTCAGCGAGCTCGAAGTCGACTCGCATGGACGCATTTCGCTTTGCAAAGGCCTAATCGATGCTTACCACATCGGAAAAGACGTTACGCTGATTGGCGCGCTCGACCACTTTGAAATCTGGGATTCTTCCGCTTATGAAAAGTACGAAAGCGAGAACGCATCCAGTTACGAAGCTCTTGCTGAAAACCTTCAGAAAGGTGAGTAGCTTATGGGAAAACATGTTAGCGTCTTATTGAATGAAGCAGTTTCATTGCTCCGGGTAAAAGAAAATGGCATCTATGTCGATTTGACCTTAGGAAGAGCTGGGCATAGCAGCGCTATTCTCTCTTTGCTTCCCTATGGCCATCTATATTCCTTCGATTTGGACGAAGAAGCCATCAAGGAATCTGAACCTCGCCTCAAAGAAATCGGCTTCAACTTCACCTTAATCCATAGCAATTTCGCCAATGCAAAGGAAAAGTTGCTTGAATTAGGGGTAAGCAAAGTCGACGGAATCCTTATGGATTTAGGGGTAAGCAGTCCTCAGTTCGATGAGGAAGAACGTGGGTTCTCCTATCGAAATGATGGTCCTCTCGATATGAGGATGGATCAGTCTAATCCCTTATCCGCCGAAGTCATTGTAAACACTTACCCTTACGAAGATTTACTTAGAATCTTCTCCCGCTATGGCGAAGATAGAGATAGTAAAGCTGTAGCTAAGGCGATTGTGAAGGCAAGAGCAGAGGCTCCCATCAAAACGACATTTGAACTCGTTGATCTCATCAAAAAAAGCAAGCCGGCATGGCGCTTACGCCAAAAAGGACATCCGGCAAAGCAAATCTTCCAGGCCTTGCGCATTGAGACAAATGGCGAAATGCAAAACCTCGAAAAAGCGTTAGCTGATATGCCTAGCATGCTAAATATCGATGGCAGATTCGTCGTCATCTCCTTCCAATCCTTAGAGGATAGGCTTGTCAAAGATGCTTTCCGCTCTTTAACCGAAATTAGCGGAACTAGGTTCGGACCAGAATCCATGAATCTAGGGGCAAAGCCAAAATTCGTTTCCTTAACAAGGCATCCAATTCTTCCTTCTAATAAAGAGCAGGAAGAAAACCATAGATCCAAGAGTGCAAAATTGCGAGCAATCCTAAGAAAGGAGGATTAAGTTATGGTCGATAAGTTAGAAAAAAATGGTCGCAAAAGATTACATTACCAATTAAAAACGATTGGGTTTGTTTTGCTTATCGCAATTGCGATTACCGCCGTTATGGCTATCCCTGTTGGCATTTCCGTCCGCCTTTCGGCAGCGGCAGAAGAAGAAAGCGCTGTATCTACGCTTTTGGGTTCTAATCTCTTCAATTTGATTCCTTGACCTAATATACGGTTTCTCCTGGAGGAAGCGCTGGAAAATCCGGCGCTTTTTTCTTTCTCGCGAATTACCCGAAAAACTACTAATTTTCTATCGTTCTTATTTGCTTTATGGACTAGTCCATTCTAAAATTAGTCATCATTTTTATGGAAGAGAATTATATTAAGACATCATCTAACGTCGGGGCCCTAGAAATTAGCTCTACTTCGGTAAAGTTTGCCATTGGTTCGCTTATCGATAAAAGACCTGTTCTTTGCTATTATGGCGAGAAGAGCATACGCGGAGCGGTGAAGGATGGAATTATACGTGATCCCCATATGGTGAGCGAAGCCATCAAAAACGTTCTCGCTGTCACTGACGAAGCGCTTAAGCTCAAGGTCAACATTGACTCTATTTCTTTATTGCTTCCTCCTTTTGGGCTCACGGTTTATCAAAGCAACCGCCAAACGAGCGTCGTTAGCCAAACCAATTTGATCGATCAGCTTGATATCACTAATGTGATGGTCCTTGTTCAAAAGGAAGCTGTTCCTAGCGGAACTAGCATTGTCGATATTGTTCCGGATTATTATGAACTTGATAATCAAAAACGCTTTTGGAACGCTCCAGTCGGTGAGAAGAGCAAAAACCTCATGATCTGCGCGAAGATCCATTGCTTACCCGATTCTCTTATTCGCAATTACCGGGTACCGGTGGAGGAATGCGGACTTCGCATTGAAAGAATCGCGGTCAGTCCTTTCGCTTCTAGTTCTTTGATCGCAACAAGCAAAAACATGCCTCACGATTATATTCTTGTTGATATGGGCGCTCACTTTACGACCGTGAGTATGATTGGCGCTTCTTGCTTATTTGCCTCCCTTTCCTTTGCTAAGGGCGGTGACGATTTAACGGAAGCAATCGCTAGCGAATTCTCGCTTTCTTTTGAAGAAGCCGAGCGTATTAAGATTGATTATGGCTATAGCGAAATCAATGACAAATTCGCAGAGCCGATTGCGGATAGCGTAGGTGAAGATGGGGAAAATCATTCGTATTTTGAAAAGGATTTAAGTCATATCATTGCTTCTTTTTATGAAGAGTCGTTTAATGTTTTGCTCTCGAATGCGATTAATTCATTATTGCAAAGGAAGCTGACCCCCCAAAATCAGAGCTTCTTGCCATCGTTACCAATTGTCTTTGTTGGTGGGGCTAGTGAATTAAGCGGTTTAGCGAAATTGCTTTCCCCGGCCTTAGGAAGTCATTCCGCCATTTTCTATACTCCAAGCGTTATCGGGGCTAGAGAAGCAAAATATTCGACCGTTTTAGGCTTGATTGCCGCTCAAGGCGATAATCGGGGAAGAGTCGATAGCTTATATCGCACATCATCTTCCCTTTCACGGAGCAAAAATTAGTTAGGAGGACCCTTTATGGCAAACAATATGGATGTTGATGATTTAGATAATTTTGAACCCGTGGCTCGCATTGTTGTCATTGGGGTTGGTGGCGCTGGAAATAACGCCGTTAACCGTATGATTGACGAAAGAATTCAAAATGTAGAATTCTATGTAGCAAATACCGATAAACAAGCGTTAGCTACCTCCAAAGCTCCCAATCGTCTTGTTTTAGGCGATGGCGTCACCAAAGGTTTAGGGGCAGGTGGAGACCCCGCGATGGGAAAAGAAGCCGCCGAGCAAAGCGCTGATAAGATTAAAGAAATCGTGAAAGGCGCCGATATGGTTTTCATTGCCGCCGGCATGGGCAAAGGGACTGGAACTGGGGCGGCACCAGTTGTTGCTAAAATCGCGAAAGAAGCTGGCGCATTAACTGTCGCGATCGTAACGCGCCCGTTTACCTTTGAAGGGCAACAAAGAAACGTTAACGCCGTCGATGGCCTCAATAATTTGAAAGAAGCTGTCGATTCATTGATTATCGTCAGCAATGACAAACTACTAATGACAAGCGGCAATATTCCTGTGAACCAAGCTTTCAAAGATAGCGATGGCGTTTTAGCACAAAGCGTTAAAACCGTTGCCGATTTGATTTTGGTCCCCGCTTTAGTGAATCTTGATTTCGCTGACGTTAGAAGCACATTAAAGGATTCTGGTATCGCTTTAATCGGGTATGGCATTGGCAAAGGTCCAAACAAAGCCGCTGTCGCCGCAGAGAACGCGATTAATTCCCCGTTACTAGAAACTTCTATCTCCGGTGCTAGAAAAGCCATTTGTGCGGTAACATGCGGGACTAACGTTAACCTTTACGAAGCGCAAGAATGCGTCCAAAGAATCGCTGAACAAGCGGGGAGGGCAATCGACATTAAATTTGGCGTGTCCATTAATAACCAACTTGAAGACTCTTTGATTGTTTCCGTTATCGCAAGCGACTTTGCAGAAGAATACGATTTCACATCCGTTAAGCCATTCGCTCTTCCGAAAGATCCTCAATCTTTAGGGAAAGGCGTTGCGGAAACGAAAGCTAAAGAAGTGGCAGAGGAAGTAAAGAACGAAGAAAAGCAAGGGAATGAAGAGAGCAATTTCGCAGATTCGATGCTTCCTGATTTTTTAAAGAATGCGCTTGGAGGGAAATCTACCCAAGATTTTGGGGACGATGGCTCTAATAGCGGCGGAGATAGCGGCTTTTAGTTGAAATCCGCCATTTCTTAACCTATAGTTTGTTTTGCGTTAATAAGAAAGACAACAACGGCAAACGAAATGGAGAGAGCCCCCTGGATGAGAACGGGGCAATGTGAACCGCTATCACTTTCTGAGCATCCCTCTCGAAAATAAGTAGGGAGGGCGGATCTCACCGTTAAGGAGAATAGAGGTGCAGAATTATCTTCTGAACTAAGGTGGTACCGCGTGAAAGCGTCCTTAGAAAGGGATGCTTTTTATTTTTTGGAGGGAATTATGTCATACAAAGAAAGCTTGCTTATGCCAAAAACGACTTTTGAGATGCGAGCGAATTTAACGCAAAAAGAGCCGGTTCTTGTTAGGGCGTGGGAAGAGGGGAAACTTTACGAGAAAATGAATCAAAATCGCGAAGGCTGTGAAGAATTTTTACTTCATGATGGCCCTCCTTATGCCAATGGCGATATTCATTGCGGTCATATGCTTAACCGCTTGCTTAAAGATTTTATCGTTCGCTACAAAAATATGCGTGGCTATAAAACCCCTTTTGTTTTTGGTTGGGACACCCATGGACTTCCAATCGAAGTGAGAGTCACCAAAAGCGGCGTAAACCGCAAAACGATGAGCGTTCCTAATTTCCGCGATTTATGCAAAGAATACGCACTTAAGCAAGTGGCTCATCAAAAAGAACAAATCCGCCGCCTTGGCTGCTTAGGCGAGTATGATGCACCGTATCTAACTCTTCTTCCCGAATTTGAAGCGCGCGAAATCGATGTTTTCGCTTCGATGGCACTTCAAGGGATTATTTATAAAGGCTTGAAGCCAGTTTATTGGTCCCCATCTAGTGAAAGTGCGCTCGCGGAAGCGGAAGTCGAATACAAAGATGTTTTGGCGAAGACATTGTATATTGCTTTTCCTGTAATTGAAGGAAAAGGGATTATTCCGCTTGATGCGAAAATCATCATTTGGACGACAACTCCTTGGACCATTCCTTCTAACCGTGGGATTACCCTAAATCCAAAGTTTGAATATGGCGTTTATAATACCGATCAA
Source organism: Caryophanales bacterium UBA4691 (assembly GCA_002404865.1). Lineage (GTDB taxonomy): Bacteria > Bacillota_I > Bacilli_A > RFN20 > CAG-826 > UBA4951. The sequence goes on along the minus strand of DHKP01000014.1, from coordinate 9,916 downwards.
GGAAAATTTGTTTTCTTAACAACATTAAAAGAGAAGCTTGTCAATGAACTCGGATTCAAAAGCTGTGAGCTCCTTAAAACTTTTAAAGGACAAGAAGTGGAAGGCGCAAAAGCAAAGCACCCTCTTTATGATAGAGAATCACTCATAATGGTCGCTTCTTTCGTTGATGATTCAGCAGGCACGGGCTGCGTTCATACTGACCCAGATCATGGCTTAGACGATTTCAATGTTTGCTCAAAATATGGCATCAAACCATTTGGCACGGTTGATGATAAAGGGATTATGCATTTAGGGGACGATGATCCTTGCTCGAATAAATTCTATGATGACTGCAATGATATCGTGATCGATGAGCTTAAAAAAGCTAACGCTTTGTTGAAAGAAGTCGATATCACCCATAGCTATCCTCATGATTGGCGAACCCATAAACCGGTTATTTTCCGCGCGACCCCCCAATGGTTCTGCAGCATCGAGCCAATCAAAAAGAAACTCCTAGAAGAAGTTCATAAGATTCATTGGGAACCTTCTTGGGGAGAGCAAAAGATGGTCAATATGATTGTTGACCGCACCGATTGGTGCATTTCTAGGCAGCGTGCTTGGGGCGTTCCTCTTCCCATTATTTATAATGAGGATGATAGCCCAATCATCGAGAAACCTGTCTTTGATCATATTCGCGATATCATTGCGAAAGAAGGCAGTAACGCCTGGTTTGCTCGCGATGCGAAAGATCTTCTGCCAGTAGGCTATACGAATCCAAAATCTCCCCATGGGAAATTTCATAAAGAGACAGACATCATGGATGTTTGGTTCGATAGTGGCTCGAGCTGGAATGGCGTTTTAAAGGAACGCGGGTTAAAGTTCCCAGCTGATTTATATTTAGAAGGCAATGATCAGTATCGGGGCTGGTTTAATAGTTCTTTGATTTTATCGACGGCTTATACGGGCCAAGCGCCGTTTAATAGCTGCTTAACCCATGGCTGGGTCATGGATGAAAATTGGAACAAAATGAGTAAATCGGCCGGAAACGGAATCGATCCAAGCAAAGTTGCAAATCAATTTGGCGCCGATATTCTCCGTCTTTGGGCAAGCAGCGTTAATTATGAGGCCGATGTTAGAATTAGTGAATCCATCATCGCGACGATTAGCGATCAATACCGCAAAATACGCAACACGTTTAAGTTCATGCTCGGAAATCTCCAAGATGGCGAGAAGAAACCATATGAAAAGCCTTCCGCCAAACCGACTTTGTGGCCAATCGATGAATGGATTTTAGGTCGACTCGAAGCAGTTAAGAATACGTGCTTAAAAGCGTATGACGAATATTCTTTCCCAGTCGTGAGCGGAACCCTCGGGAATTTCATGGTTGAGCTTTCTAGCTTCTACCTGGATTTTGCAAAAGACGTTTTATATTGCGAAGAAGCTCACAATAAACGCCGCAAAGCGATTCAATATGTTCTTTATGAGCTATCCATGACGCTTTGCCTACTTTATAACCCAATTCTTTCTTTCACGATGGATGAAGTATATAAAGCGATTCCATCTCACAAAAAAGAATCACCACAGCTTGACGATATGCCTTCTTTCTCTCATGAATATCAAAACGCGGAGCTATATAAAGAATTCATGAAGCTTCGTGATGCCGCGCTTAAAGAGCTAGAAGAGGCGAGAAATCGTGGCGAACTTTCTTCCAATATGGAAGCAAAACTCACAATTTCCTTACCATCTAATACACTTTACGAAGTTTTAAAGAAACTTGATGAACAAGAATGCAGCGAGATGTTTGGCGTAAGCCAATTTGAATTAAAAAATAGCGACTCGTTATCGATACTCATTTATAAAGCGGAAGGAGAGCGCTGCGATCGTTGCAGGCGCATCGAACGTGACACCAAACATTACGACGATGGCCTTTTGTGTGGCCGCTGCGCGAAAGTTATGGGAAAATAAGTCCATGAACCGCAGAACTGATTTTTGGAAAGGGTATCATTGGACGAAAAAAAGTTTCTTTGATACTTATATTTGGCTTTGCTTATTATTTGTGATTATCGACCAAGTAAGCAAGTGGCTTGTTGTCAATTTCGTTTCATTCCATGCCGAAGTTGAAGTCATCCCGAATTTTTTATACATCTCTCATATTTATAATACCGGAGTTGTCTTCGGCCTTGGCGATGGAGCTTCTTGGACTCGCCCCCTCAATATCGCTATTTCTTGGATTATGAGCTTTGCAATCTTTAATTTTTGGCGAAAAGGATTAAAGAAAAATGATCATATGATGAACGCGACTTTGATGCTACTAGAAGCAGGAGCAATCGGCAATCTTATCGACAGGACTTTCTATTGGGGGCAAAACGGTATTCCTTATGGGGTCATCGATTGGATAGATCTTTATTTCGGCGGAAGCCCAAAGGATAAAGGGGGTTTCTTGAATCCTTTCGCGAATTTCAATATCGCTGACGCTTGCATCACGGTAGGTATCATTTTATATATCGTCTATTCATTTGTCTTAACGAGTAAAATGTCAGATGAAGAGGCGGAAGCCTACATTAACGAAAATGCCTTTTGGCGAAAGAAAAAGAAAGAGGCGGAAGGGGGCAATCATGGAAATAACGATTGATTCCTCTAAAGAAGGAAAACGGCTCGATGAAGTTCTATCCTCCTTAAACATCGCACCTTCTCGAAGTAAAATTCAATCCATGATAAAAGATGGACTAGTTTTAGTTAATAATAAACTAGAAAAGTCCCATTATAAATTAAGAGTAGGAGATATTGTAAACTACCAGGAATATACTGAAAAACCACTAGAAATCAAAGGTGAGGATATTCCAATTGATGTCATTTACGAAGATAGCGATTTATTGGTTGTCAATAAGCCTGCAGGACTTGTTGTTCACCCTGGAAATGGGCATTCTAGCGGAACGCTTGTGAATGCCTTGCTTTTCCATGAAGAGCAATTGGCTTCCTCTAGCGGATACGAACGCCCTGGCTTAGTCCATCGAATCGATAAAGACACTTCTGGGCTTTTGGCTGTCGCTAAAACAAATTTTGCCTATGAAGGCTTAGCGAAGCAATTGGTAGGTCACTCTATGCATCGCGAATATTACGCTTTAGTGAAAGGGATTATCGATGAGGATGACGCAAAAATCGATGCCCCAATTGGTAGAGACTTAACTCATCCGACTAAGTTCTCGGTCAATGGACGCGATAAAAAAGAAGCGATTACCTATTTTCATGTCGAAAAACGTTTCCCCCTCTCGCAAGCGACTTTCATTTCTTGCCGATTATTCACAGGAAGGACGCATCAAATTCGTGTTCACCTCGATTATATCGGACACCCTTTGATAGGCGACCCTCTCTACGGGAGCGGAAATCGTAGCCTATATAATAACGGGCAATTACTTCATGCATATCGTCTAACTTTTGTTCACCCTAGAACCCTAAAAGAAATGGCTTTCTTTGCGCCGCTTCCTAGGTATTTTTCTGATCTATTAACAAAACTACAATAAACGTTTGGTGTTTGAGAAATTAAGTTTCGCTACTTTTTTAAGTTCCTCTTTTCCGAATTTGCCGATAAATGACTTCGCGAAGATATCGACTTGTTCGTGGGCGCCTAGTGGGAACTCAACACCATAAGCTTCGCCCATTTTCTTCATTTTTCTCAAAAAGGCATAACGGGCGATGACAGAAGCTAAAGCGACAGAAATAAAGGCGCTTTCTCCTTTTGTTTTGAAATTAATATTCCTACATACTTCTTTCTCGTCTTTTAGATAAGAATAATAAAGAGGTTCTGGTGCGAATTGGTCTTGGTAAATGAAAGATTCAGGATGTCTTTTCTTTAGATTCAACAAACAGCGATTATGCATTTTCGCTTTGATGGCGTTCATGTTGAATTCATCATGGATCTCGTTGTATTTCAGATTGTCTAAAGCTAACTCACTATAATCGTAATGTTGAATTAAAGTAGGACCAAGGGAAAGAATGGTTTGATCATTCATTTTCTTACTATCGGTAACGCCTAAAGATAAAAGCCCTTCGACCTCTTCTTTTCTTACATAACTCGCGACCACGATAATAGGCCCAAAATAGTCACCAGTACCGACTTCATCGCTCCCGATTTGGGGGTAGCGATTTATAACGAGTTTACGTTTTAAAGGCAAAGGGTTTTTTAAAATTGTTGGTTTTGCGTTTTCATCCCAGATTCGCGCTTCTTTTAGGGCGCTAGCTCCTTGAAAAAGGATTTTGTTTTCGCCTTTTTTGTTCTTTTGGTAAATCGAAACGGTGACTCCAGGGCATTTAACTATACTATATAAGTAACCTGAGCCATTTTTCGCTTGAATCGCGTGATAGAACTCTTTCGCCTTTTTCAAGGTATCGTCAGAGACGGACAAAGTGACAATTTCTTGCTTTTCCATGGCTCTAATTATCATTTTTTTCTAGGAATAAGTAAACTTATTGCGATCAGGACTCTTTGAATTGGCCGTTCTTCTTTAAAGCGCTTATCTTCATTTTCTCATTCTTCTTTTCAAATTTTATAAGATAATATTCGCATGCAAGATATTTACGAGAAATTTGAATTCCAAAAGATTAGGGAAAAGATTGCTAGTTTAACGAGAACGGAAAGAGGAAAGGAGAAAGCGGAAAGCTTATCGATGTTCCTTGATGAAAAGGAGATGCAACATGAATTAGCGTCTCTAGAGGAGATGATTTTCCTTCATGCGCGATATGGGAAAATTCCGCTTGATGTTTCTAGCTCTTTACTCGGGGCAATCTCTCTAGCGAAAAAAGGTGGCACTCTTACTATTGAAGAGCTTGAACGCTGTGCGCACGACGTGAATGAATCGAAAGACATTCGTCAGTTTTTTCGTAGCGTGGAAGGGAGCACTATCTTAATCAATTATGTTTCTAACTTGCCGATTCTGGACTTCCTAGAAAAAGACATCCATAAGATTATTGCCCCAGATATGTCAATTTTCGATAATGCCTCACCTCGCTTAAAGGAAATTCGCGCCTCGATGACCCGTCTCCGAAACGAAATGAAGAAAAAGCTCGGTTTCATTTTGGAAGAAAATAAATCCTTTTTGAGCGATTCCACTTTGACGTTAAGAAATGGGCATTATGTTTTGCCAGTCGCTAATGCCTATAAAAACAAAGTGAAAGGAATTGTCCAAGATATCTCTGGCTCAAAAGAAACGACTTTTATTGAACCGGAAATCCTCGTTTCTCTCAATAACAAGATGATGGAACTTCTCAACGAGGAACGGATGGAAATCGCCCGTTTGCTCGGTGAACTTTCTAGAGAAGTTGCAGGGAACGGTGACGACCTTTTGCTTATCAATGAGATGATAGGATATTTAGATTTTTTGCAAGCAAAAGCAATCTACGCGGAACTTACCAATAGCCATATCGCAAAAATTAGCGAGACCCCTCTTATCGATATCTTTAATGCCCGCCATCCTCTTCTTGATCCTAATAAGGTCGTTCCGAATGATTTCTCGATGTCGGAGAATCGTCGCCTTATTATCATTTCTGGCCCCAATGCGGGTGGAAAAACAGTGGCTTTAAAAACACTGGGGCTTCTTGTGCTTATGTCGCAATGCGGGTTGGCGATTCCCGCTAGTGAAGGGCCGAGTTTAAGCTATTTTAAACATATTTATGTGGATATCGGGGACTCGCAGTCTTTAAGCGACAACCTTTCTACTTTCTCAGGACATATGAAAAACCTTGCCGAGATTCTTTCGAATGTCGGTGGAAAAGACCTCGTTTTATTAGACGAAGTCGGGACTGGCACTTCTCCAAAAGAAGGAGAAGCGATTGCGTATGCGATTATGCAATATCTATTAAAGAAACATGCCTTCACTTTGATTTCGAGCCACTTCGAGGGTTTAAAGGCTTTCGCTTTATCAAATCCGAATGTTTCTAACGCTTCGATGATTTTCGATGAAGAACATTTGCTTCCCACTTACAAATTAAAGATGGGTTTGCCTGGGGAAAGCTATGGGATCGTTGTTGCAGAACGCTTTGGAATTCCTAGTGAAGTTCTTTCTATGGCGAAAGGTTATGTTTCTTCCCACGAAGACCTTTCCGTGAGCGAAGCGATTAAAAAACTCGGTGAAGAAACTAGAAAAGCGGAATTAGAGAAAGATAAGGCTATCGCGAAAGAAAAGGCATATTCATCTCGCTTAGGGGCTCTAGAAGAAAAAGAGAAGAAACTTACTAAGCGCGAAGAAAATTATCTTAGCGACGTTGAAGCAAAGAAAAACGCTATTCTAGAGCGTTACGAAGATGAATTAGAGTCTATCCTTCATCACGTCCAAAGAAACGACGTTAAACTTCACGAAGTTATTAGTGCTCGCTCAAAACTACAAAATCTAGAAGCTAACACTCGCGAAGAAGAATTTAACGATGAAATCAAGGTAGGGGATTATGTGAACATTCCTAGCGCGTTCGTTTCGGGGAGAGTAGATGAAATCCGCGGCGATAAATTACTCGTGGTAAGCAAAGGCGGATTAACTTTTCATACGAAGAAAAATAAAGTGCAAAAGATCCTCCCTCCAAAAGAAGAAAAACTTCAGCAAACTAGCCCTTTAAAACTTGATGAAGTTGGCTTAGGGAAAGCAACGCCGCTAGAGCTTAGCTTAATCGGTCAACATATTGATGAAGCTAGGCTCAACTTAGATAAGTATCTTGATGATTGCCGTTATAAAGGATTAAAACGCGTTCGAATCATTCATGGATTTGGTTCGGGGGCTTTAAGAAAACTCGTCCAGGAATATTGCATATCGCACAAGGATTTTATCGCTTCTTTTGAAGGCGCGGATGGCCTAGAAGGAGGAGGTGGGGCGACCATCATTCATCTAAAATGAAAGAATTAAGCGAAAAACTTAAAACGCAAATTTCTTTGCTCCCGGATAAGCCTGGGGTTTACGAAATGAAAAACGCCGATGATAAAATCATTTATATCGGTAAAGCAAAGAATCTCAAAAAGCGAGTCAGTCAATATTTTTTGCGTCCCCAAGAAGGAAAGGTTGCGGCGATGGTTTCGCATGTAGATCATTTCGATTTCATTATTGTTCACACCGATAAAGAAGCCTTCATCCTCGAAATGAATTTGATTCAAACTCATTATCCTCGGTATAACATCATGCTCATGGATAATAGCCATTACCCTTATATTGCCGTGAAGCGGGACGATGGCTATTTAAAAATTAGCCGCAACACCAAAGATAAGCGTTATTTTTATTACGGGCCTTTCCCGGCGAGCAGTGACGCTTATAAAACGATTGACTTATTAAATTCACTTTATCCAACGCGAAAATGCAAAACGTTAGGAAAAAAGGTTTGCCTTTATTATCATTTAGGGCAATGCTTAGCGCCTTGCGTTCAGAAAATCGATTCGAAAACTTTAAGTTCTTTATACGAAAACATAAAACGCTTTTTAGACGGCGATATTAGTGATGCGACTCGGCTTTTGAAAGAAAAAATTGAGAAGGAGAGCGAAGAAGAACGTTATGAAGACGCTAAATACTATTACGATATCCTAAAAGCGATTGAAACGACAACAAGCAAGCAAACCGTGGAAGTTAGTAGCGATAAAACCAATCGCGATGTTATTGGGCTAGCCACTCGCGATGGCTATTGCTCCATCGCTATACTCACCTATCGAAGAGGGATATTGCTTGGGAAAAAAACGCTTGTGGTTTCTTCTTTCGGATCGCTTTCCGAACAAGTCCCGGAATTAATGGAAGAATATTATAGAGACCACGAACTTCCCAATGAGCTCTCCATTAATCTTCCTTCTTTTGATGAAGAGTTCTCTAGCGTCTATCCTGAAACGAAAATCATTCACCCTAAAGAGGGCAGGCTTCTTGAACAAATCGATTTGGCGACTTTGAACGCTAGACAAGGGCTAGATTCGCATTTTATGAGCGCCCGCCTAGAAGACGATAAAGTGGAGCTTCTTGAAAAGCTAGGCTCTCTATTAAATATTAAGACGCCTTATCGAATCGAGTTATTCGATAACTCGCATCTAGAAGGCAGCAATGCCGTCGGAGCGATGGTTTGCTATATTAATGGGGCTCCTGCCAAAAAGATGTACCGAAAATTCCATTTATCCAGCGAAGACGCTGGGGATGATTACCATTCGATGAAAGAAGTCGTTTATCGCCGCTATAAAAGATTAAAAGAGGAAGGGCTATCTTATCCTGACTTAATTTTAGCGGATGGAGGGTTAAGCCAAGTTCATGCCTCTTTAGAGGCCTTAAAAGAAATAGGGGTGAATATTCCCGTTTTTGGCTTATACAAAAATAACCGTCACGAAACTGAAGGAATCATCGATAAAGACGAAAGGACTTATCCATTAGACAATCATTCTCCTTTATTCTTTTTGCTTATGAGAATGCAAGACGAGGTACATCGTTTCGCTATTTCTTTTCATAAAGAAGTTCGCTCAAAATCCATGGGCAAGAGTATCTTCGACGATATCAAAGGAATCGGAGAAAAGAGAAAAGAATCTCTTAGGAAACATTACCCAACTCGCGAATCTCTCGAAAAAGCAAGCCTAGACGAATTGAAGCAGCTTCTTCCTAGCGAAGTTGCCGAAGCTCTATATGAACGAATCCAAAGTTTGAAGGACAAATTATGATGGTTGACCCTTATTTTGACAGAATTGCTTCCCCGATCCTCTTTCATCCTCTTTTCTTGAGCATGAAGAAATACTATGCCCACGGCGATACAAGCGTTTACGAACATTCTTTATCGGTAGCGATTCACTCCTATCGTTACGCAAAAAGTAGAAACCTCAATCTTGATTATTCTTCTTTGATTCGCGGCGCCTTGCTTCATGATTTTTATCTTTATGATTGGCATCACTCTGGCGGAGGGCATAAGCTTCATGGTTTCCGCCATCCTTTCTTTGCTTATAAAAACGCGAAGAAATATTTTTCGATTAACAAAAAGGAAGGGAACATAATCCGCTCGCACATGTTTCCTTTTGTTTTTTGGATTTTACCACTTTCAAAAGAAGCTTGGATTGTGCTAAAAAATGATAAACGCTGCGCGATAGGCGAGATGAAGAAAGGGAAGAATAAATGAAACGAATTGGGCTAATTTTTGATATGGACGGCACTTTGTGGGATGCGCGGAAGGAAGTTGCTGCCTCTTGGAGCGTAGTTACTCGTAAGCGCGATTATCCGGAAATCACTTTAATGGATATGACAAAAACGATGGGATTACCGATGGAAAGCATCGCTGATTCTTTGTTTCCTAATCTCAGCAAAGAAAAAAGAATCTCTTTGCTGAATGAATGCACTGCCTACGAAAACGAATATTTGAAAACGCATTCCGGGGCTCTCTACCCCAAAGAAGAAGAGACGTTAAAAGCTTTGATGGAAAAGGGCTATTTTCTTTGCATTCTTTCTAACGCACAGCCTGGTTATATTGAAGCTTATTATTCAAGCACAAATTTAGGCAAATACTTTATTGACCACATTTGCTGGGGCGATAACCGCCTCCCTAAAAGTCAAAATATGCTCCTACTTAAAGAAAGAAACCATTTTGATGAAATTTATTATATCGGAGATACAGAAATGGATGAAAATGAATCGAATAAAGCCAAGGCGAAATTCGTTCACGCTAGCTACGGGTTTGGGAAAGCGAAAAATCCTTATTTTGTTTTAAAGAGATTTACTGACTTGCTAAAATGCCCATTTTAATGAAACGAACAAAAAGAATTTCTAAAAGCAAAGAAAGAGTGTATATTATTGTTCGTTTGCGCCCGTAGCTCAGCCGGATAGAGCAACAGCCTTCTAAGCTGTGGGTCAGCCGTTCGAGTCGGCTCGGGCGCGCCAAAGAAAATTACGCTTCCAGCGGGAAGCGTTTTTCGTTTAGAAGGGATAATAAGAGGGTTCCGTTTCTTTAATGTAGG
>DHKP01000030.1 GCA_002404865.1 Caryophanales bacterium UBA4691 | reverse complement strand
CTACATTGGTGAAACGCTATCTTGCTTCGGCTTTTGTTCGCGTTATTTTTTTCAATGTTCTACAATATAAATATGAACCTTGAAGGATTAACAAAAGAGCAGTTTCATCTCTATCTCGAGAATTTGCAGTTTAAAGATAAAGATGCGGAAGGATTCCTCTATCGATGCTATTGTGATGCGATAGAGGGGGCAAGTGATTTGCGTTCTTCTAGTGATGCTCTTTCGCGTGTGCCGATTAATTCTTTGCCTTTGATTTTATATATCATCAATGAGCATGAGTTTTATTGTTTGAACCATCCCGATAAAAAAGCGGAAGAACTTTTTGAGGACGAAGAATACGAAAGGCTTATCATTTCTTTAGCGGTCGATAAGTATTTCACAAACGAGCATCTTGATTATAAAATGGGCACGTTTGCGAATCGCTTTTTGGTCGAAATCTCCACAATTTCCCTCTATCTTAATTTTATTTTGGGGATGCTATCGCATTATAAGCAAGGCGACCCGAAAGAGACGCTTATCGTCGATATCATGAACAAAGGTTTCTCGATGGCGAAATGCATTGTAAACCTATTGACCGAAGGTTTTGAAACGGAAGGTTTCTCAACCTGGAGAACGCTTCATGAAAACGAATGCATTCTTGCGATTTTGGTGAAATATGGGCAACCCGTTATTGAAAAATACTTAGCGCATCTCCGCTATGCGGTTGCTTTCCGTGGCGGGCTCAATAAAGAAGAAACCGACGCGACTTTCGTTAAAATCAAAGAAGGGATGAAAGAAGCGGATTTAAAGAGCAAAGACATGAAACGCTACATCGAATATGGTTGGCTTTTGGCTATTCCTGGTGTAGCGAATAATGTCGAATTTAAACTGAATTTCCGTGATGGTGTTCAGCGGATTGCGGAGCTAAGACAATACGCGAAAGTTTACGAAATGAGTAGCGAAATCGCCCATAGTTCGCCTTTATTGATCTATAGTCGGAAAAATTATTTCTATCTCATCACGATTTTGAATTTATATGAATCGTTCTTCCGCTTGGAAAAGGTATTTTCCTCTTTGTATTTATCTACTGTCAAAAAAGAAGAGCAAGAACGGTATCTTGCCATGCGAAATCTATATTTTGGGGAACTTTTAGCTGCATATAATTTAGAAAAACACCGGTTTGAAGTTTTAGTTTCGAGCGGAAAAAAAGACGAACTCCCTCCGAAAAATCCTTTGGAAAATTAATAAAAAAGCGTCCTCGCAAAGACGCTTTTTAGACTTGGAAGAATTTATACGTCTGCGTAACAGCTACCACCAATAAATTCGCGCATCAAGGAATTGCTAGGCACCCATTCATCACTCATGTCGATGAAGAATTTCAACATGTGAAGTAGTCGCTGAGCATCAGGATAATAGACGCTTTCTTTATCGATGGAGGAAAGGAGTGGCATCGCGTATTTCTTCATGACGGGGAGTTCGTAAGGCAAAAAGGAATTGTAAACATAGTCGCTTCCTTCTTGCGTGCTATAAATCCATCTGAATTCGCCTGCGCGGACCTTCGGCCACATGCTTAACGTCTCTTCCGCTGGGGAATTGCGGAATTTTTTGTCACGAACAATCCGACGGACTAAGCGCAAATCCGTAAGGCTTAAGGGGTTATGATCGTCTAAATTTATCTGAGCTTGCGGGGAAATGAAAATTTTGAATTTATTGGATTTTGGGATAGAAATGGTTAATTCATCGTTCAAAGCGTGTATCCCTTCAATGATAATCGGCTCCTCTTTTCCCACCTTTAGGGTTCTGCCGTTGACTCTTTTTCCAATACCAAAATCGAAATGAGGCAAGGTGACTGTCTCTCCGTTAATGAGATCGAGCATATTTTGGTTAAAAGCTTCGATATCAAGCGCTTGAATGCTTTCTAAATCAGGTTCGCCATCTTCGCTTAACGGAATGTCTTTCCTTTCTTTATAGTAGTCATCGATAGAAATGCGAATTGGTTTTATGCCGCGGCTTAATAGTTCGATTCTTAAACGATTGGCAAAGGTCGTTTTTCCAGAGCTAGAAGGGCCAGCAATGCAAATGAGGCGTATATCCTCGATATCATCTTCGATTAATTGGCCAAGTTCTGCTAGTTGGCGGTTATGGCGCGCTTCGCAAAGATTAATAAATTCGATTGGGCCAGCCGTCTCGATTTCTTCATTGATTCGTGCGATGGTATCCGTCCCAACGGTTTTTGCCCAGTCGTGGCTTTCTTTTAACGTGCGATTATAAGTGGGGGCGTCTTCGAATTCGGGGATTTTTCCATTGCATTCGCTTCGTGGATATTGGAGCAAAAAACCAGGTGCATATAGCTTTAGTTTGTATGAAGTTAGATACCCAGTGCTTGGAACCATATGACTGTACATATAATCCAAATAGCCATCGCATTCATATAGATGAACCGTTTTCTCGGGGCGATATTCTAGGATTGCTTCTTTGTCGATAAAACCTTTTTCTTCGTAAATCTTTTTTGCTTCTTCGTTACTGACCACCAAACGTTTCAAGGGGTAATCCGCCTTGACGATGCTTTCCACTTCGTGATTGATTCTCAGCAACATTGCGGTTGTGGCGCTGATTCCAGGCGACAATAGGTGAATGCTAATACAACGGGAGACGTCGTAAGAAAAACGGATTTTTGTATTGGGGTAAGCCCTAGCGAAAGCCATCGCGAAAACGTAGCGGAGCGAAGCTTCATAAATTTTCATCGCTTCATGGTCGGAAAGCGTTAAAAATTCGATCGTTGCATCATAATAGACTTCATAAGTGAGTTCACGAACGCGATTATTCACTTTCGCGCAGTAATATTTTTTCTTATCTTCTTCGCTTAGTAAGTCCAAAAGCTCAGTTTTCTTTTCTAGACGAATTTCTTTAGCGTTGATTTTGATGGTGAAGGACATAGATGTACTCCTAAATTAAGGATTGCCTATCATAGTATTTTATTTTGTATCTTGCAACCGCTTTCAGAATGGTAAATTTACGGAGAAAGCACAATAAAAAGAGCGTTAAAACCAGCCAGAATTAAATGCGGATAAATTAGAAAAATTACATTTTATATACAAATGTTGAAAATCATCTTATTTTTTCCGCAATGTTGGATTGACAAAGCACTTAAACGCACCTACTATGTGATTATTCCCTAAAGGGAAGGAAAGGTTTTGCAATGAGAGATTGGTTCAATAAGCTCCCGATTGAGAAAAAGAATTTTTTTATTTTGGCTTTTATTGAGCTCTTCGTTTTCCTTTGCCTTCTCCCTTTGATGTTTTTTAATGCCGGTAGCTGGCCGCTCGGTTGGCTGATTGGGGGGATGGCAACCTTGTTGAATTACGTTTTATTGGTTCGTTTTTCTAAAGTCATACTCGATCCGAATAGCCCCGCGAAAGGTTCCACGACGCTAATTGGTTTAGTGTCTAGTTTCATTCGCTATCTGATTTTTGCAGCTCTTATTATTTTTTCTGCCATTTGCACTTTCAAAAGTGAATGGCTTGGTGGATTCAGCGCTTTTAACGTATTTGCGGTGGCTCTATCTTATTTCCCTCTCCCTGCATTGATTCTTGTTTCTCATTTCATTGCTGCAAAGAAGGAAATAGAAAGTAAGGAGACCAAATGACTTTTTCTGATAGGGTTGCCCATCTCTTTGACTGGGAAATTGACGCTCCGGTTTATGTTTCATTGCTTCTTATTGCAATTTTGATTGTTTTTGCGATTGTCTGCGGCATTGTTTTTACTATAGCAATGAAGAAAAAGAAATACCTAGAGCGACCAAAGGGGATTTTGTTTTTGGGCGAATGGTGGTATGACTTCACAAACAAATTCGTTCATAGCACAATGGGTCGTCATGCCGAAGGGATGACGGGCTATTTTATGGCTCTATTCCCCTATTTGTTTATTGGCTTTAACACCGCTCTATTTGGTCTTCCTAGTATGATTGACTATATTGGAGTTACCGTTTCTTTGTCGCTTATCATGTTTGTTATGATCCAAGTGACCGCCATTCGCTATCAAAAGCTTCATTATTTTCATCGTTATATCGAACCGTTCATCGTTTGGCTTCCGATTAACTTGATTACGATGTGGACTCCGATTATTTCCACCTGCATGCGTATGTTCGGTAACTGCTTAAGCGGCACAATTATTGATGGCATCGTTCAATGGTCTTTAGGGAATCTATCGGGGAAAATGTGGGGGCCACTTCGCGATATAGCTGCTTTGAATTACTGGCCAAGCTGGGATATTAACCAAACAACACTATGGACAGATATTTTCCTTTCGCCTATACCGATAGGCATTTTGAATCTTTATTTTGGTTTATTCTCTGCTTATGTGCAGACCACCGTCTTCACAACGCTTAGTGCCTTATGGATGGCGCAAGAACGGCCGAGCGATGAAGAGATCGAAGCTAAACTTCTCACTCGCGATGACGTGGTCAAAGTAAAAGCGAAGAATAATAAAGAAGTGGTCATAGGAGGTTAAAATATGACTGATTTAGGTTTAAGGGCAATCGCTGCAGCAATCGCTGTTGCCTTCGGATGCTTGAGCGCAATTGGTGAGGGCTTAATCATTTCTCACGCGATTGACGGCATGAGTCGTAATCCAGAAATGCAGCCAAAATTGCAACAAGTAATGATTATCGGTACCGCTCTAGACGAGTCTACCGCTATTTATTGCTTACTCGTCGCCATTTTGATTATCTTTGTCATGTAGTTTTAGGGGTAAAGATATGCGCTTACTAAATATCGCTTTTCTTCTCGATGATGCGAGCGCTCCTTTCACTCCTGAAGACTTTTTAAAGAAACTCTTCCCGAATTTTTGGAGTTGGCTCATCAACTTTTTGGCGCTTATCGTTCTTTTCGTTGTGGTTTATTTCTTTGCTTATAAACCGATTCGAAAATACGTTAATGCCAGAAAAGACTATATTGAGCATAACCTCCGCGATAGCGAGGCTGCCAAAGAGATCAACGAACGGAAGGTCAAAGAAAGCAATCAACTCATTATTGATGCAAAGACAGAAGCTAACGAAATCATTCAAAAGGCCAAAGTGGATGCTTCTAAACAAGCCGATGTTATTGTTGGTGAAGCCAAGAAAGAAGCCTTAAAGAAGCAACAAGATGCCGACATTGCTATTAAACAAGCGGAAGAAAAAAGCAGACTCGCCATCCAAGAAGAAATCGTCAATGTCGCGATGGACGCTTCCAAAAAAGTTTTGGAACGCAATATTGATGAAAAAGATAATCGTCGTTTCCTTGAGAATTTTGTGAAAGACGTAAATGAGGAGAAGGACCATGCCTGATTCTCGCTACTCTAGTTATGGAAGGGCTCTCTTTGAGCTAGTCGGTAACGATAAAAACGAACTCATTTCTTATCAAAAAGCGTTAGAAGGAGTGAAGAAAGATTTAGAAAAGAACCAGGATTTGCTTGTTTTTCTTTCTAGTTATGCGCTCCCTAAAGAGAAGCAATATCTCATCGTCGATGAACTATATGGGAAATCATTAAAACATCTCTCTCCTTTTTTAAAAGTTTTAGTAAACAAAAGGCTTTTCCCGAAATTCGATGAGATAGTCCTTTCTTTCAACGAATTCGCAAACGAAGCGCTCGGAAAAGAAGAAGGAATCGCTTATAGTGCATCGCCCTTATCGCACGAGGAGCTTGTTTCTTTAGAGAAAACGCTAAGCAAACGAATCGGAAAAGAAATTGTTTTGAAAGAACGAATCGAGCCTTCTTTATTAGGAGGCGTAAAGGTATTCGTTGATGGGAAAGTATTCGACGGGAGCTTAGAAAACAAGATTGAAGGACTACGAAAAGAATTATTAAAAGTAGCGAAAGGAAGTAGTGACAATGAAAACCGTAACTGAGGAAATGAGCGCGCTTATCAAAGAGCAAATCAAATCATTCGAAGGCGCGATTGAAAGCGATGATGTAGGCACAGTCATCAGCGTTGGGGACGGAATTGCTACCATCTTCGGGCTTAAAAGTGCCATGTTAGGCGAACTTTTGCTTTTCCCACATGACGTTATAGGAATGGTCATGAACTTAAATCTTGATAGTGTCGGAGCGGTATTATTAGGAGAAGATATCCTTATTAAAGAAGGAGATACGGTCAAACGAACCCATAAAGTCGCAGAAGTTCCTGTCGGTGATGAACTCCTTGGTCGCGTTGTCTCTCCACTTGGTCTGCCAATTGATGGATTAGGACCGATCCACACGAAAAAAACTCGTCCAATTGAGCGAATCGCTCCAGGGGTTATGACTCGCGAAAGCGTCAATACGCCTTTAGAGACCGGCATTAAATGCATTGATAGCATGATTCCAATCGGCCGTGGGCAGCGCGAACTTATTATCGGTGACCGTCAGACTGGGAAGACTTCCATCGCGATCGATACGATTATCAATCAAAAAGGAAAAGGCGTTAACTGCGTTTATGTCGCTATAGGGCAAAAGAATAGCTCGGTCGCTTCTACGGTTAGTAAGCTCAAAACATTTGGCTGCATTGATTATGTGACGGTGGTGAATGCTTCAGCAAGTGAACCAGCCCCACGACAATATATCGCCCCATTTGCCGGGATGGCTATGGCGGAAGAATGGATGGAACAAGGGAAAGATGTCCTCATTGTTTTTGATGACCTCTCAAAACATGCCGTAGCTTATCGTACTTTGTCCTTGCTTTTACGTCGGGCACCAGGACGAGAAGCTTATCCAGGCGATATTTTCTATTTACACAGCCGTTTACTCGAGAGAGCATGCAAACTTTCGAAACAATATGGAGGTGGATCTATTACCGCGCTTCCAATTATCGAAACTCAGGCAGGAGATATTAGCGCTTATATTCCAACTAACGTCATTTCGATTACCGATGGTCAGATTTTCTTAATGAGTGATGCCTTTACAAGTGGCCAAAGACCAGCGGTCGATAGCGGTTTATCCGTTTCCCGTGTAGGTAGTGCCGCTCAATTTAAGTGCATGAAGCAAGTCGCAAGCGGATTAAAAATTGAGCTCGCTAACTATAACGAAAACCTTTCTTTCTCCCAGTTTGGTAGCGATCTTGATTTAGAAACCAAAAAAATTCTCGCTCATGGTGCGGTTGTAATGGAGGCTTTAAAGCAAGTTAACTTCAAACCTCTTCCAATGGAAAAGGAAGTGATCGAACTTTATGCGGTCAAAAATCGTTATTTGGACGATTTGCCAATTGAAGAAGTTTCTTCTTTCCTCGAAGATTTGTTCGATTACATCAACGATTCGCATAAAGAAATTGTTAAGGAACTCATTGAAAAGAAAGCATTTGATGAAAAAAATAGCGAATCGCTTACTCGCGCGATTGAGGATTTTAAATCTATGAGGAGCAAATAATGGGTTTAGGCCTAGTGAAGACAAAACATAGAATCACCTCGATTGAGAATACCGAAAAGACCACCAAAGCGATGGAACTTATCGCAATGGTGAAACTAAGGCGTTTTCTTGATGCTTATGAGAAAGAGAAACAATATAGCGAAGAATTCCTTTCTTTGATGGGCGTAATTTTCGCTCACGATAAATTAGCGGCATCCCATTACGCGAAAGTGAATGAAAAAGCGGAAAAATCACTTTATATCGTGATCACAAGCAATCTAGGCTTATGTGGGGCCTATAATAACCAGCTTTTTAAATTCGTTGATACTTTCGTCTCACCCAAAGAGGAAATTGCCCCAATCGGAAATAAGGGAATACACCATTTTGAACGGAGCGATACCTTCAAAAACATCAATCAAGAATACGCTTGCATCGATTTATCGACGGACATGGAAGTCCTTCACGCCTTAGCCAAAAAACTGAAAGAGGAATTCAATCAAGGCAAATACCGTTCCATCAATATCGTTTACACTCGCTATGTGAATTCCCTCAAAAGCGTTCCAACGAGTTTTCAGCTTCTTCCTGTGCAAGTTCCTTATGAAGCGTGGGACGGGGAGTCGTATTGCCCACCTGAGTTTGATGAATCGCCTCGTACGCTCATTCATGAGCTCATGCCGAGTTATCTAGTGGCCATGGTTTATGGGCGACTCATCGAATCGGAATTAAGCGAGCAAGCCATGCGCCGAACGGCGATGGATAATGCAAACGATAACGCCGATGAACTGCTTTCTAAATTGCGAATTGAATATAACAAAGCGAGACAAAACGCCATCACTCAGGAAATCACCGAAGTGGTCGGCGGAGCAAACGCGAATGATTAGGAGGAATCTTCGATGAAAAAGAACGAAAAACAAGAAAATGCCCTTTATGGGGAAGTTGTTGAAGCCGTAGGGCCGGTTATCGATGTCCGGTTTTTAGACAAGCACCTTCCAAGCTTGCTCACCGCTTTAAAAGTCGAGTTCCCGAATAGCAAAAATGAGCTTACAGTCGAAGTAATGCAACATATTGGAGATGATATGGTACGCTGCGTTGCTATGGGTGCAACAGAAGGGGTCGAAAGAGGGTTTAAAGTTTTTGACACCGAATCTCCTATCACCGTTCCGGTGGGTGAGGCGACCCTTGGGAGGATGTTTAATGTTTTAGGTGAGCCTATCGATGGTGATGGCGACACCGAAATCAAAAAAGCAAAGAGAATGCCAATCCACCGCGATGCACCTAGCTTTGCCGAACAAAAAGTATCTACGGAAATTTTGGAAACCGGTATCAAGGTCATTGACCTTCTTTGCCCATATGTAAAAGGCGGAAAGGTTGGTTTATTCGGTGGAGCAGGTGTCGGGAAAACCGTCTTGATCCAAGAGCTTATCTTCAATATCGCAAGTGAACATCATGGCATTTCCGTTTTTGCTGGCGTTGGGGAGAGGAGCCGTGAAGGTAACGATTTGTATTTTGAAATGAAGCACAGTGGCGTTTTAAAAAACACCGCCCTTTGCTTTGGTCAGATGAATGAGCCACCGGGAGCGCGTATGCGTGTCGCCCTTAGCGCTCTTACGATGGCGGAGCATTTCCGTGACGAAGAACATCAAGACGTCCTTTTGTTTATCGACAATATTTTCCGTTTCACTCAGGCAGGGAGCGAAGTTAGCGCATTATTAGGGCGTATGCCAAGCGCAGTAGGGTATCAACCAACTTTAGCTACTGAAATGGGCCAACTTCAAGAAAGAATCACTTCTACGCAAAACGGATCCATCACTTCTGTGCAAGCTGTTTACGTCCCAGCCGATGACTTTACTGACCCTGCTCCAGCAACGACTTTCTCCCATCTAGATGCCAAAACCATTCTCGACCGGAATATCGCCGCTTTAGGAATATTCCCAGCTGTCGATCCCTTGGAATCAAGCTCTAACATGCTTAACCCTGGTATCTTGGGGCAAGAGCATTACGATGTAGCTCGCGGTGTTCAAAAGCTTCTTCAACGTTATAAAGAATTGCAAGACATCATCGCGATTTTAGGCTTAGATGAATTAAGCGACGAAGACAAAGCGACTGTCGCTAGAGCGCGTCGTGTTCGCAATTTCCTTTCTCAGCCATTCCATGTTGCTGAGGGTTTTAGCGGCTACAAAGGGATTTATGTTCCGCTTAAGGAAACGATTCGCTCCTTTAAAGCAATCTTAAGCGGTAAGTATGATTCTTATCCTGAAAATGCTTTCTTATACTGCGGAACCGTCGAAGATGTTGAGAAAAAAGCCCGTGAAATGGAGAGCAAGAAATGAGTTTTTCCTTGATTCTAGTCACTCCAAATGGCGTTAGTTACGATGGGGAAGTCAATTATTGCTATATCCCCGCTAGCAATGGTCCGATCGGAATCTTGCCTGGGCACGCTCCTTTCATTGGAAGGATCACTTCGCACGGCGGAGTAGTTCATTTCCAGGAAACGAACGGAAAAGTTCGTTATTTTGGCGTGAAAAACGGAGCGGCTGAAGTAAAAAAAGAAAAAACATTAGTCTTGGTCGAAAGCGCGAAAGAATTTTCTTCCTTAGAAGAGGCAAAAGCGGCTCTTCCTTTGCTTAGCGAAGATAATAGAAACAAGTCCGCTAATGAAAAAGATATTAAAATTGCTCAAGCATTATCTCAAAAAAACATATAATTACAATCATCTAGGAGGCTCTCATGAATTTTATTTTTATCTCCCCCAATTTTCCAGTCCGCTATTTTAAATTTGTCGAAGCGCTAAAAGACCATGGAATTTGTGTTTTAGGAATCGGAGATTCTCCGTATTTCGATCTTCATGAGCGCCTAAAAAAAGGACTAGCCGAATATTATTATGTGAAAGATCTTGGCGATTTCTCCGAGATGCTTAAAGCCTGCAAATATTTTGAGTCCAAATATGGCAAGATCTCATTCATCGAAAGTGATAATGAGTGGTGGCTTAATATGGATGCCCGTCTTAGAGAAGCTCTCAATGTCACGACTTCTTTTTGGCCAAATGAGATGGATAAAATCAAAGCCAAAAGCGCGATGAAAGAATGCTTCCAAAAGGGTGGCGCGAAAACGATGCGTTTCCTTCTTGTTAATGGACCAAGTGATTTAGATTCCGCAAAAGAATTCGCGAAAAAAGTTAATTACCCTCTTTTTGCGAAGCCGAATGTCGGCGTTGGTGCGAATAATTCTTTCCCTATCCATAATGAAGAGGAACTTGAAAAATTTCTCGCTAATCCTCTTCCTGAGACCTATATTGTTGAAGAATTCATTAAAGGAACCATCGTTAGTTTCGATGGCATTTGCGATTCTCATAGCAATGTTGTCTTTTGCACAAGCGATCATTTTACGGTCGATAATGCGGATATCGTTCTTGAAGATCTAGACGAATATTATTTCAATAATCCTTTCTCTTTGCCTTTTAAAGACGTCAATGGAGAAGAATTTGAGAGAGTAGGACGCAATGTCATCAAAGCTTTTGGGATTCGTCAACGTTTCTTCCACATTGAATTCTTTGTTCTTACCGAGGATAAACCAGGCTTCGCTAATAAAGGCGAATTTGTCGCCTTAGAGTGCAATATGCGCCCTGCTGGAGGCTATACTCCTGATTTGATCGATTTCGCAAACAGCGTTTCTTGCTATCAGATTTACGCTGATGTTATTGCTTACGATGAAAATCGGCAAGACATGAATAAAGAAAAATATTATGCCTTCGCTTGCTCTAGAAAAGATGTCTTCCATTATGTTCATACCCCTGAAGAAATCAAGGCTAATTTCCCTAACAATTTCTGCATGGGAGGGAGATACCCTGCTCATATCGCTCGAGCGATGGGGGACGAATACTATTACGCTAAATTTAAAAATTTCGATGATGGCTTAAGATTCGATCGCTTTGTGCGTGCGAAGAAATAGTTATTAGGAATAATAACGATTAACAATTGAAGCGGCTTTTGTCGCTTCTTTTTCAATTGAGATCGATTCTTGATGGTAAAGTAAGCTAGGTGATAAATGATTCACTGCAAAACCCGCTTTAAATTTTTCGTTTTCAGCGTCATTTAATTGACTGATATCGATATAACAAAGCTTCTTTTTGCTCGTTTTTGCTTTGGAATAAATAGCTTCGCCATAAAAAGAAAGGGACTTTTCATCAAGTGGGTTATCTAAAAACGTTAGGATATTCTTTTCATTACTCACAAATTTTGAATAGGCATCAAATGTCGAAAAATGATAGATGTTTGTCTTTTTTAAGCGCGTATCTAAATAACTTTTGAATTTGTAATAAGAATCATTGTCTTCATACATATCATACAAGGTAGATTTCTCATTGTTTAAGGTATAAATAGAAGGGACGGCTCCATCGATTCCTTCCCCTCTTTTTGAGCCATAAAAATTTTGCAATTCCAATAATTCTTTCTCATAGCGAATATTTTCTTTTTCCGTTTCGCTAGCATCATCTTTATTTGCTTTATAAAGTGTCTCAATGTAGTATCCTCTTTTGCAAAGGGTTGCGACGAAAACTGATTCAAACTTATTGCATTGCGCACACTCAAAACTTGCGTTAATGAAAGTCGTAGGAATATCGGCTTTGTCTCTATTTATTGCTGTGGTCGCATTAATAGGGGGTAAATCTAGATAGCTATTCGGCTTATTGAATAAGAAATCGCCATTTTGGTCCACGTAAAATTTTTCCGTCTCAGGAGAAGAGACGCAACTAGAGAGAAATAGAAGAGGCAATAGAAGCAAAAGAGGCTTTTTTCTCATAAGACTACTATAAGCGATTTTTTCAATTTGTCTTTATTAAATGATACAATAAGTAGGTAAAAGGTGAAGAATCATGAATATATGGCATACGGTTGACCCAAAGCGAATCAAACCAGAAGAATTCATTGCATGCATTGAAATCAGCGCGCGGAGTAAAAACAAATATGAGCTTGATAAGGAAACAGGCGCGTTAATTCTTGATAGAATTCTCTCTACATCTACGAATTATCCACAAAATTACGGATTCATTCCTAGAACGCTAAGTGAAGATGGCGATCCTTTAGATGTATTGGTTTTATGTAGCGAGCCGATCATTCCTCTCGCTTTAACATTGGCTAAGCCCATCGGCTTGTTAAAGATGGACGATTGCGGGGCACTTGATGAAAAAGTGATTGCCGTTTGCTCTCACGACCCTCTTTATAATAGTTTTAAAGATATCAGCGAGCTTCCCCCTCATTTTGCGGATGAGATTTCGCACTTTTTTAGTGTCTATAAAGAGTTAGAGCCTCATAAGCATACGAGGGTAGACGGTATTTTCAGCGCTGAAGAAGCCAAAGCGGCTATTGCGCGTTGCATCAAACGTTACCAAGAAAAATATCCAAATAAATAGTTAATCGCAAAAACTTCCGTGAAGGCTTATTGCCTTCTTTTTTTCTTCCGCGATAAAAAGAAATTCTTTCAGTCGCGTCAAGCGATAATTCGCAAGGGCCCAGTAGTACCAAAGAAAATCTTCGTAAAGAATATAGTGGTTGCATGTCGCCACAAGTGTTTCGCTTTCAAATCCGAAATATCCTCGCAAAAGAGCCTTTTTTTGTGAAATATTTTCGATATTATTTTCGCTTAGTAAGCTTGCCAAATCGAAAAACTCGTTATTTGTTCCTGCGTATTCATAATCGATTAAAGACAAATGATAATCCTTAGGGTTTAAAATTAGATTTCCAAAAACAATGTCATTGTGCGAAAAAACTTGTTTTTCATTTTCGATATTTTTTTCAACGAATGCTCTAATTTTGCTCTCCTTGAAGGAAGACAATTCTTTGTTTGCTTCTTTTTTATACGTGTCGAAGCGTTTTTTTGCGTCAAACGAAGCGAATTCTTTCGATACGGGCAGCGAATGGAGCGATTTCAGGAATAGCCCGATTTGGAGTAATTCCGCTTCGCTCGTTTTTGCGCCTAAAAAATTTATTCCTTCGCTATGACGATATAGCAATGTCATCGTTTCTTCGTCTATCCAATATGGCTCAGGAGATAGACCTGCCTTGGAAGTCTCTTTAACTGCGATAAGCTCGTTTTCTTTGTTGTAGAGATTAAAATCATTTGTTTTTTTGATACGTATGACTGAATCATCGAGACGTATGACCACGTTTCCTAATCCATCCGAGTAAGGATAAATTAAAGAAGGCTCTTTTTTAAAAATAGAGCGATAGGTTTGTATAGCTATTATTTCATCGTGAGCGGAAGGGATCATATTATCTTAATTTTAATTTTGTTGCGTTTAGGAAAAGCGTTTTGGTTTCTCCCCGGATGCATTTTAGATGAATCGTCGTATATTCGCGCACGATCGCTAGTCCAGGTACGCTTCCCTTAAAAACGTTTTTTCTTTCGCTCATCATGACATCGCCATCATCCTTTCCTTTTGATAGTAGAGCGATTTCACAAGCCGTTAGGATTTCTTCTTCGCTCGGGTGATCCTTTTTTATCATAACATGAGCACCTTCCCTTCCTAATATGTGGAACCAGTAGTGGGTTTTGACTGTATCAATAAGAAAGGTAAGGGTGTCATTTTGCTTGGCATTTTTCCCAAAGAGAAAATGAGTTCCGTTTTTTAAAATCGCATATGGGATATTCGCGTCTCCAAAATTGATCTTTTCTTTCTTTTTGCTCAACAAATTCCATTCTTTGGAGAGGGATTCAAGTCCTTCTTCATCGCTAGATGATAATAAAGCGATGCCGTCTTGTACGGATAGCAGTTCCTTCTCGGCCACCTTTTTTTGAGTTTCGATTTCTTGGAGAGCTTTTTTCGCTTTTTTCGCTTTTTTATAGAAATCGTTAGCGTTTTGGACTAGATTCCTTTTCGGATTAAGAGGAATTGCTTTCCCGTTGATGTTTAACCCTTTTTCGATATTTATGCTATCAAAATTTGTGTAGATATAATCTCCAATTGCTGAATCGTTTTGATGGGATTTCGCTTTTTCTTGGTCTTTTTCGATGAGGATGATTTTTTTCTTTAATCTTTTTTCTTTGGTCGTTAATGATGTAAGCAAAGGGCCGAAGCGTTCTTTCTTTCTCGAAGAAAAGATAAGCTTTTCTTTTTCTAAACATGTTTTCTGGTAGGAACAATAATCAAAAGGCGAAGTTTCTACGCTAGGAAAGTTCTTTTCTGGAGGAAAATAATTAACGCCTTTTAAAATGGGTCGGGAGGAATCGAGCGAGGCTCCATGAGTGAACGCGATTATTCTATTGTTCTCATCGGTCAGAATTAAATTTGGGTGAGTCGGGAACATTTCAAAATAGAGTATACGTTTTTCCTCTTTGTAAACACTATTGATGACAATTAAAGACAATTTTAAGATTCTATCATTGTTTTCTGCTGTGGCATCTTCGACAAAGGCGTTCGCCAATTCTTTACGGAACGAGGCATAAATAGGAGAATCCAATGAAGTGAAATTGTATTCGTTTTTTGCTGTATAAGAACGCGGGTCATCATGTTCTAAAGAGATTACAAAGCGATGATCTTCTTTGCCAGAAAGATGAAAGAATAACGTTGCCCGTGAGACTAAAATCGGTCGAGAAATATGCTTTTCTTTGATTTTCTCGCCTAGTGAATGAGCGTATGAATTAAATTCTTTCCCTAAAATTGGCATGCTGAAATTATATCACTTTTTAATGTTCTCCTATGAACATATCTATTGAACTAGTAACAATAACTAGATAACATAGAGAAAGAAAATGGAGAAAATGATTATGAGTATTGGTTTATCCGCAGAATCCACAATTGATTTACCGCAAGAATATTTGAATAAATACGGTATTTCTATTGTTCATTTTCATGTGCAAAGAGGCAAGGAAGAAGGACCTGATAATTTGTTCCGGACCGATGAATTGTTCGCCTTCACAAAAAAGACGGGGGAAATGTGCCATACTTCTGCCGTGAATGTCAATGAACTAGAAGAACACTTCGATAAGCTATTAAAACAATATGATTATATCATTCATTTCACTATCTCTAGCGCAATCTCTAGTGGCTATAACAACGCGATGATCGCCGCTCAAGGGAAAAATAGGATCATTGTCATTGATTCACATGGCACAAGCGGACAAATCGCTCTGCAGAGCATCTACGCCCGCGAACTTATCGATGAAGGCTACCCAATAGAAGAAGTGATGAACCGTATTTTAGAAAGACGTCCTTATTGCACTTGTTCTTTCCAGCTCGATACTCTCGAATATCTTTATCGTGGTGGAAGGTGCAATAAACTTGCTATGATTGGCGCGAATCTCCTTCGCATCAAGCCAGAAATTGTCTGCGTTGACAAAGAAAACGGCAAGTTCAATATCGGCAAGAAATTCCGCGGCAATACAAGAAGATGCACTTTGGCTTATGTAGACGATATTCTTGCGATTCATCCCAATATCGATCCAAAAATGGCATTTATCAATTATTCTTATTTTGAAGACGCTTCAATACTAGAGGAAGCGAAGAAGAAGGTACTCAATTTTGGCTTTAAAGAGGTCATTGTTACCCAAGCTTCGCCAACAAATGGCTATCACGCAGGGCCAAACGCCATTGGCGTTCAGTTCTATTTCGATGGTCCTCAGGAAGTTAAACCATATCTTCCTAAATAGGTTTTTCTTCGTTTAAGCAGGCGCGCCGCTTCGCTCCCCATTTTAAAATTCATAGTGAGAATAAGAAATAAGCAAACACTAAAGCGAACCTTATATTTGCACTTTTCGCTCTTTTTGGGGGGTTTATCATTGTTATTGTTCTCTTTTTGCGATTATAATGTCCAAAATTTATTTTATGAAAAAAGGGTTAATTATCATAATCTCTGGACCAAGTGGGGTAGGAAAAGGGACAATTCGTAAACAAATCATGAAAGATTTGTCTCTCAATCTTTGGTATAGCGTTTCCATGACGACACGTTCGATGCGCCCTGGGGAAGTGAATGGCAAAGACTATTATTTCGTAAGCGAAGAAGAATTTAATCGAAATATCGAAAATGGCAACCTTCTTGAACATGCGACATTTGTTGGGCATCAATACGGGACTCCTCTTGATAAGCTTCAAGCAATGAGAGAAGAAGGAAAAAATGTCATTTTAGAAATTGATGTGAATGGAACGGAGCAAGTTTTAAAGAAACTGGCTAAGGAATGTCCTGTTACTTTTTTCATTATGCCCCCAAATTTTGCTTGCTTAGAGTCTAGAATCCGTGGAAGAAGCACTGAAAACGAAGAAGTGATTCAACAGCGTTTGGCAAAAGCCTCTCGAGAAATGGAACTTAAATCGCAATATGAATACGTTATCTATAACGATGACGTTACTCGAGCCGCGATCGAAATTGAAAACATCATCCGCGCGGAAATCCGTGCGCGAGATAAGAAAACTGTTTTATAATTTTCTAGATGCAAATTCTAGAAGTTTTGACTCAATATGGTTCTCAATCCCTAGATCGAACCTTCACCTATTTGTATGATGGCTCTAGGAATGTCGGTCCCCGTTTTCGCGTTCTCATTAATTTTAATGGAAGACCCGTTATTGGGTTTGTCATGTCGAGTCGAGTAACAACGAAAACGCCCGAAGAATTGAAGGAAGAAAATGGATATTCATTCAAGTTCATCGATCGCGTAATTGATGAAGAACCACTGCTCAATGACGAATTGATGGAACTCGCCCATAAAATATCATCTTATTACTTATCCCCTTTAATCAGTGTGCTTCAGGCTATGCTTCCGCTTTCTTTGTCTCCCAAAATGTCGACATTAAAAGGCCCTAAAATCGCCTATGAAAAGTGGGTTGAACTTATTTCGAGCGACGAAAGTGATTTAACCGATAAACAAATCGAAACCCTGCGCCTTATTGCTAAAAATGGACCAATTTTAAAAAAAGAAGCCGGTTCTACCGCGATTTTAGAAAAATTAATCGTAAAAAACCGCGTAAAAATCATTTTAAAAGAAAGAGAACGCTTTCACATCAAAGAAGAGGAGAAAGAAGTCCCTCATGAGATGACCATCGAACAAAATAAGGCGTATTGCGATATTCTTTCGAATGAAAAGCGTGTTGTATTGCTGCAAGGTGTTACTGGTTCAGGGAAAACGGAAGTTTATTTGCGCTTAAGCGAAAAGATTCTATGTGAAGGGAAAACCGTTTTGATGCTTGTGCCCGAAATCAATTTAACGCCAGTCATGGTGGAATATTTTTCGAGACGCTTTGGGCAAAAAGTAGCTATTCTTCATAGCGAATTGACCCAAGCGGAACGTTATGACGAGTATCGTAGAATTAAGCGCGGCGACGCTTCGATTGTCGTCGGTGCTAGAAGCGCGGTCTTTGCCCCTCTTAATAACATAGGCCTTATTATTTTGGATGAGGAACACGTAGAATCTTATAAACAAGATAACGCCCCTTTTTATCATGCTAGAGAAGTGGCGATTTTTCGAGGGGATCTCACCGGAGCAAAAGTTGTTTTAGGAAGCGCAACTCCGTCTTTAGAGACAAAAGCAAGAGCGATGAAAGGGGTATATGGTTTAGCTAGGCTCCCTCATCGAATTAACGAAAAAGGGCTGCCACATACGACAATAATCGATTTGACGGACCGACATAATTTTGAAAAAACCAGTCAAAAATTAAGTAAACCCTTATTAGAAAAGATTCGTGAAAAACTCGGAAAACAAGAACAGACGATATTGCTGATTAATCGTCGGGGATATTGGACGAATATCATGTGCGCTAGCTGCGGGAAGATTTTCACTTGCCCTAATTGCGGTGGAAATTTAACTTATCACACCGAAGATGACATGCTTAAGTGTCATCATTGCGGATATGTCGAACGCTTCCCGAAAGTTTGCCCAGAATGCGGATCGACTCGCTTAATGCGAACGGGCTACGGCACAGAGAGAGTAGTTAAAGAACTAAACGACATCTTTCCCGATGCGCGAGTCGCTCGTCTTGATAGCGACGTTGGAAAAGTAAGCAAAAACGTTGAAAAAATCCTTGCGAGTTTTAAAAACCACGAATTTGATATTTTAGTCGGCACACAAATGATTGCTAAGGGTCATGATTTTCCGAAAGTGACTTTAGCTGGGGTTGTTTTAGCCGATATCGGCTTATCATTACCAACATATCGCGCCGCGGAAAGAACGTTTGAGCTCATTGCCCAAGCCGTGGGCAGAAGTGGTAGAAGCATTGATACAGGGGAAGCGATGATTCAGACTTTTAACCCTTCTCATTACGCGATTGTCTATGGGGCGAAACAGGATTACGAATCTTTTTTTCGGAAAGAAATGCAAGAAAGAAAAATCCAGCAATATCCGCCATACGTGTATCTGATTTTGCTTGAGTTTTTATCTAAAAATGAAGAAAAATGCGTTCAGGCATCAAACGATTTCCTAAGAGAATTAAAAATTCAAAATTTCCCTTCCGTGTCTTTTGTCGGTCCGCTTTGCCCATATTATTCCCTTAACGCAGGTCGCTATAGTAGAGTGCTCCTTATTAAATACAAACAAGGAGAATCGTTACGCGCTTATCTTCAGGATATGGTGAGGCGATACAGTGGCTTATCTAATGTAGATATTTCCATTAATGTTGATCCTTTGGATTATTAATTTTGGTTTGAAAAGTTATATTTCGTTCGTCTTTCTATGCGTGTGCGCGTGTGATATACTTTTCCGGTAGGATGGATTATTAGATGATTACTATTTCTGTATTGGGTTTGGATCAGTTTGTTGTTGGTCACTATAGCAAAGAGCACACCGCCAATCTCGCTGAACTTTTCGAGACCGATTCCGACGAAATTAATTTCTATGCACCGTCTTCTATGATTTTTCATAATGGCGTGGAACAAACGAGCTGGAATGTTGAAATTCGCGTTTTAGCGGAATGCAAATATCGCATCGTTGAGCAAAATGTAGCCGATTATTTGCTAAAGACATTCAGCGAATTTTCTATTCATGTCCAAGTTGTTTTCTCTTATTACGAAGAAGAAAACGCGTATGAAAAAATTAACGAAGAATATCCTCGTTACATTACGGAGAGCAACGTTGTGAGTACCGGTAGCGATTGCGAAGAAGAGGAAGAAGATGAAAATGGCGAAGCAAATCCTCGCGATAGATCCGACCTTGATATCAATAATCCTGATGATATCTATTTAGGAAATGTTTTTGAAGGTTTTGAAGAAAAGCTTAAAGATAATCATAAATAGAAGAAGATTAAGGAGAGATAACTATGGAAGAATTAGATTTGTCCATCATAATTTTGAATGATATCCTTGATAATGACACCTCATTCAATGAAGCATTGCGAAAAGTCTTTCAAAGCGACCTAGAAAAGCGTCCACTAAGGAAAGATGTCGCGACTCTAGTAGGATGCGAACTTCGTCATTCCCTTCTTTTTGAATTCTTAACGAAACCAATCGAAGGCCTTTCTAGCGAGGAAAAACGCTTCTTGTCGCTTTCTTTAGGTGCTCTTTATTTTGTTAAACGTTACACGAAGGAAAGCGTTATTGAGGCGCTAAAAAAGAGATTAGGGGAAGAAAAATACGCTCTTGTCGAACCTCTTGTCAAAAAAGCGGAAGAAACAAATGCTTTTATCCCTGAAACGCTACCAAAAAGCAGTAATCGCTATTTAACGCTTCGCTACAATACGCCAGAGTGGGTTCTTAAAATCTGGGAACACTATGGGTATGGGGTCACTTATAAGATTTTGAAAAAGAATAGCCGCCCACTTGTAAATACGGTTCGCGTTCGCAATGTTCTTTCCGTAGAAGAATTATTGAATCGTAATCCTGATTTTCATAAAACCCCTGTCGAGGGCATTCTTTCCTATACGGGGAAAACTCCTCTTCGCAAGCTTCCTGAAATGAGAGAAGGAAAGATTTTCTTAGAGAAGATCGCGACAAAAGAACTTCTTGACCGTTATCACATATGTGAGCCTAGTGAAATTCTTGTTTATAACGCAAACAAGGATTCCTCCTTATTAAAAGAAGTTATCGAACATTATGGTTCTAGTGTTGGAATCAATCTTGGCGTACCTGCTCTCGAACCATATTTAGATATCACGAAGATGATTAAGTCTTTGAATTTAAAAAACGTCAATTTCTTTGCCGCCGATCCTCTAAAAATGGAAGCAGCAATCTCTCGCCCAATCGATTTGGTAATTGCCGCTCCGAACAGTTCTAATTTCGATCTCATTCGTGACTATCCTGATTATCTCCTTCATTTCAAGAAAGATTCGATGGATGCTTTATTCCAACAAGAAAAAGATACTCTTGAAGGCACAAGCAAATACGTGGCGGAAAAAGGAAAGCTCATTTATATGGTTTATACCATTTCCAAAAAAGAAGGCCACAATACGATTAACGAATTCCTCCTCAATCACAAAGAATTCCATATCATAGAAGAAAAGCAAGAATTTCCGTTTGAAGAACTTGACACCGCTCTTTATTATTGCGTTTTGGAAAAAGACAGTTCTTTAGTGAAAGATCCTGCCACAGTTTCTCCTGTTTTTGTGAATAATAATGCTGCTATCGAGTCTTCTATAGGCGCTTCCGCCAAATAGCTTATGGCAAAGAATTTACTTGGATATACATTAAAGGCGCTACAAGAGGAAATGGTTTCCCTTGGGGAAAAACCATATCGGGCCATTCAGCTTTACCAATGGATTTATGCCAAAAAAGTCTATGATTTTGACCAAATGACCGATATCTCCAAATCCTTTCGGGAAGTTTTGAAAAGGGAATACTGCCTCACCCTTCCTTCTATTTTTAAACGTCAAGATTCGAGCGATGGGACTATTAAACTCTTGCTGGAAATGGGAGACGGCGCCAAGGTGGAAACCGTTTTGATGCGTTATGACTATGGAAACGTCGTTTGCGTTTCTAGCGAAGTCGGCTGCTCGATGGGGTGCGCTTTTTGCGCTTCAGGCTTATTAAGAAAAGAAAGAAATCTCACAAGCGCGGAAATGATGGGAGAAATTCTTTCTATCAACAAAATCCTTACAGAAGAAGGACAAAATGTCACCCATATTGTTGTTATGGGGACCGGCGAACCTTTTGATAATTACGATAACGTTCTTTCTTTCGTTCATATTTGCAACGAAGCTAAAGGACTTGCGATAGGAGCCCGCCATATTACCGTCAGCACCTGCGGCTTAGTGCCTGGAATTCGTAAGTATGCTGAAGAAGGAATCCAAATCAATTTAGCTATTTCTCTTCACGCTCCTAACGATGAAATCCGCAAAAAAATCATGCCGATTGCTAATCATTATTCTTTAAAAGATCTTATGGATGCTGTTCATTATTATGAAGAGAAGGGTGGTAGACGTGTCACTTTTGAATACATTCTTCTAAAAGGAATTAACGATTCGAAAGAATGCGCTGATGAATTAAGCGATTTAATTCGTGGTACTTTAGCTTACGTCAATCTTATCCCTTATAATCCCGTCAAAGAAAAACCTTTTGAAAGATCTAGCGAAAAAACGATTCGTGCGTTTAATGATGAACTTCGCAAAAGAGGCATCAATTGCACGATTCGAAAGGAATTCGGCACGGATATTGATGCTGCTTGTGGCCAACTTCGCGTAAAGTATCAAGGGGCAAAAAAATGAAAAAAGAGCAATTCTTTGGTACATATGCTTATCAGACGGATGTCGGCAGAACTCGTACAAACAACGAAGACCAAGCTATGGTGCTTCTTAATGAAGATGGCGAGGTATTACTCATCGTATGCGATGGAATGGGTGGCGCGAATAAAGGCGATTTAGCGAGCAAAACCGCTATCAATTGCATCACAAAAGCCTTTCGAAAGAAGAAGAAGTCTTTTTTCCGAAAGCAAGACGAATGGTGGGCCTCTAAAGTAATTAAGGAGACCAATGCAAAGATTTTTGAAATGGCGGATGCGAATCCTTTATATAAAGGGATGGGTACAACGCTCGTTATGGCCTTGCTTTCCAATAATCGTCTTATGGTCGCTAATATCGGCGATTCTAGAGCGTATCTAGATGATGGAACTTCTTTAAAGCAAATCACAATAGACCAAACTTATGTGCAATATCTAGTTTCTACAGGAAAAATCACTTCAGAAGAAGCTTTATCTCACCCTGACCGCCACGTGCTTATGAACGCGTTAGGAATCTATCCTTCCGTATCTTTAACTTTTTCTTTTTTTGAATATCACGGGGAATCCATTCTCCTATGCTCGGATGGGCTTTATAACCAAATCCCTGCCAGTACGATACACGGCATTATCTCCACGAATGAACGGGCTGACCAAAAGGTCGTCAGTTTGATCGCTGAGGCTAACGCATCGGGCGGAAGTGATAATGAAGGGATTGCTTATTGGGAGACGATAAAAGAATGATTGGACGTGGAGATAGAATCGATGAACGCTATCACATCGTTAACCCCATCGCTCATGGCGGAATGGCTGATGTATATGAAGCTTATGATGTTATAACGCGCAAAACTGTCGCGATTAAAATCATGCGTTTAGAGATGATGAAGGACGTGAGGAACATCGCTCGTTTTCAACGTGAATGCATTGCGGTCGCTAGCTTAAATAGTCCTTATGTCGTTAAGGTGTATGGGCAAGGGACGATTGATGGTAGGCCCTATATGGTTAATGAATATGTGCGCGGTGAGACATTGCGTGATCGCCTAAATTTTTCAAGCGTGCACCATCTTTCTACGTTAGAAGCTTGCGAAGTTATGCTTCAGCTCACGGAAGGCGTACAATACATCCATGAACACGGCATTGTCCATCGCGACATTAAGCCCGACAATCTTTTTTATTTAAGCGATGGGTCGATTAAAATCAGCGATTTTGGGATTAGTTCTGAAATTGGCGAAAAGGCAAAGGGCGATGCAATCAGTGGGACCGTTTATTACTGTGCCCCAGAAGTTTTAATTGGGCAACTTAGCACTCCGCTTAGCGATATTTATTCCATGGGTATTGTCTTTTATGAGATTCTTGTCGGAAAAGTCCCTTTTGACGGAAACAATCCGGAAGAAATCGCAATTAAACAAATCAAAAATCATCTTCCTGAGCCTAGTCTTGCACTTTCTAGCGTCCCTAGAGCCTTAGATAAAATCATCATCAAGGCGTGTCGAAAGAGGAAAGAAGAGCGTTTTCAAAGTTCTAAAGAGATGCATGATGCAATTCTTGAAGCGATGAAAAATGGAAAAAAATTTAAGGAAAGGAAGGGCTTTTTTTCTTGGCTCTTTGGTTTTAAATAATGAATTTGCGCGATTTTTCTTATCCGAAAGGCAACCCTTCTTTATTATCGGCAGATAAGAATCATCTTGAAGAAGAGGTTTATAAAGCTGCCAAGGCGGGCGCTTATTTTATTCATATCGATGTCATGGATGGGAAATTTGTCTCCAATACTTCTTTTGGAATCGATGTTTCTAGAAAAATTCGCGATCCTCGTTTAGGCCATCCTTTTTTAAAAGACACTCATTTGATGGTCATTAACCCTCTTGATGTCCTTAATGATTATTCCTTAGTATCAAATATTGTAACTTTTCATATTGAAGCGACGAATAACAAAGAAGAAGTGCTGTGCGGAGCCTCTATTATTAAAAATAATCACGCCTTTGCGGGACTTGCGATCAATCCTGAAACTCCTTTAGAAACCATTTACCCCTATTTATCTTCGTTTGATTTGATTCTTCTTATGACGGTTCATCCAGGAAAAGGAGGGCAACCATTTGATCCGCATGGACTAGAAAGAATTTCACAATTAAGAAAAGAGCTCAATCGTTTATCTAATCCTCCGATTTTAGAAATCGATGGGGGGGTTAATGAGAAAACAGCCAAAAGCGCAGTCGCAAAAGGAGCTGAACTTCTTGTGGCGGGTTCTTATTTATATGGACATAATGACTTCGCAAAACGATTTGCCCTTTTGGAGGGAAAAGAATGACGTTTTTCATTATTTTCTTATTACTTACGATTTTGTTGCCAACTTGTTTTCTCTTTTTAGCTTTAGCTCAAAAGAGGAAAGAGGACTTTTCGTTTCGCTCCTATTTTTCTTATGAACTATTTCCTTCTAAAGAGAGCAAGTGGTACTACCCATTGAGGATATTAGAAGCATTGGCCTTACTGACTGGAATCTTACCAGGGCTATTTGGCTTATTTTTCATTCAGCAATTTAATATTAATTATACCCTCTTTTTTGTCGGACTTTCTTTAGCGGGAATTGTTGCTCCCCTAGGGCAATACTTCTTAAGTTATATCGATTTATCTTTTTCAAAGCAACATCTGTCATTATTTTGCGTGACGGGAATTGGAGAAATCCTGTTTTGTGGGATGTCTGGCTTTTATTTTGCTGCTGTTTATCGAAATTTAGGGGATATTCTTAGCTTGATCATCGCCATTTTTCTCTTTTTAGGCGCTCTTATTTCCGCTTTGCTACTCATTAATCCCAAACTTAAAGACTGGGCAAAATTAGAAAAGAACGTGGGAGAGGATGGTTTACTTAGTTATCATAGGCCAAAGAGATTTGTTCTTCCATATAGTGAATGGACCCTTTTCTTTCTGGGGATTCTTAATGATGCTATCGCTTTAATTGGTTTTTATTTTCTTACGATAAATCGATAAAATAAAAGATGCCCGAAGGCATCTTTTCTATTAGAAATAGAATATTTTATTTTGCTTCTTCGACGGTTTTCTTGGTGCTCTTGTTCAAAGCGCGATAAGCACGAGCAGACATTCTGACCTCAACCATCTTGCCGTTAATTTCAACTTTGTACTTTTGAAGATTGACGTTCCAAGTGCGGCGCGTAGCGCGGACACTATGGCTGCGGTTGTTACCACTCATCGCCTTTTTTCCGGAAACTGGGCATACTCTTGACATAACTTTTACCTCTACAACGCTAAAAGCGCGCTTAGAAATATACCATATCGGTATATTGAGCGCAAAACAATTCTTTATAAAAAATGTAGCATGGGCATTTTCGTTGGTTCGCTTTTGCTTTTCTTTCGTAAAGAAATAGAAAAAATGACGAAAAGGTTTGTTCGAACGTATTTTCTAGACAAATACTATGTTATAGTATTTTAAAGAAAGATCGCCGTTTGAGGAGAATACTAAATGAGCACAAAATTGGCTGCTATGATCTTAGCGGGCGGAAAAGGCACCCGCTTACAGGCTTTGACAAAAAAGCGCGCAAAACCTGCTGTTTCTTATGGAGGAAAATATCGAATCATCGATTTTCCATTGTCTAACTGCGCAAATAGTGGGATACACTGTGTTGGTGTTTTAACCCAATACGAAAGCAGTGAATTAAATACTTATATCGGAAATGGTGAAAAATGGGGGCTTAATGGAAATAAATCCTTGACCTCCGTTTTAACACCAAAGCAAACCGAAGAAGGCAGCAACTGGTATTTAGGTACTGCCGATGCGATTTATCAAAATATCGATTGGCTTGATAGCGTTGACCCAGAATATGTTTTGATTCTTTCTGGCGATCATATTTATAGCTGCAATTATCTAAATATGCTCAAAAAGCATATAAATAGCAAAGCGGATTGCACAATTTCCGTTTATCCAGTGCCAATGGAAGAGGCGTCTCGCTTTGGGATTCTCGTTACCGACAAAGACGACAACATCACGAATTTTGTTGAAAAGCCAAAGAAGCCAATCAGCAATCTCGCTTCAATGGGCATTTATATTTTCACTTACAAAGTGTTACGCGCCGAGCTTATTGCTGACGCAAAGTTAGATAGCGACCACGATTTTGGGAAAAATATCATTCCTACTATGCTTTCGGAAGGAAAGAAACTTGTTGCTTATACCTATCATGGCTATTGGAAAGACGTTGGTACGGTCGCTAGCTTACATCAAGCCAATATGGATTTGCTCCTCTCTGGGGATCCTACTGTCAATTTATATACCGTACAAGGCGAAAACAAAATCTATTCTGAGGATTTAAGGAGCCATCCTCAATATATCGGACCGCGCGCTGAAGTAAAGGATTCTTTAATTAACCAAGGCGCGATTGTATTAGGGAACGTCGAGCATTGCGTTATTTCTGGCGACGTTACGATTGAAGCAGGAGCGTATTGCAAAAACACCGTTATTATGAATGGCGCTTTGATTAAGAAAGGCGCACAAGTCGAGGATGCGATCATTGGTCCTGAGACGCTAGTTGAGGCAAATGAAAAAATCAATCTCGAACACGATGGCATTGCTCTTGTTTGCAATGGAAAGGCAGGGAAATAATTATTATGAAAAACGTCATTGGTCTTTTAGATTGCCATAATTCGCCAGAACTTGGTGAGCTAACGAGCAACCGCCCTCTTGCTTCAACTTCCTTTTTAGGGCGTTACGCGTTCTGTGATTTTGCGCTAAGCAATTTCTGCAATAGCGAAATCGATAACGTTGGTATTTTGGTAAAAAATCATCAACGTTCCATTCTCAAACACATGGGCAGCATGATGAGCTGGGTCACCAATACCAAAGTTGGAAAAGAGACTATTTTCTTTAATGAAAAAGGCTCACTGAATGAAGCTTATAACACCGATATCAATAATATCCTCGAAAATGATTGGGTTCTATATGATAGCGACGCTTCTTATATCGTTTTCCAAAGTGCCCATATCATTATGAATTTGGATTTGCGTCCTATTTTGGAAGAACATATCGCTAGAGGAGAAGACATTACCGTTTTGTATAAAAAGATTGACGATGCCGATCGCGAATTCGGAAACTCTAACCTTTTCGATATCGATGAAAACGGTTATGTACGACGCGCAAGAAAAAATGAGGGAAAAGAGAAAAACGCGAATGTTTCTCTTGAGGTTTGGATCATTAACCGCGAAGTCCTAGCGGAAGTAATTCATCGTCATAACGAAGTGAGCAGCACATTCGGAATGCGCGAGACTCTTGCTTGGCTAGTGGAAATCGGCGCTTATAAAATGCACGCTCACGAATTTAAAGGGTATGCCCGTTGCTTCGATTCCTTACCTCATTATGTAGAATATAGCTTCGAATTATTAGACCGCGATGTTGCTGAGCAGCTCTTCGTTCCAGATTGGCCGATTTACACGCAAACCCACGACACTCCGCCCGCTTTATATGGAGAAAATGCCGATGTTCGCAATTCCTTTGTCTCTAATGGCTGCATCGTAGAAGGCGAAGTGACCGATAGCATTCTTTGCCGTGGCGTTAAAATTGGGAAAGGGGCCGTTATTAAGCGCGCTATTATCCTAAGCCAAGTTTCTGTGGGAGATGAAGTAAAACTCGGCGATGTTGTTGTGGATAAATATTCCATCATTACTGCACGTCATACAATCAAAGGCGATCCATATAACATCATTTACTTAAAACAGGGGGCTATTTTATGAAGATTGCAATGTTTGCTAGCGAGAGTAACCCGCTCGCGAAAAGCGGCGGCTTAGCGGATGTCGCTTATGCCTTAAGCGCCGAACTTGCTAAAGAAGGGAATGACCTAATCATCGCTCTTCCTTATTATCAATCCATCAAAAGGAAGAACGTATATCCGGTTCGCCAAATTGGTTCTTTTGAGATTTCGATGAGCTGGCGAAGGCAAACGGCCACGATATTTGTCACAGAAATCGATGGAATTCGTTATTATCTTATCGATAATCCTTATTATTTTGACCGTGAAAATCTCTACGGTTATAACGATGATGGGGAGCGCTTTGCCTTTTACGCATTAGCTGCGACAGAATTATTGAAATTCTTGTCTTTCAAAGCAGATATAGTCCATGTTCATGATTGGCAAAGCGCAATGGTGCCTTGCATTATAAAAGAAGGGAGAAAAGGCGACTCTTTTTATAGCGGGATGCACTTTGTTTTAACCATTCATAACCCTGCTTTCAAAGGAATGCTCGACCCTTATTTCTTAGGAAATTTCTTCAACCTCAGCGATGAAATTTATCGTAATGGAAATGTTCGTTTTCAAGATTTGTTCTCTACTTTAAAAGCCGGCATTATCTATGCGGATAAAATCACAACGGTTTCTCCAACGCATCGAGAAGAGCTTCTTACGCCACTAGGAAGCCAAGGACTATCCGATGTTCTTCGCCTTCGAGAAGCTGATTTTGCAGGGTTTTTGAATGGTATCGATACCAAAGAATGGAACCCAGCAAGTGACGAATTCTTAACGAAAAAATACACTTCTAGAACATTAGTGAGCGCTAAACACGCTAATCAAAAGGATTTATTATCCGCTTTCAATATTCATTGGTATGGCGGCCCAGTTTACGGATTGGTTTCTCGCTTATCTTGGCAAAAAGGAATTGTTTTGGTTTTAGAAAGCGGTAGAAAAGCTCTTTCTAATGGTGCGAATCTTGTTGTCTTAGGGTCAGGAGAATATGAACTTGAGCAAAAATTAGAAGCACTCCGTAGCGATTTCCCCGATACATGCGGCATCTATATTGGCTATAGCAATGCCTTGGCTCATAAAATCTACGCCGGTAGCGATTTCTTCCTTATGCCAAGTTTATTCGAACCATGCGGAATTTCGCAAATGGTTGCACAACGCTATGGCACTCTCCCTATCGTTCGCTATACGGGAGGTCTTGTTGATACGGTTCATGGGTATGACGAAATATCCACGAAAGGAAAGGACGGCATCGGTTTTAATGACTATAACACCGAGGGACTTGATTACGCGATTGGTGTTGCTAGTCGCCTCTATTCTAACCAAAAAGATTATTATGCTATCGCGCGTAATGCCATGAAACTCGATCACAGCTGGTCAAGTAGTGCGAGAAATTACATGGGCATGTATTTGGAATTGGTAAATCGGCGCTAATTTTGCCGAGGAAAGACGAATTTATATTATGTATGATCATAAACGCATTGAAGAAAAATGGAGGAAATATTGGGATGACAATCATGTCTTTTATTGTGATACCCATGATTTTTCCAAACCGAAATATTATGCGCTAGACATGTTCCCTTATCCAAGCGGGCAAGGGCTCCACGTCGGGCATCCAGAAGGATATACGGCGACTGATATTGTATCGCGTATGAAGAGAATGCAAGGATTTAATGTCCTTCATCCAATGGGCTGGGATGCCTTTGGTTTACCAGCCGAAGACTATGCGCGAAAAAACAACGAGCACCCTGAAGGGTTTACCCGCAAAAATATTGCGCATTTCAAAGAACAAATCAAAATGTTAGGCATGTCTATTGATTGGAGCAAGGAATTTGCGACAATCGATCCTTCTTATTACAAGTGGACCCAATGGATTTTTGCGAAGATGTTCGAGCATGATCTCGCTTATGTTGGCAATATGCCGGTGAATTATTGCCCAGAACTTGGAACGGTTCTCGCTAACGAAGAAGTGATTGACGGCAAAAGCGAACGCGGAGGATTCCCGGTCATTCGTATGCCAATGCGTCAATGGGTTTTGCGCATCACGCGTTACGCCGATCGCCTTGAAAAAGATTTAAGAGAACTCAATTGGCCAAAGAGCACCCTTGAACTTCAGAAAAATTGGATTGGCAGAAGCCAAGGTGTCGAAATTACTTTCGCCATCAAAGGCGGTTCTGATTTCTTTAAAGTTTTCACAACGAGAGTAGATACCCTTTTTGGGTGTACCTATTGCTGCTTAGCTCCTGAACATCCTTTGGTTCAAAAGCTTGTGAGCAAAGAACAAAAAGAGGCTGTGGAAGCTTACGTAAAAAAAGCTGCGAGCAAAAGCGATCTCGATCGTAGCCAATTGAATCAAAAAGATAAAGAAGGCGTCTTCTTGGGAGCTTACGCGATTAATCCTATTAACGATAAAACTATCCCAATTTACGTTGCCGATTATGTCCTCGGCTCATATGGGACTGGCGCCGTTATGGCCGTTCCTTCTCACGATGAGAGAGACTACGCTTTTGCGAAACGCCATGGGCTTCCTATGATTCAAGTGCTAGAAGGCGATATTAGCGAAAACGCGTTTGTCGGAGACGCTCCTCACATTCATAGCGAGTTTGCTGATGGAATGAATATCGCTGAAGCAAAAGAAGCGATTGCGAATAAACTTGTTTCCCTAGGAAAAGGAAAAATCGTCACGAATTACAAATTGCGTGATTGGATTTTCTCTAGGCAACGTTATTGGGGCGAACCAATTCCGATGGTACAAACCGAAGATGGAAAGGAACACGTTTGCGAAGACTCTCTCCCGCTTGTTCTTCCGCCTCTTGACGACTATCAACCTGCAAAAGATGGAAAACCGCCCCTTTCTAAGGCTCCTTCTTCTTGGCTAAATACGACTTATGAAGGTAAGCCGGCCGTCAGAGAAACTAACACGATGCCACAATGGGCGGGATCAAGCTGGTATTACATCCGCTATATTGATCCGCATAATGATGAAGCTATCGCAGACAAAAAGCTTCTCGATCATTGGCTACCGGTCGATTTATACATCGGCGGCCAGGAACATGCTGTTTTGCACCTTCTTTATGCTCGTTTCTATCATAAATTCCTCCAGGATATTGGTGTAGTAAGCTGTGATGAGCCATTTAAACGTGTTTATCACCAAGGCATGATCCTTGGGGAAAATGGCGAGAAGATGAGCAAATCACGCGGAAATGTCGTCAACCCGGATAAGATCGTCAATGAGAGTGGTGCAGATTCCTTGCGCCTATTTGAAATGTTTGCTGGCCCTCTTAGCGACTCTAAGCCATGGAGTACCAAAGGACTTGTTGGGGCGCGTCGTTTCATCGAACGTGCCTATCGCCTTGTCGATGATGAGGCTTTCGCGAAAAAAATCACCGACAAAAATAGCGGCGAGCTTGATCGTAGCTATAACGCATTGGTGAAAAAAGCGACAGAAGATTACGAATCCCTTTCCTTCAATACCGCAATCAGCGCGATGATGGTTTTCGTAAACGATGCATATAAGGCAAATGAATTATATCGTCCTTACTTAGAAGGATTCACGAAAATTTTCTCTTGCATTTGTCCATTTGTTGGCGAAGAAATGTGGGAGAAACTAGGTCATAAGGGGACGATTGCTTATGAGGTTTGGCCTACTTACGATGCTTCAAAACTCGTTAGTGATACCGCCAAACTCAGCGTTTCCGTGAACGGGAAATTGCGCGATTTAATTGATGTTCCTCTAGATATGAGCGAGGAGGAAATCAAAGAAAAAGCCCTCACGGAAAAAGTGAAAACTTTCATCGGTGATAAGACGATTAAAAAGATCATTGTCGTCAAAGGAAGAATCGTTAACTTCGTTATTGGTTAATCTACGCTAATAGGAGGGCGATTTGCTCTCCTTTTATTTTGTATATTGTAACTTTGTCACCTTCTTTTAATGCTTTCTTGAAGGAATAAGGAAACATCGCTAAAAGCGCAACGACGCGTTTTTTGTTGTCGACTTCAATGACCGCTAAAGGACGAAAACTCGTTTCGCCTGTAGAAGGGATTTCGTAAATGATTGTTCCTTGTATTTCTTCTCCGTCCATTTTCGTGAATTTAATGAAGCGTAATAATGATTGTTTCAAAAGGAAGTAGATGGAACTAGCAGCATATAAACCTAAAAAGATCAGCAAATAAATATAGAGACGAGAAGGATAGACAAAATAAAACCCTAGGGCTATAAAGAAAACGCTCCAAATAATCACTAACGCAATTAACGAGATAATGAACCATTTCTTAATACCGTAAATTCTCCAAATTGACATGCTTATTATTCTAGCGCTAGAAAGAAAAAATTACTTGTTTATAATTAAGTTTGCTCCATACCTTCTTAGAAAAGGATGGAAGCGGAGGTAGACCATACATGCTATTAGTTTTAGATATCGGCAATACGATGACGGATTTAGGCGTTTTTGATGGAGATAAATTACTAAAAACGTTTAAGACGAAATCCAATACCGAGCGAAGTTTAGATGAATATCGCGTGCTGTTTTCTTCTTTTTTGAAAAGAGAAGCGGCGCATTTTTCTTTTTCGCGCGCTATTATCTCTAGTGTCGTTCCTCCCCTTACGCGCGTTTGGGACAGGGTTTGCAAGGATATTTTAGGAATTCGCCCTTTGATTTTAGGCCCCGGATTAAAAACCGGCTTAAAATTAGCGGTGGAAAATCCAATTGAAGTTGGAAGCGATTTAGTCGCAGATGCCGTCGGCGCTACTTCTATTTTTGGGAACAAACTTTTTATTGCCGATTTAGGTACGGCGAATAAATACATCTATGTGGATGAACGTGGCTCTTTTGGGGGATGTGCGATTGCGCCAGGACTTCTTCTTTCCATGAATGCTTTAGTGCGAGGGACGGCTGCTCTTCCTCAAGTAAGCGGCGTTATCACTAAAAAAGTGATTGGCCGCAACACAAGTGATTCCATGAATAGTGGGATTCTCAATGGCACCGTTTATGAAATCAAAGGATTCTATGAATCGTTTCAAAAAGAAGTAGGGCATCCTTTGTTCCCTGTTTTAACGGGCGGGAATTCCTTTTATGTCAAAGACCTTCTTCCTGAATTCCATTTCGAAGAATGGCTTTTATTATTAGGGTTAAAAGAAATCGACAAGCGAAATCGAAATATTGCTATATCTTTGGAGTAATTTTATGGAATTGACTACGATTATTTTTTGGGTCTTAATTATTTGCTTATTGCTTGGATACTTCAGCTATTTGCATTTTATTTCCCCTTCTAGCTCTAGAGAAAGTGTTTCTTCTCTTACGGAAGACGCTTCCATTATTGCTTTGATCATTATTATGGGGTTTGTCCCTCAATTTGGTTACATTACGATTGTGCCAGGCGTTTCATTGACTCTTCTTCATCTTCCCGTTCTAATTGGCGCGTATCGTGGAGATTGGAAGAGAGGAATCCTATATGGTGTTGCTTTTGGGTTAACAAGCTGGTTCCAAGCAATGCAAAACGCAGCCGGATTAAACGCTTTTTTTGTTTATCCTTGGGTTAGCGTCCTACCACGTGCTCTCTTTGGATTTTTTGCCGGTCTTGCCTTTTTCTTTCTTAAGAAAGGGAATAAACTATACCGGAATGGCTTTGTCATTGCGGCCATTTCATTCGCGCTTACCTTGCTTCATACGGGGTTAGTATTTGCGGATTTATTCCTTTTTTATCCAACGGAGATGATTTCGTTCTTCTCCTTATCTAGTCCAATCGGAAACGGAATCGTTGTCGGAGTGACTACGATATTACTCCTTGGAGGCTTAGGAGAGGCGACTCTTGGGGCGATTTTTACACCGCTCGTTGGGAAAACATTGACAAAATTACTACGAAAATAGAGAGGACAATATTGCATGCCGAATTTCAAAAAATTAGCGAAGAATTATGAAAAAATCGCTTTGAACGCGTTACAAGAAGACATTCGAATTCCAAGCGTTTACGACGCTTCAACGATAAAAAAAGGTCAACCTTTTGGGGCAAACGTCAAAAAAGCGCTCGATTATTTGGCTAAGCTTGGGAAAGATTATGGATTTAAGGTCGACACCTGCGATGGATATTGCACGGAACTCACCATTGGGGAAGAAGGACCTTTGATTGGAATTTATGGCCATAGCGATGTTGTTCCTGCAACAGGGAAGTGGGAACATTCTCCATGGCTCCCTATTGTAAAAGACGGAAAGATGGTTTGCCGTGGGTGTGCAGACGATAAAGGACCTCTCATCGCTTCTTTATATGCGATTAAACTACTAAAGGATAATGGCTTAATTAAAGGTTACCGCGTTCGTCTTGTGAGTGGCGGCGATGAAGAAAGAGGTTCTAGTTGCCTTAATTATTATTTCCATACGCTTCATAAAAAAGACTGTGATTATGGGTTCACGCCAGATGCCGATTGGCCTCTCATTTATGGAGAAAAAGCCATTCGGCGGGCGACTTTAACTTATAAAGGGGAACTTGGACCCGTCATTGAGATGATGGGCGGAGAAGTCGCCAATGCCGTTTGCGATAAAATCGTTACGACTTTGCCTCGCGACAAAAAATTTGAAGAATATCTTTCTAAGAATGGCATCGCTATTGATTTATCAAGCAATGAAGTTCTTACGATTGTG
This sequence comes from Caryophanales bacterium UBA4691, assembly GCA_002404865.1. Classification (GTDB taxonomy): domain Bacteria; phylum Bacillota_I; class Bacilli_A; order RFN20; family CAG-826; genus UBA4951. The sequence continues at coordinate 17,430 of DHKP01000030.1, read as the reverse complement.
ACCTTCAAGGGGAAAGCCGCGCATGGCTCAACGCCTGAATTAGGTGTAAATGCCGCCTTAATTGCTTTTAAGGCATTGGGAGATTTCTATAACATCCCCACTTTAAAACGCGTTGAAAAAGCCCTCCGTAATAGTGATGGTTCTTCTTTTGGTGGCAATTTTACTTCTAAGGAACTTGGCGCGAATACCTACAATTACGGCTTAGTTCGTTATGCTAATCATGAGCTCACGATTTCTCTCGATTTCCGTTATGGCGAAGACGCTAACGCCGATGAATGCTTAAAAAAGCTTAGTGAGGAGAGTGGCTTAACGGTAACTACAATCAGCAATACTTCTATGCTTCTATTCGACAAAAAGAGTCCTTTGGTCTCGACACTTATGAAAGCTTATAAGCGCGAAACGTTTGATTTGTTCGCTAAACCTTTCACGATTGGCGGAGGGACTTACGCAAAAGAAGCAAAGAATATCGTTGCCTTTGGTGCCGCTTTCAAAAACCATCCTGGTGATATGCATGCGCCGACCGAATATCTTTATTTAGATGATTTTTACAAAGATATCGCTATCTACGCACGCGCTATTTATATGCTTGGGAAATTAAAAGCATGAGAGGGCGTTACAAAAAATGGGCGGCTCCGTTTTTATTAGGACACCCTCAGCTTGTCATTACCGATATTTCTATTTCTGATCCTTTTTTTGCATCCCCACTATATTTAGAAATCGGTGCAGGCAAAGGTGATTTTGCTTTGGCGCTCGTTAAAAATAATCCAAATGTCCATTTGCTTGCTTTAGAGCGAGATATTTCTATTGCGGGGACTTTTGCGAAAAAAGCCGTTATGCAAGAAACGAATAACCTTCATATCATGGCAAGCGATTTTGATAACGCGTTTGAAAGCTTGTCTCAATTAAAATTTGAACGCATTTATTTGAATTTTAGTGATCCTTGGCCAAAAAAACGTCATGAAAAAAGACGCCTTACTACCCTTAAGCGTCTTCAAGAAATGATGTCACTTCTTCGCCCAAATGGTGAAATTCGCATCAAAACCGATAATGATGGGCTTTACGCATTTACTTTAGAGCAGATTGAATTAGGGAAACTCCCTATGATTTCGAATGAGGAAGATTACCAAGAGATTGCGGAAGATGATTATGTGAGCGAATACGAGAGAAATTTCCGCTCGATTCATAAAACCATCCATCGCATTATTATCAAAAAGGAGAAATAATCATGTATCGTTTTTACTATAATCACGAAATTCCAGGCGATGTCCTTTTCGTCGTTATTGATCCAACGAAGAAAGTCACATCATCCACCCGAAATGGCGACATCGTCACTTTGCTTTGTAACGGCGAGCGCGTCGGAATCAATCTCTTTTGCATTTCCAAACATATCAAAATCCCCCATGACGGGGCATTTTTAGGTAACGATGCCCAACTTTTTGCGGCGGTGAACATCCTCTTATTAGCGGAAAAATTGCCTCCGCTAAAGCGGAACGATAATAGTGGATATTTTGTCGCAAAAGTCCTCTCTTTAGAAGAGCATCCATTAGAGGAAAAGGCTCATATCGTCACTTTGAGCTTATTAGAGAAAAAAGTCCAGACAGTCTCTTTATTCACTAATCTCAAAGTCGGAGAAAAGGTTGTGGTAAAAATTAATGGTTCTCCGGATAACGAAGGGAAATTATTTCTTAGCCACATTGAAAAGAATATCCCAATCGATGTTTTGATTTGCAATGCGTATGAATTAGGAATTTCTAGCAAAAACGAAGAATCGGCTTATCTAGCGATTGATAAAAATGAGGGAATGGATTTCTTTGCATAATTATTAAGGGTATCTTAGTATTTTCTTTACTTAAATTTTCAAAGATTTACATTCATATTACCTTTAAGAAGTTAATAAAAAGAAGATAATAAGCAATCTTTTTGTGAATTGCAAATCAATGAAATTCATTTGTGGTTGGTTTTAATTTCGTTTTTCATTGCTTTTCATTTTGTTTCATTTATGATTGAAGATGTTGGAGGCAAACCATGGAAAACCTTAAAGACAGAGTTACGATATACCAAGTTGCCCAAGCGGCCGGAGTTTCTCTCGCTACGGTCTCTCGCGTCATCAACAAACAAGGAAACGTCACTGAAGCGACTAGAAATAGGGTGGAAGAGACGATTCGTCGTCTTGGCTACAAGCCTAGCGGATTGGCACAAGCACTTGCCACAAACAAAACAACCAATATCGGCGTTGTCATTCCAAGCGCGAACTATGTTTATATTTCCAATATGCTTAACGGCATCAGCGAAATCGCCAAGCAAAAAGGATTCGTCCTTACTTTATTTACAACCAGCCATAGTCATGAAGAGGCCCTTTCGATGATCGAGAAAGTCATCACAACCCACGTCGATGGTGCGATTATCTTCGATGATGAGCTCGAAGAAGAAGACATCATGAAAATCGCTTCTTATAACGTTCCTTCTATCGTCGTTAATAACAAAGTAGTAGGGGATAGAACCGGATCCGTTCTCTTTGGCATTGGCGATATCTTGAAGAGCACTATCAATGATTATTATTACAATGGTGGAAGGAAGCAAATGACTTTCCTCCATGTTCATGATGGCGGAAGAATGCTTGCAAAAGCAGAAAAGCTCTTCGTTGAAGCTAATGAAAAGCTTGAAAAGCCCTATAATATCATCAATGTCGATGATTCCTATAATCGCACCTATCACGATTTCTTAGAATATTTCCAAACCCACCGCGAAGGATATTTTATCGCCTATCGCGATTCCATTGCCGCAGCGGTGGAAAACGCCGCTACCGATAGCGGGCTACGAGTCCCGCAAGATGTGGAAGTGCTTTCGCTAGTCGGTACCAAATACGCGAACATCATTCGTCCTACTTTGACTTCTATGGACATTGATATGGCTGAAGTTGGTAAGCGTAGCATGTATATGCTTATCGATCTCATCAATGGCAACTTAACGGAGAAAACCTATAAATTCGAGGCGAGATTAATCTTAAGAAATTCCACAATCCATGATTAATAATCCTTTCTAAATCTAGCCAGCTGCGTGCTGGCTTTTTATGTTCTTTCAGGAAATTATTCGTTTTTTCGAATTCCATTTATTACGAAAAACACTTGAAAAATAATCGACAATATCGATTGTTCTCCAATTCGTAGATTAAATTCTACTCGCGTGCGTTACGCGTGAGCGTTTTTGCTTTTTGTATTTTGCTAATATTAGCTTGGCTATGAACGAGCAAGAAATTCTAATCAAAAACGAAAAGGAAGCTTCTCCTCTTGAATCGCAAAATAAAGGAGAAAGCAAAGAACCGAAAAAGGCGAGAAAGTTTCGTTTTCACGCACTTTCTTACGCGCTTATTTTAGTACCTTCAATCACTCTCGGCGTCTTTATTGGCGTTAAGGCTAAGGATATTTTATCTTCAGGACAAGAAGTGGACGCTGGTTCAACTGATTATCAGAGTTATTATCCTGACTATGATAAAGTTTATGAAACCTACCAAAAGGCTCAAAAGAAAGATATCGCAAATTATTCCGAAGTTCTTTCTCCTACCGAAATGGCAGAAATATCCATTTGCTTAGCCCAAAAAGAAGAGCATCTCTATAGTCAAGGCGTGGGCTATGCCGATGCTGGCGTTGTTACGGTTCAGCAAATTCGTAGTACAACCATTCGAAATGAAAATCTCTTTTTCGAGGAATCTATCTCTACTGGCTTAGTCAATGTCGCTGACCGCATGTATCAAACGAATGATGGAGACAATATTTCTGTCACGATGAACTATTCTAAAAATGTGAATAAGGATACTTATGCTGGCAATTTTACCGATTGCAAAAAAGAGACGTTTGATAAAGAAGGTTATATTGCCCATATGGGTAGACTTTTATCCACAACAAGTTCCTATATTGTGAGCGATCAAACCGTTTTAATTGGCGAAAAGAAAGGTGCTATGTATGGCGAAACAAAGGCTACAAAGACCGATAATGGCTACACCATCAACCTTGAATTAGATCCTATCAAAGGTGTTTCCGCTTACGCGATTCAAATGAAAACAATTTCCGAGCTCTCTCGTAAACCTCCTTTTGATTATTGCCATCTTGTTTTTGAACTTGATGAAAAACTCAATCTTCTTTCTCTTACTTCGTTTGAAAAATATATCGCGACTAAAGCGAGTATTCCTGTTCCAGCTTCGACAACCTCTGAAATCCGCGTCAAATTTGAGCGCGGTGGCGATTATAAGATTCCCGAGCTCAACGAGCCTTGCTCTTATCGAGGTGAAATGTGATGAATAAGGCGCTCGTACAAAAACTCACTTTGTGGTCACTCACTTTGGCGAGCGTTTTTTCCGTTTCTAGCTTTGGTCTTTCTAAAAACAAAGCCAATCATAGCGAAATTGGGGCGACTGAAGTGACTTCTTCTCACTATTCTTCTCATACCGCTTTAAGCGGGGAAGAACTATCTGAAGCGATTAGACAGCAGGCGGAAAATGGCCTTTCTATTTCTAATCTTGATTTTGCTTTCTTAGTTCCTACGAAAGCCATGAACGGGAATTATCATGACCAAACGATTGAAATCAAAAATGGTTCCCTTTCTTTGAAAATTCCTAGTGATGATGGCTCTTTACAATTTGATGCGTCTTTGCCTGTCACTTATAACAATGAAAGCGTTGTTTCTATTCATGCGAATTATTCTAACGAAACCTTATATTTCTCGATTACCGATATTGATTCATCCGCCAAAAAATACGATCTTAAATACAAAATCGGCATTACAAAAGGCAGTTCAGAAGACGAATTGAGCCAACTCATTGATCACATGTTTGATCTGATTAATAAATACGGATCAATCGTTTCTAATTTTACGAGTATTTTGGACACCAATTCTTCTAATGGTGCTTCTAATGCCATAAAGAAAGCTAAAACAAGTCTTTCTTTGAGTGAGGGAGAAGATAGAGGAAACGGCAATTATGAATATACTTTCATAGTGAACTCCGATTCCTTCTCTCTTCCAATTCGTTTGAGTTCTGACGCTGAGGGGAATCTTAGTTCCATCTCGATTTATAATGATGATGAAGCTTCTCATTTTGTGAGCCTTTCTAATGCTTTGCATTCAAAGAAAATCCGCTTAACTTCTTCGATTCAATCATTAAGCGCAGATTATGTTTTCCCGAATTTAAAGGCAGAAGACGCTAAATATAGTCGTTTGGTCGATGTCACCGGGTTATTGGACCGCCTATATCCTTTGGCAAAATCCCCTCGCTTTTCTATCGAAGGGAAACTTAATCTCTCGCATACAATAGGTGATAGCTCCACAAGCGATAACATAGAAGAGGCTACTTTAGGGTTGTCTTTAAAAGCCGATGTCTCGAATTCTTTCTCGTCCTCGGGAAAAAGAATATCGAGCGATTCTTTGCCTAATGCACTCAACGGGCAATTCGATTTTATTATTGATCCAAATAAAACAACTTCTGTTTCGAAAAAACTCAGTTTAGATTTTGTCCGCGAACAAAATGAAGGCGCTTATTTAGACAAAGGATACGCTTATCTTACGACGAACGCTTTAAGGACAAAGATGGATTTCTTCACTCTCGATGCGATGATTGGAAAGATTATTGATTTATCTAGCAGTGGCTCTAACACTTCCTTGCGTGGCTCATTAACAGAAGAAAAAGTTAATGACCTCAAAGATGTTTTCAATGGATTATTTGGAAAATTTAAGCTAGTCGATACGATTAATGCAATTTTAGACGATTATCTTTCTATCACCTCTAGTAATAGCGCATTAAGCGGGATCGAGACTGGCGAATATGAAAAAATGCTTCGTTTGATTAGTTCCGTCAAAGAAAGCACGAAAGAAGTCGATAACGAATCTCTTCCAACCTTAGACTTAACGATTGATTTAAAAGCCCTTGGGCTATCGAGTGGTTCCTTAGTCATTTCTATCTATAATGGTTCTAATAAACGACTCGTAGGAATTGGAATTCGCGATTTCGTTTTTGGCAAAATCGCGATTAACGGTTCAATTGCTTTTAATGACGAATCCACGAATAGTTCTTTCTCTATCGTTAAGCCAAGCGAAGAAGGAAGAGCGTATTTAAGAAGATTGCCCGATATTTTTGATAGCCTAGAGAATTTTGCAAACGAGAAGCACGCGACGATTTCTATTTCTGGACATATGAAGAGTCTTGATAGCAATAATCCAGACGGTTTTTATATTGAAGAAGATAGTCATGGTGGTAGTAAAATCACATTTGATTTAAACGAACGCAAAGGTACTGGAGAAATTGTTTTCAAAGATATTAAAGGGAAAGATTCTGACGGTAAGGAGAAAACGCAGAATTATCGCCTTGGTGTCGATATTATCGATGACGCTTGGGAAAAGCATCACCGTGTTTCTAACGCAAACAACATGTTTTTCATGGTGAATACCCCTCTTAGTGGCGCTAAACCTCTCCAAGGAAGATTCACGATGGATTCCTTAGAAGGGATCATGTCTTTACTTAAAGCATTCACCAAAACGAAAGATGAACGTTTTACGAAATATCTTGATTGGTTTACGGGCGTAGAAAGTAGTTCCGTACTTCTGAAAGTCCTAAAAGGAAATGAAATCAACCCTCTTCTTTCTTCGTCTTTGCTGAAATCCTTTGCTTTAGACGAAACAAATAAAAAAGCCGCCATTGTCATTAATGGTTCTACTTTATCGATGGATGGCGATATTACCTTGACCATTTCTTATTCTGGCGATTATTACGCTTATGAAAACCAAGACAGTTTTAACGAAAATAGTGAACGTAAAAAGGGATGCATCGAATCACTTCAGATTACAACAAAAACTAAGGAAAACGACATCGATTTCACGCTTAAATTCGAAAAAGATTATGTTGCTCCAGGTAGAAAGATCGGCTCTAGTTATAATTGGAATGCATTCCAATATAAGGACGATAATTTTAGTGGCGAAATGAATGGATCCATCGATGGAAATGGAGAATACGCTATACACGATGTAAGTAAATACACCGATTGGTCTAGCCTCCAATATCTCCTTCAATATCTCCTCAATAGCGCGATTTTAGGGAATGATGAAACCTATCAATTTGGCGAGAATAATTCTGTAAATGCTGTCACAAAGGCAAAAGGCTATTCTACTTATCACGTCAAAGATGAAAATGGAATTACATTAAGTGCTTCTATAGTCGGCATACCATTTGAGAAAACATTGCATCTTGATTTCTATGTTTATTTAAAAGGCGAAACTGTCAAGGTTTATGGGTATTTAGACACACCACATATTTCTGGCGTGAATGGTGGACAATACACCTCATATTTTGGCTATGAGACGAGTGAAGAAGATCCGAGTGGAACCATGTACATTCATCGTGTGAAAAAGAATGATAGCAATGAAGTGAAAAACATATCCAATAAAAAGATGTCTGGTTCCGAATTTTTAAGCACAATTGGAGAAACGGTCCTACTCTATATGATGGGATTTGAAGATGGCTCTAAGATAATCAAAGACAAGCTTGATACAGCCTTCAGTGGAAATTCGACTACAACGAGCGATAAATCTCCAATTTATATTGAAAAAGTATTTACCGGGAATGAATTTAAATATGATACAGATTCAAGCGGTAATCCATCTTGGACGAATATTGCGTTAGATTTAGACGGCTTGAACATTAAAAATTTGTCTGGATTTGTAAATTTAAGTCTTTATGGAAGCGCGGAAGCAAATACTCTCAATAGAATTACTTTATCGACCCCTCCCCATGGGGATGATAAAAAAGAAAAAGGCGGAATTAAGTATACAGACATTATTACTGCAAATATTGAGGCGTCTTTCATTCTTGATAACAATAGCGATGGAAAGGCTGACGATTCTACACTCAGCGCTTGTATGGATAGCTGGCACAATGAAGTGGGAGAGCACGAAGAAAGATTTGAATCCTTTAAGAATGCTGCTAGCAATAATTTTCAAGAATCAGCAAAAGATTTCTCTGGCACTTATGAGGGAACTGACCACACAGGAAAAGTTATAAAACTTGTAATTGGAACGGATGGTTCTGTCTCTTTAGAGAAACTAAGCAATAATAAATGGGTTAATTATTTTGATTATAATAATCCATGTGTTTTTTGGAACAAAAATGGCGCTAAAGTAACCTGGGCAAACAAATTTGATTGGTTCGGCGGTTATTTCACTATATCGGTTGTCGGGCGTGATAATTATTTGGTTTTAGATGAAACTGTTAACTTAGTATTCTCACGTCAATCCGATGGCACTTGGAAGGAGGGGGACAATGTATTTAAGTATTCAAAATAGCTGTATTTTGCCTACATTTCTCTCTTATTTAAAAAATTCTCTAAATTGGAGAGTTTATTCTCTAATAGAGAATTTAGCACTAGGAAGCAATTGACAATAGGCTTTCTAAAATAGTAGGCGCGAAAAGAGACTGAGCTAAATTAAAGATCGTTATCCAAGGAAGGCAATGAATATGAATGGAAAGGTAAAGAAAACATTATCTATCTTATTGAAAGGGTTAAAGTATTTTTCCTTTGGGCTTGTTACTTCGATTGCGACTGCCACTTTGACTTATTTTATTGCTCCCGGTAGTAATTCTAAGGGGCCAAATAGAATTGACGATAACGATAATACTTTGCAAACTCATGGCGATCTTCTTTTTTCCAATATTTCCGCGTTAAAAAAACTCACGCTTAAAAATTTAAGCGCGGATGTGACGCTTCCTGATAACGATTCTAGCGAAAAGACGAACAATCACATTTCATTAAGCGGCAATGTCAGTTTGTCGATGCCTTCACTTAGCGAACTCTCCTTAAATTTAGATACGACACTTTCTTATGACGGGTATTCTTCGGCAAATCCGGTTAAAAAAGATCTCGATGTCACTTATTTAGGTGAAGAAAAGAATCTTTATCTCTCTTTGACGGACGGCTATGTTGACGAAAATGGCAATAAGAAAACCATCGTCTATGAAGGAAATCCTTATACATCTGGAATCCGTTACTGCGTAAGCGGTACCGAATACGATGATTTAATCGATACGGTTTACACCATGCTAGAAGAAAGCGCCCGCTTTTCTTCGTATATGAAAGATGAGGATGATTCGAATTCTTCATCCGGTGATTCTTCTTTAAGCGAGCTAATGAACAAGTTATCAATGTCTTTAGTTGAAGATGAAAATAAGAGCTACGAATATACGTTCACCATCGATTTAGGGAAAGACGATTGGGACCCTATTGTTTTAAAGATGTCTTCTGATGAAGAATGCAACCTTACTGGCGTTTGGACGAATGATCCAATTAAAATCCCTCTTGATGCGAAGAATAATAAGTACTGTCTCATTTCTTTAAACGCGAAAGAAACAAGCATGACTGAGACTACTGAGATTCTTCCGCCTAAAGACAAGGATAGCTATTCCCATTTAATCAATTCCACTAGTTTGATGAAGAAGGTTTTTAATATCGTCGACAAAGAATCGTTTGACCTTGATATGTCTGGAAAGCTTATTCATAAGTATGATGAAAAGGATGTTTCTAGTGATGAAGTGGCGCAAAAAGAAAACTTATACGAAACACTTACCTTAGGAGCAAAGCTCTCTATTGACTATCCGAATAATCTTTTAGATTTTTCACCGATTATAACAAGTAAATTTGATGGCGAAGATTCTTCCTATTCTTATGACTTGGATATGTCACTTCGTTCTAGTGAAGATAAATCGAATCTTTATCTTAGCTATAACGTAAATGAATCGCCTTTAGCGAAACTCAATTTCACGAACGTTAAAACAATCGATAAATTCCTAGGCAGCATTATTAACTCCTCTAGCAATATCGTAAGCAATCTTGATACGCAAAAGCTGATGAACGTGGTGAATTATTTCACGTCTATAGTCACGGATACAAAAGAGATTATCACTGGCAAAGCCACGCTTGAAGGAAATGGCGAGCCATCTAGTGACATTGGAAATGTCGGTGATATTTATTTGAATAAAGATAATAACCGCAAATACACAAAGGATGAAAACGGGTGGAAAGAAAATAGTCTCACCTTAATCGATGAAATCAAAGAAGGACACTATCAAAGATGCTTTGAGATTCTTAAAGGCATTTATACTGGAGATAATGTTATTTCTATTGTTCTGACGCTTGCTCCATTTGGTTTAGGAGAAAACGCGACAATTGCTTTGACGCTTGATGGCAATGACGCTTCCCCAAATAAGGATTTAGCCTCAATTGCCTTAGGGGAGTTAGAATTCAGTGACTTTAAGCTCAAGGATTTTGTCATTCGCGTAAACGAAGTCAAAAAAGAATTCTTTTCGGTTGACGAGGCCAGCTTCCAAAAAGTGAATAATATGCCAGCGATGTTTGATGAACTTATGACGATCGCTGACGCTAAAAAAGCAGGGCTCGTTTTCTCTGGCAGCCTTTCAAACAAAATAGCTTCAAATAGCAAATCTTTATCATCTTTCTCTTTTTCTGGCGCTGCAAAATTTGACGCAAACGCTGGGAATCAAGGCGCAAAATTATTCCTTGATATGGAACAGATTTACGCTAACGAGCCAAAGAAAAACGTAAGGCACGATCTTCGTTTGGAGATGGGACGCTTGATTAATCAAGAAGAAACTCGTGACGAAAACGGAACGGTGCTCACTCCTGAGGAACACGATTACCTCACGAAATTTTCCTATCAGTCCAAAGATGCAGAAGAACAAAACGGGAATGAAAGAGGTGGACTTTACGGAAAAGGATATATTTCTTCTATTAGCGACTTATTGAAGTATCTTAGAACTCTTCTTAGCGATGAAAAGACGACGCTTCGCGATAGGGTAATTAGCCCAATTCGTAGCCTCGTGACGATGGTTAATCTTTCTAACATCAATGAGAATACTGGTAGTAATAGCGCTAGTAGCAATAGACGCTACTTCGATTTCTTAAAGACGAGTTATATTTCTAGCATTAGTAACGACGCTAGTGATGGTTTTGAGAATTTGACAATCGTTCTTAACGGAAAAGCGTTTGATTTAAATAGTGACATCAAATTCGTTATGAAACGTTATCTTAATGATAGCGGCAACCATAAGGCTGGCGAGCTAGCGAGTTTCAACCTTGTTGATCTTTGGCTAAGTGAAAGCAAAACGCTCGATCTTACATTCAATATCGAACGTTATGAAGACGTTGCTACGAAAGAATGCCCCCTTGATAAAGCCGATAGCCAAAATGAGGACGCAAAGAATTATTATGATTTCTCTAGCCTTGCTACTTTGGCAAAATTTGGCATCAATACGAGCTTAAAACAAGATTCTTATTATTGGAGCGGCGATGTTTCTGTGAATTTAGGGGCATTAGTCGGAATCATCAGCGTTAAGGCGAATATTTACCTTAAAGTGAATGGCTCTTCCTTTAAGATGATGGGCGATTTCTCTTTGCCACTTATCCCAGATGTCAACGGCCCAACGGAAAATGTAACAGACCTTTTACGTGAAATGTCTGGGTTTGGCAGTCGTAACGTGAATTTCTATTACGATGCGAATACTGATTATGAAAGCAATGCTTCTTGCTCCCGCGTCTATTTCAGCGGATTAAGCGATACGAAAGGCAACGCATTTGACACCAAAGATTATGCTTCTTTCGATATTGATTATTTATTGAACCACACTGAGGATGTCTTCCTAGGGTATGTCCTCGATGTTTATCCAAGCTTACTAAAGAATCGTAATGGTCAAGAGCAAGATTCAAATGGGGAAGCAGAAGGCTCTTCTAGTAGCGATATTACTTTGGATAACGAATATGACTCATTAATCAAAGAATACTACGCGCCTGAAGCTGGAGAAAACGGAAGTTACGGCATCACATTTGATTTGGCCTCGCTCTTAGGCATTATGAGCGTTCGTTCCTCTTCCTTTGACTTTGATATGAATGTACGTCATTTAGCGGATGTTACGCTTGAAATAACGACAAAAGATGATGTTCTAGCTTGCTTTTATGCTGATATTAAGATTTATTTAGGAATAAGAGTGACGATTAGTTTGGCGAATAACGACCCAGAGAAAATAGATGATAATGTGTCAATGTTCCATAACAAGATTGCTGATTCTAAATTCTCTAGCGATGGCGAATTCTATTCATATATTAATGAACACTGTGGCGATTCAATTAATACTGTTTATATTGCCAAAAAAACCAAATCGGATAATGGATACTTATGGAACGATGCCTATTCCATTGACGAATCCTGGAAATTAGCTGCTTGATCCTAGACGATTAATCTCTTTGCGATGAGTGAAATCGCTGAGGGATTTTTTTAATTTACCATTGCTATTTTCAAAAAATTAGCACTCATATCTTGACAGTGCCAAAATAGCGATTAAGATACTTCATGTATCGTAAAAAACGGAGGCAATTAGAAAACATGATTAAACCACTTAACGATTACGTTCTTATTGAAAAACTCCCAAGCGAGAAGAAAGTCGGATCCATTGTTTTGGCTACCGAAAAGAAAACTGGAAATGTTGCTACAGTTATCGCTGTCGGAAATGGAAAAATGTCTAACGATGGCAAATTGGTGAAAATCGAAGGAATTAAAGCTGGCGATAAAGTCATCTACCGCGAATATGCTGGTACAGACTATGAAGAAGGGGATCATAAATACCTTCTACTCAAGGCTGAAGATATCCTTGCAGTAGTTGCTTAAAATTCATCTTGCATTAGAAATTAGAGGTAAATAATTATTATGGCAAAAGAGATTACATTCGGAAAAAGCGCCCGTGACGAAATGGTCAAGGGTGTTGATACTCTCGCGAATACGGTCAAAGTGACGCTTGGTCCAAAGGGCCGTAACGTTGCGTTGGATAAAGGCTATGGCAGTCCAAGCATCTGCGAAGATGGCGTTTCTATCGCTAGAGAAATTGAACTCAAAAACGCCGTCCAAAATATGGGCGCGAAGCTTGTTTACGAAGTCGCTAATCAAACCAACGAAAAGGCTGGTGATGGCACGACAACCGCAACCGTTTTGGCACAAGCGATGATTCATCGCGGCATTAACGCGGTTGAAAAAGGCGCTAACCCAGTTTTTGTGCGTGCTGGCATGGAAAAGGCTGGCAAGGCTGTTGCTAGCGAGCTTCTCAAAGTGAGCAAGCCTGTTGACACGAATGAAGATATCGAATCCATCGCGACTATTTCTAGTCACGATGAAGAAATCGGTAAGCTCATCGCCAAAGCCATGGAAAAAGTCGGTAACAATGGCGTCATTACGGTTGACGAAAGCAAGACAAGCGAAGATGAACTTGTCGTTTCTCAAGGTCTAGAATACGATAAAGGCTATATTTCTCCATACATGGCTAGTGATCGCGAAAAGATGGAAAGCGTTTTGGAAGACGCTTATGTCTTAGTCACCGATATGAAAGTCAGTAACATTCAAGACATCATCCCTATGCTTCAAGCTGTTGTGGATAGCCATAAACCTCTCCTTATTATCGCTGATGATTTGGACGGGGATGTTACTAGCACTCTTGTTTTGAACAAGCTTCGCGGAACATTCAATGTTGTTGCCACGAAAGCCCCAGAATTTGGCGATGCTCAAAAAGCGGCTCTTCAAGATATCGCCATTCTCACCGGTGCGAAATTCTATAGCAAAGATATTGGCATGAACCTAAAAGATGTCACAATCGATGACCTTGGTCATGCGAAGAAGATTATCGTTAAGAAAGATAGCACCACGATTGTTGATGGCGAAGGCAATAAGAAGGACCTTGCTGACCGCATCGCTGAGCTTCAAGCGCAATTCTCCATTGCGACAAGCGATTATGATAAAAAAGGCATCAGCAAGCGTATCGCTAAACTCTCCAATGGTGTTGCCGTACTTAAAGTCGGTGCCCAGACTGAGAGCGAGATGAAAGACAAAAAGCTCCGTATCGAAGACGCTCTTAACGCGACAAAAGCCGCTGTTAGTGAAGGTATTGTGGTTGGTGGTGGTGCCGCTTTAGCTGGTGCCTATAAAGCACTTCGCAATACTTTAAAAGATGAGAACCCTGATGTCCAAAAAGGTATCAACGCTGTTCTAGATTCTCTTTATGCTCCTTTACGTCAAATTGCCGATAATGCTGGCTATGACGCAGATGAGATAGAAGAGCAGATGAAAGCGAGCAAAGGCAATGTCGGATTTGACGCTGCCACTGGTAAATGGGTCGATATGCTTGAAGAGGGTATCGTTGATCCAACCAAGGTTACTCGTACGGCTGTTTTGAACGCTTCTTCGATTAGTGCTTTGTTTGTCACTACCGAAGCTGCCGTTACGGAAATTAAAGAAGAAAAACCAGCTGCTCCTGCCATGAACCCTGAAATGGGTGGGATGTATTAATCCTTTTCTAGAGCTAGATAGGGTGTGAAACCGAATTGGTATCACACCTTTTTTTCTTCTAAAATGTGTTAAAAGCCAAACCCTTTATGCAACAGCTTATCTAAAACGAAAAGCGTTACACTACCTAGTTTTTCTTCGTCTTCCTCTCGACTTCCATAAAAAGAAATGTAGAATAAACGATTGGCAGGTATTAATTATGGAAAATATCATCGAAGACTTAAATTATCGAGGGCTTATTGAACAGTACTCAAGCGAGGAAAACATTGCAAAACTCCTTTCTAAGCCAACGGTAATTTATTGCGGGTTTGATCCTAGTGCTTCTTCGATGCACGTTGGGAATTACGTCATGATTTCTCTACTGATGCGTTTCCAAAGAGCAGGCCATAAAATTGTTGCCGTTGTCGGTGGAGCGACGGGGATGATTGGCGATCCTAGTGGCAAAAGCAAAGAAAGAAATCTTCAGACAAAGGAGACTCTCGCTGCGAATACCGCTGCGATTAAAGGTCAACTTGAACGTTTTTTGGATTTAAGCGATCCTAATAAAGGCGAGATTGTCAATAACTATGATTGGTTAGGAAAGATGTCTACGCTTGATTTCTTGCGCGATTATGGGAAATATTTCCCTATCAACTACATGCTTTCGAAAGAAATCGTCTCGTCAAGACTAGAAGCGGGTATTTCTTTTACAGAATTCGCATATCAAATCCTTCAGTCGATTGATTTTTATCATCTTCATCATGCAAAAGGCGTTGCTATCCAAGTAGGCGGGAATGACCAATGGGGTAATTTGACAAGCGGTCTAGAGCTTATTCGCAAACTTGATGGCGATACTGAGCCAGTTGAAGCTCTCACTTGCCGTTTAATCACTAGAAGCGATGGCAAAAAATTCGGTAAGAGCGAAAAAGGCGCTTTGTTCCTCAATCCGGAATTAACATCTCCTTACGAGCTTTATCAATTCTTCATTAATACAACCGATGAAGACGCGGTTCGATACTTAAAAGTATTTACCTTCCTTTCTCGCGAAGAAATTGAAAATATTGCCCGTGAGCATTTGCTAAATCCTGGCCAAAGAATCGCCCAAAAGAAGCTTGCTTACGAAGTCACGAAAGATATTCATGGCCTAGAAGCTGCGGAAGAAGCCTTAAAAATGAGTGACGTTTTGTTCTCTGGCGAAGTAAAAAGTCTTAATGAAAAAGAAATTGAAGAGTTATTAGGATCTATTAAAGTCAAAGTGGATGAGAACATAAGCCTTGTTGATCTATTGATTAAAGTAGGAGCGGCTACGAGCAAAACGCAAGCTCGTACCTTCATTGAGCAAAATAGTGTCCTCGTTAATGGTGAAAAAGTAACCGATCCAACCCATACTTATTCCGTTAATGATGCGATGTATTCAAAATATCTCATTATCCGCCGTGGAAAAAAGAATTGGTATCTTGCTACGTTTTAAGGATGAGCACCAGTAAAAAAGCCACGTAATGTGGCTTTTTCTTATCGCTACGATGAAATCACCTTTTAAAATCGACAAGGTTCTATCATTTTAAGTTCGCCATAAGAATAATCGCAATTTGGATTGGTATGAGCAATAAATAGATATACCAAAGATTTTCACCTACATAGAACAAGAAATGGATCTGGAAAGCCATAATTAGCGTCCAAGCAAATAGCGATATAAAGATATAAAAGGAAATATTTCTTCGCCAAAAATGGAAATTAAATGCCGCACAGAAGAAAAAGCTAACTGGAATAGCCCAAATAAATGCAATCCACAAATTTAAAGAACTTCCATTTATGATGTTTGTGATATAAATGGCACCAGCGGTTGCGTAAACAAAGCAAACTGCTAAAGCGATAAGTATGATTTGATTTCTTTTATTTTTAATGGTGTCGTCCAGGGATTTTCGAACTTCTCCAGGGGCCTGTTCGGTAATGATATAGTCGACCGTAACCCCGAAGAAAGAAGCGAAATCCATCAAAATATCAACACTCGGAATCGCTTTGCCTAGTTCCCATTTCGAGATGCTCTTATCGCTAAAGCCAATTTGCTCAGCGAGTTCTTGCTGCGTTAAATGGCGTGCCTTCCTTAATTCTTGCAAATTTGTTCCAACAATTTCGTTTAGTTCTTTCATAAGACTTATTTTAGTGAATTATAGAATTTAGAAAAGTGCTTTTCAAAAAGAAAAGGCACCGAATCGGTGCCTTGCTACAGCGTAGATGACGATTATAAGAGACGGTTGTAGTATTCGATGATTTGAGCTTCGGTGATATCGGCTGGAAGTTCGTTTCTTTCTGGGAGTCTTTCAAACTTGCCAGAGAACTTTTCAGCATCGAGAGAAACGTAACCAGGGATATTTGGTTTTCCGTCGATGGATTCTTTAACCACTTTAAGAGGACTTTCTTCTTTAAGAGTGATCACATCGCCAACTTTGCATAGATAGCTTGGGATATCAACTTTTTTGCCATTCACTAAAATGTGGCCATGGTTGACGAGTTGACGGGCGCTTGCGCGGGTACGGGCAAAACCAATGCGGTAGACAAGATTATCAAGACGGCTTTCAAGAATTCTAAAGAAGGCCAAGCCAGTGACAGTGTCTTTCTCTGCTTTCGCTAAGAGGAATAAACGACGGAATTGTCGCTCACTCACCCCATACATTTGACGAAGCTTTTGCTTCTCGATTAACTGCTTGCCATATTCGGATGGCTTCCTTTTGCGATCTTGGCCGTGCTGTCCAGGACCATAAGCGCGCTTCTTGAGCTCATCGCCGCTTTCAAGCGTGCTAAAGCCAAGACGACGGGATTGTTTCCACTTACTTCCGGTGTACTTTGACATATTTTAATTTCCTTTCTTTGCCTAAACAAAGACTGGGGTGATTTCTCATTCTCGGGTGTCACCCTCTAATTTCGGCCTTGTAGCATAGGCTTACTTTGGTTCGGCTTGGATGACGTCAGACAGAACGATAATGACCTGCTGCTCTATTTACGCGACTAATAATTTAAGTATTACCGTTACATCTGTCAAGAAAATCCTTCTTGCGTGTCATTATGACGTAATTTGTT
>DHKP01000002.1 GCA_002404865.1 Caryophanales bacterium UBA4691 | reverse complement strand
AAAGAAAAAAACGAAACTATAATATGAACGAATTGGAAAAAACAAAGCTTTTCGTGCCGTTTTTAGGGAACTGATTTGTACGAATGCTTAGGAATGAGGGACATATGCCAGAAAAGTTTGACACAATCGAAAACAAGTTCGAAGGGGAAAAGAAACCGAGCAAGAAGATTTTAAAGCTTGGCCGCAAAATCACCGACTGCATGCCCCATAAGATTTTCGGTGTGAAGAGCACCGATCCAGAATATTGGGGGCTACGAGAAGTCGTCACTGACGAGATGGCGGATATCGCTAACAAAATGAAACTCCGCAAGTTCTACACTTTTGACGAGCTTTTGAAAATGAACAAGCAATATGAGGCGAGCGATTTGCAAAAGATTCTCGATCAAATGTCGACTGTTGGCATTCTCGAATATGACTATGGCGACAATTATGATCACACTCATGAATTGAAAGACAAACCAAGAATCCGTCGATACCGTGTTGCCTTCTTTGTTCCTGGAAGCGCGGAATTGTTCAATTCCACCAAAGACAGAGTCGACAAAAATCCGAGTGTCGCCTCTTTCTTTGAACGTATGACGTTTATCCCTCTAGCAGGAGTAACCCAAATGGTCCCTCCTGGAGGAGATGGCATCGGGATGCATGTCATTCCAGTGGA
The DNA here is from genome assembly GCA_002404865.1 of Caryophanales bacterium UBA4691. GTDB lineage: Bacteria > Bacillota_I > Bacilli_A > RFN20 > CAG-826 > UBA4951. The sequence goes on along the minus strand of DHKP01000002.1, from coordinate 34,293 downwards.
AAAAGAAGTCAACGCGAATAATGAATCAGTTGATTTAGAGCATATCTCTTATTGGCTCAATAAATACGAAGGCCACATTTCTGCAGGTATTTGCTCTTGCCGTTATTCTAGAAGCAAACTTGGCGAAGGATGCGCGGATGATCCTGATGATTGGTGCATTCAGCTTGGTGATATGGCCGATTACACCGTGGAAACGGGTAGAGCCCATTACATCACAAAAGAAGAAGCCCTCGAAATCCTCAAAAAGGCTGAAGACAATGGCTTTGTTCACCAAATCACGAACATCGATGGTTCGGAAAAGATTTTCGATATTTGTAACTGCGATGTGAAGATTTGTAACGCTTTGCGCACCTCACTTTTATTCAATACTCCAAATCTTTCAAGGAGTTCCTTCACCGCAAAAGTTGATCCAGCAAAGTGCGTTGCATGCGGATATTGCGTGGAATCATGTCCAGCTGGTGCGGTAAAACTAGGCCAAAAACTCTGCAAAAAGGATGGGGAACCCCAATCTTATCCAACTGCTCCTCTCCCAGATAATAACATTTGGGGAAAATACGCGTGGGATGAGAATTATCGCGATACCGCCCGTTTACATAATACTTACGCGACTGGCACTGCCCCTTGCAAAGTCGCTTGTCCTGCTCACGTTCCAGTACAAGCTTATTTGAAGAAAGCCCATGAAGGCAAATATCAAGAAGCTCTCGCTTTGATTAAGAAAGAGAATCCTTTCCCAGCTGTCTGCGGACGTATCTGCAATAAACGCTGCGAAGAAGCTTGCACACGTGGTGACATTGACCGCGCCGTTTCGATTGATGCGGTTAAGAAATTCATTGCCGAACAGGATTTACATGCTGAAACCCGTTACGTTCCGGAAAAGGTGATTGCTTCGCTCCATGGCGAGTGGCCACAAAAAATTGCCATTATCGGTGCTGGCCCTGCTGGATTAAGCGCAGCTTATTATTTAGCGGAAATGGGATATCGCCCAACTGTCTTCGAGAAACATAAAGAACCTGGGGGTATGCTTCGATACGGCATCCCAACCTATAAATTAGAAAAAGACGTTATCGATGCGGAAATCGAAATCATTAAAGAACTCGGCGTCACCATCAAGTGCGGTGTTGAAGTTGGGAAAGACATCACGATCGCTGACTTAAAGAAAGAAGGATACAAGGCTTTCTATATCGCAATTGGTTGCCAAGGCGGAAAACGCCCAGGCGTAGCAAATGATGAAGCGAATGGAACGGAAATCGCTGTCGATTACCTTTCTCACGCTTATGAGCACCAAGATGAGAGATTTACGGGAGACGTAGTGGTTATCGGTGGCGGAAACGTCGCCATTGACTGCGCTAGAACCGCTTCTAGGCTCGGCGCAAACAAGACTTCCATGTATTGCTTAGAAACTCGGGAGACGATGCCTGCTAGCAAAGAAGAAATCGCTGAGACCTTAGACGAAAATATTTCGATTAACAATTCTTGGGGCCCAAAAGAAGTGCTCGTCGATGAAAAAGGCAATGTCACTGGTATCATCTTAAAGAAGTGTCTCCGTACAATCGACCCGGAAACCAAAAAGTTCTCGCCTCTATATGACGAAAAGGAAACTATCACTGTTAAGGCAGATAAGATTGTCTTTGCAATCGGTCAAGCGATTGAATGGGGGAAATTATTAGAAGGGACCGGCGTTACTTTCTGGCATGGCAATTATCCAATCGCCGATAAGCTTACTTATCAAACCGCTGATCCAGACATTTATGTGGGCGGCGATGTCTTCACCGGTCCGAAATTCGTTATTGATGCGATTGCGGCAGGACATGCCGTTGCGGATTCCTTGAACCGTCACGTTCAATGGGCCGCCTCTCCAACGATTGGCTTGAATCGCCGTTCCTTTGTGCCGCTTGATAAAAATGACATCACTCTTCCTGGCTATGACCACGCTGGTCGTCAAGAAGAAGGGATGGATACTTCGTTCGACTACAAGAAGAGCTTCCGCGACGCACATAAGACGCTAACCGAAGAACAAGTGAGAATCGAGACTGGGCGCTGCTTAAGCTGTGGGGCATCCGTTGTTGATCCTCATAAGTGCATTGGATGCGGAATTTGCACGACGCGCTGCAAATTCGATGCGATCCATCTATATCGCGACCACCCAGAAATGACCAACATGGTTGTTGCGGAAAAGAAAGTCGGGAAATTGCTTGGATATTCCCTTAAGCGCTCCTTTAAGATTCTCGCCCATAGCGGTTCTAAAGAAGCGAAGATGATGCGCAAAAAGAGAAAAGAATACAAGAAAAAGACAAAAAACACTGCAAAAACCCATCCATATACAGGAAACGCGGTAGACCCCAATGCATGAACTAGGGATTGTCTTCTACGTGATTGAAGAGGTCGAAAAGGTCGCCAAAGAGAATAACGTCAATAAAGTCACCGCCTTAACATTAGAAGTCGGAGAAGTCTCTAGCATCGTTCCTAGTTACTTCGTCGATGCTTATAACTGGGCAATCAAAAAGACGAAATACATGCAAGAATGTAAGCTCAACTTGGTGATACTTGAGGGAATATCTTATTGTAGGGATTGTAAAAAGACCTTCAAAACGACCACGAACGGCAAGATATGCCCGCACTGTCATAGTGAAAACACGTATCTAGTCAGTGGGAGCGAAATCAATATTAAAGACATTCAGGTGGAATAACCTGGGTGCCTTTTCTTTTTTAGGTGACTTTCTTGCAAGCAAAACAAGAGACATATATGCTTTACCTCATGGAATTAGATAAAGTCATTAAAGCAAACGAAATTGAGGGGACGTATTCCCTTTTTCTCCGTGTGAAAAAGAAAATGGAAGAAGAAGGGAATGACACCTGGAGTCACGATTACCCAAATAGAGATATCTTTTTGGAGGACTTAAGAAACGAGTCTTTGTATCTCTATCTTCTTAACGAAAAATTGATAGGTAGTTTTGCTCTTTCTAATGACCTTGCTTCTTATTTCTTTTCTGATTCGTCTAGAAATAGAACGGAAGAATTCTTGGTAGAGCATCATCTACCACCTCGCGCTTCTTATTTCCTTTTGGAGCGATTCATGATTGATCCTTCTATTCAAAACAAAGGGTACGGGGGAGCGTTATTAAAGAAAATCCTAATTTCTCAGAAGAATAAGTATTGCCTTGTCGTAGCGTATAAAAAGAACGAGAAAGCAGTCCAGTTTTATCTGAAGCACGGGTTTTCTAATGTCGGAGATTGCAAGGGCGCTGACTGGGGGGATAGATGGATCCTCTTGCTACCTTTTTATGAAACGATATGAAGAAAGATAAGATAAGCGATTTTTCGATTTCACTCCAAGATTGGTACGAAAAGAATCGGCGCATTCTTCCTTGGAGAGAAGACGCGACATCATATCACGTTTGGCTAAGCGAAATTATGCTTCAGCAAACCCGCGTTGAAGTAGTGAAAGAATATTACCGTCGGTTTTTGGAGATGTTTCCTAATCCTTTGTCTTTGGCTGATGCGGATATCGACACCGTGAATAAACTATGGGAAGGATTAGGCTATTATTCGCGCGCAAGGAACTTATTAAAAGCAGCGACTATTGTTAAAGAAAAATACGACGGAATCATCCCTAGCCAAAAGGACGACCTATTAAAGTTGCCTGGAATTGGTGAATACACGTCTAACGCGATTATGGCGATTGCTTACCACAAACCCTATGTTGCGATTGACGGGAATTTGATTCGCGTTTTTGCGCGTCTATGCGAGTGCCCTATAAAGGATAAAGATCCAAAAATGAAAGAGACTGCTTCTTACTTTTATACAAATCGATTAACAATCGACCCTAGCGTTTTTAATCAGGCGTTAATGGATTTAGGGGAACTTGTATGTTTGCCACACGGCGCCCCTCGATGCTCGATTTGCCCTTTTTCTAGCGTTTGCAAAGCTCATAAAAACAAGCGTGAGCTTGCTTATCCTATTATTGAGAAGAAAGCGAAAAAGAGAAAAATTGAACTCACTTTATTCATTATCCGTCACGAAGATTCTATTCTGATTCGAAAAAGAAATGATAGGGGGCTACTTGCGTCTTTATATGAAATTCCGAACGTAGAGGGACTTCTTTCTCTTAAGGAAGCAGAACAATATTTAATCGACAGGGGTTTTGCGTTATTTTCTATTGCTTCTCTTCCTGAAAAGAAGCACGTTTTTACCCATTTAGCGTGGAGCATGAATGCGTATTTGGTTAGGGTTAATGGTTATCCAAATGGTTCTTTATTTGTGAATGAAGAAGAATTAAACCGGTCTTATTCTTTGCCTAGTGCGTTTCAGCATTACGCGGATTACTTTTTTAAAGCACATTAATCTTCTAGAGTCATGAAATCTCAGTTCAATCGCTAAGAGAAGAAACGTCAATTTAAAATAAAATATGCTTCATTATATGACTTAAAAATTCATTTTAGGTGTTAAGGATTATTGTCAATAGATAGCAATTTGTAAAGAAGAGAAAACGAAAAATCAAAACGCTTCTTTTTCCTCTTCTTCGGTGTAGAATTAGTTTCAGTTAGAAACGTAAACTCGTTCATCGGACGAAGAAAGAAAATGAGGTTTAGTTTATGAAAAGAAAAACAAGCAGCATCATCTCTTTAGGAATTAACGTCATCATCGTAGTCGCTTCGATTATTGGTTGCGGTGGCTTAATGGGGAATTGGTTTCATTATCCTTATCAAAACTTTACGCCTGATTGGACCGATTTCTTAAAGAGTATAGGCTTTTTAAGCGCGATTTATGCGGGAGCGGTCGCTTTAGTCGTGGCGATATTCCTCCTTATTGCTCTAATGAAAAAGAAAGAGAACTACTCTCTTCCAAAATGGCTAAGTATCGTAAAACTTTCTGGTGCGGTTCTTGGCATTATGGCTATTTTCGAATACTTTTTCGTTGACGTCATGCTTCTAGCGAATAGCGCGCAAGAAGGCTTGGCGTTACGAAATTTCCTCCTCTCTTACCAAGGTGGGATTCTTGTCTCTATTCTAATTCCAATGTTTATGTTCTTGGATTATGTTGGCTTTGCCCCAACGAAAAGAGTTGCGCGAAGAGACGCTCATTACGCGGTCTTCCCTGTTGCAGTGTTTTTTGTATCCGTCATCATTTATCCTTCATTATTGAGTGGGAAAGGTGCGACAAATGTCGTTCCAGATTATTTCGTTTTCCAACTACTAGACATAAAAAGATATGGGACACTAGAAGCCCTTATTTATTGTATCTTCCTTTTGCTTTTTGCTGAGTTCGTTTCATTGGCCCTTTCTTATAGCAACGGTGAAGAGACGCCTAGCGTTTTAAAAGAAGAAACGCCATCTCAAAACGAAGATTCCATTCTTACTAGAGAAGAAGAAATAGGCGAAAATCGTGAGGAAGAAGATACTATTTCCGAAAACAAAGAAAACACCTCCGAAGGCGAAGTGGCAGTGGAAAATAGTAAAGCCATTGGAAAATATGAAGTTTATCCAGAAGCTGGAATGTATAAATATCGCCTTAAGGCAAATAATGGCGAAATCCTCATCGTATCCAATAATTATAAGACGCGCGATGGGGCGAAGATGGGGATTGAAACCTTAAAGAAGAATCTCTTTTCTGGAACCCACAAAGTTATCACGGATAAAAATGGCTATTCCCAGTTTCGGATCTTTACGGCCAAAGACGCGCGATTGGTCGCGAGTGGTGAAATCTATCGTAGCGTCGCTAGCGCCCAAAATGCCCTTGCTTCCACCCAACGCTTTGGCATAAGCGATAAGGTCATTGACCTTGATGAAATCCCCGCAAGCGAAGTCCGCGAAGAGAAAATAACGCTTCCTGATGTTGAAAAGAATCAAATCGGCAAGGTTGAACTCTATATCGATAATAGTGACAAAAAATGGCGAAGTCGCCTTTTGGCGAATAATGGCGAAATTTTATTTACGAGCGCTGCCTATAGCACAAAAGCTGCTGCATTAAATGGGCTAACTGCCATTAAAACAAAAGTCGCCAATAATGGCTTCCATATTTCTCGCGATAAGCAAGGGCGTTACCAATATGTGCTTTATAGCGATAATGGCCTCGTGCTTTTACTTGGCGAAACTTATAATACTCGCGAAGCCGCCATTTCTAGCGCTAGTAGCGTTCGCGCATTTCTCGCGGATAGCCCAGTCATTGATATGGTGGCTAAGAAAAAGGAAATGGAAAAGAAGACCGCCCTGGATGAAGAACCAAAAAAAGCAGTCAAAAAAACCAGTTCAACAAAAGGAAAGAAAGCAATTAATAAGCAACATGGACAAAATTAGAGTCATCGAAGTCAAACAAAGCATCTTTGCGAACAATAACGCACGCGCCGAACTTCTTAGAAAAGAATTAAAAGAGAAAAACGTATTTCTTATTAATTTGATGTCGAGCCCAGGAAGCGGGAAGACAACGTTATTAGTTTCCTTGATTAATCGTCTTAAAGACAAACTCCGCATCGGCGTTATGGAAGCGGACATGGACGCAACTGTCGATGCAAAAACCATTGAAAGCGAAACCGGTGTAAGAACGATTCAACTTCATACATGCGGCGAGTGCCATCTCGATGCAAAAATGACGAAGGAAGGGTGCGAAGCCATTGGCTTAGATGGCCTTGATTTGCTCATCTTAGAAAACGTTGGCAATCTTGTTTGCCCTGCTGAATTCGATACAGGCGCCACTTTGAATATGACGATTTTGAGTATCCCTGAAGGCGATGATAAGCCACTAAAGTACCCTTTAATGTTCACGGTTGGCCAATGCTTCGTCTTTAGCAAGATGGATGCAAAGGTGGTTTTTGATTTCGATATCAACAAAGCGGAAGAGAGAATCCTTGCTTTAAATCCTAAAGCCGTTTTCTTCCCAGTGAGTGCAAAAACTGGCGAGGGAATGGACGCTCTCGCGGATTACGTTCTATCTTTGGTCAAGGATTATCAATCTAAATAAGGATAGGCTCTGTTGACTATGAATTAGCCCTCGAAAAAAGGGCTTTTTTGAATTCGGCTATTTTTATTGTCTACAAATTAATTCGATAAAACCTTATCATAGCGAACGTGATTCCCATATATTAGCACTCTATACTTGCGAGTGCTAAAAACTGCATTATAATGTCTTTGCTTCCTAAAAGAAGGGAAAGGAGAGAATCACTATGCAGATGGAACAAATGGAAGACTATAGCACTGATGAACACGTTCTCGATAAATTCGGGCGCAACATCAATGAAGAAGTCAAAAAAGGTAAAATCGATCCTGTTATCGGGAGAGATGAAGAAATTCGTAAAGTCGTTACGATTCTCGCTAGAAAAACCAAGAACAACGTCATCTTGCTTGGGGAACCAGGCGTTGGTAAAACGGCGATTATTGAAGGTTTGGCGGAACGCATCGTGAAAAACGATGTTCCGAATACGTTGAAAGACAAAACAATATACGAACTCGATATGGGGGCCCTTGTTGCGGGCGCGAAATATCGTGGTGAGTTCGAGGAACGTCTAAAAGCCGTTCTCAATAAGATTAAGGAAAGCGATGGGAAGATTATTCTTTTCATTGATGAAATTCATCTTATTGTTGGAGCGGGTAGAACGGATGGCGCGCTTGACGCCTCAAATATGTTGAAGCCAATGCTCGCTAGAGGCGAGATTGATTGCATTGGCGCGACGACATTAAACGAGTATCGCGAATACATTGAGAAAGACCGTGCGCTTGAACGTCGTTTCCAAACCGTGATGGTTGGGGAACCAACAGTTGAAGACACCATTACGATTCTTCGTGGCTTAAAAGAGCGATTTGAATCCTATCATGGTGTTAAAATCACGGATGGTGCTTTGATTGCTGCGGCTACTTTGTCAAATCGTTACATCACCAATCGTTTCTTGCCAGACAAGGCGATTGATTTGGTTGATGAAGCTTGTGCGAACATCAAAGTGGAGATTGAATCCATGCCGGCGGAACTTGATGAGATTACTCGCAAAATCCGTTCGCTGGAAGTGGAAAAAGTCGCTTTGATGAAAGAAAAAGACGATTCGAGCAAACGTCGGCTCGATGAACTTCAAAAAGAACTTGCGAACGATAATGCCAAAAAGGATGTTTTAACCAAAGAGTGGGAGGTTGAAAAATCTAACATTAAAGAGGCTAAGGATCTGAAAGGCAAGCTCGAGAAAGCGAAATTCGATTTGAATACTTATTTTGGAAATGGGGAATACGAAAAAGCTTCCTTGCTTCAATATAAGACGATTCCTGAGTACGAACAACGCTTGAAAGAGCTGGAAGCAAAGAGCAAAAACGGTGAAAAACTCGTCGATGAAGTTGTGGATGAAGAGTCTATTTCTCGCATCGTGAGTAAGATTACGGGCATTCCTGTCTCTCGTATTCAAAAAGGCGACCGCGAAAAGGTCCTCGATCTTCCTAAAACGCTCGAAAAACGCGTCATTGGGCAAGATGAGGCGATTCGTCTTGTGAGCAATGCAATCCTCCGTCAGCGTGCAGGCATTAAAAACCCAAACCGCCCAATCGGAAGTTTCCTTTTCCTTGGGCCAACAGGTGTAGGGAAAACGGAAGTTGCTAGAGCTCTAGCGGAGGCTCTATTTGATAACGAGAACAACATTATTCGTATCGATATGAGCGAATACATGGAAAAGTATAGCGTCTCTCGTCTTATTGGTGCGCCGCCAGGATATGTCGGCTACGAAGAAGGAGGGCAACTTACCGAGAAAGTAAGACGCAATCCATATTCCGTTGTCTTGTTTGATGAAGTCGAAAAGGCTAACCCCGAAGTGCTCAACTTATTGCTTCAGGTCCTTGATGACGGGAGACTTACCGATTCTCAAGGGCGTCTAGTTGATTTTAAGAACACGATAATCATCATGACGAGCAACCTTGGTAGCGAATACCTTCTTGAAGGGAAGAAGGAACCGGTCCGTGAACTATTGAATCATACCTTCAAGCCAGAATTCTTGAACCGTATTGACGAGATTGTTTACTTCAATCCTCTTTCTAAAGAAGTGCAATATCGCATTGTCGAGAAGATGCTTAACGAGCTTAACAATCGTCTAAAAGAGCAATTCTATAGTTTCTCTTTCTCCGATGAACTTAAGCATTACATCCTTGATTGCGCTTATTCGCCAGCATTCGGTGCTAGACCACTTAAACGCTTTATCCAGGATAATGTGGAAACAGTTATCGCGACGGCGATTGTGAAGGGTGAAGTTAACGTACAAGATAAATATCTTGTCAGTGTCAATAACGACACCATCACGATTAATCCCTTAAAGCAATAAAAGGCTCTATCGATAAGTAATCCGTAGAACCCTTCTATCATTACTTCAAAAGAAGTGCATGGCTTATAAAATTGCTGTGCGCTTTTTTCGTTAGAGAGGAAAATCACTTTCGAAGTTTTAGTTTTAAAGGAACATATATTTTCTTTCGCGAGAATTAGAATGCGAAAAATGAATTTTTTGTAAAAAAGAAGAAAAACATGTCTATAGATAAGTGAGGTAGCTTTTATGCTAACTCAAAAACATTACCCCGGGGAGAAAAAAGCAAAGAAAGGAGAAACGGGAATGGACGTCACGTCGATTGTGATGATCTTGATTCTCCTCTTCCTCTTGGTGGATCAAAAAAATTCTAACGACCCAAAAGGGCGTTAGAATCAAACCCACTACCATTATAGCTTAGCCGCAAGGCTTTGCAATAATGGTTGCCCTCTTTCCCCGGGGTCCAATGTTGAACGTTAAATGACAAAATAATCGCGGATGTTTTACTATTGCGCTGATTATTTTCATGAAACTATTCTCTTTATGGCTAGAACTATGACTGATTTTAGAAAACGAAGAACGCTTTTTGTTCTTCAATCACTCGTTAATTTTGAATTAGCCCTCTTTTTGGTGAAAAGTTGGATGAGCCAGGATAGCGCTGCCGATAATAGAACGGTTACGATGAACGCTAAGAATATGATCCCTATTAGAATTCCGAAAGTGCTGAACCTAAACAAATAAGTAGGTAATGCATGCATTGCGTTATAGATGGAAATGAAACAAGTTAGACTAATTAGGGAAATCACTGCAGTGGAAAGAAAGACAAAGGCGTTTTTGATGATTATTTTTTCATAACGCTCCTTTTTATTTGTTTCCTCTTCCTTTGCATTTATATCGAAAAAAAGGGAAAGAGCTATCATAAATGAAAGGCCAATTATCACGCCTATGGTTGCAAAAAAAGGAACGAAACCACGCATAAAGATAAAGAGAAGTAATGGCTTATCTCCACTCGTAAAGAAAGATTCGTATTTTTGGGAATAAAGAGAAGAGGTCGAAGTTACGAATCTAATATTGCTTAAATTCTTTAGTTCCTTTAAATCTTTTGATATATCCAATAACATCATTGATTGACTTGGCCTTTTGTTATTTACGAAGATGGAATTTTCTAGATGAAACCCGTAAGCGTAAGGAGAAAATCCCAAATTATTTCCGTGGAATTTTTGGTAATTTTCTATCATTTTATCGATTTGTTCATTTGTGGAAAAAACACCAACGATTTTGTAAGAATATAAAACTTTTCCAATGATTTCGTCAGGTGAGTTTAATTCCCCGAATTGCTTCTTTTCAATTAAACAGTCATAAAGCAATGATGAGATTGCTATCTCGTTGTCGCTTATAGGGAGATTACAAATTTCAGGATTTGTAAACCTATTATCCTTGTTGACAAAACTAGCCTCTGAATCTATTCCGATAATGTTTGGATAAATCTTAGTAAAGGAATATTTAACATCGCGATAGGCTCTTACTTGAAAAGCCCAATTGAATGATTCCCCCATTTCATTTTTATAGATGTTATAAACCCCTCCAACGTTTTCTTTAGCAAAGGATTGTATCGGTTTTTCTAGGCTTTCATCGTATTCTAATTTGGCATAATTATCGCCTAATTCCTTGGAATGCTTTAATACGATTTGCTTTTCATCGTTTTGCTGATTTAAAAAGTAAAGGCCAGTATAGAATGACGATATAGACAATATCAAAAGGGTGATAAGAAATAGAATCTTATGAGAAAATAAATCACGTATCGATGATTTTAATATGCTATCTCCGGACCTCATATATCATTCTCTCCACCGATAAGATTTTTGAAGCGGTTAGCGAAGGCCAAAACAAAGCAAACAATCCCATTTTGACGCGTTTGCTTTTTCATCCCTATTAAGCAATCGTGAGGGATCGGTTCTATTAAAGAATTCAACTGAAGCATTTATTTAGATACTTATTTCCCTTTCATTAGCTTAAATATAATTTTTCGACGTTACTTTTGCAAACCATGTTTCGTAGGTACGCCTTTGCTAAGAAGTTTGTTATGTCTTTGGTTTTTAACATTCCATACGATGTGTTAGTTTTGTCTTGTTATCGCTTTCGTTATGTCTTTTACAAAAAAGTCGGTAGAATCGTTAAAAAGTATCTTGTTTTGAATCGCAACGCCAATTTTCGTTTATTTGTCGAAACTAGCCTTTATAATTTAACTATGGCTATTGAATTTGAATCAACATACGCGAAAGCGAAAAGAGACGACGAAGGATATCGCAAATCGATTTCTACGATTCCTACCTGGGGAGAGAAACTTCATTTATTGACAAGTGCCCCGGATTTATGTTCATTGTATTATTCATGCGGCGATACGCTACTGATTAATATCCATGGTGGTGGATTTTGCTATAAGCATCCACTTGATGATGATGCTTTATGCAAATACATTTCGCAAACCTATTGTGTTTCCGTGCTCAATGTTGATTTCTCTAGCAGCGTGAAATGGGGCTATCCTGTCCAGCTCATTGAAATCGATCGACAAATTAACGCTTTCTTATTGGAGCATCCAATGAGAAGAATCATCCTTCAAGGTCATAGCAGTGGCGCGAATCTAGCGGCTTCTTTATTAGAAAGATGGATTAAAAATAAAACCCATGAAGTTACCGCGCTTGTTTTGAATTACCCGATTTTGGATTTAAGCATCGAAGCAAAAGATAGGCCTCAAATCGAAGGACTTTGGCCAGACGAACTTTACGATGATTGGATTCGTTTTTATGCCCCGAATCGGATTAACCGCAAAGACCATTCTATTTCTCCTCTATATATGCCAAAAAGCATCGCAAAAGAATTCCCTTCGACTTATATCGTGTCTTGCGAAATCGACCGCATCAAAGATGATGCAGTTCGTTTCACTAATTTATTAAAAGAATCGAGAGTTGAAACTCGTCACTATATTTCTAGCGAACGGCATGGCTTTATTGAACGAAATATGAAAGATGTTTATCATCTTCCAAACGATCCTAACGTCCGCTACGCAAAAACCATCGTTGACCAAGCGATTGTTTTCGCTTTAACGGCGGCGAATTAAACATTTCCCTTACTTTCTAGCAAGACCTTGCTTTAAAAACCTCTTTCATTGCAAAAACTTAGATTTCATTGATTGTTTGTATTTTTTTCTTTAGGCGCCCTTCTTGCCTTTTTTAGCGTGAGTAGACTAAAAAGCAGGACCAATAAACAAATGGAAAATCGTTCCTAAAAACTTTTTAAGTGAAAAAAGAGCGGCTATTTTGCTAATGAGTCAAAGAGTTTCTTCGCCTCGATGATGGTGTCATCCATATCAAAGTAGGCATAATTCGCTAATCTTCCTAAGAAATAAACATTTGGGATGGATTTTGCGAGGTTTTTATATTCTTTTGCTAGATTTGAATTCCGTTCATCATTGACAGTGTAGTAAGGGATTTTTCCTTCTATGAATGTGTCTGGATATTCATAAGAAAGAATCGTGGAATGGTGGTTCTTGCAGTTTGGGTCAAAATGCTTATGTTCGGTGATGCGCGTATAAGCAACGTCATGAGAAGTGTAGTTGACTACGGCGTTATGCTGATAATCGTCGATAGGCTTGGTTTCGACTTCGAAACGTAAGCTCCTCCATTCTAAATGGCCTAACGAGAAAGCGAAATATTCGTCTAGCCTCCCTGTATAAATGATTTTATCCGCTAAAGAATCAAAATATAATTTATCGGAAAGATAATCTGCATTCGTTTTGACTTCGACTCCTTCGAGCAGTCGATTAATGAAAGAGGTGTAACCGCCTTTTGGTTGTCCTTGGTAGACGTCATTAAAGTAGTTGTTATTCCATTCATAACGTAGCGGGAGTCTTTTTATGATCGAAGCGGGGAGGTCTTTGCAATCTCTTCCCCATTGTTTTTCAGTGTATTCCTTAATGAGTTTTGTATAGATGGTTCTTCCAACCATCGATAAAGCCTGTTCCTCTAAATTCTTAGGATCGGTGATGTTTTCTTTTTTCACTTCTTCTTCAATCTTCGCTTTCGCTTCTTCTGCGGTATTTACACCCCAAAGCGCGTGAAAAGTGTGCATATTGAAAGGCATATGATAAATTTCGCCATGGAAGTTCGCTAGTGGCTCATTGATGAAAGGATAAACGCTTGCATATTGATTGAAAAAAGACCAAGCGAATTCATCGCTCGTGTGGAAGATATGTGGACCATAAACATGGACGTCGATACCATCGATTTCTTTTGTGGCGATATTGCCTCCGACTTCGTTTCTTTTTTCAATCACTAGAACTTTTTTATGCGCATCGGTCAATAATCTAGTCATTGTGCTTCCGCTTAAACCGCTGCCAACGATAAGATAGTCATATTGTTTTTTCATTTGCTGAATCTCCCCATTAATAATGAAATGAACGTAAGTGGTATTCCGATGATGAAAACGAATGCTAGGTTCCATCCTAGATTGTTTTCAATATGGAGGCCGATTTCTAGATACGCCGCTACTAGTAGCGCCCAAGAAAAGCAAATTCGATAAGCGACAAGGTGAGCCATGAGTTTGAAACGTCTCGCATACGCCATTAGAACCAAAAACGAGACGGGAATCGCCCAGATAAACGGCATCCAAAAACTGTATGTGTTTTCTTGATGGAGAATCAAAATTCCTCCGCACGCCACCGAGGCAATCGTCCAAACGCCAAGCACCCATAAGCAGCACACGATAATGCGGTTCCGTAAAATGATGTCATCTTTGCTTTTGGCATAAAGCAGTTTTGTATCTTCCGTTGGTTTATGCGTAAAATAGTCAATCGTAACACCATAAAAATCAGCAAGATTTTGTAATGTTGCCAAATCGGGCACGAGTTCGCCATGCTCCCATTTTGAGATACTCTTATCGCTATAATTAAATTTTTCCGCCAATTCGCCTTGCGTTAATCCTCTATCTTTTCGTAACGAGACTAAGTTATTCGCGACGATTTCTGCAATTTCTTCCTGTGTCATTATAGCTATTTTAACGCTTTTGCTATTTCTTAAGAAGAGGACCTTTGCAAGTTTGCTTTCCAATCACTAGAATTACTTTGGGCAAAATGATTAATCTAGTTTATTGCGGAAACAAATTTATGTTAGATGGGATTCTCCTTTCTTTGCTCAGCGTGAGTAAAGTAAGCAAGGAGCCGATTAATGTCATTGTTTTGACTGGTGATTTTCAAAAAATGGATCCTACCTACTTGCCCTTGGAAGAATACGAGGCTAGTTTCTTGCGCTCAGTGATCCAAAAGAAAAACCCAGAAAGCCAATTAGAACTACAAAACGTTACGGATCTAATTTGCAAAGAACTTGCTGAAACGGCGAATCTCAACTCTGAGTACACGCCTTATTGCTTGTTCCGTTCTTTTTTGGATTTACTAGTCAACGTTCCTTCTCGAGTTCTTTATCTAGACTGCGACGCGATTGCTCTTCGCGATATTGCTCCTTTTTTCCATAGCGACCTTCATGGTCACGATATTGGATGCGTTGCCGATGCGATGCACTTTGGCAAGTACTTCAACGCTGGAGTTATGCTTCTAGATATGGATAAAATCCGCCATGATGGATTAATGGCTAAAGCAAGAGAGCTAATCGCAATAAAAAAGATGAAGCACCCAGATCAAGACGCGATGAACAAAATATTTCATAAGGCAAAACAAATTGAGTTTTTCCCGCGCGTTTATAATGAACAGCGTCGCATTACTTCATCGACTGTGATTCGCCATTTTGCGCCACAAAAGGTTTGGTTTCCCTTCCCTCATGTCATTAATGTGAAGCCTTGGGAAATCGCTAAAATTCATAATGTCTATCATAATTATGAATTCGATCATCTTCTTAAGGAAATGATTCAGCTTAAAAAAGAATTTTCGGTTGCTAATGCCGCTAAATTCAAATAGCTAACATGCCTTAAGCGAGAAACCTTTTAGAATGATTAACGAGGAGGTAAAAGTAAACTACATGTATAGCGAGGAGAATAAAGCCTCGAATCTAGCGAAGTTTTTATCAAATTACGACTATGTATTCGTGGATACTTGTTCTCTTATGGAAGATGGATTCCCGCCTTTTATGGATACGCTCGTCGCATCAAAGGAATATTGGAAAGACGGTCTTCATGTGATTGTTCCTGAAGAGTGCGTCAATGAATTAAAGAAGCACAAAAGAAACAAAGAAAAAAATGAAGCTCGAATCGGAGCGATTCGCGCATTAAAGATATTGCGTCACGACCAGTGGCATGGCAAAACAATAGAAATTGAGAAAAACATTACCGATGGCAATTTCGGTGACCAAGCAATCACACAAAAAGTCGTAGGATTAAGAATCAAATATAAGATTCTCGTCATTACGCAAGATAAGACCCTAACAAACGATTTATTGAAGCTCAATAATCTTGATTCCCAGCGCGGACATTACTTAGAGGTGTATAAGATAATGGCGGATGGCGAACTAACAAAGAATCTAGGCGATAGTGGCGGATACTCTCGCCCCATAGAGAATAAAGAAAAACAACATCGTTCCTTTTCTTTGAAAACGATTTTTAAAAGAAACAAAGAGCCAAAGAAAAAGAAAAAAGACGAAAAGCATGCTATAAATGCTCTTTTGTCTTTTGATAAAAAACTTGCCGCTCATTTAGGCAATCAAAATTATCCTTTCGATAAAAAATTAGCGGATATTAATGCTCAATTGGCTTTGCTTTCCGTTCAAAACACTCAAACGAAATCTGAACTACCTTTGCTTTACTCAGAGGATCGCTTGTTAGAAGAAAAAGCGAAAATGATTCAAAATAGAATAGCGAAAGTGGAAGAAAAAAAGGAAACCAAAAAAACCCCAATTGCTGTAAAAAAAGACGAACAAAATGCAAAAGCAGGGGAAGCGACTATGAAAAACGATAATTTAGAGCAGCTGCTTCGTTTTGCCTTGAATGGAGAAGGCGTTTTAGTCCGTGATGATTCCGTTCCTTATTTGCCTTTGGCTCATGGCCCTGCCGATGTAACGGAGCGCTCATTACGCGACATATTAAAATCCCTTTCTTCATTAAAAGACGATGAAGAAAAGACGATTTCTTTTGGCGATTTAATTTTCGTTATAGCAAAGCACGGCAATTCTTTTTCCTTAGTGAAACATGAAAAAATCGTGCAAAAAGCCGTTAAAAAAGAAGAAAACGATAAAACAAAAAGCCTAGTTACAAAGAAATCTAAGCAGAACCTTAATGAATCAGGGCAAAAAAAGGAAAAGAAAGAAACGATGCTAAAAACCAAAGAAAATAAGAGTCAAGACAAGATAAGTAAAAGAAAAGAAAATGAAACGAAGATCAGTGTATCCAGTCCAACGGAACTTATCGTTTCTAAAGATGGCACATCCGCTCTTCCTAGCGGCGTTAATTTAATCGTAGGCGAACCATCTGGTCACCATTTTTACAAAAAAGCGATCCATTCTTTAAAGAAAGAAAGCGGCGCTAAAAAAGAGCAGGAAAAAAGCAAGAAGGAAATCCTGGCGAAAATGAATAAAGAAAAATCGCCTAAGTCAGCACATCAAGAGAAAGCGAAAAAGGATACAAGAACGGCGGGCGATTCCAAACTGCTGAAACAAGCGATGAGCCTCGAACTTCGTCTTAACGCAAACATGAATAATCCCACCTATCCTTTAGCGAATAAAGTTCGTGACATTGATTCTCAAATCAAGCTGATTCAAAGGCTTTCAAAAGAAGAAAGAAGCAAACTTAAACTATCTCATGAAGATTTGTTGAAAAAGAAAAGAGAACTCAAAAAATAGTGCATTGATTTAACGCATTTTGGTTTTGAAAAAATATTTTCGTGTTACTCTTAATTCATGAAACGTTTTTCTTTCTTAAAAAATTTAGTGATTGCAATAGCTACCGCTCTAGCGTTAGGTGGATGCTCGTTATATGAGCTCGTGAACGGGAATCGCTCTTCCTTAACGACCGATGTCTCATTTGATACTTCTTATGATGATACTAGCGATGGCGTTATTCCGAAAAAAATCATGGATATCAACGCTAGCAATGGCGATATTGATATGCCTTCTTTAGGCGATGTGAACATCTTAGTCATTCCGGTGAAGGTGCGCGATTACGCTAATTACGCGACGGAAGAAAATCGAGAAAAAATTAATCGTTGCTTCTTTGGCAACAGCGGTGATACTTCTTGGGAATCGGTTGCAAGCTTTTATCAAAAATCTTCCTATAAGAAATTAAGGATTACAGGTAAGGTTTCAAGTTGGTATGACTGCTCTTATACAACGAGAGAAATTGCTGCTTTTGAGGACAAGACCAATAAATATTTCGAACCGAGTGTTCGCATACTTGAAGAAGCGGTTAGCTGGTATAAAAAAACATACAGTACAGATTGCCGTGAATTTGATAGCGACAAAGATGGGATCATTGACGGGGTATGGCTTGTTTATAGCGCCCCAGATTATAGCAAGATGAGATCTCCTTCTGAAAAGATCGAAAACGTCTTTTGGGCTTACACTTATTCCAATTATGGACTAGAGTCCACGACTTTAAATAGCCCCGAGCCATATCGCTACTGCTGGGCTAGCTTTGATTTCATGTTTGGGTATGGGAGTCTTGGCATTGACGCCCACACTTACATTCATGAAACGGGTCATTTGCTGGGTTTAGACGATTATTATGTCGCTAGTAAAAATGAAGAAACCCCGCAAAACTATTCCCCTATGGGCGGAGTAGACATGATGGATAACAACATCATCGATCATGATTCCTTTTCCAAAATGGCGTTAGGTTGGGTAGAACCAAAAATCGCCTCAAACAATGGCGAATACACATTAAAACCGTATGAAGAAGACGGGGATTGTTTAATTATCCCCACAGATCGCGGGTGGAATGGTTCCCCCTTTGATGAATATATTCTTGTCGAATTTTACACGCCAACGGGACTAAATAAGAAAGATAGTCAGTCTTATTACCCAGGAAGCACGATCAAATTGCAGGGATTTTCTGAATATGGAATCCGTATTTTCCATGTTGATGCAAGAATGGTAGCCTATACGTCTAATAATGAACCTTCTTACGTTGATAAAGTGAGTCAAAACACTTCAACCGCGACCGCTATCGCTCATAGCAATAGCAGCGCTTATAACCATTTGAACCCTGAGTTTCGTTTGATTCAATTAATGGACGCGAAGGAAAAGAAAAATTTTGATATGGATAATGACCCGACCAATAAATATTCTTACAAAAAAGCTTATGCGACCAACTCTTCGCTTTTTAAAAAAGGGGATTCTTTCTCTTACGCTAGTTACGCGGATAGCTTCCCAGTGTATCGTTACTCGGGTCACAAAAAGAGCACGATGAACAACGGCTATAATTTCTCTAAGACAATCACGATTACAAATATTAGTAGTGGTTCGGCAACAATATCCATTTCCTAATGGCTTTTCTTTTAGCGCCCTTTCCCTATTCTCTTGAAAGAGAACCGCTAGATGGTTAATATTATTTCGTTTCACGAAAAGGACGTGTTTTTATGGAAAAGAAAATTAACTTATTTGCAATCCTTGGGTTTAGTGGCATCTTGTTAACCATAGTTGCCTTTCTTTTGCCTATTGGAGCGGGCGTTAACTGGACCGCCGGGGGAGTAGTTACCGCGGTTTCAGGTTACGATTTTGTTTTTGGAAATAGTGCGATGATGAAAGATCTTGCGACTGGCTATCACATTTGCGCTTTCGTTCTTCTTATCATTGCGGTTCTCTTCCAAATCTTAGGAACGGTTTTCACCCTTCCTAATCCAGATGCTAGCCATAAGTTCTCTGGCTTCTTGCATTTGCTATCCGGAATTTCCTTAATCGTTGTCGCCTTATTCTTCTTCCTTGCTACGAAATTGACTCCAACCCCAAATGCAAGCTATGTTGCTTCGCTAGGATATGGTTTCATTGTCGGCGGTGCCGCTAGTGCCGCAAGTGCAGTTTGCTCTTTAGGCGCTTTCTTAATCGCCTTTGGCAAGAAAAATAGCTAATTAAGTTTTAGGAAAGCAAGCCGTGGCGAGCCACGGCTTTTTGACTCTATGCTAAAAACAAATGTTATGCGTCTATTAGACGTCCATCAAATCCATTATGTTCCGCATGAATATGACGAATCCATCGTAAATGGTATGGAAGTCGCAATGGCTTTAAACGAAGATCCGGACTGCGTTTTTAAAAGCCTTGTTTGCGAAAACGAGAAGCATGCCCACTTTATTTTTGAAGTCCCGGTCAATCAAGAACTAAATCTAAAAAAAGCCGCAATCGCAAGCGGCTCGAAAAGCATTGCCATGATTAAGCAAAAAGACCTTCTTTCACTGACTGGCTATGTACATGGGGGCTGTAGCCCCATTGGTCTAAAGAAGCCAATGCCTGTATTCATTGATGAGACCGCTGAACTATTCGATACGATTTATATTTCAGCTGGAAGAAGAGGCTATCAGGTGGAGCTTTCTCCCTTGGATTTGGAAAAATTCGTAGGTGGGGAATTCGTTTCTTTAAGCGATTAGTTTTATTCATTTTTAAATAACATAAATACTAAAGGGTGGCGCGCTGCCATCTTTTTTGATTAAAACTTCCTTAATTTTTGTAAAAAAATGCCAAAAAATGACTATGAAATAGTGGAAGGGCATTATGTTCTCCTTAAGAGGTCGCCTAGCCTCACGCTATCGTGCTTTGTAAGAGGAAGATTAGATGAATGAGAAACTCTTCGCGTTCTTCCTTCTAGCAATGATTGCCTCACGATGAGCAAAAAAGAAGCCACGGCAAGTAACGGAACATCAGCCTTATAGCGAGGGCCTAAGCGTTTGGGCAAAAGCAGGGCTAGCCCCTTATAAAGTGAGTTTGAGGTATATAAGAAATGAAACTAGTTAACTCGTTAATCGATGAATTTGTCGCGTGGTATGAATCACTCCTTTTAGAGTCCTTAGATTCTTTTCGAAATGAGAAAAGCGGACGTTACGAAATAGATGATATTGGGAAAGAGGCGAAAGATGCTTTTCTTCGTTCCTACGAGATTGCTCACCACCTTGAGAATAGAGAAACGAATGAATATTCTCGCTTCAATTCAATAGAAGGAATTTCCGTCTATCTTCTTTTTAAGTCAAACCAATCTTTAGAAACTATATTTTTAGAGAATGCACCCGCGTATGCTTATATGCCAAATTTGCTATGCTATTCAAAAGAAGTTGAATTAAAATTGTTTTATTTTTGCAATAAGTGCTGATAAAACGGACAAAAACAGAAGAATGTAAAAACTAGCACTCAACAGTTGACAGTGCCAAAAATGGGAGTATCATAGTGTTAGCACTTGAAAGACATGAGTGCTAAAGATTCATGGAGGATTCAAATTATGTACGATCTTAAATCAAGAAATAATTCCTTAGAAAACGCATTTTTCAATGACTGGTTCATGCCAGAAACCAATAAGAGCCTTCAAATGAGAACCGATATCAAAGAAGACGATCATAACTACGTCCTTGAAGTGGAACTCCCAGGGGTCGACAAGAAAGATATCGATATTTCGTTAAATGATGGTTATCTCACCGTTAAAGCGACGGTAAATAATAAATATAAGGATCATGATCACGAAAACGGCAATAACAAGAAATTTGTTCATAGAGAACGTTTCTATGGTGTCGCTTCTAGAAGCTATTACATTGGTGATGTCGATATGAAGACTATCAATGCAACATTCGAAAACGGTATCTTGTCTGTGAGCTTCCCGAAAGAGAATCCAGAGAAGAAAGAAACCAATCATCGCATCGAGATCAAGTAACCCCTAATACTTGATTCGACATACCTTAAGAGCAGGTTGTTACCCCCTTTCTCACCTGCTCTTTTTTGTTGAATATTAAGTAATTTTCGACGATCAAAACGAAAAATGCATTTGTTCAAAACCGCTCTTGCTTTCAAAAGGGCGAGAAGCAGTTTTTTGAGTTGTTTAGCGCTTTCAAAGAAGAAAAAATACTCAAAACAGGTATTTTTCGTTGAAAACTAGGCTTTTTTTCGTTACTAGCCAAAATATTTACAAAAATTCGTTCTCTATTACGCAATTTTTGATTAATATTAATCACATACGGAGTTTTTCTCCAAAAATTTATGAAGTATTTATCTTTTGTTGTTCCTTCCTATAATGCTGAAAAATTTTTAGATAGGAGCATACCTTCTCTATTAAAAGGCGGAGAAGACGTTGAGATTATTATTGTTAACGATGGGTCGAAAGACCATACTTTGGAAATCGCTCGTCGTTATGAAAAAGAAAACCCTTCCATCGTAAAGGTTATCGATAAAGCAAATGGCGGGCATGGCTCTACGATTAATGCTGCGTTAGAAGTTGCGACTGGTTTGTATTTTAAATGCGTAGACGCGGATGATTGGCTTGATGAAGATACCCTTCATTCTTTGCTTGCTACCATCAAAGAAAAAATTAAAGTGAAAGAGGAACCTGACCTCTTTTTGACGGATTTTGTTTATGAAAATGTTGAGGCGGGGATTCAACACGTTGGCTCATTAGGAAAATATTTTAAAAAACCAGGTAAAACAATTACTTGGGAAGACCTAAGAACGTTCAAGTATACGGACTACATTATGATGCATATGCTTGTTTACCGCCTTGATGTGCTTAAAAAGAGTAAACTTCATCTCCCAGAGCATACTTTCTATGTTGATAACGTTTACGTCTATGAACCTCTCTATTACGTCAATACGCTTTGTTATCTCCCGATTTCGTTATATCGTTATTCCGTAGGGAGAAGCGATCAATCCGTTTCGATTCAGAACGCGGATAAAAATTATGCGCATCAATTCCGCGTGTTCGAAAAAACGATGCTTTGCTATACCAAAGAAGATTTGGATAAATTGTCGAAAAAGCATCGTAAACAGATGATTCACGCTTTCATTACCATCGTTTGCTTAACGCAGCATTACGCAACGATTGGTGACTATAAAAAGAAGTACGCCGAATACAAGTGCCTCGTCAAAAAGTTCAAAAAGGAAAACCCTTCCTTCTATCGGCTTATCCGCTATCGAACTTTGTTGACTTGCTACTTCAACTTACCGTTCTTTCTGAAGAGGTTCGTTGTGAATTATTTCTACAAATTGGTAATGAAAAGAACAGGATGGAATTAATAAAATGAAACAGGAAAAGATTGTCGAAAGCCTTTCTCTAGAAGAGAAGGCGAAGCTTACGACCGGGAAGAATTTCTGGGAATCAACTGGATTTCCTTCCAAAGGCGTTCCTTCAATTTTCTTCTCAGATGGCCCACACGGGATTCGTAAGCAAGCCCTTGCCGCTGATCACCTTGGCCTGAACGAATCGTTAAAGGCCACTTGTTTCCCGACTGCAGTCACGATGGCTTCTAGCTGGGATGTCTCTTTAGGTGAAAGAATGGGTATAGCCTTAGGAGAAGAAGCGCTCGCCCAAAAGGTCAACGTTCTTCTTGGCCCAGGGATGAACATCAAAAGAAACCCATTGTGCGGTAGAAATTTTGAATATTTCTCAGAAGACCCTTATTTAGCAGGTAAAATGGCGGCTTCTTATGTTAGAGGCATCCAATCAAACGGAATCTCTGCCTGCTTAAAACACTTCGCTTGCAATAACCAAGAAGAAAGACGTATGACCATCGACACCGTTGTCGATGAACGTGCGTTAAGAGAAATCTACCTTACTGGTTTTGAAATCGCCGTTAAGGAAGGAAAACCAATGACGATCATGTCTTCCTATAACCGTCTTAATGGCACCTATACGAATGAAAACCCACACTTAATGTCGATTCTTCGCAAGGAATGGGGATATGACGGGGTTGTTGTCACAGATTGGGGCGGAGAAAACGACCGCGTTGCTGGCTTAAAAGCGGGCAACGAAATCGAAATGCCTGGTTCTGGATTAGACACGATCCATCGCGTCATGAGCGCGGTGGAAGATAAAACGCTTAACGTCACCGTCTTGGATGAATGCATCGACCGCTTTGTGGATTTAGCCGTCAAAACATCCGAGCCATTCGCGGATGGCAAGAAACACGAACAACACGTCGAAGCGCATAATGAACTCGCAAGAGAATGCGCGGAAGGCTCCATGGTCCTTCTTAAAAACGAAGGCAAGATACTCCCATTAGAAAAAGGCGCCAGAGTCGCAATCGTTGGTGACTTTGCTAGAAAGCCAAGATATCAAGGCGCGGGCAGCTCCATCGTTAACTGCACAAAACTCGTTTCCGCACTCGATGTCGTTAACAATTACGACATCAACTTCATCGGCTACGAAAAAGGCTTCCACCGTTTTGGGCGCCATTCCAAGAAACTTCTTAGAAAAGCCGTGAAGCTCGCTAAGACTGCGGATGTCACTTTAGTTTATTTAGGATTAGACGAAGCGATTGAAGCGGAAGGCCTTGACCGCAAAAACATGGAGATCAATCAAAACCAAGTCATGCTTCTTAAAGCTTTAAAAGAAGCAAACTGCAAAGTGGTCGCTATTCTCCATGCCGGGAGCGCCGTTACGATGCCTTGGGCAGATGATTGCGATGCGCTTCTTAACGCTTTCCTCCCTGGACAAGCTGGCGCGGAAGCCGAATTCAATATTTTAACGGGCAAAGTGAATCCTAGCGGAAAACTAGCGGAGACTTACCCATTTGAATATAACGACACTCCGACCCATAAATATTTCCCAGGGAAAGCGGTCACAACCGAATATCGCGATTCTATCTTTGTCGGATACCGTTATTATCAAAAAATCGAAAAGAAGGTAAGATTCCCATTCGGTTTCGGTCTCTCATATAGTGAATTCGAATATCACGATTTGCGGATTGAAGCGGGGAAGGGCGTCTATTTCAAGATTAAGAACACTTCTAAAGTTGAAGGAAAAGAAATTGCTCAGCTTTATATTAGAAAGCCATATTCTAGCGTCTATCGCCCAGACAAAGAACTCAAGGGATTCATCAAAGTGGATCTAAAAGCAGGGGAAGAAAAAGAAGTATTCATCCCGTTTGATGAATATTCCTTCCGTGTCTATGACATGGGTGCGAATGCGTGGCGGATTGAAAAAGGCCGCTATAGCATCATGATTGCTTCTAATAGCGAAGATGTTCGCCTCTCTGCTGAAATCGATCTTGATGGAAATGAGCTAAATACCGCTGGTCGCACTCAAAAAGATGTTCCAGATTACTTCTTTGGAAAGATCGATGATATCAAAGACGAAGAATTTGCTAAGATTCTTGGGCACGATGTTCCAAAATCTAGCTACACATTCCTTAAGAAAAACCGCATGCTTGTTCATTACAATACAACGGTTTGGGAATTAAAATACGCGAAAGGCTGGGCAGGAAGATTCTTCTCTAGAGCCATCCGCTTCGCGATTTGGTTGCTTAAAGCGTTTGGCGATGTGAAAACGTCCAATACCCTGATTATGGGTATGCTCCATCAGCCTATGAGAGGCATCTCACGTATGACGGGCGGCTCCATTAGCTGGGGTCAACTTGATGGGCTCATTGAGATGTTCAACGGGCACTTCTTCAAAGGCTTACATCACTTCTTCAAAGAAGGACGTAAGAATAAAAAGAGAGCAAAAGAGGCTAAGAAAGCCGAAGCAAAGAAAGAGGAATAATTACTATGGAAGAAATTCAAGCTAAACCTTATTCGACTAACAAATTCGTTTCGTTTTTCCAACATATTTGGCGTTGGTGGCTAGGGGTATGGTACTCCTTTAGCGATGCTCACCCAAAATTCTCGTCCTTACTTTATAAGGTCGCGTTCTTCTTCATCTTCTCGATGGCGGTCACGGTATGGCAATTCATCATCATGACCTTCCTTCCTTATGCGTTCACCTCACTTAATAACATTCCGTTCGCGTGGCCGAGAGTGGAACTCCCGTTCAAAGATGCTACTGGGAACGCCTTATACTTCGGTATCTTCAATGAACCGGTTCAGCTTCTTGCAAAAGATGGCACGATTTTCCAAGCTTATACCGCCGCTGATGTTGCTGCGAAAATAGATGTTGGGTATACCCTCCGTCCAGGTGGATTAGGCAACTTTATCGCTTTTGAAATCGCTGTCTTCACCGCTCAATGCATTAACTTCCCACTTCAAAGAAATATCACCTATAAGTCCAAAGGCAATCCTTATTTCCAAGCCCTCATGTATTTCGTTGGTTGGGTTGGAGTCTCTATCCTTACGAACGCGATTTGGGGTATTGCTAACCCATTGCTCCTTTCTTGGAACGTTAATGATGTTGTTATCGGACTACTTAAGACTGTGTTAACCGGTGGCGTTTCGATGGTTATCTTCTTCTTCATCTTCCTTCTCATCTTCCCAAATCTTGAGAAATCTGCTCAAAACGCGGAAAAGCGTGATGAAAAAGCGCAAGCTAGCGATATCTCGGCTGAGAAAAAAGAAGCGATACACGCTAAAGCAGTCGAGCTTAGAAAGAAAGCGAATCTTGAAAACGCCCGCTTAGCTTCCATCAGTGCCGCTTCTACCTACAACGCAAAAGCGATCGATTATCTTTCTCTTAAAGACAAAATCGCTCTTCTAGAAAAAGACAACCCAAAGGGTGTAGATATCGAAAAAGAAAAAGAGCTTTTAGAGAAGAAATATAACCTTGCTTTAGAGGCAAAACACAAAGCGGAAGAAAAGAAAAATGAGTATGACGCTTTAGTGGCTCCTGCTACAAAATAAGCGCAAAACCCCTTTATTATTGCGAATAATGCTTAGGTTAGTCACCTAGGCATTTTTTCTATGCTGTAAAAAGATGAGATAAGTAGCCAAGTAAAATGAATTCTTCTTTCTACGTAATTTTAAGCAAATTTGGTCTTTCGCTCTTCACGAATCTAATGTTTCTAATCCGCGCGAAATGTGCTAAGAATTAAAATATAAGTGTGTTTTCTTCGCTACTTCGATTTTAGTAAGAAAGGCACTTGCTAGGCCTTTTAATAATAGATTAGCGGCGATAATCATATTGAGAAACCCGCAAAACCTAAAATCCAATCTCGAATGAATTAATGGGGCGCGTAGCGATTATGACATGGAGGGCAAAAGATGGTGAAAGTGGCAATCGTGGAAGATGAAGCTAACTGCGCGGAAGAGCTAAGCTCGTTTTTTAAACGCTACATGCTTACGAACAATTATTCTTTCCAAACCACGATTTTCGATACTGGAGATAAATTCCTTTCTCACTATAAAACTGGTGAATTCGACATCATTTTTATGGACATCGAAATGCCTGGAACAAACGGGATGGAAACGGCTAAAATTCTCAGGAAAAAAGATTCTGACGTTTTTTTGTTTTTCGTTACTAACCTTTCCCAATACGCCTTGGAAAGTTATGAAGTCCAAGCTTTTAATTTCATGGTAAAGCCCATAAAGTATGGCGATTTCGCTATGAAAATGGGACGCGTCATTAAACGTGTCGCCTCGATTAAAGATAATAGGCTTTTATTAACTTATAAAAATGGTGACCGCGTTAATGAAAAAATCGTATCTATCTCCGATATTCGTTACGTCGAGGTATGCGATCACAATATCATTTGGCATATGACTGATGAAAATATTAATGGTTTGCGTGGCGAGACCATGAAAGCAATTCAAGCCAGGTTATCGGGGTATGGTTTTGCGATGTGCGACCAATCGTTTTTAGTGAATATTAAATACATAACTTCCGTTACCAAAGAGGAAGTGCACGTTGGAAATGATGTGATTAAGATTTCCCGTCGCCGGAGAACAGAATTCCTATCGACGGTCGCCAGACATCTTTCGTTTATGGATTATCAATAACGATGGTTGATAAGTGAGGAAGAACAAATTGACTTGGATTGCTTTTTACAAATTCGTATTCATGAGTGAGCTATTGCTCGCCGAGTTCATGCTTGCTTTTCCTTACCCTAAGCGGAAGGGATTTGTGTATTTATTACCTTTATCACTCGTCTTTTGTTACGCGATTGCCGCGATTTATCCACAGCAATTCGTGAGAGATTGGCTTTCCTCCTCTTTTATGTTTCTAAGCTTTTTTTGCGTAACGATTATCGGACTTAAAGTGTGTTTCAAGGCCAATTTCGTCAATGTGCTTTTTTGTGCTGTTAGCGCATATACGGTTCAACATATTTCGTATCTAGTTTTTGCTTTAGTCGATGCAACGCTTTTAAATGGACAAGCTTTTATTTCTTCCGCTTATAATAATGAAGAGACGGTATCTTTAAGCGGCGCAAGCGGAATGATTGCTTTGAGCTTCGTCATCTACGTGACCATCTATTTTTTCATATACATATCCGCTAAAACGATTTTAAAAAAGTACATTGGCAAGAACGGGAACCTGAAGTTTAAAAGCCTGACCGTCATTGCTTTTATCACATTCGCGCTCGTAATCGACATCGTTATCTCAGACGTTTTCCGCTATACCGAGAATGTCTCTAAGCCGATTACAATTCTTTATTACGCGCTTAGCCTACTACTTTGTGTAGCACTTCTATGCTTGCAGATGAGTATGATCAAAAGAAAAGACATTGAGCAAGAAATGGCGATGATGTCGACTCTTTATGAGGAACAGCAAAAGCATTACAAAATTAGAAAAGAAACGATAGATTTAATTAACATAAAATGCCATGATTTTCGCCACCAGATCCGCGAAATCGGTGCCAATCGTTCCGTGGATAAAAAGACAATCCAAGAAATGCAGGATCTGATTTCTTTTTATGATTCGGAGATACACACAGGGAACAAAACCATTGATACGATATTGACGGAAAAGAGCCTAATTTGTCATGAGAAAAAGATTGATTTCACCTGTATTGTAGATGGAAAGCTACTTTCTTTTTTGGAAGAAGGGGATTTATATGCTTTATTCGGGAACATTCTTGATAACGCGGTTGAAGCGGTGAATAAAATTTCTGATCCGTCGAAACGATGCATCAATCTTGTCGTGGAAAAAGAAAAAGGCGCGATAGTGATAAGGCAAGACAATTATTATGCTGGCAAAATCGTCAAAAACGAAGAAGGACTTATCAACACTTCTAAATCGGATAACGGATTCCATGGCTTTGGAATGAAATCCATTCGCGAAATCGTAACGCGTTACGAAGGAGTCTTGAATATCGATGTCCTAGCTGACACCTTTAGGCTCAGCATCGTGTTCTTCAAATAAGCGGAATCTGTTTTATCGTTTCAGGAAGCGATCGTTCAAGGCAAGGGGCACCGAATCAAACCTATTTTTACTCTAGCCTTTACCATTTTCGGCGCACTTTGTGCCATCTTCGGCACAAGCGTTTACAACACTTTTTGCTCCGTTGTATAACAACTCAAAAGGAAAAATATGGGTTTGGTTTTGGGAAGAGTTTAAAAGAGCAATGCTTGAAAGCCCTTTCCTTTTTAGGAAATACCAAATGCCTAAAGTTGCAAAAGAGGTGATATATGAATTAAAGAGAAACGCGTTATCTATTTTGTTAGCTATCGCCGCAACGCTTACCCTTAGATGAGTAAGATAACGGACGCGTAAGAAAAAACGCAAAGCAATGTACTGACGCAATTGAATTTAAAAGCATTATTACGACATTGATTCGCGGCTATCATGGGAAGATATTTGTTACTTTCTTACATTAATGCCGCAAAAATCGGCTCAAAAAGACACGGAGGATTATCATGAGCTTTAAGAAAAAAATGAAATCTACTACGAAAGGGCTTTTGTCCTTAATTTTACAGTGCGGGATCGCAACGCTTTTATTCGCCGCGCTTATTGTCGGGACTAGTATCGCTTATTTTTATGAACCAGAGATCAATACCGTTTTGGCTCCGCCTATCGTGGACAAAACGGCTTTGAACCAAACAACGGTAGAAGGGCAAAAGATGTCTGCACGAATCATGGAAGAAGGGTCCGTGCTTCTACAAAACAAAGACAGCGTTTTGCCATTGAATCAAGAAGAAACCCCAAAAGTAAATGTTTTTGGTTGGCATTCGATCGACTGGATTTATGGCACTGGTGGTGACCAAGTAGGCTCTGGCGGTGTACTTCCTGAAGATGACGATTTCGAAAAGAACATCGATCTTTATCGTGCTCTCGATAATTACAACATCTCATACAACAAAGATTTATACGATATGTATTACCGTTATTACAAGCCATTCAATTTAGGGCGCAGTTTAAAAAACGGATATATTACTGATGCGCAAAAGCTCGTTGAGCCAGATATTGACGACAAAAATTATTATTCGGATGCTTTGCTTAATGAGGCAAAAGCATATTCGAATACGGCGATTATGGTCGTTTCAAGACTATGTGGAGAAGGCGGTGGCAACCCTTCTTATCAGCCTAAAATCGGTCCTAATGGCGAGAGCAAAGATGAGTCACGTCATTACCTTGAGCTTTCTAACGAAGAAGAAAAGCTTCTTACCTATCTTGGCAAAAACTTTGAAAAGGTCGTTGTTTTAATCAACAACTGCAATCAGATGGAACTTGGCAAGATTGAAACCATCGAAGGGGTCGATGCCTGCATGTATGTCGGCTACACGGGCACACGCGGCGCAGTCTCAATTCCTAAGCTTCTATATGGTGAAGTTTCTCCTTCTGGAAGACTTGTCGATACTTTTGCTTATGATTTATACACCAACCCCTCAGTCATCTATAAGGAACCTCTTTGGGGCAATAGCGAAAAAGGCGAAGTGAGCTATATGGATAAAATCGCCGGCATTTATATTGGCTACAAGTGGTATGAAACCGCTGATGCGATGGGCCTTTGGAGTGCCGCGAATGGCTACGAAAAAGGTTATGAAGGAGTCGTGCAATATCCTTTTGGGTATGGTTTATCATACACAACATTCGATTGGACGGTCGATGGTATCGAAGTCGATGGGCAAACCTACTTAGAAAACGCCCCGATCAAGAAAGACTCCAAAATAGAGTTTACCGTAACCGTTAAAAACACTGGCAGTGTCGCTGGGAGAGAGGTAGTAGAAATTTTCGGCACAGCTCCTTACATCGCCGGCGGAATCGAAAAGAGCGCGGTCGAACTTGTTAACTATGGCAAGACGAACGTAATCGAACCAAGCGCAAGCGAAACCATCAAGATTACAGTCGACATGTATGATATCGCTTCTTACGATTGCTATGACAAAAATAACGACGGGCACAAAGGCTACGAGCTCGATGCAGGTGGCTACGCGTTTAAACTCATGAAAAATAGCCATGAAATCAACACTGTTACCTATAATGGTGCTCAAATTGAAGGGAAATTCGATTTTAATCTTGCTACAACGGAACATATCGACAAAGACCCTGTGACAGGACAAACCGTGAAGAATCTTTTCACTGGCGAAGACGCAATCGATATCATCCCAATCGATGATAAAACCAAAGACTTTACCCCTGACACTCCTTGGCTCACACGTGAGCATTTCTCAACGCCAAGCGAACTTACTGAGTTAAGAAAGAAAGGAAGACGCGCCGAGAATCCCCTTCTTGATGGATATAACAAATTATCTTATGAAAGATGGGTGGAATGGGATAATGCAACAACCGATAAATTCGGCGATCCCGTTAATCAAACAAAGCCAACTTGGGGCGCTAGCGGCAATAAAAAAATAGCCGAAAACGGCATTATTACAGAGCTTGGCAAAAAATTAGGCGAAGATTATAACGCTTCTGAATGGGAAGAAGTTTTGAATCAAGTAACATTCCAAGAAGCTCTCGATGTCATGAATCGTTATTATGGCTCGAAACCAATTAATTCGGTTGGTAAGCCTTCACTTAGCGATCTTGACGGACCAACTCAAGTTAGAGGCTATAGCACAGCCCCTCGCGGTACGGGCTATCCATCAATGGTCGTCACGGCACAGACCTGGAACCAAGAACTTGCATATGAATATGGGCAATCTTTCGGCAACGATATGAAGGCCGTTGGCGTAGTTGGCTTATGGGGATTTGCTTGCGATTTGCATATCGATCCCTTTTTCGGCAGAAATAATGAATCGCCTTCCGAAGATCCCTTCCTTGCTGGCACTGTTATGGCAAAAGCCGTAAGTGGTGTGAATACTCGCGGAAGATATACCTTCTTAAAACACTTTGCCGTTTATAATGCGTATTGCGAACGGACTTATATGAGCGAACAAACGCTTAGAGAAACGAATTTAAAGGCATTCAGGAAGGCTTTCGTCGATGGTGGTTCACTTGGTGCCATGACGAGTTATCAATCTGTTGGTGCGGAAAACTCCAATTATTCTGAGGCTTTAATAACTGGTGTTCTTCGCAAAGAATGGCAGTTCAAAGGCGCAGTGACTACCGATGCAATCTCTGGTGCCGATTACCAATTTGAAGGGCTTGTTCGCTGCGGCGGAAACTTCGGCATGAACGTTGCTCTTGGTGCCGCTCCAACCATGAAAGACAAAATCAAATATTCGGAAAGCGAAACCACTGGAAGAATGCAAAATAGGATGAGAGATGCAGTCCATCAAATTCTTTACACGTGGCTCCATGCTGACTATAACGAACGGTATTATCAAGCCAATGGCAAAGAGAGCGGTTCTTATATCTCTTCAACTTCGATTAATTCTTGGGTTTGGTGGAAACCTTTCCTCATTTCGCTTGATGTAGTCGCCGGTTGCGCACTTGTGTACTGGATGATTTGCGCAACGCTTAATTTCGTAAAACTCGAAAAGGAGGAAAACGCATAATGAAAAAGCATTCTAAATCTTTCTGGATTAAGCTCATCAGCGGTGTGACTCTTGGCACAGCTGCAATTGTCACCACGCTTTCCGTTATGGTTCCATCTTATTTGGAATATAAAAACTATTACGATACCGCTATGGCAGACAAAGCGGAAAAAGAGCGTTTAAGTAAGCTTCCGCTTGAATTTCTTGGCATCTCTGCAGAATTAGACCAAAACGTCAAATATTGGGATAACGATACTGCTGAGCCACAAAATAGTGATTTTATCGTGAGGGCCAATTTTACCGAGAAAGGCAAAGATTTCTCGAAAAAACTTTCTTCAAAAGAATTTGAGATGACTGTTCCTTCTGATTTTGCTAAACATGGCGGAACGATCGTCTTCAGCTACACCTATACGCCGGAAAAGAATAATGAAGACGAACCAGATCCTGAGCCAATTACCAAGACTACGGAACTCACACTAACGCTTGTAACACCGGACGAAACGGTATTCAAAGTGATGAAAAAACCAACCTTTACTGAGGCGGGGTACGCTGAGAATATCAAGGGGAGCAGGAAGGATCTTGAACCTCTCGATCTAGTTCATTACGATTACGTAGAAAAAGTTAGCAGTGGCTTTGGCGTCTTTACTCATAAAGCTTCTGGAATTGTTATTAAAGTAGCGATTACCGATTCTTTGAGTGTCTATAAAACGAGTGGCCAAAAATTCGATTATAACAACATCGATTGTCATTTCGCTCATGATATTGAAAACTTAGCGATTGCCTTTGCTGACGGAAAGTTTGTTATTTCTGCAGAGGGAGAAACGATTTTAAATTTTGGATCCATTGAAGGGGAAAAGACGGCAATTGAATTCAAAATTGGCGAGTTCTCTTTGAAAGGCAAACTCAAAGCAAAGAAAGTTCTTATTAAGTCCGATGCTAAAATTCATCTAAATGGTTACATCTATTGTGACGATATACGCGCCGAAAAGAATAGTGAATTAATCGCGGAATGGACAGGCGGCAATTGTCTTGTTCTTGGTGAATACGGTTATGCGGAGCTATATGGCAAAGCAACATTCAGCGGTCCAAATAGTGGCACGGCAGTCGAACTAAGCGGAGGCGCAAAGCTTTTGCTAAGCCTTGATAGCAGAATTGTTATCAAGGGTTGTGATTGGTCTTTCGGAACCTTCTCAAAAAATAGCGATGGGCTTAAAGAAGGATATTTGTTCTTCCCGAAAGGGTATAGTTCAAAAGACGGGAATATTTGCGTTGGCGATGTTTGCGTTTTAGATCTGAGCGGGATGACGCAGAAAGGGTTCTGTAACATCAAAGCTGACGAAGCGACTGAATTCGAAGTAATCCAGGCCCCTGGTATCGATAGCCCTGGGACTGCACGCCGCTTAGACGGAACAGAAATTACGTTGCCTGCTCTCAACTTCAGCGATTATGCGACAAGCGTGAGTGGCAAAAAACTGTTGTTCAAACACAATGGCACTGGCGTTAAGGCCGAACTATCGTTGGAGAACGCTAATAACTTAAAAGTCGGTGGGCTAACAGTTAATTACGCTCTTGAAACGGGCTACGTATTTACGATTGATAAAGACAAAGAAATTAATATTTCTGGCACTTTATCGACGAATGCTCTCGATTCCATGACCATCGCTGGTGAAGGTTTACTTTCCATAACTGGCGAAGTAGTCGTAAACCAAGGCAAATCGCTAACGGTTAATAGCGGAAGCGCCCTCAAGGTCACTGGTACCACCGGCGATGCTATCCATGTGTTTGAAGACGGGAAACTAAATCTGTTTGGTAATGTTGATGTAATATCGGCAGATGGAAAAACAGGGATTAATTTGCATAGCGAACAATCCGCTATCTATCTAGAAAATACAAGCAGAGTCACGGCTACGGGCGGAGAGTGTGCATTAGCCCATTGGGATGGCAACAACAACGCTAAAGTTTATTATCCGTCGGATGCCGTTTATAATAAAAGCGAGAAAAAGATAGTTTCTAATGGCGGTGATACGTTGCTTTCTTACGCAAGTTTTTTGAAAATCGACTTTGTTCAGAAGAATTGAACAGCTGTCACGATTACAATTTAGAGCGCACGGGTGAATCGGAAAACTGGTTTGCCCGCTTTTCTTTTTTTGGTTGTGGAACTTTTTGTCAATGCCAAGAGCAATAAATGGTGAGATGGTATTGATTTTGCGAAGACGATCCTTTTTAGAAGGAAAAAAGAAAGAATCTTGAGTCAGTTTCGACTAAAAGAACATAGGAACGTTGTTTTAGTCGAAACATAATTTGGAATATGCAAAGACCATTGATAAATAAATTTTCTAACAGCACACCAAA
>DHKP01000009.1 GCA_002404865.1 Caryophanales bacterium UBA4691 | reverse complement strand
GGCAGAGAGGGCAAAATCCGGCATTGACGTGTCCCAATTGTGACAATGATTTGCTTGTCCCAAAAGACGTTTACGACCAAATAAAAGGCAATTTCGTCTACAAAGTCGGCAAAAGATAAGACGGCTGCCAAAACGGGTCTATTTCGCTTCGCTTTGGTTTCAAATACAATTTCCTAGTCAAAACAAAAAGATGAACATAGACGTCGTCCTCCTCTTTCCTTGGAAGACGTAAATCCGTGTTCATCTTGTTCATCTGGGGTTTGCTTCTTTGTCTTAGACTGTGTCTGCTAATTCGTTTTCTTTTGTCCGCCTTTTCTTTCCACTTTCACCTCCTTTCCGATTAAGCTGGCTGTCACGATCCAATCGCCTTTCTTGCCCTCCACGAGCTTCTCTTTCCGGTTGATTCGGAAAAGGAGCTTCCCTTCGGGCGTTCTTATCTCCTCCCACATAAGCGTGTCCTCCCTTTTCGATGGGCTGTTTCCAAAGCTTTAGACTCCTTGCAATTCGGAAATCGTGCCATTCATGTTAAAATTGAGGAAACATCCATCACGGATCACTATCGTTCCGCAATGTCATTGCATTAGAGCTTGTTTTTGAAACGAGATCAGACGGGACTGATTTCGGCCGTGCTTCAAAGGGGGAACGGAATTATGAAAGCAAGCGCCACCATCGGATCCATTTTCGAAATCTTGGAGAAGAATCTCTACAATGCGATTCTGAGGATTGCCTCACCTGGGGAAAGGATCAACGCAGCCATGGTCTATGAGACGATATGGACATGGTTCATCAAGGATTTCGAGAACGAAAAAGCCGGAATTGTCGAAGCTATCCAAAAAGGGGAGTACGCAAGAAAGCTCATGAACCCGAAAAGCGGCAAAGACATCTCCTATCGCGATGCTTTGTCCCTCAGCCCTTCACTCATCTGTCAGGAAGGCTTAGAGGACGCCATTGAGTATTGCGAGCTAGACGGCAAAGCGAAAATGTGCATGATAGAAGACTTTAGAGCCATTGGTTTGACTGTTAGAAAAGGCTACATCACCAAAGACGTCACCGCGCTTTTAAACGACCACATCCAACGCATAATCAGAAGGAAAAAAAGGCCTTTTGCGATGATATTAAGCAAAATAACGAGGATTTTGGATATACATCTTATGATGGTTTATGGTCTCTCATGAAAGAAAAAGACATGACGAAAAAAGAGCTCATATCCAAATCTGGTATAAGCTCTGAAGATTATGATTTGATGAAAAGCAACGACGATGTAAGTCTAGCAACCTTAAGGAAAATTTGTAAATTGTTGCAATGCAACTATTGTGATTTAATCAGCGTTATCAATTTGCTTTAATTCACTATCTCATCATCAAAAAATTGAGTGTGACTGACGATACTAAAGCGGATATCAGATAGCAGGCTTTTATCATCAATGTCTTTTAAAAATTCGTCCTGTTTATTTATCTTTAAGTAATTGCTATAATCTTTACCTACCGAAATAAGGTAAATAGTGCCCACCTGTTCACGATATTCAAAATATCTTTTTGCAAATGCTATACTTTGTCTTTTTTGATAAGGATTGTGCCCTCGCGAAATAAACATCAAAGCAAAAGCACTACCAGTTTTATTAAAATAGGACAAAACAATCGGCATCCTTGATTTTGAATTATTCTTTTCCTTAAATTTTATCTCTATGGCTTCCCATTTTTCTTTTGACTCACAAAGAATAGTGAACAATCCAGTAAATAAGTTGTCATCAATCGCCGAGTAATCGTCTGTGCTAACGATTCGATTTACAAACTCATTAATCATAATTGGGGGTTTTGATCTACCACCCATAAAATACAGTTCAATTTCCATTCCGAATTCGTCGTTTGGAAAAAATATATTGCCTATATTTTGCTGTTTATAAATGTTTTGATCATTAATATATGAGTTCAAATGTATGCAATCCCTAAAGAGGCTTAAAAACATCATTTCATCGTTTAGATATATTTTCTCATTTTTAATAGGTCCGCTGCGCTCAAATAAATATTTGATAATTAATAGCGGGTTTTCCAGGTATTCAAATACCATCAATAGGTCATAAAACGAAATATGAATTATCCGCTCCGGCTCTTTGGCAAAATCGGCAAGATAAGTCCCTATATCCTCAAAATAGATGCAAATCCCTATGATGTTTTTTGTATTAAGGTTATCGAAATGAAATATGGGCTTCCTTTTGGAATCATAGATTGTAAAGTTTTGTTGTTGCTCAATCTCTTCTCTAATTCTTATAACTTGTGCCTTAGCTTTACTTAAAACATTTTTATAAGAATCCTCTACTTTTTCAGAGTTTTCGCTTACTGGATCAGGATTAAATTTATTCCCTTTTATTTCTATGCAAATCGCAAAATCATGGTAAACAAACATGCCATCGTTTTCGCAAAAATTCCCATTTTTTCCTTTATAAAAATTGTTTTCGTAATAAACCCCACCAATTAAATATTTTTCAAAAACTTCCTTGACTATAGATTCGGTTTTTTCCTTATATTTAATTCTCCACTCGTCTTTTTCTTTCTGTGAAGAAAACAATGATTCAACCGATCTATTTAATCTTCCGCATATCAAATCATCATTCAAGTTATACAATATACCGTTCTTTTTTATAAAAAGCTTGCGAGATAAATTAATAGTAGATAAAGGATTGGAAACATTAAAGCTTCCTATTCCTAAAGTTCCTAGCCCAGCGGATAAATCGTTACATAAATTATATGACTTGCAATCTTTGCTAATAATGAAACCACTTGTATCTATTATTGAAGAAAAATTATCGATAAAATAACTTGGCTCGAAAGCTTGAATTTTTGTTTTAGGGCTGAAAATTCTTTTTGGAAAAACTATTAGTAATTCTTTGAGCAAGTCCGAAGATGTGACATCGTATTTTTGAATCATTAAATCGTCTTCACACTCTAATATACAACCCACAGGAATAGCTTTAAAATCAGCGAACAAATCCGTTAAATTATTTTGGATATAATCAATTTTGTCATTCCCACGTTTGTTCATCCGTGTCACAAATAAAAAATAGGAAATATTTTGACAAATCGATTTGATTTTGTCATATCTAATTTTTTCATCGCCTTCTTCTATTTTAAAGCAAAACAAAAATGGAACGAGGAAAGAAAAGCCTTCATCAAATATTTTCCTTACCCCGTTTCTTTCAGTTTCAGAATACGTCAAAAAACTGGTAAGTGAGAAAAACCTGAGGCAACTCAGCTTTTCTAATAAATCGATTAAATCGTATCCTGTTAACGTTGTTTTTAAATAGTCAAATAGTTCTGCTTCCGTCTTAAATGGACAGCTCTTTTTTATTTCTTCTATAATGTCATCCAATTGTTTCACCTCCTAATCTTTAATCATTTTGAATTTACCTTTAGAGAAATTATTCATTGCATTGAGATTAGTTTTGGATACTCGCTTTCCAAGATAAATTGCATTGATTTTTGGTGCCTTTAGCTTTGAAGCCGCATCTCCAAGCAATCGCCATTCATTTTGATATTTCCATTTGTCGTATTTCGTAAGAAAGAGTGTTATACATTGGGAAACATCGGCTTCAATAGTTCCGTGAGAGAAACCTTCAATCATATTCTCAATAAACGATAGAAGAATCTTTGTTGTTATGTCGGTTTCTCTCTCGTTTTCAGAAACATATATCACAGGAAACAAAAGGTTAAGATAATCATAATCAGTCATATCGTACTCGACACAATATCCCATCCCATTAGCAGCGTATTCTTTCCACATTGTTTCATCATTTTTATTTGCACTTAAAGAACAAATTCCAAGCTCCTCCCTCGCGTTGTACATTGCTTTGATCAACGTATAAATTTGAGGCTTGATTTCAGGGGAATCCAATTTTTCAGGTATGCCTACAATCCAGTTTATAAATGGTGCGACATCATAGTCTTCTGGTAAAAGAGCTTGCAGTTGTGATTGACAATCGAGCAAATAATTAGGCCTTATGGTTCCGTTCCTATTCATCATGGAGCCCATAATAGTTAGAATCATTTGATAATTTTCTTCGCTTGTATACGGCCTAAGCTTTTCAATAATAAATTGGACGCATTCTCTCTTAACGTTGTTAGTTTCTAGATCATAGAATTTATTAAAATCAATGGTTGCTGCGCACTCAGTAGGATCGTCAAGATTTTTAGCTTTGCAAAGATATAGATAATCATTTTCGAGCATATCAAAAGTATGTTCGTCAAAGGGTCTATATTTATATAGATACTTTGGTCCTTTATAGATCTTTGTTTTATAAAACTCATTTATGCATCTAATCTTTTTATCCATATTAAAATTTATCTTTTTAACTTCCAATTGAAAAATAAATCTTTAACAAAAATATCACTATGAGCGTATAAAACTTGGTTGATTTCCTTTTTAGAAACACCCAATTCTAAGGCAATCTTCGAAGACTTCATTTGTTTTGTAGAAAGAAGGTCTTTGATTTTGTCGAGCAAAGTGGGTTCCGATTGGTTGGCATCTTCATCCTCTCGTGGTTCTTCTTCAGGATTTTCAGAATCAACATTTATTACCGTTTTTTCTATAAAATCATTTTTCATAGAGTTGACATCTTTGTTTTCCAATATTTCTTCTTGCGTGGCATCGTCACTTTCGAGTCCGAATCCAAACCAATCAAAACTATTTCTATATTGTTTTTGGACTTCCTCATCCTTTAAGTCCAACTTACTTCCTAAAGATTCATTCACGAAGAAATCATGTATGTAGTTATTTAAAACATCCTCTTGGAAGACTTTGTATTTGTTGAGTATTTCGAAATCTTTTTTAGTGATGCCAACCGCTTCTAAGAAAACATTAGGATCGGCATTATTGAAGATTTCCATAAAGGTGGTCTCGCGGTATACGCTGATATATAAGAATTCAAACAATCTTGCGAGTAAATGCTTCAATACATTATCGGCATCTTCAATCGTCTCGCCGTTTTTTGGGTCGACAACAGGTGTTAGATTGGTTTTCACGGCTCTTCTAAAAGAATCGCAATACCATCTTCTGTAAAGCATGCCTCTATATTTAACAGGGATATTCTTTGTGTCGTTCAAATAGGCTTTTACAAAATTATCAATCATCACTCTAGTGTTGCTGGTATATTTGATGTCCTTGCTAAATCTTTTCTTTATCACATCAACGAACTTAACACCGTCGTCGTGGCCACATTGCTCTTTTTTGATGGGGGCGTTG
Source organism: Caryophanales bacterium UBA4691 (assembly GCA_002404865.1). Lineage (GTDB taxonomy): Bacteria > Bacillota_I > Bacilli_A > RFN20 > CAG-826 > UBA4951. The sequence goes on along the minus strand of DHKP01000009.1, from coordinate 123,781 downwards.
ACGCCAGCTTCGTAACCTTTTTTGAACCCATTGGCATACCAAGCGGCTTTTGCCTGATCATAATCCTTCGGGCAGTATTCTTTGATGTAATCGAAAAGGGCTTTTTCAAATTCCGTTTGGACTTGATTATCGTCATAGTCAACATAATTTTGATAGTCTTGCTGACCAAGCTCGTAGCCTTTGTTCCTGCCTTCCTGCGCTATTTTCGTATCAAAGCCATCTTCAGGCTTGGCCGGGACAGTCCTTGTCTTCGTTTTCCCGAATTTTGCATGCGCGAAAACCCTCTTGATGATGTCACTGACCTCTTTGTCGTTGAGCATCTCAGCCATCGTCTCTTCGTCGAGCATTCTAGTGGTTTTGGTAGTGTCTGTGATTTTCCTCGACAAAGGAATCCCACTGGAATCGCCATATTGCGCCAACTCGTAGAACACTTGTTCTGAGATCGGGTCAGACATGTCGCCATTCACAAAAATCGGCATGTATTTAACAATCAGCTTCGCAATCTGAAGTTTTGTCGTCTGCTCATTCTCCGATTGCTCGGCGTACTTCAAAAGCAAGGCACTGGCCCTATCGATATTAAAATCGTAGACGTATCCATCTTTCTTCTCAATTACCCCATTCACAACATATGGTGTCTGTATTCTGAAAATTGCCTGAAAATACTGCTCAGGGCTGGCCAAATCCTTCAGCACGAACACGCTGGACCATTTCTTAACCGTAACACCAATGGTCAGCTTATTGACCGTTATCGCAATCGACCCGAGCTTATTGGTGTTCTCGGATTCGGTGATGCCGTTCATCAAATATTCGTAAGCGTCGTTTCCGGCACCCACGCCATCCTGAGATAGATTGATAATCTGATATCTGGAAAAGTATTCATCCGACTTCAAAAGCTTTTCCATCGCCTTGCACGATTTGACTGTCGGCATGAGCCACAATGTATGAACATTGTTTTGAAGCATCTGTGGGTTGGAATAAGGAAACTTATCTCCAAAAGTGGAACGTCCCTTTATGATCTCAAGCCATTTCTTGATCTCATCCTCGTAAATGAACGTGCATGGCTCATTCGGGTTGTTCTCCTGCCTTGTTTCGAAGAATTTGTTCAAAGAGAAATATTTTTTTGTGAGCAATCTATCTTCTGAGAAAACGGAAGCCGTCAGATTGCCGAAAAGCCTGGACATGTTGTATCCGAATATCTTAATGTCTGGAAAGGCGGCGTAACTTGGATTCACGACAGAGAAATCGCCTTTGTCGCTATTAGGATATTTGTTTCTCTGCTCATCGAAAAAGGAGTACGTGAAAGAGGATTTGTCCGTGAACTCGCCCCTGGCCAACGCCTTAAACGGGGTTCCGGACAAGCAAATGGTCTGTCTAGTCTTGATATTGAATTTCTGGATGATGTCGCCAGTCTTCTTCAATTGCTCTTGGTAGTTGCTATCGAGGTCTTCGCTCTTTTCCTCTTTGACTTTCAGGGTTCCTTGTGTTCTTTGGTTCCATGCGCCGAAATGGTATTCGTCGAGGATGACCAAGTCCCAATCGATGTTCTGCAATTGCTGAATCTTGGCTTTGACATCTGCGTTCTTTTCTTTGCCCAAGTAATTTTGAAGCGAAAGGAACAAGACGTAAGGATCTTGAATAAAACCCAGCATGAAGTCGCTTCTTCTTAGGTTATCGTCGGTGAAATACCTGTAGCTTTTCTTAATATGTCTTAAGTCTTCACGCCAAGAAGATTCAACAGCTGGTACGAAGGTAAGGATCAATATTCTCTCTAGATTATGGTCTTCGCAGTACTTGTAGGTCGTGAACGATTTGCCGAATCTCATTTTGCAGTTCAAAAGGAATCGGCCGTTTGGGTTCTCGGCAAAATACTCGCTCATGGCGTCGATGCATTCCTGCTGCTCTTTCCTTGGAGTATATATTTCTTTGTTTTCATCCGTGTGTCTCAATGAATTGAAGATGCCGATGAGCTCGTCGGTCGGAACATTCGTGAACCACTCCTGCTCCTTCTCCACAATCCCAGCGTTTGTCTTTTTGATTTCGTTATGGACGGAATAATCTTTAAAGGAATCGTTTTTTGCATCGAGGCAAATGCCCCAATAGACGATCTCTCTTTCCAATCCGTATTTTTGATATTGATCATCGGTAAGCGCTAATTCGTGTTGCTGATCGTGTATCCTAGATTTAATTGCATGCCAAAAAGTCTCTCCGATTCTGCATTTGGTCATGCCTACCTTGATTCCATGCGTTTGGAATCTAGGCAACAAATACATATAAATGAGAATCAGTGAACCGTCGGTATTGTTTTTGTCATCCAAACTAAAGATTGTTTTGTTTTCGTGATACTGAATTGTATCCGTTTGATTAATATCGGGAGATTTTGTAACTAAAATTTCTTCCATGTTACTTCATCTCCTTCATTGTTTCCTCAATAAGATTGATTTCATCCACACTAAAACCATATTTTTTATAAAGTTTTTGATCAGTCCAAACTGAATCAAAATTTTGTTTAGGCAAAAAGAGCAAAACGTTCCTAGAAAGATGTGTTGATGTCATAGCTAGTAAAATTAAGAAACGAGCAAATTTTGTTTTTAGATAATTGCATAAATTTTGGGCTTCCCCTAAATTATCGAATTTTCCAATAGTAAAATACGAGTGTGTGCAAGCTTCTTGAGGCCCTATAACTTTCAAAGAGGATGTAATTATTCTAAACTTACCATCCTTGTCAGGTTCCAAAGCGTGCTCAGCTCCTAGAATCCCAACCAAAACTTTATATTTGTTAAGCAAATCTTGACCTTTTTTGATTTGATGTTCTGAAATAAATGTAATTCCATTGCTTGCATATAATTTAATTGAATTCTCTTTACTTTGACTTTTTTCTCCTCGGGCATCAGATGAAAGTCCAAAAGGCATTAATGGGCTTCCAGAATCAACCATGTTTTCTTCGTTCAGTGTCTTTATCTTTTTAAGGATTGAAACCGCCTTATTTAATCTAACTAAAACGGGGAACTCGTTTAATTCTCTAATTTCCGTTTGAGCTTTTCCATTAATCACGTTGGTGAAAGTGCATGGCCCATCATAATCACGGTCCCATAGAAAATAACAAACTCCGCCTCCAACGCTATTAGTAGGAAAACATTCTTTTGCATTCGAGAAATCGGTCATCGATTTAATTTTATTGCACGACATCATATACGCTCTTAACTCATCTAGCGTTGACATTCCACCAGCGAACCATTTAGAAGGGATGATCATGCTTATATATTTCGGATTTAAGCCAACCGCCTGCTTCACAAAATTTTGATAAATCGGTGTCGCTTGAGTGCCACCTTGATTAGTGCTCAGCTGATAAGGCGGATTGCCAATTATGATGTCGAATTTCATTTTCCTATTACCTCCAAAGAATCTATCCTGCAAATGCTTTAATAATTCGTCCCCGCTAAAATGGATGAATTCATAAGCATATGTCTCACGCTGATGGGCGTCGTTATAAGCAGATCCGCCGTTGATTCCACAATATTTGCATCTATATTTTTTCTTTTCTTCATCGGAGCAAGAATTAGGCATCAGTCTTCCTTTTTCATCTACAAACGTATGGTTGATATTTGGGGTTTTGATGTTGCCTTCTTCATTGTCGAACCAGCTTCCGTTGCCAATCGCATAACCATTGACGTAGTGACCATCTTTAGCTTTGATTCCGTCACATTTTCTATTGGCTTGGGAACAGTAATAAACCGTTCTTCTAGCAACGTTAGCAGTAAATCTAGTTTGGCCAATAGAATAGATCATGTTTTGAAGAATATGTTTTCTTCTTTGCTCGATATCTGGAATGATGTCTTTCAGGCCATTATCCAACCTTATTGCAATTTCTCTCTCGAAAATTCCGTTTTTTGTGGCCGGATTCAACCATTTGTAATCCGGATTGTGCCAGACCTCTTCCGGAAGAGAATCTAAAATCATGTCGCAAGTCTTTCTTGGAGTGAACACTTCATCGTTTCCAACATTGGTGATTGTTTCGAGAATATCGAAGTTCTCAATGTAGTCGGTTGCAGATTCAACTTGGGTTTTATATTTCCCTTCCGCTTCTAAAGCGTCGTTTTTTTCATTCTCAGCCAACATATTCGCCATTCCTCCACATCAATGACACAAATTTGATCTTCTTATTCTTTTCCCAATCCATGATGTAGCATCTCTTGCCATTATGCTTCTTGGGGTCATTCGCTTTGCAGCCAGGGCAAATATCTAACTTGGGTTCTTCAGGCTCATCAAATAAACTAAGCTGAACTACTTTTTCAACTTCGTTATGACAAGAAAATGGGACGACGTATTTAAGGCCGTCCATTTGCCAAAGATTCCAGCTTATGATTGTTGCAACGCTGATTAGCAAATCCTTATCAGGAAATTTCTTAAATCTTTCAAAATAGTAGTCAACGAAATCCAATAAGATATTCTCGCGTGCGATTAAAAGGTTATCACCCTGGAATTCATAGCCATAAATAGACTTGATTGCCCTTATGGCATAATCAAGCCACTCATCGTCAGTTGTCGCGTTCTCATTTATAACCCTGAATTTTCTATCAAGGAGGCCTATTCTATTTTTATTTTCGATTTTCTCACCCGAGACTGTGTCATATCTCGATGCAAGGTATGGCGCTTCGCCACAGCAAACTTCCAAACGAATGTCATTGACATAATCAATCCAGGACTTGTCTCCTCCATCGAAGATAACTTTCTCGGTTGGCATCCAAGAATTATCAGGATTTTCGATATTAAATACGTCTTCTTTGCCAAACCATGCGTTATCAACCAAATTATTTTGCTTGTTAACAATCCAAGACGGGGTGAAAACCTCTGCATTGTCTTTGCTTCTCTTTGTTTGCTCGGCCTTGCTCTTTTCGATTCTTGGCCTAATAGCTCTTACTTTCCCTGTCAAATGGCAAGGCTTTATCTCGTCGGTAACGGAATAGCCAAGTCCTTTGTTCTTATAGTGATCGGTAGCCCAAATGATGTTCTTTTTCGTTGTGTTGTCGTGCAAAAGAATATCAATAAGTTCAGGACAAAATGAATAAAGGCTCTTAATATTAATATCGTTTTCGGTCATTATTCATCAACCTCTATTCCATACTTTTCAAAATAAGGTGCAAGCTTTCTTTTCAATTTTGTCGTTGGTTTAAACCTACCTGCTTCCCAACGATTGACCGTGGCAAAAGAAACGCCGAGCAATTCGCCAAATTCAGTTTGTGTAAGTATCAATCTATTACGCAATTTCTTGATTGCCTCAGAGTAAGTCATACAATGCTCTCCTATTTCCGTCGCTTATGATATAAATATAGCACTTTTTGAGTCAACTTTCAATGAAACAAAAGGATAAGAATCGCATCAAAAATGTCCTCTTATTTTTACCTGATCCCAATTTTTCTTGGTCTATTTTCAAAGAGAAGGCAATGACTTTTTCGGTTTTTGGCATTTTCATCAAACTATACCCCCGTTTTTAGCCGTTTTTCGGTCGAAATTCTGGTCACTAGGTTGGGTGTGTGGTTGCAACGTACTCCGAAAACGCAAAAAATCGAGAAATCGTGATTTTCCTAAAAAGCCGATAAATACGGGATTTTTGACCTATTCCTTCCATCGTGTACAGGTATAGGCCACCTATTCCCATGTCGATACGACGTAGGATGAGTGTTCATTTTGAGCGTCGACCCATTTCCCCATGCGAGTAAAGGCCTTATTTTTACCGCTTTACCGGGTTTTGGGCGGTTTTCTCGACAAAAAAAATGGATTTCACTCATTTTCGAGAAGAATGAAACCCATCAAATTTTTGCGATTTTTGGCTATTTTTCGCCGTTTTTTCGACTAAGCAACACCACAGTCTCAACATGGAATGTTTGGGGGAACATGTCAACAGGTTGAATCTTTTGAATTTCGTATTCTTTGGACAAATACAAAGCGTCTCTAGCCAAAGAAGATGGATCGCAAGAAATATACACAATGCGAGATGGTTTGATGGTAAGAACCGCTTTAAGGAATTTCTCATCGCTTCCTTTCCTAGGTGGATCCATGAAAAGGACGTCAATGTGGTCATGATTGCGGACCATCTTATAAATAAAAGAAGAAGCGTCGTCCGCGTAGGCATAGAAATTATCGATGTGATTATATTTGGCGTTTTCTTTCGCGTCTTTTACGGCTTCGGGGACAATCTCAACAGAAATTACTTTTTTTACGTCTTTTGCGGCGATTAACCCGATCGTACCGATGCCGGAATACGCATCAAATACCACGTCGTTTTTTGTCAATTTCGCGAAATCCATCGCGGTTTTGTAGAGGATTTCCGTCATGATGGGGTTGGTTTGATAAAAGGATTTTGCAGATATTCTGAAATGAATTCCGCATAATGTGTCTTGAATATAGCCTTTTCCGTGCAAAATCCTTGTCTTTTCACCTAATACAACAGATGTATGGCGGGAATTGATGTTTTGGACAACTGTGGTGATACTAGGGCATTCTTTAATTAAAGCATGAATGAAATTATTTCGGCCTACGAAAGAATCCACCGCTGTTATTAGCACAACCATAACCTCTGGGTAATAATGAGATGTCTTAACAAGAATGTGGCGCATAATGCCATATCCGCTATCTTCATCGTATGGTTGGATATGAAAGCTTTTCATGAGTTTACGAGCGCTCATAAGCACCTTGGTAGCGCGCTCATCCTCAATGAGACATTTATCAATCGGAACGATGACATGAGTGCCCGCTTTATAAAAACCAGAATAAATATTGCCGCGATCATCTTGGCCTAAAAGAGGTTGGACTTTATTGCGATACGCAACCGGGTTATCCATTCCGATGGTTGATAATGGGCTTACGTCCATATGAGCAATTTTCCGAAATTGCTCTTTTACCTTGTTTTGTTTGAAAATAAGCTGAGAGGGGTATGCGTAATCTTGAAATTGGCAGCCGCCGCACTGATAAAAATAAGGGCAGCGGACATCTTCTCTATCCGGCGATTTCTTGGTTAGCTTTTTAACATGACCAAAAAACTCTCCGTTTCGTCGATAATCGACTTCGATGTCCCCTATTTCTCCTGGGAACATGTCATTAACGAAAACAACGTCTCCCCCACTTTTAAAAACGCCTTTGGCTTCATAAGAAAGGTCAACGCATTCCCCATGAAGGATTTTCTTTTGGAATGAGTTCTTTTTCATTAGGCAGCGGCCTTTTCTTTTGGAGCGGCCATCAAGCCTTTAATGTATTCGATTTCTTCCGCTTCGTTTAGACGAGGGAATAATTGTTCCCCTTTCTCCACTGTCGTGCCTGAGATAATGCCGAATTTCTTCGCGGATTCGTAGTTGCGTAACTCGGAAGGAACTCCCAATTGATCAAAGATTTTCGCGGATTTCGTCACAAGGATCGGGGACAAAAGCATACCCGCTAAGAAAATAACATTGGCAAGATGATTCATGCAGCTAGCGAGTTCTTTCTTTTTCGATGGATCTTTCGCTAAAGCCCAGGGAGCGCTATCTTGAATGTATTTATTCGCTTTGCTCACAAGCTCCATCACCGAGGCATAGGCTTCAGTGACTTTAAGGTCGTCGGACAATATTTCATACGTGGCGATCGTCTTTAAAGCCGCTTCATGAAGGTCCTTATCTAAATCCGTGACATCTCCTTCATAATTTGGAACGACTCCATCGTAATATTTCTCAATCATGGAAACCGTACGATTGAGAAGATTCCCAAGGTTATTGGCCAAATCAACATTAATGGCCTCCACGAAATCTTCTGGAGTGAATTTCCCATCCATTCCGAAGATGACGTTTCTCACCAAGAAATAACGCACCGCATCAACGCCATATCGTTCGACAAGAGGTTCAACATAGACAACATTCCCTTTGCTCTTGCTCATTTTGCCGTCCTTCATCATAAGAAGACCATGCACAAACACTCGATTTGGTTCACGCAAATGAAGGGCTTTAAGGAACATCGGCCAATAAATCGTGTGGAAACGAGTGATATCGGCACCAATCACGTGAACAATCTCTGTTTCAGGATCGTTCCAGAATTTTTGGAACTTGCTATCATCACTTTGAAGATAGCCTAACGCGGTGATGTAGTTAGTTAAAGCGTCAAGCCAAACATAAACAACATGATTCTCGCTCCCAAGTACCGGGATTCCCCAAGTGAAGGTCGTGCGAGACACGCATAAGTCCGTTAAGCCAGGCTTAATGAAGTTATTCACCATTTCCGCTTTGCGGCCTTCGGGCGTGATGAATTTCGGGTTGGAATCATAAAAAGAAAGTAAGTCATCAACATATTTTGAACATTTAAAGAAATAAGCTGGCTCTTCTTTTTTCTCAACTGGACGCCCGCATTCAGGGCAAATATGATTCTCCCCGACTTGCGTTTCCGTCCAGTAGGTCTCTTCGTGAACGCAGTACCATCCACTATAGCTAGAAAGATAAACGTCATTATCTTCTTGCATCTTTTGGAAAATCTTTTGGACCGTCAAATAGTGGCGTGGCTGAGTCGTTCTGATAAAGTCGTCATTTGAGATGTGAAGAAGCGACCAAAGATTTGTGAAAGTCTTCGCCACATTATCCACAAATTGTTGTGGCGTGATTCCTGCTGCCTCGGCGTTCTTTTGAATCTTTTCGCCGTGTTCATCTAGACCAGTAAGGAAATACGTGTCAAAGCCACGCATTCTTTTTCCCCTAGCGATGATATCGCAAATGGTTGTGCAATAAGCGTGTCCTAAATGAGGGCGAGCGCTTGGGTAATAAATAGGGGTCGTGATGTAAAATTTCTTGCTCATAAGATGCTCCAAAAAGAAAGCCGCGATTTACGCGGCTTAATTTTATCATGATTAATGATAACGTGTTATTTGGTTTCGGCTTTGGCTTGCTGCGCTTTTTGAAGTTTTTTATTGAACTTGTCAACGCGGCCATCAGCAGCGACGAAACGTTGCTTACCAGTGTAGAATGGGTGGCAATTAGAGCAGGTATCAACTTTGATTTCTTTCAAAGTGGATCCGGTCTTGAATGTTGCGCCACAGCTGACGCAGGTGACGGTGCACTCATGATACTCTGGATGGATGTCTTTCTTCATATTCTTTACTCCTTTCGCCGTACGGTCATTGCCGCACAGAGAGATACGCGGAATATAATACGAAAAACCCTTAAGGGTTGCAATCTAAAAATGAGGAAGAAACTCCCCTATCGACTAGTGGGATCTCTCCGTCTAGAACAATGAATTCACGCTTTAAAAAGACAAGTTTCTTTTTTGCTAAACCTTTGTTTTTTCATTTCGTAGTTCGCATGGAACTAGCAATAGCGGCCTACTTACTCTAGACATAAGCATCTCTTTTGGGAAAATGTTTTCATCATAGAAACTCATTTTTTAATTGCGCACGTTTGCAAAATCTAGCAGGTAAAAATTGGAAATTGGCTATTTATCGAATGTTTTTTAATTGCGCTTAATTGCGCTCTATTGCGCTATTATTGCGTTTCGATTAAAATTGTCATCATCGGAGGCAACAAGATGCAAGACATTTTCTCTATAACATACATCGTTCAAGGCATCGTTAAAGCGGAAGGAGAATCCCCTTATATCGAATTTAAAGAAAATAATGGAGACCCTGATGAAATGGGCGAATATATCTCCGCTTTATCGAACATGGCTCTTCTTAATGGAGTCCCGTTTGGGTACTTAATTTGGGGAGTGAGTGATAAAACGCATCAATTTGTTGGAACTACGTTATCTTTTAAAAACTGGAAAAAAGGTGGCCAAGAAATATTGGCATACTGGAAAAACCTGTTGACACCTTCGTTTGCATTAGAGGATTACGAGCTAGAAATTGAGGGACATCACGTACTCGTTCTTAGAATTCCGGCAGCGACGCATTTCGCGACGACATTTAAGAAGCAAGCCTATTGCCGAGTTGGAACAAACAAAAAGAATATCAAGGAATATCCGCTTCTTGAAAAAGAGTTATGGCAAAAACTTGAAGATACCAGCCCGGAGAAAAGGGTTGTTTTGTCGGAATTAAGCAAGCAACAAGTAGAAGAAGAACTGATGATGAAGTCTTATTATTCATCCTTGAACGTCCCGCTTCCCAATAGAGAAGAAGAGTGGCTCTCTTCTTTCACTAGAGAAGGATTCATCCTCGAGCGAGAAAAGGAATTTTATTCCATTACCGCATATGGGGCATTACTATTCGGGGAAAATCTTTTTTCGTTTGCGGGTTTAGAAAACAAATTAATCCGCATCGTCCGCTACAACACCATTGACCGGCTTGAAACCATGGGGAAATACGAATTCAACGAAGGATATGTTTCCTCATTTGAGAAAGCGTTCGCTCAAATCATGGCTCTCATTCAAAAAGCGGACACGTTCATTCAAGGAATAAGGCACAATCAATACTCTCTCCCCCCTATTGCTATTCGTGAGGCGCTAGGAAATGCGCTCATCCACCAGGACTTGCTTTCCACAGGTGGGCCCTTAGTCGAAGTTTTTCCCAATCGCGTCGAATTTTCTAACCCTGGGAGTCTCGATGTACCTCTCGATCGTCTAATTGATTCTTCACCAAAACCACGTAATGAAAAAATGGCTTCATTTTTGAGACGTATCAACATTGGAGATACGGCCGGAAGCGGATTCGACAAAATCGTCGCCTCATTAGAAAAAGAACACCTTCCCCCAATGAAGGTTGAACAGACGCCAAGTGGAGTCAGGGTGATACTATTCTTTGCGAAAAGTTTTGATCAATTGCTCACAAGTGAAAAACAAAAGGCGATATATGATCATGTTGTTTTGGCTTATCTATCATCGACCCTAGCAACCAATTCTTCGATTCGTGAGCGATTCGGCTTAGGCGAGAGAGCGAAATATCAAATCAGTCGCCTTCTTTTCCAAGCAGTTTCAGAAGGAATTATCAAAAAGACAAATGGATCGGATAAAAAAGACTCCGCTTATATTCCTTATTGGGCATAAATTCAATTGCGCTCTATTGCAAAAAGGGTTTACGGAACGAGGAATTATGCGTCAAATGTCAAAAAATCGTGCTGACGAGGTCTTCTTTTGGGCTTTTCTTTATAATCCAACATGTTCATTCCATTTTCTTTAATAAATCTTTTTTCGTTCTTTGCGTATTTCTTTATCGTGCGACCAACTACATCATTCAAGGCACCATTTTCTTTTTCAATATCTAAGGGGTCGTCGAATTCACTATATTTATCAACAAAAACGTTCCATGGCTTATAAATGCCGTGTTCATCATCTTCATCATTAAAATCGTGAGGAATGTCCCCTTATAGATAAGCATAGAGAGTGCCGATATTATCCTAGTAGATGCCTTGACCAGCGCCTTCAAGAAGAACCGTAGTATCTTTCGTATCTAAAAAGACACTCTTTTTATACACCTTGCAATCAAAATCCCAGCCTTCGCCCGTATCATAAATGAAAACAAATTTTTCACCTAAATCTTCGATGGTATAAAATTCATGTAAACAGAATTGTCAAAAAAGCAGCTGGTTCAAACGATGTGTCTTTCCTTTTTGAATCAGAAACAGTGCTCCATTACTCCTTTAAGCGCCTCGACGAATATACAGCCAAGGTCATTCAGTTTCGTATGAGTCGGGACAAGCAGCACTCGATAAAAGCGCCCTTTCTTAGCATATTTGAAATCTAACCTACCTTTTTGAATCCCTATAGTGGTGCCTCTATAAAAAGATATCGCATTTGCTAGCTTTGCACAAAAGAAGTCGCTAATCCGATTTGAGACAGCCGACGAACAATAAAATTCTTCAAATATTTTTGTTTTCAAAAGCAGTACAAAGCAACTAACGCACAAAACATATTGCGTTAAAGTGAAAAGGCGTTCTTACAAAGTCTCGTCTCCGCCTATGATGCGTTTGATTTCATCCCTAGCATATTCAATGTCACCGCTAGAAAGGATAGGGAGTATCTTTTGAATTTGATTTGGCGTTTTGTTCCACCACTCTAGTTTTTCTAAAAGTGTAATCATTTCATCATCAAAGCGTTTTCTAATTGCTTTAGCGGGATTGCCTACCACCACTGAATAGGGAGAGATGTCAGAAGCCACCACAGCATTAGCGCCAATAATGCATCCATCGCCCACATGGACTCCGGGTAAGAATGTGACGTTTTGGCCAATCCATACATCATTCCCAATAACCGTATCCCCTTTATACGGTAAATCTACCTTTAAAGGTGGGTCTTGTTTCCAGCCTTTGAATATATAAAAGGGATAGGTGGAGGCGCTATTCATTTGATGATTAGCGCCATTCATAATGAACTCAACCCCTCTACCGATTTGGCAGAACTTGCCGATAATTAACTTGTCACCAATAAAGTCATAATGATGGGTGACATGATTTTGAAAGTTTTGACCATCAAAATATGTATATTCCCCTACTTTGATGTTTGGGCAGCTGATTAATGTCGGCTTAACATAAACCACGCTTTCGTCTTTTGATTTGAGGGGATGGATCCTTCTCCAGTCTGGCTTATCCGCCTTATCCGCCATCGACATCAAATCTTCAGTTTCTTGATCAGATAAATCTAAGAATTCATTCGCGTTTACTTTAAATTCTAGAATTAACTTAATGATTTTATCAAAAGACATGTCGGTTAATCCGCTTTCAATCTTGTTGATCATTGATTTATGGGTGTAGCCCAAGGCCTCTGCGAATTCTTGCTGAGACATCTTGTTATCCAAACGAATCTTTTTGATTCTATCCCCCAATACTTTATACGCCATATTTTTTTCCTTTCTTGCCATATCAAATTGATTGGTTTAACCCCATCGATTTCGAGTCGTTACTTCTTTTCTATTCTATGTATAGGTTTAATACTGTTCTTGTTGAATAATTCTTTTTCTCTATTCGCTTCTTTATTAAGAAGTATGAGTCTTTCTTTCTGAGACACTTTTTGAGATATCAGCATCGAATTTAGGTATTCGAGATTACTCAAAATTGCTAACTCTATCGTATTGGCGTAATCTCTAACATTTCCTTTTTTGTCTATATTTTCATCTCTCCACTGCCTGGCGGTTTTTCCAAATAAGGCAACGTTCAATAAATCTGCTTCATTCGCGTAAATATAACTTTTTTGTTCGTTCGATAATTCAACAGGCACCAAAAATTCTTTCGTAGTATCCGTTTGAATCAAATAATTCAGTTTTGTCAGTAGTCTTTTGCCATGCCATTCAAGTTGTTCTGGCTCCTGAATTTTTAATCTTTGGAATTCTTTGATGATATATAGTTTTACTTCAGCAGAAATCCATGAAGCAAACTCGAAAGCAATATCGCGATGAGCAAAGGTGCCACCATTTTTAGTTGGTTTTGTTCTAATCCCAATCGCATTAAATGCACTAATTCACCTAGTGGGAGACATAGTAAACGAGTTTTTACCAAACTCCGCTAATAGGGGGTCGAATTCGACCCGGTTAAAGTTTGGGTTGTTCAAAGTTTCCCAAATACCAAGAAATTCAAGAGAAGACCTTAATCTCATCCAGTTTTTTCACAACGTCCTTTGGCTCTTTTGGATTTTTTGCTCTAACCATATCGGTCAAACTAATGAAATCATCATCTCCAATCCCTGTGATACTGATTTCAATGTTCTTAATCGTAATTTTATTCATAAACCACCTTTCTTTTTAATAATATCGTTCTACCTATTTTTTAGATAGTTTTCTACGTTTGAATAGAGATTTTAAAAAGAATAGAATCCCATGTTCTAATGTGCTTTCTATATTCGAATTAGAGCATCTGGTCTAGCTAAATAAAAGAGAGCATAAGTACAATTTTGTACGCCTATCTAAAAAGCGAAGGCGGGTCACGCTACTTTCCGACGATAAATGAAAGCGACTAATTTATATCATCGTTGATTCATAAACAAAAAGGCGAGCGGTTTCCACCTTATTAGCTATATCTAAAATAGAACTAAAGATAAGGTGAATAGTCCTTCGCTTTTGGAAGTAAAGTAAAAGCGACATTTAAAGCAAATTAATCGTCGAAAAATACTAGGAAATGAGTTAAAATGACTATAACAAAGCCGCCATATGATTAAGTTTGACACAATTAAAATTACAGAAGATTCTCCGAAAGGAACGGAGTGGATTTCTACGCCTAATTTCTTAGTGATTTTAGATAAAAAAGGTGATATCAATATCCGCACAGGTAAAGAGCTCATCGCCTTGAAGAAAGGTGATGTTGCATTTTTATTTGAAAGATCAATTTATCAAATAAATGGAGAGGGTGATTTAGAATTAGAGACACTGGCTTTTTCTATAGACGAATTAGGATTAGACAATAATCAACCCGCACTTAGCTTTTGTTCTCGTCATTACGCTTCAAGTTTACTATTTCCGATTACTACCTCATTAGGCAAAGAGATGGTTTCTTCCATGAATAGCATCAAAGATTCAACTGCTAAAAAAGATGAATTCTATTCGTTAACATCGAAACAATGTGCTTTGACAATGTTTCTAATCGCCCTTAGACAAATGAAACGGAAAGAAACGAAAAAGAATCAATATAAGAAAAAAGACGGCCAAATTATGAAGATGATTTCTTACATCAATCAAAACTACGAAAAGCCACTTACATTAAAAGAAATCGCTAGTGCTTCCTCCTTAAGTGAACGGGCTTGTTTACGTGTTTTTCAAAATACGATTCACGATTCTCCAACGCAATATTTGTTGAAAAAGAGGCTTGATGCAGCTTCAAAATTGCTAGAAAAAGAATCCTCTACCCCTATCAAAGACATTGCTAGAAAAGTAGGGTTTTCTTCCCCAAGCTATTTTACGGAATTGTTTCACCGTTATTATCATAAAACACCCAAAGAATATCTCTCTACTATCGCTATAACAAAATGGTCAGATAATCCTTTTGGGGCTTTGGAAGATTTTTTCAAGAATTGACGTCTTTTTCTTCTACTCTCTTTGCTTGTCCAATCAAGAGGAAAATTGAGTATCCTAATTCAATAATTCCAAGTCCTAAAATCATGGATGCACTGACATTTAACGGAAGAGAATTCTTACTTGCCCCTAGACTCAAAAGAATAATCCCTAACGCGGTTTCTAATAAGGAAAATATCAAATTGAAGCATCCATAAATGAATTCTTCTCTTTTCTCGTTTTGCTTCAAAATTCGAGTTTGAGTTACTGTCATAATAACTAAAAGTAAAGAGGAATATAGGAATGGGAGAAAGGCGTTTTTGCCAACGTAATCTATTGTCAAATTCGAAGGGTCTAGATTAATGAACCCCATCCCCGCGTGAAACACAAAATACACGAATAAAGTCGAGGAGGCGTAATATAGGAAATACCAAAGCAATTTATTTATCGTCTTCATGTTTATTCCTCGTGTTTAAGTTCGATTAAGTCATTCGGACGAACTAGCATCGCCATCGGAGCAGTTACTTTCATGCACTGTTTCATATCAAAATCCATTCCTGGATGCATATGAATCGGGATGATATGTTTGACTTTCATCGTAATAGAGGCGTTAGAGGCATCCTGCGGAGACATCGTATAATAGCCATCGATTGGAAGTAAGGCGTAATCGATATTTTCTTTTACTAAATCTTTCATTTCGGGAATATAGTCCGTATCCCCCGCATGGTAGATTTTTACTCCATCCACCGTTAATAAATACCCAACGCATTCTTCTTTTTTATGGTGAGAGTTATATGCGGGAACTGCCTTAATATGAACGCCATATTCATCAAATTCATGATAAACACCGTTTTCTAAAGCGTCTTTTGCGCGGATGACGATGGTTCTAGGGGTCAACGTGATTAAATGAATCGCATTATGGTCATAATGCTCATGAGTAATGAGAACCAAGTCCGCAGGGGTTTTATACCCTTCCCCTGCATATGGATCGATGAAAATGTTTTTCCCTTCATCAGTGGTGATTCGAATCGAAGCATGACCTTGATAAAATAGTTTTGGCATAGAAGAACCTCTATCCTAAATATATCACTTTTCTTTTCCTTCACGACAAAAGCTTTCTTTGGTGTTTTATTACTATTATCAAATGATACTATACTGCTTTACTTTAATTGATAGTTATTCATAGAATTGAAAGTGAAAGTATCGATAATATGTGGTAGTATCGCCATGGTTAATCAGGAGGAAGAGCTATATGATTTCTAAAAATCTAGCCCTAAAAGTCCTAAACGAATGTTTAGCGACTGGC
The DNA here is from genome assembly GCA_002404865.1 of Caryophanales bacterium UBA4691. Taxonomy (GTDB): domain Bacteria; phylum Bacillota_I; class Bacilli_A; order RFN20; family CAG-826; genus UBA4951. The sequence goes on along the minus strand of DHKP01000009.1, from coordinate 107,561 downwards.
GGAGACTATGCTGAAATCTATCTCGAAAGGACGCTTTCTAATAGTGTTAGCCTAGAAAACGGCAAAGTTGAGAGCGTATCGAAGAACGATGGTTTTGGCGTTGGCATCCGTATTTTAAATGAATTAAGAAGCGTATATGGCTATAGTAGCGACATCAGTGCGAAGAGTTTATTATCTTTAGCCCATCGCCTTGCCGCTTCATTTACCGGAGAACGACGTTTCACTGTTACAAAAATAGAAAAGCAGCATGTGAAAGTAATCAATAAGATTACTGATCACATTAAAGACGTCCCTGCAAAAGAGAAAGTCGCTTATTTAAAAGAATGCTACAAAGCGACAAAAGATGTTGATGCTCGTCTAGTGAGAATCCAGAACGCTTTCTCAGATAGTTATCGCGAATTCGAGCTATTCAATGCAGAAGGACCGATTGGGAAGCAATTCCATAACGTTGAAGAGCGAGGCAGAATGCTTGTCATCGCAGTGGCTTCCGATAATGGCAAAATCGAATCTTATTTCTCTGGCCCAGGAAAATCGGCTGGATGGGATTATTTCGTGAATACCTTAGATTATAAAGGCATTTGCAAAAACGCCGGTGAGAAAGCGATTATGCTACTTTCTGCCAAAGAATGCCCAAGTGGGCGATTCCCAGTTGTTATTAGTAACGGATGGGGCGGAGTCGTTTTCCATGAAGCGTGTGGCCATAGCCTAGAAGCAGCCGCGACAGCGAAGCACTTATCCGTTTTCTCGGATTCTTTAGGCAAGCAAATCGCTTCGCCTATCGTTAGTGCTTATGACGATGGTACGATGCCAAACGAATGGGGTTCGAACAATATCGATAGCGAAGGCCACGTTACGCAGAAAAACCAATTGATCAAAGATGGTATCTGCGTTGGCTTTATGATCGATAAATTAAATGGAAGAAGGCTCAATATGGAAGCAAACGGCACAAGCAGAAGGCAAAATTACCGTTATGAGCCTGTTTCCAGAATGAGCAATACCTACATTGCAGCGGGTAAAGATAAGCCAGAAGACATCATTAAAGATACAAAGCTTGGCATTTATGTCACAAACTTCGGAGGCGGAAGCGTTGAACCCACAACCGGTGAATTCAATTTCTCCGCGAGTGAAGCCTATATCATTCGTGATGGCAAAGTGTGTGAACCTGTGAAAGGGTGCACCCTAATCGGAAGTGGCAAAGAAGTATTAATGAATATCGACCGCGTTGGTAATGACGTCGATTTAGGGCAAGGGATGTGTGGCGCAAGTAGTGGTATGGTCCCAGTCAATGTTGGTCAGCCAACCATCCGTATCAAAGAAATCACCGTAGGCGGAAGAGGGGGAAAACTCGAATGAATATCAAAGAATTCTTCTTATTAGCGAAAGAAAAAGGCCTTGAAAGCGCCCAAATCCAAATTTCAAAAAGCAAATCGACCTCTGTTTCTTTGTTCCATCGCGAAATCGATAATTATTCGATCAATGAATCGCAAAGCATCATGGCATGCGGTATCTATGAGGGAAAGTTCGGTAGCTGCAGAACCGAAGAAATCGGAAAAGGGACTTTTGAATTTTTGATCAACGGCATTATCGATGCTGCCTCATTAAACGAAAAAGAAGATAAGGCCGAATTATTCAAAGGTAGCGAAAAATATCATAGAAAGAATGTCTATAACGCTGCTTTGTCCCAAATTAAAATCGAAGACAAAATTGCTTTAATCAAAGATATCGAGAATAAATTATTCGCTTATGATAAACGTATCGATGACGTTTCCTCCGTTGAATATGACGAAAGCGAATCCAGCAGTGAATTCTATAATTCCTATGGCTTAAAACTAAAGCAAAAATCGAACTATTTCGTGATTGTTGCTGGGGTTGTTGCAAAAGTAAACGAAGAAACGAAAACCGGATATGACATCTTCTTTGGAAACGATTTAGCCGCGTTTCATGAGGATGAGTTTATTCAAAGTGTTGCCTCAAAGGCCCTATCAAAATTCGGTGGAGTCCCTTGCGAAAGCGATAAATATCCAACGGTATTATCAAATGATATCTTTGGTGATTTGGTGAATTATTTCTTAAGCAGCGCATCCGCAGAAGAAGTGCAAAAGCAAAGCTCCTTCTTGATTGGAAAACTAGGGGAAAAAGTTGCCTCTAGCAAACTCACAATCAAAGAAAAGCCGCTTCAAAAGAACGTATTCTTCTCTTATTTCGATGATGAAGGCGTTGCAACAATTGAGAAAGATATCGTGAAAAACGGGGTTCTCAAAAACTATTTCTATAACCGTGAAACCGCGAAAAAAGATAATGTCGTTTCTACCGGAAACGGGCAGTGGCAAGGCGGAAAGATCGGAATCGGATACAATAATATCGTCATTAAAGGAGGCAAGAAAACATTCAAGGAGATGATTGCCCCTATTGAGAAAGGCGTCTATATCACTGAAATTGCAGGCTTAGGAACGGGCATGAATGCCCAAAGCGGCGACTTCTCTTGCCAAGCACAGGGATTCATGATCGAAAACGGCAAATTAACAACTCCATTAAATCTCATTACAATCTCGGGAAACCTCTTAACAATGTTAGGTGATATCAAAGATATTGATAATAATGTCGTGCTTCGTCTTAATTCCATCGCTAGCCCAGATGTCTTAATTAAGAAGATGTCTATCGGTGGAAAATAAAGCCTAATAACAAAAATCAGACCTAGGGAAACTTAGGTCTTTTTTATTGCTTTATGAGAAGCATTAATTAGTAAATATCAAAATGTTACTTGTTTAACTTTTTTAAAGTTGCTAGAATATTTAGCAATGAACAAATCTTTTTATTCCCAACTAAAAGAAAACATAGGAATAGATACCTTATTTAATTTAACGATGGCCAATCGTGTTGTCCGTTCATTAACGCCTGACGCCTTAAAAGAAGAAATGTCGAGACTAGCGAAAAAAGAAAAAGTAAAGCGGCTTGGGTACGGGGTCTACGTTATCGATAGTGGCAAACTAAGCGAAGAAGAGCTTAAAAACAAATCCATTGTTTTCCGTTACATCGGATCTAGTCATGATACTATCGGCTTCTATTATGGCGATAATTTCGTCCGTGAAATAAAAGGACTCCCGCTATTAGAAACAGGCTTAGAAATCGTCACAAATAAGGCCACGAGTGGTAAAAAAGCCGTTTTTCAATTCGGGAGACGAATTATTTTGCGAAAGCCTTATGTCAAGGTGAATGCATCTAACGTGCAACTCGTTTCTTTTTTAACTTATCTAGGTTACGCGAGTGAAGAAGAACTAAAAAGAAACAATGTCATCTTGGCTAACTACGTTCGTGAAAACCGTTTATCTGCGGTTGAGGCTATCAACATATTATCTAATTTCCCTAGCAAAACTGCAAAAAAGCTTCTTTCTAGCGGCTTCTACAAACTCATGTGGAAACACTAAAGCCATATTAAAAGGGCAAGGTTACTAAGATTACCCTGCCCTTTCGTTTTTGTTTCTATTATTTAGCGAATTGCGCCACGTCTATTGGCTTTGGGTTTGCCTCTTTTTCATTATTTTCATAATATTCAATGTACAGGGAATAATCCTCACGATAATTAGGCGTGACGTTTTGGAGCATTTTGCCGTTCTCATCAAATGGGTTTGTCGTAAACATGTACCTTACCAAAGTAGCGCCCACTAATAGATAATCCTCCGAATCTTTTGATTGTTCAAAAGACAAATTCACTGTAGATGTGAACCAAACCTCGGTGGTTGTTTCGCCGTAAGTAACAGACTCAGCGTAATTGCAAGTAAAGCTTAAAGAAGTGGCGGATTTCTCGTGAATCGTTGTTTGAATATTTTGGAAATCGCCAACATTTGGAACCGTCTGATCCACTAGTCCCAGCGCAAAGCCTTGTTCAAAAAGATCATCAAAAAGATTGGCATCAGAAACAGGGTTCTTTGCGTGATTGGCTTCACTAATCGCCTCGCTCTGAGCTTCCTTATCACTACCGATTTCAGTTTTAGAAGCAAGATTATAGGTATTTTTACCAAAGTCATACTGCAATTCATACAAATAGCCATCACGAATTGTTGTGACTGTTTCTGTAGAATGAGTATAGCTCTTCCCGTCATCACTATAAGAATTAGACGTGTCAGAAACTATGGTTTCGTTTTTATAATAATTGATTTCGCACTCCTCTTCGCGCTCCGGCTTTTCTTGTTCCCCTAATTCTATTACAGAAAATTTAAACCTAGCGTTCTTAGCTCTTGTAGCTTCCGCTTGGTTCAAATCAATAAGAATTTGGCTCATTCTCTCTGCGACAGTTTCAGAAGTCTCTGATGGGGATGGGGATTCAGGTTCGGATTCACCAAAAGTAATTGGATTCGGATTATCGATTTTCGTATTATTGGCGTAATAAGAGAGAGCCATTTCAATGGTCTCTCTTCTATCTGGAGTGACTGCCTGATTCAAATCCCCATGACTATCAAATGGATTTGAAGTGTAAATATCGACATTTAAATTCGCACGATTTACATCTCCGGATGAAAAGCCGATGCTAGCAGTTGCAGCGCCCCAATGGGTTTCTGTAGTTCCCGCATTAGAAGAAGAAATTGAGAAATAAATAGAGCACTCGAAACGATCATCGTAGTTACTAGTAATCTCAGTTTTGATATTTTGATAAGTAACTCCCCCTAACGTCTCTTCATCATTTAAGCCCATCGTAATCATAAAATAGGTTTCAAAAGCGCCTTTAAGGCCAATGGTGTTTTGATTAAAATGGGCGTGATTAGCTTGATAAGTAGCATCAGCTTCGCTAGTTTGACCTTCAGCAGTTCCGATTTCCGAACTCGAAATAACCGCATACTTATTGTTTTCAGAATTGTAGCTCAAGGAATAAAGCTTATTGTCGCGGATTGTTGTGGCGGTTCTTGATTGGCTCTTGCTTGTAGTTTCACCGCTATGAGTAACTAAAGACGAATCTAAAATGGTTTCATTCTTGTAATATCTCGCTTCATTAGTTTCTTCATATACATTGGGAGAAATAATGCGTAATCGGGAATATGAGAGCCTTTCTCCTTCGGCTTCATCAAGCTGTTCCGCGATTTCTAAAAATTTGTTTTTTACTTTCTCTAAAGCAGGCTTTTCAAGTTCGACATGACTAAAATCGTCCTCGTTCGGATTTGGTATCTTTTTATCGACATAAGCAATATTGAAAACTTGTGTTCGAGAATTTTCCGCGGTTGGAACTTTGTCAATCAGGCTTAAATCTTCGTTTTCAGCGTAAATTGTTTGACACTTAAAAGAAGTGATTCTCTTAAGCGAATCGAAATGAATATCGAATTTAACATTATAATATTCGCTCTTATCGTCTTGGCTTTGGTTCTTTCCAACAATATCAACAAGAAAACGCGAACTTTCTTCCTCTAGGATGTTGAATCGAAGCACGTTTTGAAATTTGTCGCCATTAATAAAACGACCGCTCCCGTATGCTAATATGTAAGTAGTAATTGCTTCCACGAAACTGTTTTGATAATTGGTAAATCGAAAGTGGTTTACGCGGTCTAAAGCGACCTCTTCTTCGATTTGATTGTCGCCATCTCCGATTGGAGTTTTGCTACTAGTGTTCAAATCAATCGTCGTTCCGTCCTTTTCATAAGTTACATCATAATAATATCCATCTTTAATTCTTCTGGTCGATTTAGAGGTAATCGTGTCGTTTTGTTTAGTTGTTTCAATAATTTCATTTTCAAAATAAGTTGCTTCATAGCCTTGATCTTGGGTAACGCCATCACTACCTAAAATATAGAGAGAGGCGTTTAAAGCGGATTCACTTTCCCCTTTTTCTGTTGCAAGAAGATAATCGCTCAGAAAAATCGTTAAATAATTCGATCTTTCAAAAACAGCGACTTTTTGAGTTAGCGCAATATCTGTGTCTTCGATAGAAACAACGATTTCAAATGGAACGGTGGAGCAAACGCTCTTCGTTATAAGTTTCCCATTTTCATAACTAATTTCATCTTGATTCGCTTTTGGAATTGTGACAATAACATTCTTCTCAAGGGCGTTGTTAGGAGTCACTACAACGCCTAAATCGAATTCGGCATCAGGATAGAAAACGCAGACATCTTTTTGTTTGCTTCCAGGAGCAGGAATTTTTGGTGCTTTCTCAAAAAGCGCAACGCTCAATCCTGTTGCGTGATCGTCTTTTTGAGTTGGGTTAGATGACTCGGTGCTAGATTCGCCAGTCGAAGTAGAAGAAGATCCACTAGAGTCTTCGCTTGATTCACTATTAGTAGAGCCACCTTCACTAGTATTTGTAGTGGAAGAAGGGTCTTCCGTAGAGGAAGGTGATAAGTCGGCTTTGCAGCTAAAAAGCGGCAAAGCAAGCAATGCCAAAATTGGAATAATTTTATGTTTTTTCATTAGATAACTCCTATTTTTTAACTTATAAAAATTTTAACCCCCCCCCCGCGTTTTTTTCAAGTTTTTTAGGTAACATTCCAAATTTTCCGCGCTGGTCTTTATAGGCCTTCCGCACTAAGTTAATTGCAACATTCGGTGTCAGCCGGAAATCCGGTTGTGGCCAGGGGAATCCCCCGGCTGACCGGAAAAGGCAGGAGAGAAGGAAGATGCTCGGAAAGAAATAGGGAGTGACAATAGGTATGTGCTTCTGACTCTAAATTTAGCTATTGAAAGCAATTTTAAAAAAGAGCAAAGACGTTCTACCCGCCAAACAAAAGAGTGAGTATCGGAAGGCGCGAGTTCGCACATGAGATCACCAAAGAGGACGTAGCCAGGGAATACATGAAGTCTATTGGCATGAAACGTCTGAGCGTGACCGCGATTCCATCGTCCCAAAAGAAATCTGCGACTAATAGGCGATTTCGTCTATAAGGTCGCTAGAAAATAAGAGGCTACCAATCGGACCGTTTTCACTTGGATTTGGTTCCAAACAAAATTCCCTAGTCAAATAAAAAGAGCTGTCGAATTATCTTTCTTCTTTTTCAACAGCTCCATATTTATAAAGACGTTTCAACAATTAAAATCCGAAGAAGAAAGTCAACTTCTTTGAATAGGTTTTGTTATCATCTTCTCTTCCAATTCTAGCACTAAACTCAAGGCGATCTTTTAGATAGACGAAGTAGCCTTTGGCAGGGGAAGAATATTCTTCCGAATAAAGGAGCCCTTGCTTCTTTAATAAGGATACGTATTCATTTAAAATGGTATTCGCATCGCTTTCGTTTTTGATAGTGAGTGTTACATAGCAAGCGAATGTATAGTAATCATCTTCGGTCAATAACCCTTGCTCGATGCCAATCTTTACGGAATCATTATTTAGATCAAGAACATCTTCGAATTCTACTTTATTCGCTAAACCATTAAGTGCGATTGCAGGGAATTTCCCTTCCCCTTTGTCCTTAAGATAAGCATTGAGATTATCTTCGTTTTCGCTCGTGTCAGTGTATGACTTTTTATTGAAAGTGAAAACAACTTCAAACTTCCCATTCGGGAAGGCGTCTACGTCTTTTCCGTTTAAGATATCTTTTGGCAAATAAGTGATTGATGCGGTGTATTTTTGCTCGCCATCATATTTGCTTTCCTTTGGCAAATTATAAACAAGCGATTGCTCATCATATCCCATATGGGAATCTTTTTTGCCTTCATCCACCCAGCCAAGTTCGGTTAACTTTTTAACGTATGATTCACTTAAATCGCCACCGTTATAATCGCTAATAGAGAGTTTGTTCTCATAAGCTTGCAAGGAAAGAGAATATCCGCTTCCCTCTAAAAAAGGGATTTTAGCGATATCAAAGTTCTTTTTAATCTTTTCTTGGTCTGTTTCATCCCAATCTTGACGTGCTTTTAATGGAGTCGGGGCAGCAATATAAGGTTCTATCTTCGTGTTAGCGGTAATACCAATTCGATTAATATAGAAACCATATGTTTCATTAGACAATGTCGTTGAATAATAAAGTGACATCTTAGAATAATCGACTGTGAGATTAACGCTATCAATGTAGGAGATGTAGTAATCCATTCCCATCATAGAAGCAAAAGAATTAATCAAACTTTGCTTTGTTGTTTTAAAGCTCGTGTCATCCCCTTCAGAAACAGGAGACCAATCAGAAGTACGGGTGAAGAAAGGAGTAAAGGAGTCACCATAAACATCAAGTGCGGATTTAACCTTCCCTAATCCATAAAAATCGCCGATAATGATTGCGTTATTCTCAAAGCTAAAACTCGCTAGGCCTTGTTCCCCGTTTTGAAGGATACCAGTTAATGGGGCAGTGGTAGTGGACGCACCTGGTAAGATACTAGTTGCTGGAACTCTAACAACGTTATATGCATCTAAATAAGCATAGGAAGAATCAGAATAAGGAATCGTAAAATTATACGTTTTTGCCGCAGCAAACATGCCTTTCAAATCCGTTGGCAAACTAGAGACGTTGATTTCAAACTTCGCTTCGCTTCCGTCCGCGTCTTTTGCTTGAATAGTTGCCTTTCCTTTGGAAACGGCCTTCACAACGCCTTTTTCATCCACGGTCGCCACTTCCGTGTTTGAAGAAGAGAAAGTGACGCCTGCTTTTTTTGAACACGCAAGTGTCAATTTTCTACCTTCGTATACATCGTGAGTGATAGCGTTTATAGAAAGCTCGACTGGGCCTTTTTTCGTAATATCTTCGTCAGGGGAGCAAGAGGCAAGCGCAAATAAAGAACCAAGTAAAAATGGAATCAATACTTTTTTCATAATTACGCCCTCTTAGTAAAGAGATCGCCAGTGATTGCGCTACCTTCCGTATCGAAGAAGCGAATGTTATCGCCAGCAATGGACATCTCCCCTTTGCCATATCCAAGGGCTTGTTCTCCATCGCCATCATACCAACCATCAAACGTTATTTTGTAATCCTCAAGAGAATAGGATGATGTAGCAACAATAGTCTCATTCGCGAGAATGTTTTTCATAGTGGCCTTTTTGTCCGTGAAACTTAATTCAAGTGTTTGTGCTTCCGCTTGATCAGTGAAAGTCCAAGTGCTATTGATAAGGGTTTGTTTGAGTTCTTCGGCGGTCAATCCTTTTTTGACCGTAAAAGTGAATTCTCTTTTTACATCGTGGTTGAGGGCGGCATACCAAGATAACGTCACTTTGCCTTCTTTCTTTGGGGTGACAGAATAGATACGCGAAGTAAACGAACTCCCAACGTTAGAGGAAGTTTCTTGGATTGTTGCGACTTCTTCGTTGCTCGATACCGTATCGATTTGATCATCGTATTTTTTATTATCGAGCACTTTGATTTTGAGTCCTGCGTATTCACGGCCGATATACATAAAACGTTCTGAACCGTAGTCTTGGGAATTCCTAAGGAATTTGCTACGTGAAACAGGGTCCAAATTGAGGTTATATGGCGCTTCTTTGCCTTCTTTTGTTGTTACTTCGATAGTTTTGGTAACACCCGTGACGGATTTGAAGGTCAATGTAGCCGTTCCGTAAACACGCTCAATAAAGAAATTATTGCAAGTCTTATCGAGGCGAATGACGCTTTCGTTACTGGAACTTACCGGGATTAAATGCGTGTCTGCGGCTTTTGAAGGGGCGTAGCCGGTTGCAGAGGCACTACTAATATAAATGCCGCGTTCAGCACTCGTTGGGTCGATATCTTCGTATTTTGCGTTTTTGAAAGTCCGAAGTTTGATACCGGTAAAATCGGTAATGAAATAATCCTTCACATTAAGGTCTTTTGAAGCAGTAGCCGCGCGTTCGCCATATTCGGCTTGATAGGAATAATCGTCATATTGGTATTTGTCTGGCGTAGTAGAAGTACTATCGTCAAGACGGTATTGCCATGATTTTTTACCCGTGATGCCGGTGAGCTTGTCTTCTCCATCGAAGGTAAGCTTCATTTCATAATAGTAACTTTCTTTATAACTGCCGGCGGAATCAGCCCCGCTATTGCTGACAGACGCTTTAGCGGTGTATGTTTTTTTATCCCCGTCTTCACTTTCTTTGAAAGAAGGAAGAGAAGAAAGACTTGTCGAGTAAGGGGAGAAAAGATAATCAATTAAATCGATCGCATAAGCAGAAATGAAATCACCTTGAGCGCGGTATAAATCAGCCCCGGCAAGAGTGATTTTTTCTAACCGTTTTGCTTCATCGGTAAACCCATATTTCGTAGTGTCGGAATCGTAATCTTTCACTTGGTAATAGTAAGTATCATCGGCGTCGAATTTCTTAAGATAATTGACAGAAAGATCTTCTGTGATTTTGCCTTCAGCAGTAGTTTTTTTTGATTTTTTAACGCCTTCAGAAACCGCTACGCCATTCAAGAGAATATTTTCGGTAAAAGATTCGGCTGTATCAAAAATGGTACCTTCGTTATAAGGAACGTTAGAGCGAGTAAAGTTGTATGAAAATTTAGATTGTGTCGTGGTCTCCTTTAAGAGAGTTCCCTCTAAGAAGGCCATCATTTCACTGCGGGTTTTGTCGTTCGGATTTGCGGTTGGTTCCTCGGTGACGGGGTCTTTTTCTTCGCTTCCTCCATAATCGTCGTCATCGTCATCAGCAGGGGTTTCCACGCTACTATCCCCTTTACTTGAATCTCCGATAGTAGAGGTATCAGTGGTTCCTTCTCCCTTGCTTTCTACTTTAGAGCCTTGTTCTTGATCGCACGCGACTAAGCTCAATGCGGCAAGTATTAGTAGCATTCCTTTTCTCTTCATTTTCATCCTTTTTCTCCTAGATCATTTTGCACAATTTAATGAATTTGTATGGATTGTCAATTATTATTTCCAAAGTTTTCTTCTTAATTTTGATGCTGAAAAAATATTACAAAAATCATTAAAAATATCTTGTTTTTGCGTTGTTTTTGATGAGTTTTCTCTATTTTTTATTCAACTTATTTTCAGTAAAATTGAGATTTAATGAATCAGCACTCAATCTAATTTATGACTTAAAAAGTGAAAGTGTATCAATCATAGAAATCGATCACTTTCACTAGTGCGAACACTGCTTCTTTAAGCTGCGGCGACTACTTTAACGTAAAGATAAGTAACAAGGTGCTCGCCATTTATATCAAGGCCTTCTGAACTGATAGTAACTTTAATTATTCTATCAATAGGAGCGTCTTCAGTTAGTTTAACCTTGGAAGTCCCAATCGCACTCGGAGCAGTTGTCAAAGTGCAATACTTTTTATCTTCTTCTGACGCGGTCAATGTATATTTGTGTTTCTTATTATCAGCACCTAACACGGTCACTTTAAAAGTTTTAGTTTCGCCTTGCTTTATTTCTAACGGCTTTTCTTCGCTATTATTAGCAAGTTCTTTCGGATAAGTAATTGCGATGCTCACCATAGGAATGAAATCCGTTTTTACTTTGACTAAAATTTCTTTACTAGCAATCTTCGCCGTTGCCTTCAAAACGATTTTGCATGTGCCGGCGTTGGTGGCTTTGATACTGGTAATCTTACCATTATCATCCTTAACTGGAGTTAAAACGCCAGATGTGGATTCATCAGTTATTTTTTCGATTTCAATCGGGTCTACAAGAATAGATGCTTGGGCAGGGGCAAAACTATTAATGTTCAAAAAATATTCTTTCTGCATATCAAGAACGTAAGTATCGTTTTCTTTCGTTACCTCTACGGTTTCCTCATCACCATAGGAATCTGTTTTCTTACTTACTAAGGTCGCTTCGTAACTATCGAAATAATAAGAAGAAGGGACAAATGAATCCTCACCACTCGTTTTCCCTTCACCATATTCCATAGTGATGACTAATTTGTTGCTCTCGCTATTTAAATACGTAAGTTCCGTAATCCTATCTTGAGCATCGAAATTCAACGAAAGAGAGCGATTTCCTTGATTTGAGGAAGAATCAGAAGCGACCAAAGAGAAGGCAGAGGGAGTGTCTTCCATTATTTCCCAGTTTGCCTTGTAGGCACTTCCGCCAAGAAACGAATCACTAGTGAGAATTTTCTCTTTGATAGTGTTGACCAAGCCATAAATTTCGGTGTCATTATCTCCACCTTCATAATCGTGGAATAAGAAATAATTAACTGAATTTTGCACGCTTTCTTTGGTGAAGCCTTCTTCAAATATCTCTTTTTTGTATGTTTCAATCCCGCCGTTAGAATTCAAAGACACGGAATAAAAAGCGTCATCCGTTACTTTTCTAATCGCTATTGAAGAAGATGTATTTTGAGTGACCTCGTTTAGATAATAATTCACTTCCTCTTTTGCCATGGAATAGAAATTTTTTCCATTGTAAGCATAGTGATCGAGCGTGGCTTTTGTCGCCACTTTCGCTTCTGCCTCCTCAGTAACGCTGAATTTATTTTCAAGTCGCATTAATACGTAGTTTTCTACGCTTGCAACTAGAATCGTGTATGTTTTCTTAATATCAGTTCCTTTGATGGAAATGGCAATCTCAAAAGGAGTTTCTTTTGCTTGATTCCCAGTAACCAATTGTCCGTTTTGATATGCGATTGTGTTTTGAGTAACATCTCTAGGAAAAGTCACTTCAATATCTTTCTCATCGGCATCGGTAGGGACGATAGCAAGCCCTAACGCAAATGAATGCTGGGCATAAAGAAGATAGACGTTTTTATCGTCAATAGCCTTTGTGGGTAATTGGTCGAACAAACTAACAGTAAGATCAGTTGCGTGGTTTTCTTTGCTTGTAGAGTCCTCAGAAGAGAGAGAAGTATCCGTTAAAGAAGTATCTTCACCAGTAGGAGACAATGTAGAAGTGCCGCTAGAAGTGTTTCCTTCACAACTTAGTAACGGAAATGCTAGAAGCAAAACCAGCGGGAATATGAATTGTTTTTTCACGAGTTTATACCTCCATTAGCAACAGGAATTTCGCCATTATAATGGGGGCTTTTGAAATTACACTATTTATTTAAATTATTTAATTTTTATTTATTTCTTATTGAAAAGGCACCTAAAAAACCAAGATTAATGCAAACAAATAGATTGAAAAACTTCAAAATGTTTTTCAAGAAATATTTTGAAATTTAATAAATTATTTTTTATCTTTACCGATAAAAAATAAAAAAGAGGGCGATTAGCCCTCAATTCTAGATTTACTTATTGATTAGTTGGTGTCATCTTTCTTTTCATTTGTTACATCGACATTTTCATCTTTTTTCTCTAATGTATATCCGTAATCGCTGAAGTCCCAATCTGGATGGGCGGTTAAGATTTTTTCCATCGCAAGTTTCAATAATTTCTTTTCGACTGCTTTCTTTTCTTTCGGGAGCTTACGGAAAACATCATGGACTTTATTAAGCCCCGCTTCGGTTTCGCCGATCGATTCTTCAATCATCCCGTTTGCGAGGACATAGGCGCGGATGGCAGGTGCGCTATTAAGGGCTGAAAGATGCTTTTTGACTTCAAGAGGAAGAGCGATGTAATACGCTTTAGCTTCTTCTAAAGGCTTTGTATCAAGAAGGATAGCAATCTTTTGCGCTTCGGCAGTGCGATATAGAGAAGTGGACACTTTATCTTTTGAAGCAAGCGTTTTTTCAAGGATATTCAGGGCAGCTTCATAATCGCCTTTATTTAAATCCTCATAAAGAGTTACATCATTGACGGAATAAGTGAAATCGGTGACTTCATCATAAACGGGCAAATCTCCAACTGGGAGTCCGCGAGTTAATTTATCCGTAGCGAGAAGCATTTCGTTATAAGCGATAACGTTGATTTTGCTATTAAGGATAGTCATTAAGTAGCCATCGTTTTTTGCATCAAGAGGTGCGGGAAAGATATCGTAAAGAAGGATCATACCAATGATTGTTAAAACGACTTCGCTTGCGGGTTTGATCCAATAATAACCTGTTTCGCCTACTTTAATTTTTGCTAAACCAAAGACAAGCAAGCCAGATATTGCAGCGATTTCGATGAGTATAAAAAGCAAGGCCATGTAGATAGAAATCCTAGGATTGCTCTTTTTAGTGTCTTTCGGGGCAACAATCGTTTCGCCGGTCAGCCCATCAAAACTACCTAAAAAGAATTTGTTTTTATCGTCTTTATCTTTCTTAAGGCCGATGCCTAAACAAATCCAGGCCGTAACTTCATAATGACCCATTTTTGCACCAAGTAGATGCCCTAGTTCTAAAAGTAAAGAAGTAAGGACTATGCCAACCAAAATGGACAAAAACACAAGTAGGAATACGTTCATCGTTAAATATGAGGCACCGCTTGCAAAATCTGGGCGAAGGATAAAAAAACCAACGCAAACCGCTAAAGCAAGCATAAGCGCATAGGCTAAATACCCAAAAGTATCATTCTTTTTCATAAATCTCCCTCTTACTAAGTAAATCTTTAACCATAACGAGTTTGTGGCATGATGAGACCAACCACACGTGTGTCTCAATTTCATAGTTTTCTCGTTAATGGTTTTCTTTTACCGATCGAACAAATTGCCGAACCAAGGAAACGTTGATAATTATAGCTGTTTCGTTTCCTCTTTTTCCATTAATAATAAAAAAATAGAGAGTGCTTTTACTTTTTATTTTCCTCTTTTGAAAGCTTTTCTAGGGCAGGAAGAAGAATTGCGACGGAATTATCGATAAAATGTCGCATTGCTTTTTCAAAGCGAGTGGGGGTGACGGTCGTGTTTTTAAACCAATAGCCAAATTCGTCGGAGACGATTCTAGAGAATCGACGCGCCAAAGACCGATATCCGTTTTTGCTTAATTCGCCTTTTCCGTTTTTGGTGAAAACGAATAGTAGTCTTGTTGCGACTTTGCTATAGCAAAAATCATCAACGAGGTCACTAGCGGCACTATTATAGGCACTCCGAAGGAAGACAAAATTCTCTTTGCAGTAATTCAAAACGCAAGTAAGTATCTCAGATGCGTCTTTTGCTCGCGAGAGCCCTTCAATGTCTTCATTGAGAAAAATCGCCGCAAGAAGGTCATAAATATCTTGATAATGATAATAAAACGTTTGGCGATGACACCCACAAACCTTGCAAAGTGTCGTTACGTTGATTTCGCTAAGCGGTTCACTTAGCATCATTTCTCTCAAAGCTCTTTTGAATTTGGCTTCGGTTGTCATAGTTATTTTAATTTCGCGTATTCGCAAGCGATTTTCGCGCCAAGCACCGCGTTATTAACGACAAGGTGAATATTGGTTTCTAGCGATTTTCCACCCGTGAGCTCAACAATACGCGCGAGAAGGAACGGAGTGACGTCTTTCCCTTTAATGCCTTTTTCATCTGCTTCTTTAATGGCGTTAGCGATAATCCCATCGATATATTCATGCGATAAAGCATCCTCCGCTGGAACTGGATTAGAAATCAAGATGCCGCCAGATAAACCAAAATCACGTTTTGCTTTAATGATTTTAGCGGCTTCTATAGGAGTAGAGAACGAAGCGTCCGCGGCGTATCCGGAATCCACGCAATAGAAGTTTGCGAAGTCTTTGGATTTATAAGAGAGAACGGAAACGCCTTGGGTTTCCAATACTTCGAGCGTCTTCGGGATATCGAGAATCGCTTTGGCGCCAGAGCAAATGACGGTAACGGGTTCGCTTGCAAGCTCATAGAGGTCGCGAGATACGTCGAATGTCGTTTCTGCCCCGCGGTGAACCCCGCCGATCCCGCCAGTGACAAAGATTTCAATGCCGGCTTTTTTGGCCAATAGAATCGTGGCGCTAACGGTAGTGGCGCCCCATTCTTTACGAGCCATAACGATAGGGAGGTCGCGTTTAGATACTTTCGCGATTCCTTTGCGTTTGCCAAATTCTTCAATTTCTAGAGGTGTCATCCCAACAATTGGTTCACCTTCGATAATCCCCATTGTAGCGGGCACTGCGCCATTTTCGCGCACTGTCTTTTCCACAAGCATGGCGGTCTCCACGTTCTTTGGATAAGGCATGCCATGGGAAATGATCGTGCTTTCTAAAGCAACGACTGGCTTCCCTTCTTTTAAGGCGCTAGCAACTTCGGGATTGATTTTCATAATTCTTCCTTCTTTCTTTTTAGAATATCAATATGCGTAACTTTCTTACGTATCACCCAATCTAGGAGGTAATAAATTACAGCGAGCGCGACGAATTGGCAAGTCATGAATAAGGCAAGTCTCCAATTGAAAACAGAATAATTTAACCCAAGGACGAAGCTTTCTATTCTTCCATCGGGGAATGTTTTTGCTGGCAATGCCCAATCCAATAAGAACAAGGCGCCTCCTCCCACGAATAAAAGGATAAAAACAAATAAGCGGTAACGGTCCATCGGGAGAGAGATGCGGAATAAAATTAGATAGCTCACCAAAGTAAACATGATCGTCGAACATGCAACCGCTGCCTCATAAGAAACGAAATTAGGCTCGATCGAATAGGCGATGAATAAAATCGCGACGCATAGAATTTCAACTAAGCCAGATGGAATTGCGGTGGCCAAAACATTCTTCATAAAGGAGCCAGATAAGCGCTCATGCGATGGCTGTAACGCTAAGAAGAACCCTCCCCCTCCGATCGTGCATAGTTCCCAAATGAATAGATTCGTCGTACTGAATGGATAACCGGTTTTTTCTTGTGGCAAACCAAACCAGCTCAAAATCAAAAACACGAAGCTCAATACAACCGCGAATGTCGTCTTTCCTAAAAACAAAGAGGCGCTTCTTTGCAAATTATTAATGACGCGCCTTCCTTCTCCTACAACGTCAGGCAACTTAGAGAAATTATTATCCATACTGACAATATGGGCGACGTTCCTTGCGGCACTGGAGCCACTAGCCATCGCAATCGAGCAATCGGCTTTTTTAAGGGCAATAATGTCATTAACCCCATCACCAGTCATCGCAACTTTATGCCCTTCTTTTTGCAAAGCTTCAACTAAAAGGGCTTTTTGCTCTGGTTTCACGCGACCGAAAACGCTATAGGTATCCACTAAAGCAGGGATATCTTCATCCTTCACTTGGTCCATAGAAATATATTGACTAGCGTTAGGGACGCCAACTTCTTTCGCGATTTGGGAAACCGTGATTGGGTTGTCGCCACTAATGACTTTGATGCTAACGCCATTTTTACGGAACCATTCAATGTTTTCTTTGGCGTCGCTTTTAATGTGATCAGAAAAGGAAATCGCAGCAATTAAGTTGTTTTTGCTAGGAATTTTTCCGTTTTCTATCTCTTTTTGGTTGTGATAAAGAGCAATGACGCGAAATCCGTGTTTAGATAAATCATCTATTGCTTTTGCGCCATCAAGATTAGGACATTGGTCAACGAAGCCATACGCTCCCATGATATAAGTCCCTTTTTTAGGGAATGTCGCGGCGCTATATTTGTAATCGGAGTCAAAAGGGATGGAGGAAACGGCTTCGTATGTTGCGTTCCCAAAATAGGATGAAATTGCTTTCGCGGTACTATTTTCATCATGCGTTGCGTTCACCAAAGAGGAGAGAATCTTACCGATTTCTTCTTTGGAATAGTTTTTATCGAAAACATGGACGTCATGCACGCGAATCGATCCGTCTGTCAAGGTTCCTGTTTTATCAAAGCAAAGCACATCGACACGCGCGAGCATCTCGATACAATAGAGTTCTTGCACGTTCATGCGTTTACGGGTAAGAGCAATGACCCCTGTCGCTAAAGCAAGCGACACAAGTAGATATAATCCGCTCGGAATCATCGCAACCATTGATCCACCCATCATTTTTGCGAAATCACGGAAATTAGCGGGGGTAAATCCGCCCTCAAAGCCATGGACCATATTGGCACACTGAAACAAATAAGTGGCAAGCTCAGCAAGCCCCATAATGATGGAAAGGGATCCTGTCACCCAGAAAATCTTGATGCAAGAACGCTTTAATTCGCTTTTTGGGCGACGGAATTCTTTTGCTTTGCTTTGAATGTCTTCTGCGTAATTGGTATTCCCAACGCGATTGACACAAGCATAAACCTTGCCGCTTTTAACATAAGAGCCGCTATAGATTTGGCTTCCAACCGTTTTAGCTACGGCGACAGATTCGCCGGTGATTAAAGATTCATCAGCCTTCATCTCCCCTTCTAGAACAATCGCGTCTGCGCAGATTTGTTCGCCAGGTGTAAGAATGACAACATCTTCATAAACAAGTTGGTCGACCGGTATTTCTTTTTCTACCCCATCGCGCACAACGGTTACGCGAGGATCGGTAACCAATCGTAATTTATCCACGAGCCTTCTAGCATGGATATCGGTGATTAAACCAATGACGATGTTGCATGAGAGAACAACAAGAAATGCATAATATTTGATTTCGTATATTCCCGCGATAAGCATGAGGATCGCGATGCCAAACAGCACGGAATTAAAGAAAGAAAAGAAATTATCCGTGAAGATTTTCCAATAAGATTTTGTGACTTTTTTCGGCGTTTTGTTAATCAAACCCGCATCAAGACGGCTTTCCACTTGCTCTAAGGTAAGGCCAGTGTGGTAATCAGGGTGAAATTTTGGAGCATTCTCTATCTCCGCGAGCAGTTTTTCTTTTGTCATATTTATTCCGTCCTTAAAGCTGTAACCGGATCTTTTTTAGCAGCGATTCTAGCGGGGATTAAACCCGAAATAAAAGCCAAGACGATGGCAATGGCGATAAGCATAAGGCCGTGCCAAGGAGAGAGTGAGGCAATCGAATTTAAACCATTGCCAGGGAATAGATGATCGATAATCGCACTGATGGGGAAACAAGCGATCCAAGAAACGCCTACCCCGATAACCCCAGCCATCGCACCAATAATGACACATTCAGCCTGGAAAAGGCGGCCAACGTCTTTTTTCCGTGCTCCACACGCTCGCAGAATCCCGATTTCTTTCGTTCTTTCTACGACAGAAACATAAGTAATGATTCCGGTCATGATGGAACTGACAACAAGCGAAATAGAAGCGAATACGATGAGAACGACGCTAATCATTTGGATCATCGTCCCTAATGAATCGGTGAAAGTGCTCATCACGTCGTTATAAGCGATTTGTTCGCTATCTACTTTCCCCTCGTTATATTTGTCTAGATACGATGTTAATTCTTTTTTTGTCGTTAAGGCAGCGGGGAATATCAAAATTGAAGTGATGAGTGAGAAACCTTTTTCTAAAGCCAAAAAGTCCATCGCACACCACGTACTACGGCTTGGATTATTGATGTCATTCCAGAAACTATTATCGGTCAATTTTAAAACGAGGGCCAAACCTGAAGATTCGACATCTTCGCTAGTTGAAGGAAGGCTCACTTGGCTTTGAAGCATATCGGCGCCAACTTTTTTGCAATTCTTTAAAAAGCTATAACTGGACCCCGTCCAATAAGAAAGAGAAGTTCCTCCTTTATCGTTTGAAATGCCATAATAATTATAATAGTTAAAACATTTTTCCATTTCGGAAGGGAATTCGCTAACCATAAGGGCGAGTGTGCTTTTCTCTTGATCGGTCATTTCGCCTTTGTTTTGAATGATATTAGAAAGATTCAATGCTTTGCTATATTTTTCAAAGAAAGTATTTAATTTAACTATTCCGTCGTCTTTTGTCGGTTTTCCCGTAGTGGGATCGATATTGCGAATAAAGCAAACGTTACCTCTAGCGGCGAGCTCCAAATTATGATGGGTTTCCGTTAGTCTTTTCCTAAGCTCTTCGTTTGGCTCGTAGCTCGCGCTTCTCCCATCATCGGCAAGATAATCTTTTAATTCACTGATATAGCCTAAGGAAGATGGCATTAAAGAAATATAGGCGTCCTTTTTGGGGCGAAGCACGCCGACGACTTTTAACTTCACCGGGTTATATTTCTCATCGTCATTAAAAACAGTGTCGCCTTTTGGCTTATATTCAAAATAGCGAATTGTCGCTTTTGCGTCTTTGACAGTAACTTGATAGATTCCCTTTTCCAAGGTATAACCCGTAATTTCATAAGAATCGACTTGCCTACCATCGTCAGAATGAAAGGGAACATCCTTATAGATATCCGAATTGCGGTAGGCTTTATAAATTTTACCTTTTCCGGTGTTTTCGTTATAAAGGATATCGTCAAAAGAAATTGTTTTTTTATCATCTACGGAGGAAAGTATCCCCAATTCCGTCAATGTCTTTTTCTCCACGCGATTATAGCTATCGGTGATTAAAACGATTTCGTCTTTCCTAGAAGGCATTTTCCCGGCGATGCAGTCATACCATTTTGATATTTCTTTGGTAGGGCCATATAATTCATGGAAAATAGTGGTTGGTAAGCCCGTAACGCTTCCGATAGCACTACCCGTCATGCCAGCAGAGGCGTATTGATCGACTTCAATAACGCCATGTCCAGCAGGGTCATCCGTCATTAGGTTGAAAGAGAAATTCTCTTTGTTATAGAGAATGGAGCTCGCTAGCCCTTTATCGATGGTTTTAGAAATATAATCGCGATAATCTGCCGTGAAATTATTTTTATGAATGGTCGAGTAGGTGCTAGTGGAATCGTACACTTTGACTTCTTGTTCATCAGGATATTGCTCGTATTCATTCTTGTTTTCGATTTGCTTGTAGCTATAGGTGATTGGCGAAATCGATATCGGGACGGTGCCCGCAACCGCGGTTTCGACTTTATCGACGTAAACGGAGAAGCCATTGCTCACCGCCAAAACGAGAGCGACACCAATGATACCGATAGAAGAGGCAATCGCAGTTAAAATAGTTCTTCCTTTCTTGGTACGTACATTTGACCACGACGATTTCAAGGCGGTCATAAAACTCATAGATGTTTTTTTATTGATTTCTTTGATGGAGTTTGTCGCGGTTTTTATTGGAACGGGGGAAGAATCGCTTTCAATCGCGCCGTCTTTCATTCGAATGATGCGGTCGCTATATTCATAAGCAAGTTCTTGGTTATGGGTCACCATAATCACGAGGCGAGTTTTGCTCGCTTCTTTTAGAAGCTCCATCACTTGCTTGGAAGTAACGGAATCTAAAGCGCCGGTTGGCTCGTCTGCCAAAACGATTTTCGGGTTGTTCACAAGGGCACGCGCTAAAGCAACACGCTGCATTTGCCCGCCCGACAATTGGTTTGGCTTTTTCTTAGCCATCTCTTTTAACCCAACGTTCTCGAGGGCTTTCAAAGCCCGCTCATCTCTTTCCGCGTGATTAACGCCATTGAGCATTAAGCCGGTTTCAACATTGGAAAGAATCGTTTGGTGAGGGATGAGATTGTAAGATTGGAAAACGAACCCGACCCGTTCGTTACGATATGCATCCCATTCGGCATCTTTGAAATCTTTGGTGCTCTTATTATCGATGAGAAGATCGCCTTCGGTGTAGTGATCAAGCCCGCCGATGATGTTGAGCATCGTGGTTTTACCACACCCTGAAGGCCCCAATATGGATACGAATCCTTTGTCGGTAAAAGCAAGAGAGATATCTTTTAAAGCGGTATAGGGTTTTTTATCAACGTAATAATCTTTTTTGATGTGAATTAATTCTAGCATATGAAAAAGTCTATCATAGATAGAAGGAAGGTTTCACGAACAAAAACCGCATTTTGCAAAAGAAAAATCGCATTCTTTTTCGCGAATCCTACCATACACCTCGTTTTTAGGAACAAAACATTAACAAAAGGGTAAATTATGCGGCAATCATCGCGTTTTTTTAAGCAAATAATTTGAATAAAACGGTGTACACTCAGCTGTTTTGATTTCGTTATTGATTTTTTCGCCGTTACTTTTTTTGAGCTAAACGCAGTTTTCACTTATAAAGTTGCATTTAGTTTGCCAATTCGTGGTGCAGGAACTGATGCACACCAATTTATTCGAAAAACAAACCACATAAAAGCCAGTGTTTGCCTACTAAATATGGGATTTTTATTCTCTACAAACTCCTAAAGACGAAAAGCGCATTCTTTTCCGTTATTTATTCCTTCGTTTTAAGAAGAATTCCTTTAATAATGACGCGCATTCTTTTTCGCGAATTCCGTTATACACCAAGGGGTTAGAATCTTTTACTTCTTCATCAAATACGAAATAATGACTTTTTACGGCGCCCATCCTAGGATCACTTGCCCCATAATACAAAGCGAATAGACGCGCTTGCTTAATCGCCCCGGAGCACATTAAGCAAGGCTCAACCGTGACAAAAATAGAGGCGCCTTCTAATGTCCAATTCGCTAAATGCTTCTCCGCATCCTTTATCGCTTCAATTTCGGCATGGGAAGAAATATCGTTTTTTGTTTCTCGTCGATTATGGCCTCTACCGATGATGTCACCGTTTTTCACGACGATTGCCCCAATCGGAACTTCGCCTTCCTCTAAAGCCAATTTCGCTTCCTCTAAAGCAATATCCATGTATTCCTCAGGTGTTTTTTTCAAATTCATATATTTTATTCTAAAGCAAAGCAAGCGAAATAAGGAAAGAAAAACCATCGCACAGGGGATGATGGCTTAAGGCTGCTACGTTCCCGTCCTGACCTGGTTCGACATCTTCTCCTCGCGATGGCTTAGATATTATATATGTTTCTTTATTTTTTCTCGACTGGTTTTAATACGGAAATCCCACCCATGAATGGACGGAGCTTCTCAGGGACAACAACAGAGCCATCCGCTTGTTGATTTTGTTCAAGCAAAGCCGGGAAGACGCGGGAGGTCGCTAAACCAGAGCCATTAAGCGTATGGCAGAAGTGCATCTTGCCATTGTGGTCTTTGTAGCGAATCATGCCACGTCTAGCTTGATAATCGCGAGCGTTAGAAACGCTTGATACCTCTTTATAGATGTGCATGGAAGGAATCCACACTTCGATATCGTAAGTTCTTGCCATGGAGTGGCTGCAATCGCCAGCGGCAAGTTTATCAAGCTGATAGCATAGGCCAAGCCCTTCAAGCAAGGCTTTCGCTTTCTTCACGAGTTCTTCGAAAGCTTCATCACTGCCGTCGTCGGTGGTGTATTGAACCATTTCGACTTTGTCAAATTGGTAGCCACGAATCATACCTCTTTCTTCGGTACGATAGCTTCCCGCTTCTTTGCGGTAGCAAGGGGTATAGGCGAAATATTTCTTTGGGAGGTCATCGATAGATAAAACCTCGTTACGGTGCAGATTCACCAAAGCGGTTTCTGCGGTGGGAAGGAGGAATTTTTTCGGATTCGTTCCTTCAAGCCAGAAAACATCTTCCCTGAATTTTGGGAATTGTCCAGCCGTATATCCACTGTCTTCGTTAAGAATGTGAGGAGGGAGAATCATCGTATAGCCATCGGCCAAATGCGTAGAAATAAAATAGTTGAGAAGGGCCCATTCGAGTTGCGCTCCTAAGCCAGTATAGATCCAAGTGCCAGAACCAGAGATTTTTGCGGCACGCTTATAATCGATTAAGCCAAGGGATTCGGCAAGTTCCACGTGGTCTTTCGGTTTAAAAGAATCAAACGTTGGCTTTTTCCCAAAATGATAAATCGGGTGGTTATTTTCCTTTCCGCCCGCGAGTAAATCGGGGTCAGGCATATTTGGAAGGACTTCGATTTGCGATTTAATTTCGGCTTCGACTTTGCTAAGTTCAGTCTCTTTGTCTTTGTTCAAAGCGGCAAGTTCTTTGACTTTTTTGAAAACCGTTTGCACATCGCCACCTGCTTTTTTTAGTGAAGGCACTGTTGCGCTCAATTTATTTTGCTCCGCTTTATTGGTTTCGACTTCTTTCAATAAGGCGCGACGAGTCTCAAACAAAGCAAGAAGTGGGGCAGGATCAAAATCCCAGCCTTTCTTCGATAGAGCTTCCTTAACATATTCAGGCTTTTCTTCAATTAGTTTTGCATCAATCATTTGAATTATTCTCCTTTGAATTTAATAAAGTCTCGTAATTGCGTATTAATTCTTCTCCAAGTTTTCGCAAAGAATTGGATTTAGCAAATTCATACGCTTCGATTATAGTCGGGTTTTCCTCCCTTTGGCACATTAAGCTAAAACATTGGTCGAGATTTTCGATTTCGGCATGTACCCAGCCAGTCTTACCGTTTTTCGCCAAATTGCCAAAAATTGGACGCGTAATTTCATAAACCGGCGTTTTTGAGCTCATTGCATCTAAAACGCCTAAATAATCAGGTAGAGAACCCAAAGACAAATAGGCAAGCGCTCCGCTCATCGCACTCCGATAGACGTCATCCTCCACGAGCCCATAGAAAGAAATGTTTTGGCCATATAGTTTAGAAAGACGCTTCCGATAATGGTAACTAGAAATGCCTCTGTCATTGCTCCCAAAAAAGAAAAAACGCAAATTCGGATGGATTTTTGCAAGATAACTCAATCGTTTTAATCCTTCAATATCCTTGTAATCCCCTGATGAAATAACGTATTTTTGCTCTTTTTGCAAGCCAGCGTATCTCCCGAAAACTTCTTTTTCTAATTCATCGATTCCATCAAATCGAGAAAGATTTATCCCAGGGGTTAAAACGATAATAGGCATTTCTAATCCGAGCGCAAGCAAGTATTGCTCACACTCAGCATTAGGAACAAAAATCATATCGCTAGCAAGTAGGGTCTTTTGACCTAATTTGCTGATTTCATAACCGTTTTTCGTTTTTTCTAAAAACGTATAGAGTGGATCGTGAGAAGCATAAAAAACACTCGTTACAATTTTAGCCCCGCTTTCTTTTGCTTCTTTAATGACGTCTTCTTTGATAGGGGAGAAAGTATGAAAAATATCGGGGGCGGCGAAAAAATTGGAAACATAGCTCACTTTAGCGAGTTCAAGGGCGCCCTTGAGGTTTTTTCTCAAGCGAACGCCCTCGAAAGCGCATTCTTCTTTTTCGTTAGAATAGATGAACGGCTTCATATTTAAGCGGATGATTATAAGTCGTCTTTGCCGGAAGAGATATCGTCTTCACTAGATGCGTCTTCATCAATTTCATCGACGTCATCTGGAGTAACAACCTTTTCTTTCGCTTCGACGGATTCTTCATTTTCTTTGACTAAAGCAGGGTTGATTTCATCGTCAGTATTATCCGCTACTTCTTCTACGGATTCATCGGCATGAGGCAAAATGGCAATAGAAGCGACATATTGACCTTTTTCTAAAGCAAGAATCTTGACGCCTTGAGTATTTCTACCCGCGACCTTGATTTGGTCAATCGGCATACGGATGACGATGCCTTTGTTGGTGACAACCATCAAATCTTCATCGCCACGTACCGCTTTCATCGCATAGAGTTCGCCGCCTTTATCGGTGACTTTAAGCGAGATGACGCCTTTTGCGCCTCTAGAAGTAAGACGATATCCATCGTAATGACGAACGCTTCCGTCTTCTTGCGGGATATCGGTGTCTTTTGCATAGCTAATCTTTCCTTGGCCTTGTTTAGAAAGAACAAGGATACGGTCGCCTTCTAAGGAGCTAGTAATTCCAACAAGGTGCGAGCCATCGTCTAAATTCATGCCTTTTACGCCAGAAGCATCGCGCCCCATCGCACGGACCTCATCTTCATTAAAGGAGCAAACCTTCCCGTTATTAGAGGCCAAAGAAATAATGGCGTGACCATCGGTTCTCTTTACATCAAGCAGCATGTCGCCATCTTTGAGCCCGAGAGCGCGTTTGCCGTTGCTATGGATGGATTCGAATAGTTTTAAAGAAACTCTCTTTACAACGCCGTTTACCGTGCAGAAGAAGAGATAATTGTCTTCTGGGTAATCATCGCAAGGAACAATGGCGACGATTTTTTCTTCTTGATCGAGATTCAATAAATTAATGGCGGGGATGCCTTTTCCATCTCTAGCGGCATCCGGGATTTGATATCCGCGTAAGCGATAAACCGTGCCATAACTAGAGAAGAACAAGATATCGGTGTGAGTGTGGGCATAAACCATTAAGGCGACATGGTCATTACTACCTGTCGTAATGCCTTTAACACCACGTCCGCCACGATTTTGGGTGCGGAATGTGTCTTCACTCATTCTCTTGATATAGCCGTTTTTGGTAAGAAGAACAACGATATCCTCTTTTGGAAGAAGGTCTTCGTTATCGATATTGGCGGCTTCATCGCTGATATCGGTAAGACGCTTATCGCCAAAACGATTCTTGATGTCTTCAAGTTCTTTGATGAGTAAGTCGATGATGTTATCGCGACTAGAGAGAAGACGGTTGTATTCAGCAATATTTGCCGTTAATTGGGCGTGCTCAGCCTGGAGTTTGTCTTGCTCCATGCCTTGGAGCTTGCGAAGGGTCATTGCTAAAATCGCTTGCGTTTGGTCATCGGTGAAACCGAATCTTTCGCCTAAACGCTTAGAAGATTCGTCATCCGTTTTGGAATCGCGGATGATATGAATGACTTCGTCGATATTATCATGGGCCAAGATAAGGCCTGTGACGATATGATCGCGGGCACTATCACGAGTTAGGCGATATTTGGTGCGGCGAGTCAAAACCGAAACTTGGAAATCGACATAATTGTTTAATAAATCGGTAATGGGGAGGATTTTTGGCGCGCCGTCAACAAGGCAAAGGTTGATAATTCCGAAATTGATTTGAAGTTGTGTGTGTTTTAAAAGGTTATTGGCAATCACTTCCGGAACGCAGTCTCTACGGACTTCGATGACAATACGAATGCCTTCTTTATTGGATTCGTCGCGGATATCGGTGATACCATCAAGAACTTTATCGCGGACAAGCCCCGCCATCGCGGTGATCATCGCGCTTTTGTTCACTTGGTAAGGGATTTCCGTAACGATGATGCGGGATTTGCCATTATCTTGCTCTTCGATATGGTATTTGCTACGAATCGTAACGGTGCCGGTTCCGGTTTCGTAAGCTTCCAAAATCCCTTGGCGGCCTAAAATCGTCCCGCCGGTAGGAAAATCAGGTCCATGGAGATAATTTTGCATAATCTCTAGCGGGGTAAGAGATGGGTTTTTCGCAATCGCAACAACCGCATTAATCGCTTCAGTGAGGTTATGAGGGGCCATATTCGTGGCCATACCAACAGCGATGCCCTCAGAGCCATTGACGATAAGGTTTGGGAAACGGGATGGGAGAACGGAAGGTTCTTTTTCCGTGCCATCGTAATTATCCACGAAATCAACAGTGTTTTCGTTAATGTCACGCACCATTTCTACCGAAAGGCGGTTCATTCTCGCTTCGGTATAACGCATCGCGGCGGCTTCATCGCCATCGATGTCACCGAAGTTACCATGCCCATCAACAAGGGTATAACGCATCGAAAAGGGCTGAGCCATACGAACGAGGGTGCCGTATAAAGCCGAATCGCCGTGTGGGTGATATTTACCCATGACATCTCCAACGATACGAGCGCTCTTTTTATATGGCTTGCCAGGCTGCATGCCCGCTTCGTCCATGCCATAAATAATACGGCGCTGGACCGGTTTTAAGCCATCGCGAACATCGGGAATTGCACGCGAAACAATAACCGACATCGAGTAACTAAGGAAGGCGGTTTCTACTTCGCTAGTGACCTCGCGGTCAACAAGCCCCGGCACAATGCCGGCGGTTGCGGAAGTGTCGATTTTATCGTGATAACGATTATCGACGGAAGCCATAATGGCCGCATCATCATCGTTAGAGGAGGGGTTTTCTTTAATCTCTTCGTTTTTCTTTTCTTCGTTGTCCATTTTTTCGCCTCCAAAAGATTAAATATCTAGGTTTTGCACGAATTTTGCGTTTTTCTCAATGAACGCTTTACGCGGCATAACGTCATCGCCCATAAGTTCGGAGAATGCTCTTTCGGCATTAGCGGCATCATCGACGGTGATACGAATCATCTTGCGTACCTTCGGGTCCATTGTGGTTTCCCATAGCTGCTCTGCATCCATTTCACCAAGTCCTTTATAGCGTTGGAATGGATAGCCTGATTTGAGTTGAAGCTGCTTTTTAAGCACTTCAAGCTGTTCGTCGTTATAAGCGTAATAAGCCTGTCCTTTGTAGTCGATTTTATAAAGCGGAGGTTGCGCAATATAAACATAACCGCCATCGATAAGAGGACGCATGAAGCGGTAGAAGAAAGTAAGCAAAAGAATGCGGATGTGGTCACCATCGACATCAGCATCGGTCATGATGACGATTTTATGATAACGAATTTTGCTAATATCAAAATTCTCGCGAATTCCGCCACCGATCGCGGTGATCATATTTCCGATTTCCGCGTTTTTGAAGATTCGCTCTTCGCGGGCTTTTTCAACATTAAGGATTTTTCCTCTTAACGGAAGAATGGCTTGCGTTTCACGGTCGCGGCCGTTTTTAGCGCTGCCGCCTGCGGAATTACCCTCAACGATATAAAGCTCGCAAAGCGTGGGGTCTTTACTTGAGCAATCAGCTAATTTTCCGGGGAGGGTAGTGATATCGAGCGGGGATTTGCGGGTTTTTTCGCGCGCAACTTGTGCCGCCATACGAGAACGAGAAGCGATACGCACTTTCTCTAAAATGAGCTTGGCTTGTTCTGGATGCTCAAGGAGATATTCTTTTAGCTGTTGACCAACGATCGTAGAAACGATTTTGCGAACTTCGCTATTGCCTAATTTCGTTTTGGTTTGCCCTTCGTATTGCGGATTAGGATGTTTTACGGAAATAACGCAAGTCAAACCTTCGCGGCAATCATCGGTGGTGAAATTCGGATCTTTTTCATCAAGGAATTTGAATTGGCGGGCATAGTCATTAATCGTGCGATTTAAAGCGAGATTAAAGCCTTCAACATGCGTTCCGCCTTCTTTTGTGGAAATGTTGTTGCAAAAAGAATAGACGCCGTCGTTACTATAGCTATCCGCCCACTGCATAGCGATTTCAGCGTAAATCCTTTCTTTATTGCCATCATTGAAGGTGACTTCTTCCGCCCCTTGGCAATAGATAACTTCGTTATTGATTGGAAGTTTCGCGCTATTGATGAAAGCGACGTATTCTTTGATACCGCCGTTATAGAGGAAAACCTCGCTTACTGGTGTTTCGCCACGGTTATCCGTCAAAGTGATTTTGACGCCACCATTAAGGAAAGCCATCTGACGAAGGTGATTCTTGATGGTCTCGTAATTATAGTGAGTGGTTTCGGTGAAAATGGTTGGATCAGGCAAGAAAGTGACGCTTGTGCCGTGCTCTTCTTCGGAACAAGTTCCAATTTTGGTAAGGCGATCTTTAATGTGCCCGCCATCTTCGAAGCGGACTTTGTAGATACCGCCGTTTTTATGAACGACAACCTCGCACCAACTGGAAAGAGCGTTAACGACCGACGCGCCAACGCCGTGTAAACCGCCAGAGACTTTATAACCGCCGCCTTCTCCGAATTTGCCGCCCGCGTGAAGGATGGTGTAGGCAGTCTCAACGCCGGATAATCCAGATTTTTTAACGATATCGACAGGAATGCCGCGTCCATTATCGGTCACGGTAATGCTATCGCCTTTATTGATGGTCACTTCAATATGGGTACAATATCCAGCAAGTGCTTCGTCGATCGAATTATCGACGATTTCCCAAACAAGGTGATGGAGGCCAGCTCCGGCTGTCGTACCGATATACATGCCTGGACGTTTTCTAACGGCCTCTAGTCCTTCGAGAACCTGAATGTTATCTGCGGTATAGCTCGCATCCGCTTTTTCTAGGCCTTTCTCGTCTTTGACGTCGAGAGCGGTATAAGTGTTCTTTTCTTCTTCCTCGAGAGAGGCTTTACTGATACCAGCGTCTTTTGCCGCTTCATCGAACGTATCTTTTTCTTCATTCGCCATATTCGCTTTTCCTCCTATAGGCTTTATGATCGGTAACCTCGATATAGGAGGCCCCGGGTATATTGAGTTTTGTCGCAGTCACGAAGGTTTGATTCAATGTGAGTAATAATGTCGAGAGATTCTTTGCGTGAAATGAATCAAGTTCGCTATAAATGTCATCTAAGACCGCGATCGGTTTTTTGTTCGGCTGAGAGATAAGGAAGTAGGGGCATAGTTTTAAGGCGATGGCAGCTAGACGGTTCTCGCCTTGTGAGCCATAAACGCCAATGTCTTTGCCATCGAGATAGCAAACGAAGTCTTCTCGATGCACCCCTAAGGATGTGCTTTTGTGGATGAGGTCGCTTTCTAGGCTCTTCTTATAGGCTTTTTTTCCTTCTTCGATAAAGTTATCGTTCATCTCTAAGAAAGGGCGATAGACCACCTTCACGGCGCGATGAGAGCCAAATAGGCGACTCGCCAAGGGTGAAAGGTGCTCGTTTAGGGAATTGACGTAAGCTAATCGCTTCTCGATGATCGGCTTCTCTACTTCTAGAAGTCTCTCTACAAGGACTTCCAGATAGTCGAGGTTACGCTTTTCAGCTTTTAATGAAGCGTTCCGTTCGGCAAGCAAGTGGCGGTACGTCCCGATTAAAGAGAGATAAGCGGAGTCGGTTTTCGCGATACTTGTGTCTAGGAAACTCCTGCGGTTTCCAGGAGAGCCAACGAATAATCCCGTATCGATGGGAGAGAAGAGTAAGACGTTCGTAAGTGAAGAAAGTTCACTCAATTTCCGAAGTGGCTTTTCATTGAGCAAGATTCGCTTTCCGTCTTTTGACAAACGAATTTCGATCAGTCGCTTCAGCTCACCTTCGCTCACATAAGCACGGATAAGAGAATTCGATGCTCCAAACCGCAATAGACGCGTATCATCATCCACTCTCCAACTGTGAGCGAAAGACAAATAATGAATTGCCTCAGCGATATTGGTTTTGCCTTCTCCGTTTTTTCCTTCGATGATGTTTAACCCTTTGTCAAAGGTGAGATTCAAAGAGGAATAAGAGCGCCAGTCGCGAAGTTCAATACGAGAAAGAATCATTTGCGTTCGATGAGGAAGCTCCCTTCGTCAAGCGTGACTTTGTCCCCGGGTCGAAGCTTTCTTCCGCGTCGAAACTCCGCCTCTTCGTTAACAAGAACCTTGTGGGTCAAAAGATAAGTTTTCGCCATCCCTCCTTCGTCAACGATGTGGACGAACTTAAGAAGTTGCCCCAAAGTGATGTAGTCGCCGAAAATGGTAACCACTTGATTTGTTTGATTGTTTTTATCGTTTTTACCCATGAAAAAATTTTACTACTTCGTAGTAAAAAAAGGAATGACTTTCGTCATCCCTTCTTCCGATTTCTATTTTCGTTTTTTTGCCTCATCTTGTCCTCATGGGCGTGATGAGTTCCACGACGGAATCATCTTTGGGGTTTTTAATGACAAAGGGCTTCATTTCGCCAATGAAAGAAAACTGAACGTCTTCGCACCCAAGGGCCTTTACCGCTTCGGTCACAAAGACTGCGTTGAAGGCAATCTCCAAAGAATCGCCATCATAGGTGTAGGTGCTGAGTTTTTCTTCGCCATATCCCGTTTGCTGATTTGCGGTAGAAACAGAAACCGTTTCTTCATTCATAGAGAGCTTCACCACCGGGACAACGTTTTGCGAAAGGATGCTAACGCGGTCAACGGCAGAAAGAAGCTGTTGCGAATTCACTTCCAAGTAGTAGTTGAAATTCGTTGGAATGATGGAATTCGAAACCGGGTAAGTCTCTCCGATCAGGCGACTAGAAACGATCACGTTGTTGAAACTGAACGTAATCTTTTCATTTGACGCGGAAATTTCGACATTGCCAGCGGGGTCAAGGAGTTTCGTGACATCAACAAGGGTTTTTGCCGGGATATTGGAACTGAAGCGGAATTCGGGATCAACGTCGACGAATTTGCGGGAAAGACGAGCGCTATCCGTCGCAGTGGCAATCAATTTGCCGTTTTCCGCGCGAAGATTGATTGCGGTAAGAATCGGTCGCGTTTCCTTTGTTAAAGCCGCAAAAGAGGTTTGGTCGACTAATTGTATCAAACTGGAACAAGGGATGGAAAACGGCATAGCGACTTGCTCAAAGGAAATGTTTGGGTATTCGTCTCCGTTCATGCAAACAAGGTTAGCGGATAATTTCCCAACGGTGATTCTCGCAGTGTTATCAATCACCTCTAAGGAAAGTTCATCGCCTTCGCCTTTACGGGTGAATTCCACTAAGGTATAGGCATTCACCAACACCGTACCCGGGATCAGGTCTCTAAGGATTTCTTTATCGCCTTTCATCACTGGCAAAAGCGTCCAGATGGCAATATCGCTATTGGAACTTGTGATCTCCAACCCTTTATTTGTGACTTCGAGCTTAAAACATAAAAGTGCGGGGTTAGTGGATTTGCTGCCGATTGCTCTACTGGCGGTAGTGAGCCCTTTCAAGAATTCGTTCCTATTAATCGTGAAACGCATGTGGTTCCTCCTTAATTGTTTTTATTATTTTTTTATTAAAGATATTAATAATAATAAGCGGATGTGGATTTGTGGAAAACTCGATGTTTTTTTTCGCTTTTTCCGCATTCTAGGATATCTTAGCACGAGTCATATTCATCTAATAGCGTTAGACGTTATCGCTATTTCAGTCTTCCTTCTATCTCGGTTATGGCATCGCTTAAGCTTGGGTCAGTTTTCAACATTTTTCCCACTTTTGCGATGGCGCTCATCACGGTTGCGTGGTCTTTACCCCCGAACGCCTCTCCGATTTTAACGTATTGGGCATCTAGCAAGGTTCGACATAGATACATTGCGATGTGTCTAGCTAGGGCGATTTGGTTTGTCCGGATTTTTCCGATTAATTGAACAGGCGATAAGTTATAATAATCAGCGACAACATCGATTATTTTAGCGATTGACAAACTTGTTTCATCGCTTTTTACGTCAATAAGCCCTCTTATCGAATCCATCGCGAGTTCGATGGTGATGTGCTGAGAGGGACGGACGTTCACGACATAGAAGATAAGTCGATTTAAAGCACCTTC
Organism: Caryophanales bacterium UBA4691; assembly: GCA_002404865.1. Lineage (GTDB taxonomy): Bacteria > Bacillota_I > Bacilli_A > RFN20 > CAG-826 > UBA4951. The sequence continues at coordinate 74,892 of DHKP01000009.1, read as the reverse complement.
AAGTTCGCGAATGTTTGTGGAAAATTTCGATGCGAAGTAAGAAATGACTTCCGGCTCGAATTGGTTCACGTCTAAGCCGTTCGCTTCGATTCTCATACGCAAAACCGCTTCGCAGGTGTCTTTGTCTGGCGGGTTGATTGATAAAGGGAGCCCTTGAGTGAAACGGCTTTTCAAGCGCTCGTCAAGACCATCTAACTTGGAGGGGTGCTGATCGCTAGTGATGACGATTTGTTTATTCATTTGGTAGAGAGTTTGGAAAATGCTGAAGAACATCTCCTCGGTTTTCCTTTTCCCCACTAGCATTTGGATATCGTCGACAAGAAGCACATCGACGGAATTTTTGAAGAACGTTTTTAGATTTTCGTCGCCGTGATTTCCTTTGACGTAATTAACGTATTCTTCGAAGAAATCTTGCGTTGTCACGTAAAGAACGCGCTTAAAAGGGGAAGATTCCTTTATTGCGTTCCCTATCGCGTGGAGAAGATGGGTTTTGCCTAATCCGCTATTGCTGTATATCAATAAAGGATTATAGAGTTCGCCTGGGTTTTTGCTTATCATCAAAGAAGCTTGATAAGCTTCGCGATTACTTTGTCCAACGACGAAATTTTTAAAGGTATAAGATGGGTTTAGCTTGCTAGAAGAGAAAAAGCTCGGTTTATCTTCAACCGCTTTTTCTTCCACTTCCGGCTGAGACACAAAATGTACTTCGTAGTTGCTCTCCGTAACCCTTCTTATGACGGAATTAACCTTTTCTTTGAAAGTTGTGTTAAGCAGCTGCGTGGCAACGTCTGAATTGGCGACAACAATGAATTTCCTCCCATCCATCTTGGAGATGTAAGTGTCTTTGAAAAAATTATCGAACACTTCGCTATTCTCTTTCCCCATTTCTTCGCGAATCTGATTGAGAATCCGCGACCATAAAGCGGCAATTTCACTGATTGTTTTTTCCATAATTCGACCGCGAAAAATTTAGCACATTCCCTAAGGAAAAACACGAAAAAAGAAAAGAAATTATTTTTTCCACATTTTAAAAGGAAATAACCTTTGATTTCATGGGATAAAAGCAGTTTTCCACCTCCCCACAATGTGGAAAACTTGTGGAAAACTTCGCTAATATTCAAGAATGTGGAAAACTACAAATTGTAAGGGTTTTCATCACATTTACTATTTCAAAATTAATATAGGTATTATCGGACTTATTTTACGTTATACACAAAATGTGGAAAAAATATCAACAACACTTTTTCATAGAAAAATGGCGCATTGCTTATACCCGCTTTTTGCGCGCGCGTATTATATTTATGTGTAGTGATTAGGACTCTTTCGCCTGTTTTTCGTTGCTTAGGATAGTCGAAATACCTATAATCTATACCGCACGCACGTAAAACTCGGAGGAAAAGCGTATGAAAAAAACCTATCAGCCTTCTAAAGTGAAGCACAGTAACAAAGCCGGCTTCCGCGCCAGAATGGCAACCCATAATGGCCGTCAGGTTCTCGCTCGTCGTAGAGCCAAAGGCCGCGCAAAAATCGCTGATTAAGACCTTTTGATAGGCCTTTTTCTGTTTTAATGGGCTTTATGAAACGCATCAATCGAGTGAGAAAACACCAAGAATTCGATTCCATCATTCATGAATCCCGTGCCGTCAAAAGCAAACACTTTGTTGTTTATTACCACAAAAAAGAAACGCTTTTGACTCGCGTTGGCATTACCGTTAGCAAAAAGAATGGCAATGCCGTGACAAGAAATCGCATCAAACGACAAATTCGGGCGATGATTGGCTCTGATTTGTCCCTCAACCTCCCTTACGATATTGTAATTATCGTTCGGGTATCGTATAAAACGGATGAGTTCGTTTCTAATAGGGAAGAACTCATAGATACTCTTGGCAAGATCGGAGATACAGGCATTGAAACGAGATAATAAAATTAAATTAATCGGGGGACTTGGCCTTGTTGGTGCAGCTGTTTTGTTGACTGGCTGCAACACTTTTTGTTCTACAGCGGATAAAGCGAATATCGCCTATCCTTATGAGCAAGGCGTAACGGTTTATTGCAACAAAGACGAAATCCCTGAAGATTACAAAGGTGTCGCAAAACAAGTATTTGACGACAATGACATTCTTTACGAATACGTTCCCGTTGATCAAGACGGGAATTTTACCGCGAAAAAGAGCACCTTCTTGGTAAAGAACGTTTTAGCTCAAGCAAAAACGAACAATTATGCGATTCCTTCGCAAGAATTCTTCATCGAGATGGATAAAAAAGTTCTCGAAAACGCGGTGAAGTCCGCTATCGACAGCAAATACGTCGTAAACGAGAAAACCATTACTAGCCGCAGCCAATTAACCGCAAAAGACGTTAACGCTTTTACGGTCAACGATAGCGATGGCGAAGAAAATTCGGAAGCGGAATATAACCCAGGGATTCTTCGAGCGTTCGGCTATGAGAAATTCTTAGGTAAAAACGAAAAAGGCGAAGAAACATTTTGGTACAACTGGAATATGTGGACCAATGAACTCCGCGTCACCTTGGGGAACGAGAAATGCCCAACTGCTGAATTTACGCGCCTTTATCAGTCCCAAATTGAGACAAAACTTAATTCCTATCGTAGCTGCGTTGCTACCCGCGATGGCGAATATGGCCATTACGGTAATCAAAGTAACTGGGAAGTTAAAATCGGTGCCAAGAGCTATGGTGATGCTTGGAGCAAAGGCTTCTTAGAAGGTCTCATCGTTTACCCGGTTGCTTGGATGGTTGATACATTCGCCTTCGGCATGGATCCGAATTTAACGGGTGTGGGTCAAATTTGGTCTATCATCTTTGTAACGTTAATTGTTCGCGCAGTTTTGATGCTCATCACCTTTAAGAGCACAATGGATCAACAAAAAATTCAGATGTTGCAACCAGAGCTCACGAAGATTCAGGCCAAATATCCTAATAGCAATACCAATACTTCCGAAAGGGCCAGAATGCAGCAAGAGCAAATGGCACTATATCGAAGAAATAAAGTTTCCCCCTTCTCCTCTATTTTGTTCTTGTTTATCCAATTCCCTGTTTTCATTGCGGTTTGGAATGCCTTGCAAGGCAGCGCGGTTCTTTCTAGCGGTTCGTTTTTGAATCTCCGTCTTTCCGATAGCATCAAAGACGTTCTTTTCAACACAACCGGGACTTGGTATCTCAACACAACCGGCTGGTGGTCGGCCTTGGTTTTGTTCATTATCATGGCTGCAACGCAATTCTTTGCGATGATGCTACCTCAATGGATCAACAAGCGTAGACAGAAAAATATGCCTAAGCTTTCGAAAAACCCAGCACAAGACAAAACCACAAGTCAAATGAAGTGGATTAGCTATGGTATGCTTATATTCACCATCATCACCGGCTTCCTATTGCCTGCCGCTATGGGTGTTTATTGGGCGATCGGCGCCATTATTTCCATGGGGCAAACTGCATTGACTCAACTTTTCATAGCAAGAGCAAAAAAGAAGAAAAATTAGAGGTAAAAACACATGAAGGAATATTCAGGAAAAGCAATTGAAGAATGTTTGCAAGCCGCTAGCCTTGAATTAGGCATTCCAGCGGAGCGTCTCATTTATAAAGTAATCGAAGAGAAGAAAGGGCTATTCTCTAAAAAAGCCACGATTGTTGTTTATACAATCGAAGATGCGGCGGAATTTGCGAAACAATACCTCATTGATGCGTTGAACGCGATGGGGATTGAAGCTAGCGCAACCAGCGCGATTGAAGATGATATTATTCATGTTTCCATTGATAGCAAACGCAATCCGGTGTTGATTGGCAAAAACGGGCGGACTCTTCAAGCACTTAATGAATTAGACCGCTTGGCCGTCTCAAACCATTTCCGCCACCGTTATAGGATTCTCCTTGATGTCGGCGGTTATAAAGAAGATAAATATTCCCGTCTTACTTATTTGGCAAAACGCACCGCGAATCAAGTTCTCAAGAGTCACGTCGATGTTCAACTTGATCCAATGACTCCTGATGAAAGACGTGTCATCCATAATGCCTTAAATGGTATGGAACATATCAAAACCGAGAGTAGTGGCGAAGGTGCTGAACGAGCCGTAGCAATTCGTTACGTAGAATAACGGAAAAGAGGTGCAAAATCGCACCTCTTTTTTCAATGAAAAATCCGAGCAAATTAATTTGAATTATCTACCACAAAGCAGTTAAATTCTTTAGCGAAACCATAACCTGAAATATTTAAGAATAATTCTTAGCGTTTTACAAAACGAAAAAACATACGATAAATAAATAGGTTTTTAAATTTTCTATTCAACCTGAAATGTAAAATCGTTATTCTTAGCACTAATTTTTTTGTTTTTTATATATCTTATTAATACGTAGGGATTATACTTATCTTGTCATTTGGAAAGAGCAGCTATCTTTCTATATAGGAGGGATTACATTATGAAAAAAGGGAAATATGTGTTCTCGCTAATCTTGAATTTCTTAATCATCGGCGCGATTGGGTTTGCTTCGCTCAATATGATATTGGGCTTTTTGCCGCTTCAAGGAGCGAGTAAAGATTTTTTTGCTAATCTCAAACCGTTAGATTATTTGTTTGAATTTGGGGTTATTGCGGGGTTATTTGCCGCTTTGGTTGCTTTGATTACCGCATTTTCCCATATTGTAAGTATCACGACCGATAAACCAACTTCGAAATTCGTTGGTGTTTTAAAGATGCTTTCCGCCGGCCTATCATTTTTGGCTGTGATTAACTATTTTTTAGTCGACGCTTTTGTTCTTGGAATCCAATCTCTTGGGTTTTCCTCTATAGATCGCGCCTATTTTGTTCAAATTCTCATTGATTATCGCGGTCCTCTATTCTTTACTGCTATTGCACCTCTTCTTGTTGTTTTTGATTATTTATTCTTCGAGCTTGAGCCAAAAATCAAATTCCGTAATTCTTTCTTTGGCTTGATTCCAGGGGTTCTCTACTTTGGATTCATCGCTTTGTTCGATTATGTTTTCGTCGCGCCAGGGAACGCTTCATTCCCTGATATTTTCCTATTTGAGCCTTTCTTATTTAGCACTTTCTCTCTACAAAAGACCCTCATTATTATTGGTATTGGTGTTGTTGCGATTTTGTTATCGACGATGTTTTTACTTGCCAATCGAAACTTTATCCGCAAATTTGCCGTTCCTCAAACAAAGGACCCTGTGATTGACGAAGATGAAGAAGAAGCGAATACTCCTGAAATCGAAACGGAAAAGGAAACGGTGGAAGAACCAAAAATCGAGAAAGCCGACACCCTAGAGGAGAAAAAAGAGGATACTGTCACGACTGAAAAGGTAGAAGAAACAAAAGAAGAACCAGCCATCTCCGCTCCTATTGCCCCTTCTAATAACGAAGAAGCAATACAAACGCCTAATAAAAAGAACGTCAAAAAAGTAATCATTCTTAAAACGAAGAAAGAACTATCTTCTATAAAAGAGCGTGGAGAAGACACTCCTACACGTTCTCTCCCCCGCGTTTACCATGTTAGCAAACAACAAAACGGAAAATGGCAAGTCAAGTTAGCGGCCGGGGAAAGAGCAATAAAACTTTTTGAGACGCAAGAAGAAGCTATCACATACGCAAAAAGCTTAGTGAGAACCAAAGGCGGAAGCATTCGGATTCACGCAGTCTCTGGAAAGCTAAGAAAGGAATAGTCCTTACATTATGGGGAACGTGATTGTCGCGCTAGCCACTGCCCCTCTTAAATGTGCTTTGCATTTAATTCGTGTTAGTGGTGACGAAGCCTTTAGTATCACAGATGAAATTTTTACCCACAAGATATCGGGCCTCGAAAAGAGGTCCGTTTTCCTTGGCAATATTCATGAAGGCGATGAGATTATCGATTCCGTCGTTCTTATTGCTTATCCAGCCCCTCATACGATGACTGGGGAAAATGTTGTGGAAATCACTTGTCACGGCAGCGTCCTCATCGCCAATCAAATCATCGGCTGTTATTTAAAACGTGGGGCGAATTACGCTACGCGCGGCGAGTTCTCCATGCGTGCTTTTTATAACGGCAAAATGGATCTTGTGGAAGCCGAATCCGTGAATGACCTTATCAATGCCACGACAAAAGAAGCGAAAAATCTTTCTTTGATGTCCTTGCTCGGGAAGACTAGTTCTTTGATTGCTCCTTTGAAAAAGTCTTTGGCGGATCTTCTTGCTCTAGTGGAAGTTAATATTGATTATCCAGAATACGAAGACATCGAAGAAGCGAACGTTGATACTATCGCAAAAGCCATTAAGCCGATTCGGGAAGAAGTGCAAAAGCTTATCGCGGGCGGAGAAGAAGGCATCATCATTCGACAAGGCGTGAAAGTCGCCTTGGTTGGTGAGCCAAATGTCGGCAAATCAAGTTTATTAAACGCGCTTCTTCATGAAGATAAAGCGATTGTTAGCAATATCCCTGGCACAACGCGCGATGTCGTAGAGGGGGAACTCAATCTTCAGGGAATTCCGCTCCATCTATTAGATACCGCTGGAATTCGCGAAGAAGGAGATGCTTTGGAAGCGCTTGGTATGGTCAAAAGCCAAAAGATGATTGAAGAAGCAGACTTAGTTATTCTCCTTCTTGATGCAACGAAAGGACTGCAAGAAGTGGACGAAAAGATTCTTGATTACGCGAAAGACAAGAAAACGATTTTGGTTTATAACAAAAGCGATTTGGTCAAAGAGAAGAAAGAAGGCGCGCTTTATATTTCAGCCCTTGAAGGCAAAATCCAGCCCTTACTCGATAAAATATACGAGACACTAGGCGTTTCTAGCGAAGCTTACGTAAACCCTTCTTTAAGCAACGTAAGAGAATTAGGCTTACTTAGAAAAATTGATAAATGCCTTTCAGAAGCGGAAAGCGATTGCGCGGCAAAATTGCCAATCGATCTGATTTCCGTGAATTTATCCGCCTCTTATAATGCGGCTAGAGAGTTATTGGGGGAAGAAGTCACGACAGATCTCACCGATGAGATTTTCTCGCGCTTCTGCGTTGGAAAATGACCTACATTGATACGCATTGCCACATCAATGACGATTCTCTTTTCCCTCATAGGAAAGAAATCATTGAAGAAGCTATGAAAGAGGGGGTAAATCTTTTTATTGTCCCGGGCTGGAATTTAGAAAGCAGCCGCAAAGCCGTTATGATCACACACGAATTCCCCAACGTTTACGCAGCGGTTGGAATCCATCCTGAAAATATCGAAGAAGAAAAAGAAAGCTCTTTGCTTGAAATAAAAGAACTCGCCAAGGACAAAAAAGTTGTTGCGATTGGCGAAATTGGCCTCGACTATCATTGGAATAAAGAAAAAATGAACCATGATTTGCAAAAAGAATGGTTCATCAAACAAATTGCTTTGGCAAACGAACTTTCCTTGCCTGTCAGCATTCATTCTCGTGATGCGAGCGAAGAAACCTTGCTTTTGCTAAAAGAGCATCCGCTCATCCATCATGCGGTTTTGCATTGCTATAGCGGCTCTAGCGAACTCCTTCATGAATTCACTAAATTAGGCCTCTATTTCGGATTTGATGGGCCAATAACCTACAAAAACGCCGTAGTGCCGAAAGAAAATGTAATCCTCTGTCCGCTTGATAGAATATTAAGCGAAACCGATTCGCCATACTTATCCCCAGTGCCATACCGCGGAAAAGAAAATCACCCCGCTTACGTTAAAGAAATCGTCAATCAAATCGCGTTTTTGAAACAATTAAGCGTAGAAGAAATAACGGAAGCGATTCGTGATAATGTCGCTTCTTTGTTTCACGTGGAGCCAAAACAATGAATAGATACCCTGCGCTACTTGTTGTAGAAGGAAAGACCGACAAAGATTTAATCGAGTCTTTTCTTGACGCTGATATTGTTATCACCAACGGCTCTGAAGTTTCACGTGAAACAATAAACTTCATCAAAGAATCGATAAAAATACGTGATGTTGTGGTTCTTACTGACCCTGATTCTCCAGGGAAACGGATTCGCGATATTTTAGACGAGAGCATTCCTGGCTTGCTTCACGCGTATATTCCAAAAGAAAAAGCGATCAAACACCATAAAGTAGGAGTCGCTGAATCTAGTAAAGACGTAATCCTCGAAGCACTTAGTCATCTAGTTCCCTCCCATTATGAAGGGAAAGCGTCATTAACTTACCAAGACTTATTTGATTTGCATCTAGTATCAAGCGATGAAGCGACAAGAAACCGTGAAAAAATCAGTGCCAAATTTCATCTTGGGTTCACGAATGGGAAGTCGCTACTAAAACGGGCTAATGCCTTAGGACTCACGAAAAAAGATTTGGAGGAAGCGTTACATGGATGAGAATCGCTATTTTGAAACCATCGCTGAATATAAATTATTAGCTAAGCACGAAGTAGGGCAAAACTTTCTAATCGATAAAAATGTTTCTAAACGAATCGTTGATTTATTAAAGGTCGATCATGATGATCGCGTATTAGAAATCGGCAGTGGGGCAGGTTCGCTCTCCTTCTATTTAGCGATGCATAACGTTCCTACGACATTGATTGATATCGATGAAGGACTCATTACGAAATTAAAAAACGATTTTGAAGGTTTTACCAATGTGTCTATTTATCAAGCAAACGCGTTGAAATACGATATGTCGCCGTTTACAAAAATTATCGGAAATCTCCCTTATTACATCACTTCTTCTCTTTTAGAGAGAGTTCTTCTAAACGCTTCAAGTTGTAAAATCTCTACAATAATGGTGCAAAAAGAAGTATTTTCGCGTTTATCATCTTTGCCTAAACAAGAAGGATATGGGCCATTATCTCTATTAATCGCGTATCGAAGTATCATCAAAAAGGAATTTGTCGTTCCTAGAACTTCTTTCACCCCATCCCCACATGTCGATTCCTTGGTTTTCACCTTAACGTTTAAAGAAGGCGCCTCTATCGAATTGGCTAACGCTCTATATTCTTTCGCTTCCGCGCTTTTCTTGCATCGCCGCAAAACGATATTGAACAATCTTTCTTTTTACTTAAAAGACGAAGAAAAAGCAAAGGACGCTTTATCGCAATGTGGGATTTTACCTAGCAAGCGCCCTGAAGAAATTGACTTAAATAGTTACTTAAAATTATTGTCGATATTGCACTGACAAAAATTACTAGTATTATCAATCTCGCACTATGCTGTTTGCTCCAAGTTCTTTGGTTATCCATTCTCACGCCAAGATTAATGTCTCGCTTCATATTTTAGGGAAGCAAGACGATGGCTATCATCAATTGGAAATGGTGTTCTTGCCGCTTGAATTGCATGACGTTATCGAATTATGCAAAACACCTAATTCCCCTGACTCTTTTATCACTTGTGACGATATCGGGCTGCGCAATAACCGTCATAATCTTTGCATGAAGGCACTTAACGCAATGCGCGAAGAATTTCATTTTAAAGATCAATTCAACATTGCGATTCATAAAGAAATCCCTTATGCAGCAGGCTTAGGCGGAGGGAGCAGCAACGCGGCAGCGATTATTCAAGGCGTTAACCGCATTTTGCGTTTGAACGCATCCAATGAGACCCTTGAAAGAATCGCCTTATCCATCGGCGCGGATGTTCCGTTCTTTTTCTATAACGAACCTGCGATCGTGTCTGGGATCGGCGAGAAAATCAGCCCCTTTCCATTGAAAGAACAATACATCTGTTTGCTTATTAAGCCAAAGCAAGGCCTTAGCACCAAAGCGGTTTATGGCGAAGCCGATTCCTTTGAATTCCGGCATGAAATCGATGAAACAAATAACGTAAAAAAAGCATTAGAAAACGGTGATTTAGACCTTTTATCCAAGTCAATGCAAAACGATTTGTATGAACCCGCGAAGAAGCTCCTCCCCGAAGTGGAGCATGTTGTAAACGAGTTAAAATCGTTTGGGCTCCTCGCCTCGATGATGACGGGATCAGGAAGTGCTTGTTTTGCGTTAAGCAAAAATATGAAAGCCATTAAAGACGCTTCTCGTAAGCTTGAAAACGAAGGATATACGACGATTATTACCCACACGTTAAAGAAAACGAAATAGAGGCATTTCTTTCATAATGAGAAAAATTTCCTAAAAAGAAAAAAACGTTCCATAATAACGTTATGGATTTTACGGTGCTTTACGAACATGATGTTTATATTGATAACAATCGTGTCGGCTATATAGGGAGAAGCCACGGGAAAGGAGCCCCCATCTTTTTTGGCGGGAGCAAACTTGGCACCTTATTAGAAGACGGTGTGATTGAAATCCGCGGTGTTCGCGCAGGGCATATCGAAGAGAATTTAAATGTTTTTATTCACGATCGGCTCGTGGGAACCATTGACGAAAGGCTAGACATCCATTTCAAATTGAACGCCTTAGCAAAAGCGATGGATGAAAAGAGTTGAATCGCTTTTATCCTAAATAAGTTTTCAAAATAAAAAAGGCTACTAGAACCAAATCGCTTTGGTGATTAGTAGCCTTTAAATTTAAGGTTTAAGCCTTATTTCTTGCCTTTCGCTCTCTCGTGCAAGATGTTGGCTTGAGCAGCCGCGAGTCTAGCAAGAGGTACACGGAACGGGGAGCAAGAGACATAGTCGAGTCCGACTTCATCATAGAAGATGATGGAAGAAGGATCGCCGCCTGTTTCTCCACAGACACCGACAAGAAGATTTGGACGGGTCGCACGTCCGCGTTGGAAGGCAATCTTCACGAGTTCGCCAACACCTTCGACATCGATGGTCTGGAATGGGTCGAATTCATAAATCTTTCTATCGTAGTAGTATGGGAGGAATTGACCGCTGTCATCACGGGAGAAGCCCATGGTGAGCTGCGTGAGGTCATTGGTGCCAAAGCTGAAGAATTCGGCTTCTTTAGCAAGGTCCCCAGCGCGTAAGGCGCCTCTTGGGATTTCAATCATCGTACCGATGTGGTAGACAAGCTTCTTGCCTTCTTTAGCCATTTCATCTTCGACGGCTTTCACGACGACGTCTTTCGCGAACTTGTATTCTTTGAGTTCTCCAGCAAGAGGAATCATGATTTCTGGCTCGACATCGTGACCAAGCTCTTTGCTCGCTTTGATTGCCGCTTGCATGATGGCACGAGCAAGCATCGCGTAGATTTCTGGATAAGCAACGCATAGACGTACACCACGGAATCCCATCATTGGGTTAGCTTGGTGAAGTTGATTGATACGATCTTTAACTTTTTGCTCCGTGACGTTGAGTTTCATCGCGATATCTTTGATGGTTGCCTCATCGCTAATTTCCGGTAAGAATTCGTGAAGTGGCGGATCAAGGAGACGGATGTTGACAAGGCTATCTGGGTTAGCCATGTACATATCATAGAAGTCACCCATTAAGAATGGACGAATTCTTTCAAGCGCAGCTTCTCTTTGCTCGGTGGTGTCAGAGAGAATCATCGAACGCATGTTGAGAATACGTTCTGGCGCGAAGAACATACGTTCCGTGCGGCATAGGCCAATGCCTTCCGCACCGAATTTTTGGGCATTGTGGGCGTCTTCAGGTGTATTGCAGTTTGCACGGACCTTGAGACGGCGATATTTATCAGCCCATCCCATTAAGCGTCCAAAGTCACCGCCTAAGTCTGCTGGAACCATCTTGATGGCGCCTTCATAGACTAAGCCAGTGGTGCCGTTGACGGAGAGAATATCACCTTCGTGATAAACTTTGTCACCGACTTTGAGGGTCTTTTCTTCTTCGTTGACGACGATTTCGGTTGCGCCGGCGACGCAGCATTTACCCATTGAACGGGCAACGACAGCGGCGTGGCTTGTCATACCTCCACGCGCGGTAAGGATAGCTTCACTATTGACCATACCGATGATGTCTTCAGGGGAAGTCTCGGCACGGACAAGAATGACTTTCTTGCCTTCATCGTGCCAGGCTTTGCAATCATCAGCGTCAAAGACGATGGCACCTGTGCCAGCGCCTGGAGAAGCAGGAAGTCCTTTGATCACAGGATTATGGGCTTTAAGATCAGCTTCATCGAAGGTTGGGTGGAGAAGGTCGTTGAGTTGTTTTGGTTCAACGCGCAAGCAAGCCTCTCTTTCGTCGATTAATCCTTCGTCGACGAGGTCGCAAGCGATCTTTAAAGCAGCACGAGCGGTTCTCTTGCCGTTACGTGTCTGTAAGAAATAGAGTTTACCTTTTTCAACGGTGTACTCCATATCTTGCATATCTTTGAAGTAGGCTTCCATGTTCTTGATCGTTTTGGTGAATTGATCATAAACATCTGGCATTCTCTTCTTGAGCTCATCGATGTGTAGTGGGGTTCTAACGCCGGCGACGACGTCTTCACCTTGAGCATTTGGAAGGAATTCAGCGTAGATTTCTTTCGTGCCATCGCTTGGGGAGCGAGAGAAAGCAACACCAGTTCCGGAATCTTCTCCCATGTTTCCGAAGACCATGGTTTGAACGTTAACAGCGGTTCCCCATTCATATGGGATACCGTTCATTTGACGATAAACGTTGGCGCGTGGGTTGTCCCAGCTACGGAAGACTGCGGCGACAGCTTCTCTTAATTGCTCATATGGGTCAGTTGGGAAATCTTCGCCGAAAACTTTTTTATAATAGGCTTTGTATTCTTTGACGAGGTCTTTGAGTTGAGCGACGGTGACTTGCGTATCGAGCTTATAGCCATTGTCTTCTTTGATTTTGTCTAACATCGCATCCATTTCGGTTCTTGGATGTCCTTTGGCGATGTTTGTGAACATGAGCATGAAACGGCGGTAGCTGTCCCAAGCGAAACGTTCATTGCCAGTTGCGTCAACGAGTTCTTGAACGGTGGTGTCATTTAAACCAAGGTTAAGGATGGTATCCATCATACCCGGCATGGATTGACGGGCGCCAGAACGAACAGAGACAAGGAGAGGCATTCCTTTGCCTCCACCGAAGGATTTACCGACGGTCTTTTCGACATCATGAATGTGATTAACGATGTCATTCCACACGAAATCAGGGATTTTCTTTCCGGATTCGTAGTAGAGATTGCAAGCTTCAGTGGAGATGGTAAATCCGGCTGGGATGTTGATTCCAGCAGCGGTCATCTCGGCTAATCCGAAGCCTTTTCCACCAAGGATTTCTTTACCAAGATGAGCCTGGTGAGCTTCCTTGAAGGAGTAAACGTACTTCTTTTCTGCCATATTGTCCTCCTAATGACAATCTAATTGAGGCGCTCGAAAGCGCCCTGACGCGTTAAATATTAACACGTGGGGTTTCTTCTTAGAAGAAGAAAGGGAAGAAATATCTTTGATTTTTGATTTGAATATCGATAGAAACGCCTAATTATTAACAAAGTCTTTATTTATATGTGATTGACGTAAAGTGGACTCGGTCATCAGAATAGCGAGAAGAACTTCCTTTCGAGAGGACTACACTAGTCAAAATAAATGTTAAGTACTCAAAAGGAATCGCTAAATACTTTAACAAAAACTACTGAAATATCGTCTTAGAGGAAAACGATTACACAAAATCCCAAACCCCACAAAATTAGTTGCGTCAATAGTCGATATCTTGAACTTAAGCAAGGCAAAAATTCGGTTTGATCTTCCTATTTCCGAAAAGCGAACCATGTTTTCTTTCTTATATACTCATAAGTATTATACTCACGAGTATATAAAACAGAACGCTTGTTTTCCTCGGTTTTTAGCGAATAAGATAAGCCAGGATGGTAAAGCGAAAACAAACGATGTTTAAGCATTGCGCAGCATATGCTACAAACCGCTTGTGGCTGTTGCTTTGCCAGTTCGGGAGACAATTGACAATCCAATTTTCTATTACGACGCCATTTTAGGAGTTAATGAAGAGGGCACATATACTCTTAAGAAAACTTTAATCAAAATAAATAAGGACGTTTATCACTTAAGGATAAAAGCCACGGCATCCAAAATGTCTTTTTTCACAAAGTCTGGCTTAGCGTTAAGGAAAGTAGAATCAGGGCGGGGGTCGCCAGAAGTAACCAAAATTGTTTTGCAGTTTGCGTTTATGCCAGTTTGAATGTCTCGGAGGGTGTCTCCAATAAAATAGCTAGAAGAAAAATCGATGTTGTATTTTTGCTGAGCCTTTAATAGAAGGCCAATTTTTGGCTTGCGGCAATCGCAATCAATTTTCAATTCTTTTATTTCTCCAGGAAAGCCTTTGTCAGGGTGATGAGGGCAGAAATAGAGGTCATTTAGATATGCCCCCCTTTTTCCAAGTAGCACTTCCATTTTGTTATGGATGTTTTTTAGCTCCTCAAAGGAAGTATCGCCTCGAGCGACAACAGGCTGATTGGTAATACAAATTGCTAAATAGGCGGAATTATTGATAAGGCGAATGGCTTCGCTCGCGGAAGGAATTAATTCAAGCATTTCCGCTTTCGTTACTAGACCCACAAAGCGATTAATCACGCCATCACGGTCAAGAAAAATCGCTTTTTGTTTGTTTCGTAAGGAACGTGCCTCGATAATTCCTGCTTTTAAGTCTTGATTCACCGCGTAATAACGGTCTGGCGTTCCGCAATCTTTAACGTATTCGCTGCTTCGATATGCGTAAGCCTTACCGACTTGAATAAGAGAAGAAAGAATGTCTTTTTCAAAATCGATTTTCTTTAAGGCATCAACATAGGCAAAGATTTTTGGACTTGCAACATATAGTCCCGCGTTTGTGAGATTTTCATAATAGTAATCTCTTACGTTGTTTTTACTATCGAGTTTGATGATACGGTCACTATTATCCGTGACGAGCAAATCACTATCAAAAGGATGGCTGTTTGGATGAGCAAAAGCGGTTAAAATCCCTCCAGTTCCTTGATGGAATTTTAGAAATCGATTCCAATCGACATCTAACATCAAATCGCCAAAAACAATGAAAAAGTCCTCTTTAAAGGTGTCTTTTAGATAATATAAGGCGCCTGCTGTTCCTAACGGAGTTTCCTCTTTTATGTAGGAAAGATTTAGATTGAGTCGCCTACCATCCCCAAAATATTCAGGAATTGATTCTCCGTTTTTGCTAATGACAATCGTGATGTCTTTTACGCCTGCTTTTTGTAAGGAAAGAAGCTGCCATTCCAATATCGGTTTTCCGCCGATTTTCACCATTGGCTTTGGCAAATCTCCAGTAATGGCTTTTAATCGAGTTCCGGCTCCACCGGCTTGAATTAGTGCTTTCATTGTTAATCCATGAAGATAATAGAAACGCCAGATTGGTCTAATTCAAAAGGCATTTCTTGATAGGAAGATAGTGCCTTTCTCACGTTGTTTCTTCCTTCTTCTGTTGGGACATAGAAAAGTAAAAAACCGCCGCCTCCTGCGCCGAGCAACTTTCCTCCGATAGCCCCATTTTCCAGCGCCTTTTGGTAAAGGCTATCAATGAGAGGGTTACTTATTCCCGCTGCTAAACTACGTTTAATTTCCCAACTTCTTTTTAATGTTTCGCCTAGGGCATCGACATTATTTTGTTCTAGAGAATATTTCAATTCCCTTGTCATATCACAGAGCTTTTTCGTCGCTTCGATTTTGTCGCGATTGTTTTTCAAACTTTTTGTTTCTTCTTTTAAAATCGTGTTCGCATTATGGGTTAAGCCTGTGTAAAACATCAAAAGATTGTTTTGCATTTTTTTGTAGGACTCATGTCTCATAATCACGGGTTCAACTTTAACAAATCCATCAGGGAAAAATTCATAGAACCGCAATCCGCCATATGCGGCAGCGAATTGGTCTTGCTTCCCAATCGGATTGCCTAACTTATTAATTTCAACTTCGCAGGCTTCTTTTGCGATTTTATAAGTAGATGCGGCTTTTTCGTTATAGGTATAAAGGAGTTTCAATAGAGCAACCGTAAAAGAAGAACTAGAGCCTAGACCGGTTCCCGCCGGGATATCAGCCATAGAAGTAACTTCAACTCCTTTTGTTCCAAAATCACTAAATACTTGTTTGAAAACTCGGTGCTGAATGTCTTGAGGATCAGTGACAACTTCCGTTTGCGAATACTTAAGCGTGATCGTGTTCGCGTTAAACGCTTTGTTTATCGCTAAATAAACGTATTTTCGGATTGAGGTGCTAAGAACGCACCCGCCATATTTTTCATAGAAGGAAGGGATATCGCTTCCTCCGCCACAGAAGCTAACGCGGAATGGTGCTCTTGAAATAATCATAAAATTACTCTTGTTTTGCCGCCATATGATAGCACATAATCGCTTTCGCTCGTGGTAAAATAAAGCAAGGAAGGCCATTTATGAGTGATTCACCTTATATATTGACGATGGATTTCGGCACGCAAAGCGTCCGCGTTGCCATTTTTGACAAAAACGGGCGTGTGGTGGCGATGGAAAAAGAAAAATATTCCCCCGCCTATTTCTCCACCTTTTCAACTTACGCAGAACAAGACCCTAATTATTATTTCGAATGCTTATGCGCTTGCACAAAACGTTTAGTTACGTCTAATCCTTTAGCGGTAAAAAACGTCAAGGGCACTACCCTAACTTGCTTTCGCGACAGTGCGGTCCTTCTCGATAAAAACAAAAAAATCATTCGCCCAATGATTCTATGGCTTGACCAAAGAACCGCCGAATGCAAAAAGAAACTTCCTCTTTCCGCCCGAGCGATTTTCCGACTTGTTGGCAAAACGGATGCAATTAATTTCAATCGCAAAAGGTCGGTTGCAAACTGGATTCAAGAAAACGAACCCGAAACATACGCGCGGATTGATAAATTCATTCCAATCTCAACGTATTTTATTTATTTGCTCACCGGGGAAATGAAAGACAGTTCCAGTAATATGGCAGGTCATTATCCCATCGACTTTAAGCATCGTCGTTGGTATAAAAACCCTGAGAAGCACTTTCAAGGCCAAATCTTCGGTATCAAAGGAAAATGGCTGAATGAAATCGTCCCCGAAGGCTCGCTTATCGGGGGTATCACAAAAGAAGCCGCCAGTAAAACCGGGCTTCCCGAAGGGCTTAAGATGTATGCTTGTGGAAGCGATAAATCTTGTGAGACGTTGGGGCTAGGCGTAATCGATGACCATACTGCCGCAATTTCATACGGAACAGCCTCGTCAGTAGAAACAACGAGAAAACGTTATACGGAATCCGAGCCTTTTTTGCCAGGCTATCCATCAGCGATTCCGGATTTTTTCAACATGGATATCCAAATTTATCGTGGTTATTGGATGATTAATTGGTTCTTGAAAGAGTTCGGCGGAGAACATATTGAAGACATGATATCCACGGATTCTTTAACGAGTAAATTCAATGACAACTTGGATCAAGTCCCGCCTGGATGCGATGGCTTGATTCTTCAACCGTATTGGGGCCCTGGGCTTGCTCGTCCTTTAGCGAAAGGCGCAATCGTTGGCTTTAGTGATGCTATTACTAGCGAACATGTCTATCGCGCCATTATTGAAGGCATTGCTTACGCTTTACGCGAAGGATTAGAACATTTCGAACACAAAATCCACCACAAAATCCCTGCAATTCGCATTAGTGGCGGCGGCTCTCAAAGTGATAAAATCTGTCAAATAACCGCGGATATCATGGGAAAACCAGTTTCTAGGGTTCAAACTTTCGAAACTAGCAGTTTAGGAGCGGCAATTGCAGGGTTTTTAGCAATAGGTGAATATAAAAACGTCAAAGAAGCCGTAAAAAATATGGTGCAAATCACGTCTACTTTCGAACCAAATGAAGAAAACGCCCAAAAATACGATTATCTTTTCTGCCATTGTTATAGCAAAATGTATCCTGCTTTGAAGGACATTTACGTCTCAATCAAACGCTATAACAAAATGCTTGAGAAGAAAAAGCAACGCTAATTATTCTCCGCTTGCCGTTTTAAAGAACACGTCCTTGGTTTTTTCCGCGAACGTTTTCTTCTTCGGAGCCGCTTTTTTCGGACGATTTGATTTGGTTATCTTCTCTGCTTCCTCTTTTTGCTCTTTGTTTGCTTTTTGAAACGCTTCCTCTTTTAGAGACTGATTAATGGTGATTTGTTGAAACGGAATTAACACGTTTTCTTTGGCGAGCTCTAGATAAATCTCACGATTTAAATCGCGCGTTACTTGGAAGCGGTCATTTTCATCGGAAAAGCAAAGGAACGCGAGTTCTACTCCAAAGTTATTGAATCCGGAAATCCCTTTGTAGTAAGGACCGTCCGTGATGGCGGGAATCTTGCTTTTAATACGTGGCAAGGCGTTAGCAATTATCCCTTCAACGCGTTCTACATCTTCGCGGTAAGAGATATTGATTGTAATAAAAATCATACTTGGACCACGCGAAAGGTTGGTAACGGTTGTTATGGAGGAGTTATTAATCGCTTTCTCGTTTCCACCCCAATCTAGAATTTTTGTGGATTTTAATCCGATTTCGCTGATTCTTCCGCGAAAGCCATCGATGATGACAATGTCGCCGACATCATAGAAATCATCGAATACAATGAATAAACCGCTGATGACGTCTTGAATTAAGCTTTGGCAGCCTAAGCCAACGATTAATGTAATCACTCCAATTCCAGCAAGAACGCTCGCTACATCAACACCCCAGATTGTTAATATCTTTCCGGCACCAATAAGAACGATAATGTATTTTGCTAGGCTACGAATAAGGCTTCCTACCGTCTTGGCTTTTTTACTTTCGAACGTGGATATCTTGATGATGAGATTAAGAATAAAAGCGACCACAAATCCAATAGCGATAGTAACGGCAGTGGCGATCCATTTTTCTATAGGGGCGACTTTGGTGAAATAAACAAAACCGTTTTCTATGTCTTTTCCGAATAAGGTATCTCCGATAGCGTCGCCAAACAATTGACGAGCGAAAATATAAATAAACAATACCAATAGGGCCAAAACAAAGACGAAACAAGAAAGAATGAAATTCGTTTTTTGGCTTTTGGTTTTCCTTTTCCACCAATTCGCTCGTTCTTTTTTCTTTTCGATTTTCCTTTCCTGAACGATTTCTTTTTCTTCCTCCATCATTTCCTTAATCACGGAAGGATCTTTTTCCTTTATGATTGCTTCTTTGGCGTCTATTTTCTTTGGCTTATGCATTGCGCTTACCTCCTTGGATGACGGATTCTTTTACCGTTTTTGTATAATCGAGCATTGCCGCTTTAAATAAAGAAGTGATTACCATCTCCTCTGAATAAGAAGGAATGGGCATTATTCCTTCTACTATTCCTTCCTTCTCGATACTTACGACATTGTTTTCAAAGTCTTCGTGATTAATTTGGACGATATAAGTAAGGGTGTAACGATTCTTATTTTTGATCTCGAATGAGTAGTGGATAGAGTTATTTGAAATTGCTTGGGACACGTTTTCGATTGAGGGGAGTTCTGGTAGGAAGGCATTTGTAATCATATAACCACCAAATAGAGCGGTCGCGGATGTCATTAGAACGGCCCCCGCCTTGAGCAACAAAGCATCGTTTCTTTTTTTCTTCGCATAAGAGGTATCTTCTTGACTAAAAAAGCACTCTTTCGGCGTTAGTTCATCCGAAGTAGCAATATTGTCAGGCGAATCATTAAAATTTTGTGCAATATTGTCGGTATCGATTTCGTTTGTTTCAAATGTTCCCATCTATTCTCATCATAAAAGAAAAAATAATCAAAAGGAATATATTAAGAATTAGAAAATTCGTTTTAGTGTTTCTAAAGAAATGAAATTTTCCTTATTTTGAGCAATATTTGACAAATTATCGGAAATAATGAGGAAAAACAAGTGGACGATTTCTTCTACTTTACCTTGTTTTATATATCCGCATTTCATTGCTTTTCCAATTAAATTACAAAAAGATGATTTATCGCTTTCTCGATAATAGGCGGAGGGGATTTTTTGTAGCGAAAAATCGTTTCTAGCAAGCGCCGCATAATAATAAATAACGTCCTTTTCTCCATTAAAAATAATTTCAAGCGCACGCAAGAATAAATTGAACCCGTCTTCCGCCTTCACTTGCTCTAACTTTGAGAAATCAATCCAATATTTCTTCTCTTCGCGAGATAAGACGTCTTTTTCGATTGCCTGGAATAGCTCCTCTTGGTTTCGGTAATAATGGTAAAAAAGGCCATGGGAACAACGAGAAAGAGACGTGATATCATCGACAGAAATTTCTAGAAAATCCTTTTTAGCAAATAGGCGTAAGGCGGCCTTCTCGATTTTCTTTTTTCTTTGCTCTTTGAGCGCTTCATTTTGCGCAAACGTTCTTGGCATATTTCCCCCTGAATATTGAATTAACCGCTATGCTTTAGTGTATAAGAAAAACGTCAATCAAAAACTTTTTCTCATTCTGATGAACTTCTTTTTTCTTCACGATTAATTAGCCACCACGAAATTATTGTAACGCCGACTAACAAGATGCCTCCAAGGACAAATTGCCACCATTGAGATGTGTTCGGATTGAAGTAGGCATTATACATATCGTTGTTTACGAACATAGAAACGACGCTGCCTAAAATAAAGCCCAATACTATCTCAAACGTGGCGGTTTTATGTTTTTCTAACAAGACTTTCATTGTTTTGGAAATTACAAAAAATCCAAGCAAAATCCCTACTAATAATACGATAATTAATAGAATTCCTGAGCCTAAACGGGATTGATCTCGGAAAATAGAAGGATAAATCACATTTCCTTCATTGTCTCTTTGAGAAATAAAAATACCAATGACGGGATTATATAAGCCGAAGATAAAAAGCACCATGGAACCTGAAATTCCAGGAATTAAACAGGCAATGGCAGCAACAAATCCAACCACGAATACGATGAGAAAAATCCACCAGAATTGGAACGGGTTAAAGAAAGCGTTTTGAAAATTCCACATATTCCAATTGAATTTTGCGCTTAAAAACGAAACTATGCCGATAGCGGCAGCGATAATGAATCCTCCTAAGACGCGTAGAATCAGCGACCAATTGACACGGCTTTTAATTTGCGAACAAATCATCGGAACACTGCCTAAGACCGCTCCTGCAAGTACGCTGATTGTGATAAAAGGAATAAATGGTCTAGCAATTTTTTGCCAAAAAAGAAGCAAGAGAATCGCTGAAATTATGCAGCCTATCCCTAAAGGAAGCAATGTCTTAAACGATTGCCAAAATTTATGACGTAATCCGTCAATGGAATTGATTAACTTGTCATATACATGAACAATAATTCCAACCGTTCCAACGCTGACGCCTGGTAAGATTCCTAGCCCTAGCGCTGCCCCGCGTGCGAAATCAGCAAACCAATCTTTTAATTTCATAATTGCTCTAATTGTAGTTGTTGCCCCTTCTTTTATCTATAAAAGAATGTGCTAAACTTACCTTCATGAAAAAAACATTAGTACTTTATACGAGCAGTTGTGGCTCGACACAAAAATACGCGACCGATATCGCTCACGCGGTTGATGGTGATGTCTTTCCGTTAAAAAAATTCAAATGGAAAAATATCGATGATTATCAAATTGTTGTTTACGGAGGATGGGTCAATAACGGCTTGATCCAAGGCATTGACGATTTTCTTTATGATTATGAAGGGCGATTAAAAAATAAAGATGTATTGGTTTTTAGCTGTGGCATGTCTTTTCCAACAGACGAAGGCAGAAAAGAGTTAATCGACCGCAACTATTTAAGTCCATATCATATCCGCTATTACCAAGTTCGTGGGGACTTCGATTTCAAAAAATTGAAATGGGCGCAAAGACTGATGCTCAAAGCTTCTATTAAGATGCTTATGAATAACCCTAATGCCACACCAGAGCAAAAAATGGTCGGTAATGTATTAGACACCCCAATTGAATATTATGACCGCGAAAAGATTGAGCGAATGATTACAGTCATCCGCAAAATTGAGTCCGAGCCAATCGAGGCAAAAGTAGAATGAAATTATTTGTTGGCTTAGGAAACCCTGGCAAAGAATACGAAGGCACTAGACACAACATGGGTTTTATTACCCTTGATAAATTCGCGGATATGGTTGGCGCCTCTTTTGACCGCTCTGGTTTTAAAGGGGTGTACGGGATTGTCAAAAATCCGATTTTCAATGAACCCATTATCATTGGAAAGCCCGAAACATTCATGAATCTATCTGGAGAATTTGTTAAGCCGCTTGCTGATTACTTTAAAATCAAAGAAGAAGATATTGTCGTAGTTTATGATGAAATGGCTCTTCCTCCTGGCACGATCCGCTTACGCAAAAACGGTTCTAGCGGCGGACACAAAGGAATTGGAAATATCATTCAACAGTTTGGTAATGAAAATATCGCTCGCATCCGTGTCGGCATCGGAGAGCCGCCTTATAAAAATGCGGTCGACTTTGTTTTAGGGAAACCTAAAGGTGAAGAGCTTCTCGCGATCGAAGAAGCAACAGACTTAGCGAGCAAGGCATTAAGAGACATTGTTACCCACAGTTTCGATTATGCGAGTAGCATTTATAATTCTTCAAAGAAAAAAGAGGAGAACCACTAACGGAAACATTATTTGACGCGCTTCAAAACTATTTGCCAAACACCCCCCTCCACAAAGAGAAGGGGCCTTTTGTCGTTAACGACACATTAGGCGTTGGGGTAATGTTTTCGGGACTATTCGGAAAAGAAAAAAGAAATTACGCGATTGTGGCAAATAACCTATATGGTGCCCAAAAAATATATGAGTTCTTATTGAATTTCTTCCCTGAAGAAGAGATTGTGTTTTTCCCAGTGGACGAACTACTTCGCGCCGAGGCGATTTCTTCTAGCCGCGACCTTCTTTCCCAACGCCTATATGCGATGGGGCAATTATTAACCCCTGGTAAGAAAATTCTAATTACTCATCCTGCCGGGCTACTTCATTATTTGCCTAGCCCTTCATTTTTCAAAGAATCAATCGTCACATTAAAAAAAGGCGAAAAAGTAGATTTGGAAAAACTAAAGTTCAGATTGTCTAGGCTTGGGTATAAACGCGTTAATAAAATTGATCAATCGTTACAATACGCGGTCCGTGGTGACATCGTAGATATTTTTTCCGTTAATTCTTTATCACCTTATCGAATTGAACTATTCGATGATGAAATCGAATCGATTCGCACCTTTGATGCTGCAACCCAAAATAGTTTAAAAGAAGTGGATTTTATAACGATTTTGCCAGCTTCAGAGACTTTATTAAGCGATGATGAGATTAACGATTTTGCAAAAAATGTTGCTATAACCTTAGAGGAAGAAGAAAAACATCTTAAGTCTCAAAATGCAGAAATGCTTCATAGCAACGTCATGAATGATGTGATGGATATTGTCGAACGGAATGATAAACCAAGTTTGTATAAATATTTCTCTTATGCGAGCAAAGAAGCTCATTCCATTTTGGAATATTTTGCAGTTGATGATGTTTTCATTACTTCAAAAGAAGATTTCCAAGATTCATGTGCCTCTTTGATTAATGAATCCGAATCATATTTCTTAGAACTACAAAACGATTTTCGCATTATTAAGGGCTTGCGCAACTACATGCCCCTTAGCGAAGCCCTTCCTAAAAAATACCCTGTTAGTTATGGGGCGAGGTTTTTAACAGGCTCGTCTACCTATGAATTGAATATTATGCCGATTGTTCCTAGCGGAAATGGCATATCTGCCATTATGCCAACGCTAGAAAGCTATTTTGGGACGTCAGCGAAAGTGGTGATTGCTTTATCTGAGCCTCATCAAAGAGAAACCATCGCCAATATGCTTCATGAAGCGGGTATTGAGTTTGAAAATGTTAATGGCTATGAACTTCCTATTGGAAAAATCGGTTTGAGCGATGCTTCACTCAACGTTGGCTTTGAGGTTGGAAATGCAAAGATTTCCTATATTTCTTCTTCGGAATTGTTCGGGCATCGCGCAAGTAGTAGCCGTTACACCGCGCGCTTTAAAAACGCGACAATTCTAAAATCATACGAAGATCTTAAACCCGGCGATTATGTCGTGCACGAATATAACGGCATTGGTCAATTCCTAGGTATCAAAACATTAGAGAACGATGGAGTGCACCGTGACTACCTTCATATCGCTTATGCTGGCAATCAAACCTTATACGTACCTCTTGAACAATTCCGTCTCGTTAGGAAATATTCCGGGAGAGAAGGTTTCGCCCCAAAACTTTCTAATTTGTCCGGCAAGGATTGGAAAAAGAAGAAAAAACATATCGAAGAAAGAGTCAACGAACTCGCTGATCGCTTGATTTCTTTATACGGAACTCGCGCAAAAATCGCTGGATACGCTTTTCCTCCCGACGACGAATTGCAGACAAAATTCGAAGGAGAATTCCCTCATGAACTCACTTTCGATCAGCAAAAAGCGTTAAACGAAATTAAAGCGGATATGGAAAAGGGGGAAGTAATGGACCGCTTGTTGTGCGGAGACGTTGGCTTTGGGAAAACAGAAGTTGCTTTTCGTGCTTGTTTCAAAGCAATCGATGGCCATAAACAAGTTGCGCTTCTATGTCCGACGACCTTATTAGCAAGGCAACATTACGAAGTCGCACTGGAGCGATTCGCCACCTTTGGCATCCACGTTGCCTTGTTTTCTCGCCTCGTACCAGAGGCAATTCAAAAAGCGAATATCAAAGAACTTCAAGAAGGGAAAATCGATCTTGCTATTGGGACTCATCGCTTGCTCAGCAAAGAAATTGTTTTCAAAGATTTAGGCTTATTGGTCATCGATGAGGAACAACGCTTTGGCGTTGAACAAAAAGAAAAAATCAAAGAATTGAAAAACAGCGTGGATGTCCTTTCTTTATCGGCGACTCCGATTCCGCGCACGCTTCAAATGTCGCTTGTAGGAATTCGGCCATTAAGCGAAATCAACACGGCCCCAAATAACCGCATGCCGATACAAACTTACGTTACTCCCTATAAAGCGGGGATGGTTTACGAACTAATCGGAAGAGAACTTTCTCGGGACGGGCAAGTTTTCTATATTCACAATCGCGTTGATTCCATCTACGCGAAGGCGGACGAACTTTCGCGAGCGATTCCTTCCGCGAAAGTAGGCGTCGTACATGGCAAAATGGAAAAAGCGGACATTGAAGAAACCATGGAGCAATTTTATGAAGGGAAGCTCAACGTTTTGGTTGCCACTTCTATCATCGAAAACGGCATAGATGTTCCTAACGCGAACATGCTTATCGTAGAAGACGCTGACCGCTTTGGCTTATCACAGCTTTATCAAATCAAAGGAAGAGTCGGCAGAGGTGACCGCATCGCGTATGCGTATCTTTGCTATAAACCAAATAAGAGCATGAACGAAGATGCCCAAAAGCGCCTAGAAGCCATTCAGGAATTCACTGAACTAGGAAGCGGTTATAAGATTGCTCAGCGCGATTTATTGATTCGCGGTGCAGGTGACATGCTAGGGCCTGAACAAGCTGGCTTTATTGATACGGTAGGCTTGGATTTGTATTTGAAATTATTAAATGAGGCAATCGAAGAGAAAAAGACGGGTATTAAAAAAGAACCGCCTAAGGCAAAAAGCTTATTCTCGATCGACGCTTACATTCCAAAAGAGTACGCAAGCAGTAGCGATAAGATTTCTTTATACCAAGAGCTAGAAGACGCGGAAAATGAAACCGAAGTCAAGAAGCTCGAAAAGCATATGCGCGATGTATACGGAAAGCTTCCGCAAGAGGTCTCACTATTATTCCAAAAGAAACGCATTGATTTGATTGTGAGTCATGTTGAATTCGTACACGTACAAGAGGAAAACGGCCTTATCGATATCCTTATGGCAGATAGTTTTTCAAGAGTTGATGGCATCGGGATTGAACTTTTCCAAGCTCTCACCCCATTTTTAAAAGTAATCACGGTAAGTTTTTTGGATAAAAAATTAAGAATCCGTTTACGAAAGCTAGATGATTGGGTGAGCTCACTAGAAAACATCGTGAAAATCATTCACGCGTTAGCGGCACGACATGGAATTCGTTAGGGATTTGCATAGATAATAATTTTTTAGTCTCAAGCCCCATCCTAGTTTTTTACTCTTTTTGCCTAAACAAACGTTCTTTTAGGAAAGAAATTAGATTCCTAAAAGATAGCTAGAAATTAGAAAATAAAGAATTTTCGCGCTTTATCCTTAAAGGATAGAGCGAAATAGTGATACAATTCTTGCATGAGAATTGATAAATTCTTAAAAGTGTCGCGGCTTATCAAAAGACGCGAAACCGCAAAAGAACTATGCGATGATGGCGATGTCCTCATTAATCAAAAAACCGCTAAACCGATGAGTGAGATTAAAGAAGGAGATATTGTCTCATTATCATTAGGCAAACACTTCATTGAAATCAAAGTCAAAGAGATTCGCCCTTTTGCGAAAAAAGAACAAGCCGCTGCGATGTTTGAAATTGTTCTTGATAAGACATTATGAAAATGGAGGCACTTTATGAGCGCGAACTTCTTAGCATTAAATCCAAAAGATACATATATCCTTGCCTGTGCTTATGGACCGGATTCGATGTGTTTGCTTGACCTGGTTCTCTCCCAAAAGATCAAGCCAATCGTCTGTTTTATTAATTATCATAGCTATGATTCGATTGAAGGCGAAGAAAGTGCTTTGAAAGAATATTGCCTAGCGAAAAATCTCACTCTCGAAGTATTAGATACCAATACGATCGATCAAGCCGGGAAAGAAACGAACTTTGCGTGTTGGGCTAGAAAGGTTCGTTATGAATTCTTTAAGAAAATTTATGACAAATATAACGCCGATGCGCTACTTATCGCCCATTCTCAAGACGATCTTCTCGAGACATATTTAACGACAAAGAAGCTCGGATACAAGTTCGATAGATACGGCTATTCTCCAATTTCTTCCAATGATGGAATGATTGTGATTCGTCCACTCCTAGCCTTCTCTAAAGAAGATATCCTCGAGCATAACCGCAAAGCAAATGTCCCTTATAGCGAACATATGTCTTTATACGAACATCAACATACGCGTAGCTTGGTCCGTCAAGAAATCGAAAAAATGAACGAGATTGAACGCGCTCAAATCTTAGAAAAGATGAACGCTGAATATAGTGAAAAGAATTCTTTTGCTAGCGCGGTTGTTCACAAAATCAAAGTTTCAGAAGAACTTGGAATTCGTGAGCTTATCGCTTTAGCGCCCGATGATTTTGCAGCCGCTCTAGCGACGTTCTTCGCGAGCAAATCGCCGATTAAGATTCCTTTAACCGCCAAAAGATTAAGGGAAATCCGCGCGATGCTTCTCGATTATAATCCCGTGATGACTTATGAATTAAAAGGGAATGTTTACCTTGTTAAAGAATACGACATCGTCAGTATTGAAACTGACCCTGACAAACTTACCTATTCTTATCGGCTTGAATCTCCTTCCAAACTTGATACGAAAGAATTCGAACTCGATTTCTCAATGGGCGCTTTAGATCGCGGTATTAAAGAGGAGGATTATCCACTTACCGTTCGAACGATGCTCCCTGGCGATAGTTATTCTTATCGCGGCTATCAAGTGCCAGTGAGACGCGTATTCCTCGATGAGGAAATGCCTCGCTCATACCGTGACATTTGGCCAGTATTCGTGAATAAGGATGGCAAAATCGTATATGTGCCTCGCTATCACAAAGTATTTAAGGAATATCACACCTCAAAATTGACACTTCATCTTCCTACAAATAAAGATTGAGTAAATTCGACACAATTAGCCAATAAAACAATATCCCTAGCCGTTAATAAGGCGTGAAATAAGGAGGGGAAACTTATGAATGAAAAGAACAACAATCCTAATGGCAAGCGAAACGCGTTTAGCTACATCGTCCCGTATTTGCTCATCGCTGCGATTATTATTTTCATTTTGGTGGTTTCTCTTCAAAATGCCTTCAATACCCCGACCCCTTGGGCAAAAAGCCAACTAAGCGATTTGTTAAGAGTCAACGAAACCTCTTATCAAATGGAGGGCAGTAATCTCATTACCGATCTTAATAAAACCGACAATCATGCAATTTATTTAAAAACGGTTGAGGTTTCGCAAGGATATCGAGCGACAACGGTATCTGGTGTTGCTAGAACCATAAAAGGCAGCAAAGAATATCGTTATCAAGTCATTCTTGAAAATGATGAATGGAGCAAAAACAAATTTGCGGCAGTCATGTTCCAAGAAAAAAATTCGGATAATAAAGGAATTTATAATTATTCGGAAGACACTACTAAATTAGTGACATGGGCCGATGTTTTCATGAACCGTGTTGAAGAAACAAATCAATTAAATGTTCTTCCTGCAGGGCAAACCGCTTATTACAAAGTCGGTGATGCCTTCACGGTAAGTTGGTGGGATACGTGGGGACCAACAATCTTGCTTTTGGTAGGAACTGGAATCCTCGCTTTCATTTTCTTCGCTCGTATCAGCGGATCGGTAAACGGAAGCAACCGGCAAGCGCTCGACTTCAATAAGTCACCCGCTAGACGTGAAGACAAGAGCAAAGTTCGTTTCTCTGACGTTGCAGGATGCGACGAAGAGAAAGCCGAAATGGTCGAGCTTGTCGAATACTTAAAAAATCCTCAGAAATATAGCAAATTTGGCGCCCGTCTCCCAAAAGGCGTTCTCCTTATTGGTAACCCAGGAACCGGAAAAACCCTTTTAGCGAAAGCCGTAGCTGGAGAAGCAGGAGTGCCGTTCTTCTCGATTTCTGGTTCTGATTTTGTTGAAATGTTCGTCGGCGTTGGCGCAGGACGCGTTCGTGATTTGTTCAAACGCGCAAAACAAAGTGCCCCATGCATCATCTTCATTGATGAAATCGACGCGGTCGGTCGCCAAAGAGGTGCTGGATTAGGCGGTGGAAACGATGAACGTGAACAAACGCTAAACCAACTCCTCGTTGAGATGGATGGCTTTGAATATAACGCTGGCATTTTGGTTATCGCCGCGACTAACCGCGATGACGTTCTTGACCCAGCCTTATTGCGCCCAGGCCGTTTTGACCGCATTATCACGGTGTCTCTTCCAGATTGCGCAGGACGAGAAGCTATCTTCAAAGTTCACGCAAGAAACAAGAAAATCGACCCATCCGTGGATTTCCATGCCCTTGCAAAACGCACGGTTGGTTTCTCTGGTGCCGATATCGATAACATTCTCAATGAAGCCGCAATTCTTGCCGTTCGCTTCAACAAAGAAACAATCGGCATGGCCGAAATTGATGAAGCAATTGACCGCCGCATCGCTGGTCCTGCAAAATCTGGCAAAGGCATGAACGAGCAAGAAAAGCGTGTCGATGCATATCATGAAGCCGGCCACGCGGTTATTGGATTAGTATTGCCTCATTCTAATAAAGTCCAAAAGATTACTATCATTCCCCGTGGGCAAACGGGTGGGCATGTCCTGATGACTCCAGAAGACGACCGCTTCCTTCTGACAAAGAAAGACCTTTTGGCGGAAATTACGGGATTCCTTGGTGGAAGAACCAGCGAAGAAATCTTCTTTGATGATGTTTCCACTGGCGCGAGCAATGACATCCAGCAGGCAACTCGTATCGCCCGTATGATGGTTACCCAATGGGGTATGAGCGAACTTGGCCCAATCCAATATGAGCAAGATCAAGGCAGTGTCTTCCTTGGTAGAGACTACACCAATGTTGCTAAGAATTTCTCTAGCGAAGTCGCTTATGAAATCGATAAGGCCGTTCGTCAAATCGTGGAAGAATGCCATAAACAAGCCAAAGAAATTCTTATGGCACACAAAAAAGAAGTGATTTTGATCGCAGAAACGCTTCTTGAAAAAGAAACCATTACCGCCGAAGAAATCGATCAGCTCGTTAAAAACGGAACTCTTACCGAAAAGAAAACGGCTACTGTGAATCAAATCAATGTAACGGAAGAAGAAAAAGCGGCGGCTGCAGAAGTTGCAAAGGCAAGCAATCTTCACGCAAAAGAACCAATCGTCGTAGAAGAAACTCCAAAGGAAGAAAAAACTACGAGCGAAAAACCAAACGATACTTCAAAGGAAGAAAAGCCTTCTAACGATACGAAAAAGAAGGCCGTTCGTAAGAAAAAGCCGAAAAAAGAAGTAGCGCCGGAAGAAGACGATTCGATTCATTTGAAATAGTGATAGAAGTTATAAAGAGCAATGTCAAATATGACATCCGCTCTTTGTAACTTTTTTCGTTTTTATAGAAAGAGTAGAATAAGCGGCGCGATGAATATTGGCGGATTAGAAATTAAAGGCAAAGTGATTCTAGGCCCGATGGCGGGAATTACTTCCCTCCCTTATCGGGAATTCATGAAGCCTTTTGGAGTCGCTCTTTCCTATAGCGAGATGATTAGCGATTGCGGGTTGAGTTACGGGAACAAAAGGACTTACGAATATTTTGCGACCTCTTCCATTGATAGACCTGTTGGTTTGCAATTATTCGGAAGCGATATCGCTATTTCTAAAAAAGCCATCTCTATTCTTGAAAATAACGCTGATTACGACATTTTGGATTTGAATTTAGGATGCCCTGTAAATAAAGTAACGAAAACCGGCGCTGGCAGTGCGATGTTAAAATCGCCAGACACTTTGTATCGTTATGTTCGAGCGATGGTGGAAACATCCCATAAGCCTGTTACGGCAAAAATCCGTTTGGGATGGGATGAAAATTCCATCAATGTTTTTACGGTCGCTAAACTTTTAGAAGACGCTGGGGTAGCGATGTTCACCGTTCACGCTAGAACGAGCAAACAAATGTATAGTGGGCACGCTGATTACGAGGCGATTCGCGCCCTAAACGAACATGTGAACGTTCCTTTCGCAATTAGTGGGGATATCTTTTCGCCACTCGACGCGAAGAAAGCTATGGATATCACTGGCGCAACACTAGTGATGGTAGCGCGTGGAGCGGTCGGCCGACCTAACTTAATCAAAGACATCAATGATTATTTAGAGCATGGCTCAATTAATCCTGCTCCTAGCGTTTTAGAAGCGGTCCATTGGGCAAAAGAATTCTCTACGAAACTAATTAACTACGAAGGGGAAAGACTTGCGATTATGCAACTTCGGGGCATCGCTCCTCATTTCTTTACGGGTTTCAGAGGATATAAAAGAATCCGCGAAGCGATTTCCTCTAACGCGAGAACAAAAGAAGATTTGGATAAGATTTTTCATAGCATAGAAACACGCGGTGTTTTGTAATCAGTTTCTTCTTGCATTTTGCTTTGCTCTTATTACAATAGTTCGCTACCGAACGAATTATGAAAAAAGAAAACGAAATTGGAACCGCAATCAGAAACACAAATCATGACATCAAAGTGTTCCTAGATCGTTACATGAGTTTGCATCTCCCCAACCATTTGACGGGGATTGAAGGGATTGTCGTCGGCTATATCTCTCATCACGGATCTTTGTACGCGAGTGACATCATGGGAAATTTTCACCTTCAAAAAGCGACAGTGAGCCAAGCGATTGCTAAGTTAGTGAGAAAAGGCTATCTAAATGTCAAACTAGACCCAAAAGACAAAAGAAAGAAAATCATTCTCTTGACGGAACTTGGGGAAAAGGCGAATAAGGAATTTGAAGATCTCTACAAGACGCTTGTTCCTACTATCGAGAAAGGGATTAGCGAAGAAGATAAACAAACGTTTTTGCGCGTATGCGAACAAGTGAAGAAAAACGTAGGAGGTAGTTATGAGTAAAATCAAAAACAAGAAACAAGAAATGCTCGCAACGGGGCATTCCTTTAAAAAAATCCTGCATTTCATTGGAAATTACAAAAAAGATACCGTTTTTGCTTGGATTTACGTCATTTTGGAAAGTATTTGCGAAGTTTTGGTGGCATTCATGATGAAATATCTTGTGTCTGCGATTAACGAAAGCGACATCCAAGGTATCTATCTTTATTGCGGTATCATCGCTCTATTAGTTCTTGTCGCTTCTTTCACTGGCATTATGGCTGGCTATTGGGCGGCAAGCGCGAGTGCTGGCTTAGGAAGAAATCTCCGCAAAGCAATGTATGAAACGGTCCAGCGTTATTCTTTTAGTAACATAGACAAATTTTCGACCGCTTCGATTGTGACTCGTTTGACAACAGACGTTACAAACATACAAAACGCTTTCCAAATGGCGATTCGCGCTGTTGTTAGGGCGCCGTTACTTATGGTCTTTTCTCTAATTATGTGCTTTATCACAGAGTGGCGAGTCGCTTGGATATTCCTTGTCATTACTCCGATTATTCTTTTCCTTCTTTTGTTTATCGCAAAAAAAGTTCATCCAACGTTCGTTGAAGTATTCAACAAATACGATGAACTGAATCAAAGCGTCCAAGAAGATGTGGACGGGATTCGCGTTATTAAAGCTTTTGACCGCGAAGACCTTCAAAAAGCGAAATTCAATAAAGTCTCTGATTTTATTTATAAGAAATTCACTTTCGCCGAACGCATTTTGGCCTTCAATAGCCCAATTATGAATTTGGCCATTGATGCCGCGTTGATTTTAATTGCGTATTTTGGAGCGACACTCATTGTCAATAGCGGCGGTTCTATTATGGGCACCGCTGATTTAACGAGCTTATTTACCTATGTCTTCATGATTTTTAATTCTCTCATGCTGATTTCAATGGTTTACGTCATGATTACCATTGCCCGCAATAGCGTCGAACGCGCGAATGAAATCCTAGATGAGGAACCGGATATTAAATCTCCGCAAAACGCTTTAAAAAATATTGATAATGGTGAGATTTCTTTTAAAAACGTCACTTTCTCCTACGTGAAAGGAAAGCCAGTGTTGAACGATATCAATTTGGATATCCCTTCTGGTTCTACGTTAGGCATAATCGGCTCGACTGGCTCAAGCAAGACAACGCTTGTCTCTCTTATTGCCCGTCTTTATGACGTAGAGAAGGGCGAGGTGGATGTCGCTAATCATAACGTCAAAGATTATGATTTGGTGAATTTGCGTGATTCAGTCGCGGTCGTGTTACAAAAAAATACCCTCTTTACTGGTACGATTCGCGACAATTTAAAATGGGGTAATAAAGACGCAACCGATGAAGAAATTTGGGCTGCTTGCGATTTGGCGCAAGCAAGCGGCTTTCTTCATGATTTTCCAAAGGGGCTAGACACCATGCTCGATGAAGGCGGAACAAACGTTTCTGGCGGGCAAAAGCAGCGCTTATGCATCGCGCGTGCCTTATTGAAGAATCCAAAGATATTGATTCTCGATGATTCTACAAGTGCTTGCGACACCCATACGGATTCCTTGATTCGAAGCGGGCTATCTTCTACACGCAAAGACATTACGAAAATTATTATTTCTCAACGCGTTCTTTCCATTAAAGACTGTGACCAGATTGTTGTCATGGATCATGGGAGAATCGTCGCAAAAGGTAATAACGAAGAGCTATTGAAGAATTGTGACATATACAAGAGTCTATTTGACTCTCAACTCGGTGGAGGAGGTGATTTCGATGCCAGGTCCTAATATGAGAGCGATGAAAGGCGGGAGGAATATGGCTCCTGTTAGCAAACGCGCAAAATTTGGCGCGGTGCTTCGCTTACTAAAATACGTTTTTCGATATTATCCAGGCGAGTTCTTCCTCGTTGCTTTGTTTGTACTATTAAGCACGAGTAGCAGCGCCATCGGAAGCTACTTCATTGGCAAAATCGTGGTTGGGCAATACGTAACGATAGGGGATGGGAAAACGCTTCGTCCAGTAGAAGATTTTTGGACAGTCGAATATTTAGGGATGAATTTCGGAACGATTCTTCTCGTCATGGTCGGAATCTATTTACTCGGCGTCATTTCCGCTTATTTCTATAACTATTTGATGTCGCGGATTGGCCAAGGCGTCCAAAAGCGGATTCGCGATGAATTATTCGAACATATGCAAGAGCTACCAGTGTCCTATTTTGATACGAGAACCCATGGTGACATCATGAGCGTTTTCACTAACGACGTCGATGCACTTAGAGAAATGCTCTCGCGCTGCCTCCCTATGATGCTTTCTTGCTTTGTCAGCATGATCGTTTATTTGGTTATGATGCTGATGACTGACGTCTATTTAACGCTTGTTGTCGTCGCTTTCGCCATCCTAATTTTCTTTGTGAGCAAGTACTACGCGAAAATGAGCGCTCGTTACTTTGTTTCTCAGCAAATTGCCTTAGGCAAAGCGAATGGCTATATCGAAGAAATGACCACGGGGCAAAAAGTCATTAAGGTATTCAATTACGAAAACCGCAACGTGGAAGGGTTTGATAAGCTGAATGATAACTTATTCACTTTCGCCACGAAGGCAAACCGCTTTGGCAATGTTTTGATGCCAACGGTGAACCAGCTTGGGAACTTACAATACGTCATCATTAGCTTAATCGGAGGATTATGGACGATAAACGGCTTTACTTCGCTTAGTTTGTTTGGCCCAATGATTGTAGGGGTAGACACCATCATTAGCTTCCTCTCTTTCTCAAAGAATTTCGTGCAACCAATCGGACAAATCTCTCAGCAGTTTAACGTCGTCGCTCTCGCTTTAGCGGGCGCTACAAGAATTTTTGAAATGATTGATACCCCTAAGGAAAAAGACGATGGTTACGTAGAGCTTGTGAATGCAAAAGAAGACGCAAATGGTAACCCAATCGAAGTGAAAGAAAGAACGGGAAAATGGGCATGGAAGCATCCACATGGCAATGGAACGGTAACCTATACCTGGCTAAAAGGGAAGATCACTATGGATCACGTAGACTTTGGCTATTCGCCGGATAAAATCGTCCTCCATGACATTACTCTTTACGCTGAACCTGGGCAAAAGATTGCCTTTGTCGGTCCTACAGGGGCTGGCAAAACGACCATTACGAATTTGATTAACCGTTTCTACGATATTGAAGACGGAAAAGTCCGCTACGACGACATCAATATCAACAAGATCAAAAAATCTGATTTGAGAAGATCGCTTGGAATGGTTCTCCAAGACACGAAACTATTCACAGGAACCGTTAGAGAAAACATCCGCTTTGGCAATTTGGAAGCAACTGACGAAGAAGTGGAAAAAGCAGCGAAACTCGCTAACGCGGATTCCTTCATTCGTTTGCTCCCAAAAGGCTATGACACTGTTCTTACGAATGGCGGAGCTTCTTTATCGCAAGGGCAAAGGCAATTAATCGCAATTGCTCGAGCGGCAGTGGCGGATCCTCCTGCGATGATTCTTGATGAGGCGACTTCCTCTATTGATAGTCATACGGAAAAGATGGTACAAGAAGGAATGGATGCGATTATGAAAGGAAGAACCGTCTTTGTTATCGCGCATCGCCTTTCCACTGTTCAAAATAGTGATGTCATTATGGTTCTTGACCAAGGAAGAATCATTGAGCGTGGCTCCCACGATGACCTCATGGCGAAAAAAGGAAAGTATTATCAACTCTATACGGGTTCCACGAAAGAACTCGAGGATTAATAGCAATCTTAGTTCATAGACACAAGCCCCAACCCCGAAGACAGGAGAAGGGGCTTTTTGATTGGGGTTTGCCTTTCTGATATTTTCTTTTGAAGAAAAATCAAAATTTCAGAAATTTTTTGGTAAAAACAATAAAAACATGACTATAGATAAGTGAGGGAGCATTTATGCGAACTCAAAAACATTTCCCCGGGGAGAATGGCGAGAAAGGAGAGTCGGGGATGGACGTCACGTCAATCGTGATGATCCTGGTCTTCCTCTTAGTGGATTGAAAAACTTTAAAGAGGAGTACGGGGCTTTATGGCCCACAAATTAGCCTTGACGCGATGACTCCTATTACGAGTGAGCGGCGGATTTCTAAAAACTTCGCTTCTGGGCCAAAGGGTAATTGAGACTATATATGATGAACCCTTCTTTTGCCATCGTGTAATCTATCGTTTATATGACGTCCTTTTGGTAGATGTGTTGCCTCCTTTTCGAGGCGATTATATGTGACCGGCGGAAACCTACAAATTCGACCGCCCAATATCTACAAATTGATTATGACCAATACAGACGCTCACTCTTTTTCAATCTCGTCTTCTTTATAATCAAACACACCTAATGTAGGATCGGGGAATCTCTCGTCTGCTAGCTCTATAAGATACCAATTTGTTCCTTTTATCACTTTTCCCTCACAAACGATTCCGAGCGTACCTATCGGAAGGGTCACCGTCTCATCCACCCCATTATCAAACGTCTTTTCAACCTTTGTTTTGACCGCTGTTCCTATTTTGAATTCCATATTTTGTCTCCTCCGGGAATCATAGTAATCAATCTGACATCAAAGTTTTGATTGAGTTCCCAAATGGTGGTTACTATTTTTCCTTTTAAAATCGTTTTGCATTTTGCTGTTAATCCGAAAGGCGTGAGCTTGCTGTAAGAAAGTTCATCCCACTCGGTTCCATTAATAATAGCATTTTTTAAAGAATCATAATTCGAGAGGGAATATCCTAAACTTATTAAAAATTTACTTTTGTCTTTTTTTGGGTCCGGCATTAGTAAATATTTTAATTTGGCCGAATCTATTGTTTTTTCTTTTACGTTTTTGCGATAAAAATAAACAAATGTTTGGCAATATTCCTTGTCGTGGACGCCAAATTTTGGGAAATGAAATATCAAATTCGGATATTCCATGCCATACCAATAATATAAAACAAGATTAGCTTTGTCCTTTTCAGCTGACGCTTTTGCTTTCTCTTCAGAGTATTCTCCAGTTTCTTCGTCATAATATTGGAGGTGTTCGCCACCTCCTGACTTATAAGGCATATTGTTAACCTCCTCTAAGAACTATCAAAACTATATCATTTTGTTTGATAAAAAATATATAAAACATTAATATATATAATAAATTAAAGAAAGATATAATTTTATAATGACAAATGGTTGGAACGTTCGCTTAAAAGAAGCCAGGGAAAAGTGTGGGATTAGATTGAAAGACGTGGAAAAGAATAATCTTCTAGGCATTTCTCAACAGTCGATAATCAAATACGAAAAAGGGGCGATCTTTCCTCAAATTGATGTTCTTGACCGTATGTGTCAATGTTACCACGTGACAATTGATTGGATTTTATATGGCAATAAAGATTTTTCTTCCCTCACAAGAACGGGGAACCATTTGTTTTTACTTTTCGATCTCCTTTATCGCGGAAAAATCAAAAAGACTAAAACCTCTACTGGAATATATTACTTTTTTGATGATAAAAAATTAAACCAGCAATTGAACCTTCTTTCTGTATTCGCCGAAAGGGTGGCCCTTACTTCCAAAGAGGACTATGAGTCTTTGATTACGGGGATAGAAAAAATTAATGATGCGATGTAAAGCCTGATTGTGTCCTTTAATGTCGAACATAGCTTGCTGTCGAAGTGAATTTTTGCAACCATAAAAATGTGAAGACTATAGAGTGAAGCAAGCGAATAAAAACAGAATGTAGAAATATTTAAATGCGTAGCAAATGGCAAGACTGCAACAAGGGTCTTTGTTTTAAAAATGGCGCTGATTTAGTGATGTTTGTACATCAGTTTATCGATTCTCTTAAAGAAATCATCGCCTTTTGTTAAAGCGCTTATCGTTTTACCTTTTTTGAGAAAAACTTTTATTTGAGATTGCAGAGAGCTTTGAATCAAAACGATTATCTTTAATCCATATGGAGCTTCAAGAAGTTTCTCTTTGTCTGGCTCTGCTCTGTGGATGGAAGATAATGTCAAGGGTTGCAAGTTCATAACCTTAGAAGACGTTTGCAATCTATAGGAGACATAGAATTCCCCATATTTATTCTTTTCAAAGTCGACAAAAGCCTCCGCACCGATGAGAATGTCGACTTTGACGTATTTATTATCTGAAAGGCACATATGCTTTAAGACACCAATTTAGAGTGAACCCTTTTCAATAGCAAAGGAGATAAATTTAAAAAAACGATAGGGGACGTAAAAGAATCTCATTCCTTTTAAATCTAATTACCCATGGAAAAGCGTAAAATATTTGGCTGGTCACCTGATAAACTAAAGTATAAGAAATGGCCATCTTTAGTGTTCTTCGCGAAAATTCTTTAACTTTTTCGCGATAAGTTAGTCATTTTTTGTATTTTTTTGGCAGAAATGCGAAAATCTAGGCGAGCCGAAAGGGCATCCGCGATCCCTGTGACTAAGTTATCGCGAAAGCGTTTCGCTTCTGTTTTTGACCCCGATTGGCTCGCGTTCGGCAAGAGCTCAGATCAAAGGCTTGAGCCTGATCTTCCTCCTGTCGATTTTCTTAACGCCAAGGGCGTCCAGGAACCCCTTTCCGAGCGCGCGTTCCGCGAGCTCGTACGGCGTCCTGTCGCCCTTGCCTTCCCTCACCAGCGAATTGACGTTGTCGAAGGCGCCGTCCACCGTCCCCTGGTCGAGGCGGTCGAACGATTTCCCCTTTGGGAAGAGGTATCTCACTATGCCGTGGTTCCTTTCGCAGTCGGCTTTGTCGTCGGATCTCATCGGCCTGGCGTAGAAAGCGTGGACCTTGCCCTCCGGCGCGGCGGACTCTATCTCGTAGAACGTCGAGAATTCCGTGCCGTTGTCGGATATGCAGGCCTCGAAGGCGTCGGCGTATCCTGCGATGACCTCATGGCGAAAAAAAGAAAATATTATCAGCTCTATACCGGTTCAACGAAAGAGCTAGAAGACTAACTAAGTAGTGAACCAATGAAATAGTCCTAATCCTATTAAAAATGGAGAGGACTTTTTCATTTAGGTGGCATGTTTTCTGATATTTCCTTTTTAAGAAAGAAAATCAAAATTTTAGAAATTTTTTGGTAAAAGTAGAAAAAACATGTCTATAGATAAGTGAGGTAGCGTTTATGCTAACTCAAACATTACCCCGGGGAGAAAAAAGCAAAGAAAGGAGAAACGGGAATGGACGTCACGTCAATCGTGATGATCTTGACTCTCCTCTTCCTCTTGGTGGATCAAAAAAACTCTAACGACCGTAAAGGGCGCTAGAGACTAAACCACTACCATTATAGCTTAGCCGCAAGGCTTTGCAATAATGGTTGCCCTCTTTCCCCGGGGCCGATGTTAAAACAACTAAAAATCGGTGTATTGCGTTGCTTCATAAAAGACCGGTGATGAATATCTTTGAAACTATGTTTGTGTGTGCACTTTGAAATTAATACCTTTTGTTCTAAAAAACAGCGTGCTTTACTAAAACCTAGAAATCATTAATTTAAGCGATATCTGCAAGGATTTTACGTTTCTGTCATTATAAAATCAGTGATTTATAGGCTAGATATGCAAGAAAATTATCGTTTTTATTCCCGCATTTATGATAATGCTTTACCAAAATTAATCTCATATGTACTTTTGTTAAATCACTATTTAGAATAAAAAATAAGGTAGTTGAATTCGCATGTTAAACGTTGCAATTGTCGAAGATGATGGAAAAGTAGCGACCACGATTGAGGCGCTTTTGCTATCCAAAAAAGAGGAAGAATTCGAAATCACAAAATTTAACAACGGCAAAGAATTCATTGATAACTTCCATGATGAATTTGATCTCATTTTTATGGATATCGAGATGCCAGAAATTGACGGATTATCTGCTTCGGAAAAGGTTAGAGAAATTAATAGAAAAGTTCCGATTATCATCGTGTCATATTCCCCAAAATATGCGGTGAAGGGATATAGTGTGAACGCTTTAGGGTATTTAGTAAAGCCAATCGGGAAGATTGATTTTGATAACTTGCTCGAAAAAGCGTTAAAGACAATTCAAACCAACCAAAGCTCTTTCATTTTCATTTCGGTTAAAGATAGCATCGTCAAAATTGACACAAATGACGTTCTTTATTTAGAGGTGGTGGGCCATTATTTGACATTTTATTTCACAAACGATAAGGCCCCGTTTGTCATTAGAGGACGGATTACCGATTATCAAGACACGCTTTGTAAATACGGTTTTTCCCGCTGCAATGAATGCTATTTAGTTAATCTTAAGCATGTCACACAAGTGCTGAGCGGAAAGAATCTTGTTTATTTAAATGACGTCACCCTTAATATTTCGCGCTCAAAAAAGAAGCGATTCTTAAGCGATTTTACGACCTTTATTTCCGAAAGAATGTAAGCTATGTACGAGGATTTTACTGGTCTTAATGCGATTGAGTATTATTTGACGCGCTTTGTCATCCCTCTTTTTATCGCGGAGTCTTTGTATTTGTTTACTCTTCCAAAAAGAAAGAAGTGGGTTCTTCTTTTCATTAGCACCGCGTTTATGTCTTTGATGATTGCCATCAATTTCATTTATTTTAATTTGGATTTGAAAACGGGTTGGTTTCGATTCATTTTCCTTTTTATCTTCCTATTGTCTTTGCTTCCGATGGTTGCAACTTATTCCTTGAAAGCCAAACAGACGATTTTCTTCGCGTTGTCTGCTTATGCGATACAAAACTTAGGTGACAATATTGGAAACATGGTCATCTTCCTCTTCCATTTGTTAGATAAGAAATACGAAGTTTACCAATTGCATATTTATTCAGGCATTTATGCTTTGACTTTCGTTTCTTATTACTTCTTGTTCGTAAGGAAATTTAAAGGAGACATGATTCCGGATTTTATGAAGGGAAAAATCATCTATCTCATTACGATTATGACTTTGGTGGTGGTTTATATTATTTCGATGTTTGCCCAATCCACGACTGATTTTGTTGGTTTTATCGCAAGTCGAGTATATGGAGTGGTTGCTTGTTTGTTTTTGTTATTCATACAGTTCAATGCTTTTTATAGCAAAAAGCTGGAGAATGAAAACAAGACGTTCGCTCAAATCATCCATAACGAAAATGAAAAATACAAAACGTCAAAACGAAACGTTGATATGATCAACATGCGCATTCATGACTTAAAGCATGAAGTGGAAAATATCAAAGAATATGCGAGATCAAAAGAAGAACAGCTTGCCCTAGCGAATCTTCAAAACGAGTTGGAAATTTATAATAACGAGATCGAAACTGGAAACGCGACCTTGAATTTTATCTTGGCGGAAAAATCACTGTATTGCAAAAATAACGGCATCAAATTTTCTATTCTTGCTGACGCTTCCGCCTTGGATAAAATGAATAGCAATGATATTTATTCCCTTTTTGAGAACGCGCTCGATAATGCGGTCGAGGCTGCTTCAAATGTGAAAAAAGAAAATAGGACGATTATTTTCAACGTCATACCAAAAGGAAAATTCGTAACGATTCATATTGAAAATTATACGAACGAAGATATCGTTTTTCATGATGGATTGCCCATTACACGCAAAGACAAGGATTATCATGGCTACGGCATAAAGTCGATTCTCCGCGTCGTCAAAAAGTATGATGGCACCTATGCGATTAGCTGCAAAAACCACATTTTCATTTTAAACATCGCTTTCTCTAACCTTTAATCTATCATCCGTCGATTAAGACATAAGGCTTGCAAGATAGGACTATCCACTAGCCGTTTTTGGCTTTTTTATTATTCTTTAAGCGCTTACATAAAGCAAAATATCAAATTGCTCGTATTGAGAATTTGAAGAAAGGATGACTATGAATAAAAAGCGAATCACTTTAATGGTGATTTCAGGTGCGGCTGCGATTGGCATCGTGGCTGGTTTGATCGTAGGCAATAGCCTCTACAAACAATTTGAAGGGACTATCGTTGGTGTTCTTTGCCCGCCGATAAAAGACGAGAAAGCTGCTGAAGCATCTAGTTCCGCTGGAAACGAGCTCGCGGAAAAACTTGTTGCGGAAGGCTCGGTCTTACTCAAAAACAATGGAACCCTTCCATTGAGCGGTGATAGTGTCACCGGCGTGAATCTTTTGGGCTTTGGCTCATATAATTGGCAATACACTGGCTCAGGGAGTGGAATCTCAGCGCCGCAAAAAGGCGGTTGGGAATCAAACACCGATCTCCGTGACGCCTTTATTGATTACGGAATACAAATTAATGAAGACCTCTATCGATATTACTCTTCTTATTCCAACACTAGACCTGACCTTGGAACATTAGGCAATAATCGCGATAGCAATCCTTACTATACTTATTTAGTAGAGCCGGATCTTGATGCGGATGCGAGCTATAAAACTTTATTAACGCAAGCTCCGTCCTTTTCTAACACGGCGATTGTCTCTATTGGAAGAAGCGCCGGCGAAAGTGAAGATCTCCCCATGAGTCAATACAAAACGAAACCGAGTGCGATAGATGAGACTCGTCATACCCTTCAGCTCACTACGGAAGAAGAAAAACTTCTTCGCTTTGCGGGGAGCGCTTTTGAAAACGTCATCGTTTTAATCAATTCTACCAATACGTTCCAAACGGATTTCTTAGATACCATCCCTGGCATTGATGCCGCTTTGAATGTAGGCGTTACTGGGAATCATGGGGCCCTAGCGATCCCAAAGCTACTTTTTGGAGAAGTGAATCCTTCTGGTCATTTAGCGGACACCGTTCCTTATGATTTTTTGAAAAACGTGAATGCGAAATATACTGGTTTCGAAGGCGTTTCTTTCTACAAGAATTCCGCGGACGTTACTGTCCCTGAAGAACAAAAACGATATGGGCACACGAACGCTGGATACACCAATAGACCTGGCTTAGCCTATGTCGATTATATTGAAAACATTTATGTCGGATATCGCTGGTACGAAACCGCCAGTGTCGAAGGCGTCTTCGATAAGGAAACTCGTGAGGCGCTTGATATTAACGACAATCCTATCACCAAAACAAAGTATGATGCGGTCGTTCAATATCCTTTCGGATACGGCCTTTCTTACACGAATTTCGATTGGAGAATCAATTCTGCGAAAGTATTCGAAAAAGAAACAAATGAAGATGGCACTGTTTCCGAAAAAGAGGTCAGTGGCGATTCTATCGAAGTAAATCGTGTGTATCGTTTCGAAGTAGAAGTTACAAACGTTGGTTCAGTTGCGGGAAAAGATGTTGTTGAACTATATAGCGCGCCTTCTTACACCGAAGACGGTATTGAAAAAAGCGTTGTGAATCTTCTCGACTTCGCGAAAACCGACATTATTCAACCAGGCGAGAGTGAAGTGGTCACCGTTGAAGCAGAAACTAGAGACTTCGCCTCATTTGACGCCTATGACAAGAATAACAACGTCAAAAGTACTTATGAGATTGATGAAGGTAGCTACACTCTCCAACTTATGAGCGATTCCCATCACGTTAAAGAAATTACTAGTGAAGGCGGAGAAAAAGTTCCTGCTGTTAAAGAATACCAGGCAAAATCCACCCTTGTCTTGGATAAAGACCCCTATACCGAACAAGAAATCTCTAATATCTTTACCGGTACAAATTCAAAAGACGGCGTCAGTGTCGATGGATTAGGCGAAACTGGCGGCAATCAAAAAATCGATTATATCTCTCGTGGCGATTTCAATGCCGATTACGCTTATCCACGTGAAAAAACTTCGACCGGAGACATTACTACTGGCAGAGATATGGCTTCCAACATCGCCGATAAGATGTATTTCCAAGGCTACGATAGAAAAGATAGAAGCAAAGCGATCGCTTTTGATAACGCAACAGTCGATGCGTTTGGAAACGAAGTGGATCAGACCCCTGTAACTTATAAAGCAGGCGATTTAAAAGTCACAACCTCCACAAAAGAGTCTAAGCTTGAGAATGTGACCGAGCTCGGTTTCGCTCTTGGCGAAAATTACGACGATCCACGCTGGGAAGACGTTTTGAAGCAAGTGTCAAACGAGGAAGCTAGAGCCACTTTAAGCAACGCTTTCTCAAAACAAAGTGCTATCGCTTCCATTGGCTTGCCAGAAGTGAATACGCTAGACGGCCCTTCTCAAATTGGCGGATTTACATCGCCAAATAAAGGCGTTGGTTTCCCAAATTCCACCCTCGTTGCACAAACTTGGGACAAGATTCTTGCCTATGAAGAAGGTTTATCGATTGGTAACGATATGGAAGCGCTTGGCTTATATGGAATTTGCGGGACAGGTGCCGATATTCACCGTTCTCCATTTGGCGGAAGAAACTTCGAATATTATTCAGAAGACCCTCTTTTATCTGGCACTATGGCTGGAAACTATGTGAAAGGAATTCGTCAAAGCGGAAAAATTGCTTATTTAAAACATTTCGCTTTAGCTGAAAC
Organism: Caryophanales bacterium UBA4691; assembly: GCA_002404865.1. Taxonomy (GTDB): domain Bacteria; phylum Bacillota_I; class Bacilli_A; order RFN20; family CAG-826; genus UBA4951. The sequence continues at coordinate 30,922 of DHKP01000009.1, read as the reverse complement.
CGAAACTTGCCGCGATAACCTTTATACTTGGGTAAGTGAACAAGCGCTCAGAGAAATCTATTTGGAACCATTTAGAATTGCGATCCAAGAATATGGCGCGAACGGATTAATGACTTCCTATAACCGCGTCGGGGCTCTTTGGGCTGGCGGAAGCGTCTCATTGATGACGGGAGTTTTACGAAACGAATGGGGATTCAAAGGCGCGGTCATTACCGATTATTCCGACCTTAATCGCTATATGGATTTAGACGAAACATTAAGAGCCGGCGGCGATTTAGGAATGGCGGTAGGGACGGTGAGTGACTATTCTACGCCTCGCGCGCAACGCGTGCTCAGAAACGCCGTAAAACACGTTACTTACGCCTATCTCAATGCGATGTATTCTCGTCGCGAATATAACAAGAACCCTTGGAAGGGGAAAACTGTCACTTCCTCCAACTCAAGACCGTCTTTCAATTGGGTAACCCCACTAGTCATTGACGTGAATGTTGCCCTTGGCTTCGTTGCCTTTGGCTTAGTTTTCTTCGGAGTGTTCGATTCCTTCGGATTATGCGCATGGATTGACCAAAAAGTCGCATCCAAAAAGAAGAAAAATGAGGAGGAGAAATAGTATGAAAACAAAACGTATTGCTCTTATTACCTTATCTGCGGTGGCTTTAATCACATGCGGGTCTATCCCTTTAGCAGAATATCTAAAATTTGCTAACGCCCAAGCTCCAACTTCCCAAGGCAATAATCAAGGAGAGGACAATTCTAATAGCGGACAACAGCAAAAGAAGCGCCTTACCGACATGAACATTTCTTTAAAAGAAGGCCTTTCCTATTACAAAAATAGAAAAGCAAGCCCGAAATTCGAGGATTTTGATGTCATTGGTGTTTATAGTGATGGTAGCAATTCCCCAATTGAGAAAGAAAAAGTCAGCCTTTCTTATGACGATGATTTCTTCCTGAATGGTGGAAATATTCTCTTTACTTCCGGTTCCGTTACGAAAGAAATTGCGGTTGAACTTACTGATCTTAAACCGGTGAGTCTCACTCTTAGTGCCCTTCCTTTCAAAACGGTTTATGAAAAAAATGAAACATTCGATGAAGAAGGTCTAAAAGTAGAAATTGTTTATAATGACGGAAGTGAAGAAACCATTGCAAAGCAAGACGCTTCCAATCCTAACGGCTATCGGATAATAACATCAGAATTTACTGAACTTACTGACGCGCACGAAATTAAGATCGTTTATGGGGAAGACGATGCGAAAATCGAGACCTCTTTCCTTACGAAAGTTGTTTCGAGTTTAGCGAACGATAAACTGAGTTCCGTTTATGCCGAACCCGTCACTTTATCCGAAGGGGATTCGCTAAGTTCTTTATCTAGTAATTGCCGTGTTATCGGTGTCTATGAAAGTGGAAATAAGAAGGTCTTAAATCATGACGAATATTATTTCTCTTCTTTAAATGGAACCGCTCTGCTCGGGGAAAAATATGATATTTCGGTGATATTAAATGACTCTGGCCTAAAAGCGCCGGTTTCTATTGTTACTAGAAAAAAGATTGAAGCGGAAACCGCAAGTCTTCCGGAGAATTCTTTCTACCCGCATGTCGGGGAGCAATTAGGAGTGACTTATGTCGGTGGCTTTAACCCGGCAAAAGGGAAAGACGGCGAAAACTGGATGGAGTTTTCTGTATCTTCCGAAAACTATTCGGAAGGGAAACTCACTCTTCGTCTTAGCAATGGCTTTGTCAAAAATATCCAAGGCGAAAATTCATGGACGCAATATCACGTTGCGTTGCCGCTAGATTTATCTGATGTCGCAACGATTACCTTAAACGGCAAAGAATTAGAAGGCGATTTCTGGCTTCCTGGATATATCGCGACCAAAGAGGAAGAAGTTGGTTATTATCAGGAAATATTCGGTCATTATGTGAATCTCACTCTTGACGATGTAGTGCTTCATAGAGGCGACGACAACATCCTGAAGATTCAATGGAAAACAAGCGATAGTGGGAAACAAAATATTTGGAACGAAACGCCGTCGTGCAATTTTGACTATTTTGTCTACGAAGTCGAAAGCAAAGAACTTAACGCAAGTGAGGTCGTTTCGCTTGATGGTTCCTCCTTCCCGACTAGAATTTCATCTTTGGATCTTGAGAAAAAGAACTTCCTAGTTAACGCCAAAATGAATGATGGCAGCGTTCGTGAGGTATCTAGCGATGATATTGTCATTTCAGTGAGCGGCGCGCTTACTCCAACCGAATTCGGGGTTGGATATCATGACGTTACAGTTTATTTGGCCAAGAACAAATCTATTTTCTTTGTTGCAAAAAACGTCCTCATTTACGATGAAACATCGGTAGATTACATGGACGTTGATGGTGGGACAAAGGGAACAATCCAAGATTCATATGGCACTACGCATAAGGCTTGGACTGATTTAAGTAATGGCAATGCCCTCAATATGTCTTTCGCGGTGAATCAAAAGCAATCCGTTGATGTCTTCCTTGATTTGATTAATCTCTATAAGCAAAACGATATTAGCTTAGATATTCCTCTCAATAAAGTAATGGACGTCACTCTTGACGGTAACGCTTTGACTATAAGCGACTCTGTCATTTTAAAAGGGAAGATGAGCAGCAGCCAAAAAGAAACAGGGAACATCTATCCTTCTAGCGTCAAACTAATCACCCTCAGCGATGTAGAACGTGGGAAACATTCCTTGAAGATCACACTTAAGAGCGAAGACGGCTATACCCCAAGCTTTGCTTTGGAGAAGATTCGCTTCGAAAATAGCAAATACGATGTGAAGGATGTTAAGTCTATCGCTTTTGAAGAAGAAAGTATCTCCGTTGAAGGAAATACATATTGTTCTGAAGCTATTTTGCCTCACGTTATCGCAACGTTAAGCAACGATGAAAAAGTGGTACTTGATGATTCTGATTTAATCTTCTCTTATAGTGAGGAATCTATCGTCTATGCTCCATTAAGCGAAGTAAGAGTAGAAGCCAAGTTAGGTGAGCTTAAAGCAAACCTTACGATTAATGTTTCTGGCAAAATGGAAGCGGAAAATCGCACAGGGCTTAGCTATAGCGTGAATACGGAGAAAAATAGCGCTGGCGACGTTTATGTTAACGGGTTTGGTAATAAAAATGGCTGGCGATCAACTTTCGACTACAAATTCACTTTGAAAGAAGATGGGGATTATAAGATTTCTGCAAATTTAGCGAATGGCTATATCGTTAAAAACAATGAAGGCGGTTACTATTCTAAAGAAATCGCCTTAAAAGAATTCGTCGATTTCAAAATAAATGGCGAAGCATTGACGTTAAGCGATTCTGCGAAATTTAAGAATTCGAGCAATGACGATTTATGGAATTTATACAAGATATTCAGCCTTGTCACAATCTCCGATAGCGTACACCTTAAAAAAGGCGAGAATTCAATCCATTTCGAATTTAAATCATTTCATAACGATTTGGATGAGGATTTCTATTGGGTTAACGAGAATGGCAAGGGCAAAGACCCCCAATCCCCGATCTTCAATCTTGATTACTTCCTTTTGGAAAAAATATAAGGAGAATACGCGATGAAAAAGAATAACTTTCTAGCATTAGTTGCACTTTTAGGCGGACTTTCTATGGCAAGCTGTGGGATTACTCCTGCTGATGCTTCAAATAATAGCGAGTCGCCATCTTCTTCTGCTGGTACTAGCGAAACGCCTGCTACAAGCGACTCTTCGGTTTCCGATCCTAACGAAGGAGCTACTATTGTTACACTATTCGCCTCCGTGAAAGAAGGAATCTATTTCTATAACAATGGGAGGGCCAACCCAAGCAAAGAAGATTTTGATGTCTATGCGATGCTTAGCAATGGTTCTAGTTTAGAACTCACTCCTAGTGAATTTGAGATGGAGGTGCCTACCGATTTTAAAACCAATGGTGGTACGATCTCTTTCAAAGTAGGAGAAAAGAGCTTCCCTTTGCCCATAACTTTAGCGGATTACTCTATCCGTGATTTAAGCATAAGCCTCAAAGAAGAAAGAACTTTCTACAAAGGCCAAGTGAAACTAAGCAAAGACGATTTAATCGTTACCGCCATCTTTGTCGATGGTGTTAAAAAGACGCTTCTAGAGACGGATTACGATTTGTCCTTTGGCAAGGATTTCCAATATTCCGGTGGCGAAGCAACAATTCAAACCGTGGATAAGAAGGTATCGACTAAACTTGATATCAAGGCGGTTGATGTGGTTCTTGACCATATTGAAGTAGCGAAAATGCCAGGCAAAACCCATTATGCGGTTGGCGATAGCTTTGACCCATCATTGATGGAAATTCGCGCGACTCTCAACAATGGAGTATCACGTATTCTAAAAGACGATGAATATGAAATTGAGGCTCCTTCTTTTATTGAAGTGGGAAATAAAAGCGTAAAAGTCTCTTACACATATAGCTATGTGCCAAATGGCTATAGTAGCGAAAAAATCGATATAACAAAATCAACTTCTCTTGATGTAACAATCAGCCAAACTCTAGAAAATGGGAACCTTATTTCGATTGAATCCTTCACTCAACCAATCATCTATGATGGCGATTCGTTAGATAAACTAAATGGAAGTTGCAACTTCTATGGCAAGTATTCTAACGGCAACATCCTTTCTATTAATGATAGTGCTTCGATTACTTACCCAACAGGCAATGCCGTCTTTGGCGAATATGCTTCGATTACCGTTAATTGTGGAGAATTTAATAAAGAGTTCCCCATCAAAGTATCTAGTAAAGTTGAATGTGAGACTTCTAGTAATTTCAAAGGGGCTGAAATACAAAATAACGCCCTCCGCAATTTCAATTTAGTAAAGAATGAAGGCGTGGAGAATAACTTCTTTGAGCTTAACTATGACGCCCCGTTTGATTTGGAAGGGACTTTGTCTTTCAACATGGCGCCGGTCTCCTTACAAACAGCTGGTGATAAAACTTTCATGGCAGGAGCAAGACTCAATACTTTCATGCGCCTATTTGTGAATGATAAAGAGGTCCCTATTTCTGATGATAGTGTCATGAAACAAGGCGAAGTAGGTGCGACTCCTGCCGATTGGAATTTCGGTTCCTTTTATGAGCAATATCAACTTGTGGATGTTTGTGATGTTGCTTTAAAGAAAGGGACAAACAAAGTAAGAGTCGAACTTTTCCCTAGCACGTGCGGATTAAAAACTCGTTGGGATAATAACTATTGGCCATCCGCTGACTTTGACTATATGCTCGTTTCTACGGCCGCAAAGAAATTGAGCGATAGCGATATCGTCTCATTAGCGATAGAAAATGAACCTAGTTACGAAGATTTCATCAGTAAGAATGTTCGCGTCATTGCCACTTATTCTAATGGCAGCCAAAGCGTTATCTCCTCTAGTAAGCTCAATTTTGAATGCGCAGGGCTAGACGAGAGCTCTCTTGCTTTGCTTGAAGCATCCATTTCTCTTAAGTCCAATAGCAATATAAAAGTATCAACCCAAGTTCGGAAGTCTCTTACCTTAGAGGCAGAAGAAGCTACCATTGTCGGTGGATCAAAAAAAGAAGAAACGGTTGATGGCAAAACTTATAACTTTGCAGGCGGTTTCAACACCAATAAGTCTGATGAAAACAGTGTGACCTTCTCTTTCTCTTCTAGTGGATTAACCAAAGCGGATTTTACTATTTATCTCTCCAATGGTTTCTCAATCGGCGGCTATAAAACCAATAATCTCTATCTCGCTGATATCATGGATATAAGCTTGAATGGTTCTCCTTTAGAAGACGCTTTAACTAACGTTACTTTAAATGGTGCTAAATTCACTAGCGATACGCAATTATTCAATACCTATGTTCCTGTAAGGTTAACGCTCGATGGCTTACAAGCGTCCAACACCTTAAAAATCGCTTTGAAGAAAAGTAGTAAATATCCTGAAGGCAATTACTATCACGAATCGCCGGTTTGCAATATTGACAAAGTCGTTTTAGATGCTCCTCGATACGATATTAACAATATCCAGTCCCTCTCTTTGGCTTCGCCAAGCAACTATTCCCCTTTCAATGCCGACCCCAATTGGAGCGAACCAATGACGGTGGAAGGCGTGTTGACTAATGGAGAGAAAGTCGCACTAAACGCGAACGATTACAAACTGACCTGCAACGAGAAAACAAACGAGAATGGCTTACTCCCTTATGATAAAGTTTTGACGTTTGTGGCATCGCTAAAAGATAAGGAGCTTTCTTCCAATGAGATATCTTTTGATCCAACGACTTTGTCGACATTAAAGTTTAGTAATACAAATTTCACTACTATCAGTGGCTGCGCTTACGAAGGGGAAAACGTCGCTTATGTGACGAAAGACTCCAAAATTGAAACCAAACTCCCCGTTTTAGAAGAGGGAACCTATGAATTAAAACTTTCCATCTCTAATGGCTACATTCAAATGGTCACAGACGAAGGAAAGGAAAACGGTCAATGGTATGAAGTGAAGGAATTGTTCCTTAGTCACATCATGGACATCACAATCGACGAAGAAGCAATCGGCCTAAGTAGTGTTAAGCTAAATGGCATAGAAGCCGCAAACACCACATCCCCTTGGAATTGGTATAATAATTACCAAGAAGTAACCATTACGACAAAAGCGCTCACAAAAGGTTTGCATAATCTTACGATTCATTTCAAAGAAGCAACAAATGGAGAAACAAGTCAGGAGTGGAAAAATGGTGAATTAATAGAGAAAGGCCCACATGGCAATCTACGTTACGTCAAACTCGAGAAACAAAGCTAAATTAGTTTGATGCACACTAAAAGGCCTTAGGCGATAAACGCTTAAGACCTTTTTTCACGGTTGTTTTGTTTATCAAGGAACGATGTCAAAAACTTTTCGCAATTTTCGATGGCCTTATGGAATAGCACATAAGTTTTTAATTCATAAAGATAATGGAAGCTTATATGTGCCGATGTTGTAAAAGGTCGGAGTTTAGAGTGGTGACCATTGACAAAAAATATTGAAAAATTGTAGTTTTATGAAAAAATGAATTTGGGAATTTAATGATTTCCTGCTTTTTTATAAATTTGTATTGCTTTTTCGCGATAGCCAAAATTGTTTGTTTCTATATAGTTCTCGCGATAAAGAACTTATTCAAAGGAGTTCATATGCTGAAAAGAAAAATCTTTACTATCGCAACGTTATCAACATCTTTGTTTCTTTGTGCTTGTGGCGATTCAAATTCGTCTACCACCTCTAGTAACGAAGAAGACAATGGCATTGCAGAGGAGATGTTCAATGCAGCAAATTGCTCTTTTACTGCCTCAGGTGAATTAACTTGCATTTACTATAAAAACGGCAAAGAGTTTGATGATAATGTCGTTTCTATTGACGTCACCTCAAAATTTACGGATAAAACATATGAATTTGATAGCGTCTCCTCCTATTTTATTGCGAAACAAAGCGAATCTAACAAAGCGCTTGCGGATTACGAACATGTCAACAAATACAACAAGGTCGTGACTGAACCATTATTAGATATATACGGCGAGCAGTATTCATGGTCCACTTTTTCTAATCCGTTCTCTTCCTTTAAAACATCAGATCTTGATTTTATAAAAAAAGAGACCTTGTCTAGTGGCGAAAAGGCTTTTTGCTTCCAAAATATGGACCCTGGCGATTCTGAAAATCTAGAAGATCCTAGCGAGTCATATCAAATGGCATTGGGCTTTATTAATAAATTTGCTCTTGGACAAAACTATTTCGAAAGCCCGAAAAGCGTCGGCCTTACATTTGACGAAACGAAGCGTACTTTCACGGGATTAAAGGCTTTCAGCGATTCGTTTGACTACGGAGCATACGGTCTAACTTATCAATACGCCTTGGATGTTGCTTTCGATTTCTCTAGTGAAACCAACCATAGTCCAAAAACAATTGAGCCCTATGATGAAACCAAACCATATGTCAGCGATTTAAAAGCTGCGTTGGATTCTTTGGTGAATGAAACGAATTATAACGTTGTCGGATATTATTCTCTCAAATCCGATTTAGGTGAAATAAACCGTCGCTTCTATAGCGCGAAACGGGAAAAGGCATGGGCATATGCTTCTCTTCCTTACGCCCCTTTCTTCGATAACAGCGGAAAAAGATCTTCAGACACCGCCTATTCAGAGGTAATGACTTTGGAAGCAAGCGATATTTCATTCGCAGGCGGGTTTTTGGAGCTTGATTCCTCTAGCCAAGAATCTAAAACCGAAGTTCATGAAGTGATGAAAAATAAAAACGATGGAAAACTATATTACTATCAAGAGGTTTTTAAGAAAAATAAGACGGAAAATTTAAATTCTCTTAAGGAACGGGGAATTAGTTACGATTTTAATACAGCAATTTTCCTTTTTAATGAAAAAGACGGCTTTTACACTCTCCCTTCGATGAGTTCTGCAGTAAAAGAATTTGCCAAAGATATTGACCCTTTAAAAGATATGGACGTTTTCATTGGCAGTCAAATGACTAAATGCGATATTAATTTAACTGCTGACAAAAAAATTGATTATATCGATTTTTATGATGACTATGGTAATTACGTTATTTACGATTTTGACTATAGTGATCAAATGTTCCAAAGCATATCTTTCGATGCTTCAATCGAATCAATTACACGTGCGAATGCCTTTGCTGGAATTTATAAATTTGATACTAGAAGCGGCGTTATTACTAAAGAACATCAAATTGAAGTTGTCGCTGGCTCTAGCGGTGTGCCTAATATCAAGGTTGTCGGTAGTGATGCACCTGTGAGTGATATTAAAATCGTCGACAAATCCCTTTTCTTTAAATGTGGTGATTATGAATACACGATTGCGTTTTCGCAAACTAGCATTACGATGAGAAATGCAACAAGCGATGAAAAAGGGACCACCTATTCTTTAACTTTCGAATCCAACGCAAAATAACCAGGAGGCTTATTCATGAATAAAAGATTTGTTTTATTGCCACTTTCTTTGATTGCCATTTTCTTAACGGGGTGTGGCAAAGAAGATACTTCTATCTCTAGTGGAAACACTACTGAGCCATCATCTAGCGAGAACCCAAGCACAGATGATGATTCTTCTTATGGCGAAGAGGCAAAAGCGTTCCGGAAAATGCTATTGCCGTATATAAGCGATGTAACTTTGAATGGAACATACTCAATACAAGAAACCTATTCTTATGGCGATCCGATAACGATTGGCGGGACAAGCAAGACGATGTTTCTTGCTGATTACTACGCGTTGAATTATCAAACTGATTACAATCCCATTTATGGCGAAAGGCAAACCGTTTCGCATGAGTATTGGAAGGAAGGCGATAAAGCCGTTTCTTATTTTTTGAATTATTCCACGCATTTATATACCGCCAAGGAAGAAGGGGATTGGTCTAACTACTCTAACCCTTTTGTTCTTATTCGCGACAACGCCGATTTTTTTGCAAAGGCTACTAATGATGAAGGCGACACCATTTACCGAATGCAAGTAAAAGGGACGAGTGAAAAAGAAGACAAGACATATGCTTTGGCAAAAAAATGTTTTTCTAGAATTGGTATTGGAGCGCACGATAAATTTCTTGATTTTTCTTTTGTTATCAAAGATGAAGCGATTTCTAGTTTTCATGTGCGTGCCTCTGAATTACAGAATAGCGATGGCGCTTCTAGCCCTGATTACGAGGACATCACATTTACTTTTGATGTTACTGAAAAGACAAATGTCGCTAAGCAAAAACCAACTAACGACGGTGGAGATGCTTTATTAAAAGAGGCCTTAAATTATTTTAAAGGAACTGACGTTAGCTATACCATCGGAGCACAAATTTATAACGGTACCACCCTTTTATACCGTCTATATGGCGTCTATCAAGACGATTTAATTTTTAACGCAAAGATTAGCAACAACGCAACGGCTTTTTCAGATGATGTTACTGAGTGTGGTATTGCCTATCGCCCCAATGGAGAAAACATTGCAAAGCGTTTTGTAAAAGGAGCAAATGGCTACACCTATTCGCCAAATGTCAATGAAGAGGGCAAATACATTCAAACTGTGGACAATATTACTGATGACCTTCCCAAATTAGATGGTGATAATTTGGCAAAATTATTCAAAAAAGGAGTGGGAGAAAACGTGTACGTTGGAACGCTTCGTTCTTATGGCTTTTCGCCTTTTGCTCCATTGACTGAGGTTGCTACGAAAGGAATAGTAAGTTATAGGATTGGTGAGACAAGTCTCGGCAGTCAAGAAAACGAAAAAACAATTAAATTAGAATCCGTCAATAACGTGATGCGAGTTAAAGAAATCTCTTTTGCTGGCGAAGACCAGGAAAAAATAATCCTTTCATTTGATTACACAAATAACCCAGATCTTCCGTTTGATAAAACAAATTTAAAATAACTAGAACTTAAAGCCACTTCACAAAAACAAATTAGCAAAATCGTTAAATAAATATTGACGATTATTTAAGTAATGAAAAAATCAAAAAACATAAAGAAAAGGAGAAACTAAAACGATATGAATAAAAAGAAATCGTTATTCATCCCACTGGCTATAACATTAGCTTTAGCCGGATGCGGTGGGCAAGAAGGTCATCCAACTTCTAGTGATGGCTCTATTCAGGAAAGTTACGCGATTAGCGTAGAAGCAGGCGAAGGGGCAACTGTAACAGGATTGCCAACGGAAGCGAAAGAAGGGGAAACCGTTACTTTCAAGGTTAATCTAGCAGAAGAAAAAGAACTCACTTACGTCACAATCGATGGGGAAAACACCCTTGATCCTGATCAAAATGGTGTTTATTCCTTCCTTATGCCGAAAGCTGCGGTTAAGGTTTCTGCGATTACTGCGGATAAACGCTACGCAATCGAAGTCGAACAAGCCAAAGGCGCAACGCTTTCCCTTTCATCTAATTTGGCTAAGAAAGGCGAAACGATTCAAGTGCGCGTCACGATTGGCGATGAGACGAAAGTCTCTCCAGATGTAAAGGTTGGCGAAGGATCTATCGAAATGAGCGCAGTTGCTGACGAGAGAAAAACGTTTGCAGGAAGTTTCGTAAACCCAGGTGTTGAAGGGTTAAAGGTAACGATGACTTTAACTGATGCTCCAGTTGCGTTTGCGATTGAAGACACAAGTGGTGATGGCGCATTCATCGATGGTCCAAAGAGTGCTGTCGCTGGAGAAAAGGTTACTTTCCGTGTTGGGCTAGAACCTGGTTTTGAAGAAAGTGGAGAAGTTATCGCACATAAAAAAGGTGACGAAGCCACAACAATTCCCGTTACAAAAAACGATGATGGCACTTATTCTTTCACTATGCCGGAGTATGCTGTCGCGCTGAAAAAAGAAACGACAAAAGCAACCTATCGCGTCAGCATTACTGGTGATACGGATAAATTCACTGCTTTAGCAACGGATATTCCGCTCTTCGCTGCCTACGAATCTACTGTCGAATTCGCTATTACAGAAAATGACGATTATGCTGTCGATACTCTAAAACTTGGTGATACGACTTTAACAAAAGGTGAAAACGGGAAGTATTCCTTTACGATGCCTTCTCATAGCGTCGCTTTACATATTACAGCGAAAGTTAATTATATCGATTTAACGTTAACAAATTCTGATCACATTACGCTAAAAGCGTATTCAAAGAACGGCGGAACTTATAACGAAGTCGCAAATCTAAACGAGATTAAAATTTCAGAGCAAGTTAATCTTTATGTCAAACCAGAAATTAAAGATACAGCATATGGATTAGACACACTCACGATTAAACGTGATGGTGGTAAAGAAGCGGAAGTCACCGCAAACGACGAAGGCTATTATCCACTCTTTGCCGAGACAAAAGCAAAAGCGATTCAAGTCGCGGTAAAAGAAGCTACAGTCATGCTTCAAACTGATCATATTTTGCTCGGCATGCACCAAACATATAAATTTTCGTATTCGGGAATCGGTTTAGCGACTTATAACCTTGCGATCACAAACACCGGCAAAGTGAGTGCTGAAGGATCTACGCTTCGCCTTGCTTTGAACGAAGAAGCAAAGACCTTTACGATGACCCAAGAAGGGGGAACTTCTTCTAATAAAAAAACTTATACAGGTGGGTATTTTGGAAATGGATTGATTTATTTCTTCACTACGACGACTCCTGGATCTGCCTTATATCTCCGGTTTTGCCTTTCTAATAAAACCGATGCTGACGTCACGGAGAAAAAATGCTTATTGGACGATTCTTATAGTTCTGCTAAAAAAGTCCTCACTCAGTTCAAAGTCAATAATGAAACGTTTGATGTCTTCACTGATTTGACAAACAGCTCCAATCCAACCGTGAAACTTGTTACTCTTGAATATTTAAACGAAAACAAAGATTTTGCAACTCCTGGATCCGCCTTTACTTTGAAAGCAGGCGATACCGTCTTAGGGACCTATAAGAATAAAAGTGGAAAATTAGTGGAAGCAAAAACCGCTACGTATTCTGGTAAACTTGGTGATATTACCGTGGATGGTTTAGGAAAGGTCACACTCAAAAAGGAAGGCCAAGAAGATAAAACTGGAACTTACACGGAATATGATAACAAAGAAAATTCTTTGATTCTTACATTCGACGAGCAAAAATACGCCATCTATATCGATGGTTCTTCTTACGCTTATTTACCATATTCTGCAGGAACTTATCACGGCAAAAAAGTAGGAGGTACAGAACAAGACGATGAAGAAGCCGTTTTTAATGAAGATTTCACATTGACTTCCAGCAATGGAAATAAATCTCTAACGTTCCAAAAAGATGGTTCGTTCTATTCTTCTAATCTTCAAAAGACCTATTTCTTTGGAGAAGGCGAGAATACGCTTGTCGCATATAAGTCTGAGTGGAATAGAGTTGCCCAAGCTTATGTGAATACTTATTACGTTCTTTCAAAAACCCCTTCTAAAGACAATGTCGGCTTTAAGAGTTTAACAGGCCAAGACGGTTCCTTCCTTGCTACAATTTGGAACACAGCCGATACCGGTCCTAAAAAGTCTTCCGTCTATTTTGATGGCAAAACCTATTATTATGGAACTGTTTCCGCTGATACTTACGATACTGATGGAACTAAAGTTGACTTCACAAGTGGAGAACACACGTTCCACCTTTTAAACCAATCTGGCAAGCTTCTAACTTATACTCCAGATGAATTTGAGGGCACATATCAAGAAAGCGGAAGCACCTTATTATTAGGCGATCTTGTCTTAAATGGAACTGGTTTTGGTAAATGGGGTGAAGAGGCCATTAGTTATATTGCAGGTAGCGATGCTTCTATTGAAGTGACAATAACAAGCACGGAAGAACTCTATACAGTTACCTTGGATACATCAAATAAAACTTATAATGCTACAAAAAAGGTTGTTCCTACAACAATTGCAGGGAAAACGTTTGTGGGTAAAGTTTCTTACGAAAGTAGCTCTGGCGGTGGATGGGATGATTATAGCTATGATGAATACGCAAGCGGAGCAACCACCGAAACAGAAAATTTGAAGATAACGTTTGACGCTACAAAATTCACTCTAACTTTCGCAAACGATGAGACTGATCCATATTACTTTTATTTGCAAAAAGGTTCTATTAAATATGGTATTTCAAGCGATGGGAAAGAAATCACTGTAGCGACTGTCGATGGTGCAGGCAATCCGGTTACCTTAAAATTTAAAATTGAAGGCGATGAGACTACTACAAAACTTGTTTTCGACTCCACTGAAGATGCGTCATTTGAATACCTATATTCTGATTATTATTCTACACGCACTTTAAAAGCCGGTACCGAATTCAGCCTTGCTGAATAATCTCCTTTTTTAAAAGGCCTTGGGCAATAAACGCCTAGGGCCTTTTCTCTATCAATGGATTTGCTCTATTTCAATATGGGCTCGCTTTTTATAAAAAGCCATGCCATAAAGAGTGATGATATTAGGGGTATAAGGCTTTAGTTCATCAACATATTCTTTTTCTTTGATTTGTTTGATTGCGTTTAATGCCGACTCCTTTAACCGCGTTTGGCTTGTATTAGAACCTAATGCTTTTGTTTCAATTATGAACGCGGGCATATTTCCTTTTGGACTATACGCTAAGATATCGGCTCTACCAGTTCCTGCATTGACTTCGTTTTTGATGATGTAGTCTTTAAAGATTAAAGACAAGGCAACCGAAATCATAATTTGGTAGTTCTTTTCCTTTCCAATCTCATAATAGGAAAAAGAAGATAAAAGGTATTTTTCTAAGAAGTCTTGCAATTTAACAATGTCCCCGTTTTCAAACGCCGATTTTATGTCAATCAAAATAGAGTAATCGCTATGTGGGATGTAACGCAAGGACACTTCTCTTTGAAACACGTTTTCGATTTCTTTATTCGGGAAGGAGAGAGAATACAAGAAATCACCGAGTCTATTTTGAATCGTCAAATAGCCACTTGCGAGCAAGAAGGAAAGAACGTTCGTCGGATTAGAATCTAAGTCTATGTAGCTTAAGGCAATATCGATTGGGGCGGCGACACTTTGATGACTCATTAAAGGGAGCAAATAATCAAAAGAATTTATCTTTTCAATGATTTCACCCAATATGCAATTATCGCCTGTGTTATTCCAATAAGGGGCAAACGTTCCGCCGTTTTGGATATAGCTTAAAGTAGACAAGGGATTATAAACCGTTACATTTCCAAAATGATAATTCCCATACCAATCTCTAATTTGGTCTATTTTGTCGATATAACCATAATAATCTAAAAGTTCCTTTGTTTCTTCTTCTAAGAAACCAAATCCTTCGTCCATATTCGTTGATAAAATTGAATTCGTGACAAGATTATTCAAACCAGAAAACAAAGATTCTTTCGCAATTTGTAATACGCCTGTTAGAACCGCTAAACGTATAGACTCATTGCTCTTTAAAGCAGAGGAAAACAATTGTTTTAGGAATAAGATTACGCGGTCATAGAAACCATTTTGATATGCATAATGGGCAGGCGCATCATATTCATCAATTAGGATAATGATTTTCTTGCCTGAATCTTTGTATAAAAATGTCGCGAGTTTGGAAAGGGAAGATGAAAAATCAAAATCGCTAGCGGTTTCAGCTAAAATCGAATTGAAATATGTCATTTCTTTTGCACTGAGTTTCTCGCTTTTTAATAAAGAAATGTGTCTTTCGTATTCAGCGGATATTAGTTCTCTAATCTTATGAATCACATCATCGTATGTGTTACCAATCGCGTCTTTTAAATTGAGATGGATGAGAGAAAATTTTTGAAAATAACTATCAATGATTTCTTTGTTTTGATAAATTTTCTTGTCCAAAAATAGAGCGGTATTATCTTTCTCACTTTTTTCAAAGAAAGCTTGTAACATCGATAGCATCAAAGATTTGCCAAATCGCCTTGGACGTGTGAAAAGAAGACTAGTTCCTTCTGGAAGGTTAACTAGATTCGCGATGATATTCGTTTTATCGATGTAATAGCAGTTTTGACAAATTGCTTCAAAATTATCAATCCCTAAAGGTATTCTTTTCATGATTCGTATCCTTTTTTAAATTATACTACAAAAATCAACTCCTTACTACATAATGCTACAGCGCGCTACAACATACTACGATTTGCTACAATTCAAAAAGAGGAACAAAAATCAAAACGTTTTTCATCCCAAGAGAATGGCTGATTTTGGTTTCTTATTTTCGAGGAAAGTTAGAGGAATATAAGAACTCTACTTTCTTGCAAAATGGCACTAGACGCTAACCGTCTTGGAAAACAATACGTTTTCTTAAACGATGATGTCTTAAAGCACAAACTAAAGATAAAAGAGCGGCTCTATTTTTGCGAAGAGGAAAAAGAAACAATCAAAAATAGAAAATTAGAGGAATCGGAAATCGGCAAGAACAAAGTGAAGCTAGTCATGTACAAATACGCCGTAAAAGGGATTGATTCATCTTTAAACAACTTAAATCTATTAAGGAAAATATATCGAGAGCACAAAAAAAGTAATGTCTTTTTTCTAATTTATTTACGACGAAAACGAATTATCTTTGCAAAAAATCACATTTTTTGTGAAATAGTTGGATGCCACGGATCCTTTTGCATGCTTTTTTCGATGAATTCTTTCTATTTTTGTTGGCTGCACGATTAAACCTTTAGCGGAAAATGTGTATATACACAAAAAGCGATAAAGGCATATTGATATAAGCTATAACAATGTATAATAACTTTAGCGGAAAATGTGTATATACACAAAAAAGGAGAAAGTATGATCGCAAGAGATAGATATTTGAAACGATTAATATCATTACAAAAAAACGGACGCTTGAAGATCATTACCGGGATACGAAGGTGCGGCAAATCATATCTTTTGAATGAAATTTATCGAAACTATCTTATTTCAAGTGGAGTCGATGATAAACATATCATCTATATCGCTTTTGACGACAATACGAACAACAATTTACTCAATCCTTTAGAATTAGATCGATATTTGAGAAATATGATTGTCGATAATGACATGTATTATTTTTTGCTCGATGAAGTTCAAAGAATCTTCACCATTATTAATCCGATATTTACGAATGGCGAAATCGTACTTTGCAAGGATCCTTTTGATGAAAGGGCTTATGGCTTTCAAAACGTAGTCAATGGGCTAAGAATGATTAAAAATGCTGACGTTTATATTACTGGTAGCAACTCCCGATTTCTTAGTAAAGACATCATGACGGAGTTCCGCGATCGTGGCGATGAAGTCTATGTTCAGCCACTATCTTTTAAAGAAATTGTTGATTCTTTCCATCCCCAGAATCCTATAGAAACGTTAAAAGAATATATGATGTATGGTGGTTTGCCTTTAGTGTTAACGCTCGATACTGATGAAGCAAAAAAGAAATACTTAAACGATGTTTTTGCATTGACCTATTACAAAGATGTCGAAGAAAGAAACAAAATCGAAAAAAAGAGCGAGCTTGATACTTTGGTTCGTATTATGGCAAGCAATTTTGGAAGTCTAACCAATCCCCAGAAAATCGAGGAAACATTTAATTCTGTTGAACATTCTTCTTTGTCGAAAGACACGATTTCTAAATATTTAGATTATCTCGAGGATGCGTTTATCATCAAAAAAGCGACGCGATATGACATCAAAGGTAGAAAAGAAATAGGCGCAACGTACAAATATTATTTTGTCGATCTTGGTTTGCGGAATTCAAGAGTTAATTTCCTTCATCGAGACGATGGACACGTCATGGAAAACATTGTTTACAATGAATTAATCCGAAGGGGATATTCAGTTCAAGTCGGCGTTGTGACTATCTATGAAAAAGACAAGAACCAAAAAACAGTGCGGAAAAATTTAGAAACGGATTTTATCGCTTCCATGGGAGACAAATATTATTACATTCAATCTGCTTACGAAATTGATAGTGAAGCAAAACTTGAGCAAGAAAGGAAATCATTAATTAATATCGATAATTCTTTTAAAAAGATAATCATCACCATGGAAGTAGGTCCAGTCCGTCGAGATGAACACGGAATTGTTTATATCGATATGCTTAAGTTCCTTTTGAACGAAAATAGTCTCGACATTTTTTAAATGACGGAAGACTAATAAGCGCTTCGCAAAACTCGATTTGGCATCTCTTCTTAATAAAAGAAATAGTCATATATCCCTGCAAAAACGCCTCTAATTTATAAAAAATACGAAACTACTCTAAATTTCATCGTCTTTCTTTTGCCGGCGTCCAAAAAATAGAAAAAGCAAATGAATTAAAATTACTAGAAGCATTTTCTTCTATTTTTGTAGCGTGTTTGCTTTCTTTTTGCGCCTTTACCAATCAAATTGAATTTTGTTAATAATGTGATTATTTTAATAAATATAGGCCGCTTTGTAGGTAATAGAAATGGGAACGCTAAAAATCGCGATTGTTGAAGACGATAAGAATTATCATGATGTGATAAGAGATTTTTTAACGGCCTATTGCTCGAAAAACGGCATCGACTTTTCAATCACTGATTATTATGACGGCGTTTCTTTTCTTCATGATTCTTTATTAGAACTTGACCTTATTTTCTTGGATATCGAAATGCCCTTAATGAACGGAATTGAAATAGGCAAGAAGATTCGCGAATTACAAATCGATACTCCAATCGTCATTATTTCCCATTCTGCTGCCTATGCTTTAAAAGGGTATGAGATTGAGGCTAAAGGATATATTGTGAAGCCTATCTCTCAATATAATTTCGAATTCGTGATGGATAAGGTTATTGATGAGCTAAAGAAGAATAATAAAGACGAATATCTTTCCATCAAGACGAGAAAAGAAATAATAAGAATTAAGCTCGACGATCTTCTTTTCATTGAAGTGAACGAACACGATTTGTCTTTCCACATCAAAGGTGATAAAAACATCACGATTCGCGGGAAAATCGGAGAATATGAAAAACTCCTTGAAGGCAAATCCTTTTTCCGTATTAACAATTGCTATTTGGTGAATCTTAAATATTGCCTTGATATTGATGTGAGCAAATCAATTGTCACTATCGAAGGCAAAAGCTTATCGATTGCAAGAGGGAGAAAAAAAGCATTTCTAGAACGTTTCAATGAATTTATGGGAGAACTCCTATAATGTATGAACAATATCACGCGGATGAGGCAATACTCTATTACCTTTTCCGCTTTGTGTTCCCGCTTTTCATGGCTGAAAGTATCACATTTATCAATGCGCCGAGAAGAAAACATTGGATCGCTTATTTTATTTGCTATAACGTTCTTTTTCTTGTCGCGAGCGTCGCTCTCCCTTATTACAACATTAACATCAAGATAGGATGGTTCAGCGTTGTCTTTTTGTTGATTTTCCTTTTGAGTTTCATCCCCTTAATCGGGACTTATAAATTAAAGATCACGGGTTTACTCTTCCTTGCTTTTTCTAGCTATACCGCCCAAAACCTGGTAGACAACCTTTGGACTTTGATTTATAAGCTTACGAATAGCGATAATCAAATTATCGCTTTTGCTATTTATCTATTCTCTTACGCTATTTTCTATACGCTTTATTACTTTTTCTTTGTCCGCATACTTAAAGACAACAAAACGGTTAATATCGATAACAAAACCATCATACTTATCTCTGGACTATCCTTACTCATCGTTTATATCTTGTCGATGTACGCCCAACATCAAAATAACGGAAATACGGATGTGAGCACTCAGATTTACGCGGTGCTCGCTTGTTTCTTTCTTCTTTGCATTCAGTTCAACATCTTCCGTTCTAAAAAACTTAAAGACGATAAAGAAACGCTCGAAAAAGTCATCTCGTTTCAGCAAGATAAATTCAATCAGTCCAAAAGGATGAATGAGCTGATTAATATCAAATGTCATGACTTAAAGCATCAGATTGAGTCTTTAAAGAATAGTGCGCAGCTTGAAGAAGAAAGGAAGAAACTCGACGATATTAAAAAGCAAGTGGATATCTACGATAGCTCTATTTCTAGTGGTAGTCCCATCATCGATATGGTCATTCATGAAAAATCGATGACTTGCCAAAAAGAAAAAATCCAGTTATCGATGATTATTCAAGGGGACAAATTCTCTTTTATTGATGACACAGATTTATACACCTTATTTGAAAACGCTTTGGATAACGCGATTAAGGCCGTTTTAAAAGAAAAAGCGGATAAACGAATTATTTTTATCAATGCCCAAAATAGGGGAAATTGTTTGCTATGCAAAATTGAGAACTATTGTTCGCTCCCTCTTACTTTTGTAGACGGTTTGCCTCAAACTGATGGTGATACGCGCTATCATGGTTATGGCACAAAATCGATTCGATACATGGTCGAAAAATATAATGGCCTATGCTCTTTTAAGTTAGAAAATAATCATTTTTCATTGACGATGCTATTCCCTTTAAGAAAAGAACAAACTAAGTCATCTCAATAACAAAGTAAGGAAATCATCAAAATATTTTTTCTTATTTTTATAGAATGTAACCACTTACATGCATAAAAAAGAAAGGAATTCTCTTTGTATGAAGAAAAAAAGAAAGATTTGCTTACTACTTTCTCCTTTGCTCTTCGTTGGCCTTTTGGCCTCTTGCCAGGTAGCAGGTGGCGATGAAATCAATGAAGATGGCGAATGGTATGGACTTGGGTTCCAAGTCGACCAAACTTGCCGAAAAGACTATCTGATCGGCGAAACTCCTTCCGTGAATGATTTCGGCGGCCTAGGGTACGATGGAGGGGATGAGGTCAAAGTAAAGTCGAGTGAACTTACGGTTGAACCAAGTCGCCCTCTAACGGAAGAAGACAAAACCCTTACCTTTACTTGGAAAGGGAACAAAACCGGCAAAGAATACAGGACAACTTGGAATATTAATGTAGCGAAGAAGCTCATTTCTCAATGTGAGAAAATGGATAAGGCTCCGGTGAAATATATTGAGCCTGAGCACACGTTGAATCATAACGGCACGGAAGTTGATCCTACTAGCGAAGATAGTAACGTTAATAAAATTGACACTTACGCTGCGACAACTAACGGCATTCAAAATGTGAATTTTGGTGAGGAAGAAGAATGTCTAGATAGCGTTTCTGATGGTTCGCGTTTCGAGTTTAATTACACCGCTTCGGAGAAGGGGTTCATCCATGTTTATGCGAGTGTTGCTTCTAATTCCATCATGTGGAGTGGTGAATACCCACTTGATTATGGAAACGACAAAAGCGGTCCTATCTCTGGATCTCAGGCTTTAGATTTACAAAGTATCGTTACCATCAAAAATAACGATAATGTTATCGACGCAAAAAAATACGCTAGCATTGCGGAAACCGCCCTTACCAAAGACATTATGAAACCTTATGTTGAATCGAAATCCTTCAACAATTGGTATTCCCCTCTTTACGCTGCTACCCATAATTTTGAAAGAAGGTGGCTAGGTGTTGTGCCTCTTGAAGTCGGTGAAAACGCAATTACATTGAATCTTCATGGAACCGATATGACTTGCCCTTGGGCTTATAAACAAATTGCGTGTGGCAACTGGGATTATGTCGAACTCGATTACGTAGGCGAAAACGAAGCCTATCATCCAACTTCGTTACAGGTTCTAAAATCGAAGAATAACTATCTTTATGGCGACAAGTACGATAAGAGCGCGCTTGAAGTTCTCGCTAGTGACGAAAATGGCGTCATGGAAGAAGTTAATCCTAGCGATATTGTCTTGAATGAAACATTAGGATTATCGCAAACTAGCGTCACTCTTAATTACAAAGGCGCTTCAGTCGACGTCCCAGTAGAAGTGTCGACTAGTCTCCATTCTGAAGTTGGCGAAGATAATAGTGCGGTAACTTTAGACAAAGTTGAAAACAGCCAAGCAGGGAAAAAGGTTGCTTTCGCTGGATCTAAAAAATCTTATGTTAGTGGTTTGAGCAAAGGCGATTCTTTCAACTTTACGTACAATAATGGCAATAACCTAAAGGGGAAACTTGCTCTTTACGCAGATGTTGCCTCCGATCATTTTGTATGGCAAAGTTTAACGGACTTAAAACCTGAAATTACCGGCGGGGGAGCTCGTTTCTCTAACGACATCAATCTAAAAGATAGGATTAAGGTTACCAATAATGGCACCGAAACCGCTCTTAGTGACATTATCGTGAAAGGGAAAGCGATCACAAAAGACACCGATATGGCTTCTGCTGATGCTAATTACATAAAAGACCCTTGGTTTGCTTCTTATTATTGGACTTGCGAACAATTTGAAAAGGTTAAAATCGCTGAAGTTGATTTAACTGAAGGGACCAATAAGATTGAGATTTCCTTCCCTCATGATTGGGTGAGCAATGGTATAAGCGGGAATGGCAACTGGGCTTCAATTGATTTCTATTTATTAGACGATACCATCACCAGAACTCCAAAAGCTATCGTTACAACATCGAAAGCAAATTCCTTCTTATTTGGCGAAAAATTCTCACTAGACGGCTATTCTTTCTCCGTAGAATACAATGATGGCTATTTAGAAGGCATTGATAATAGCGATGTAACAATCGTGGACGCTGATACTGCTTTAGATATCGGACAAACGGAAGTGAAACTCCGCTACAAAGAGACGGAATTTAGCGCTCCTATCATCGTTACGGATACACTTACGACAAATTTGGGCCTAGACATAGATGCGACAAGTAGCATTTATAACTATGGGAAAGTGAAATACGTTAAAGGCGAAAAGGAAACGGAAGGAAAACACGCTCAAAAAGCAGACGGGAACTTAGGAAAAGGCAGCTATTTGGAAAAAGTAACCATTGGCTCCTATTTTGAGATTGAAATCGATAGTCCTAGCGATGCTTTTGTAGAACTAAGCGGAGAAGTGGCGACAAATGCCTTCATCATTGGAAATATCGATACCGCTGACGCCCCGTTTGAAGGATATTATGGCGGATATTGCATCAAAGGCTCCAATGACTTAGATCTAACTAAAGCCATCGATTTAACAAATACCGTCGGTCAAGAAACCACGAAATTCGATGTGAATAGTAATGCAATTGCCTCTGGTCATATGATCACTAGCGAGGATAAAGATCTAGCAAATGAGAGCTTTGGTAGACTCGATAGCGAGGGAAACGTCAAAAGCACTGAACAATGGAATGCCTGGGGGTTTGGAACGTATTTAGCCACCGAGCAATTTGAAAATATCGTACTTGGTAAAGTTACCTTAAAGAAAGGGAAAAACACCATTCGACTCGCCTTTAAAGATGGTGGGCAAGCACATGGCGCCTTCTCAGCAGGAGATGTCGCTTGCGGCAACTGGAAAAGCATTACGATGAAAATTTCTAAATAAGGAAAAATATAACAATGAAAAAAGAAAATAAACCAAGAAAAAAGATGAAAGCATCCACTCTTGCGGCGGTTTTATTACCAATAAGTGCTGTCACTTTAGCCGCGGCAATCGCTGTTCCAATTCTTTCGAATACCTACGAAGGCACATTGGACACGGTGTTTGGCTCAGGGAAACTCACTACGATTGGTGGCGACTCTACTAAAGCCAACTATTACAATAAAGAAAAGGACGCTGATGCGACTGCGAAAAGCGTTGAGCATACAAAAGCGATCGCCGAGCAAGGCATTACTCTATTAAAAAACGATAATTGCCTTCCTCTATCAAAAGACGAAACGATTAGCCCATTAGGCTATAACTATTACCATACCGATAGTGTCGGGGGTTCTGCGAACTGGAATAACTCGGAAGTGAAAACCAAAAGCTTTGCCGAATCCTTAGCGGATACGTTCCACATCAATAGTGAAATCGATAACATCACGAAAAACATTCGTACGGAAGAAATGGTAGAAAAAGCCGGCACCGAACCAATGAAGGTGAAGGCTGTTAATAACTGGTATCGTTATTTATGGACGCCTGTGAGTGGTGCTTATGAAGGCAAAGAATCTTCTTTCAATAATACGATTGGCGTTATGGTCGTGGCTAGAAGGTCAGGAGAAGGTGCTGACTTAAAGATGGATGCCTTTAGCGATGGCACTAGACATACGCTTTCTTTAACCAATGGCGAGCTTGATTGCTTACGCGTTTCGAAAGCAAACGCCAAGAAAACGATTTTGGTCATCAATAGCGTTAATGCTTTTGAAATCACCGATGATATTGCCGCTTTATGCGATGCGATTATTTGGATGCCGCAAGAAGGTAGTGGCGGTGCCGAAATGATAGGGAAAATCATGTCTGGCGAAGTAAATCCTTCTGGTAGAACCGTGGACACTTGGTCAAAAGATTTCCTTGCTGATCCTGCGAACCAGAATTTCAGCTTCAATAGTGGCACTTACGCAACAGTCGGGAACATTGAATTAATGTACTATAACAATGTCACCACGACCGATAACGTGACTCCTGGCACTTACGTTGAATATGAAGAAGGGATTTATGTTGGCTATAAGTATTACGAGACCGCTTATGCGGAGGCGCTTAACGGGAATTACGAGGGCTTTAATTACGACGAACAAGTCCAATATCCTTTTGGACACGGCTTATCTTATACAACATTCAATCAAAGCTTCGTGGATAAGCAAATTGAAGGGAATAAGGTAACTTTAAAAGTTAAGGTCGAAAATACGGGCGAAAAAGCAGGTAGAGATGCTGTTCAAATCTATTATGGGGCTCCATATACGGACTTCGATAAAGCCAATAAAATTGAAAAATCCGCGAAAAACCTCATTGCTTATGACAAAACTGAAATCATTGAGCCAGGAGAGTCCCAAGAGCTTACCTTGACGTTCAATGTCGATGATATGTCTTCTTATTACTCTAATAGAGACAATAAAGACGGCACGAGAGGCTGTTACTATTTGTCCAAAGGGGAATACGATATTTATCTAGGGAAAAACGCGCACGATAGTTATGAAACCTATACGTGGAATAATTTAGAAGACGTTTATTACGATAACAAAAATCCAAGAGAATCGGAGAAAGCTGGACAAGCGAAATTAGATAAAGACGGCAACCCTACAAACGAACCAAAAAAAGGCGATAAGTTTGTTGCGGCAACCAATCTATTTGAGTCTTCTACCGCTTTTATGAACCAAAGCCACATCACGCAATTTACCCGCGCTGATTTTAAGGGAAGTTTCCCAACCGTTCCTACCGAAGCGGACAAAACTTTAGCGGATGAATTCAAGAAAGAATTTGATTCTTATAAGAAAGGGAACTTTGACCCAATTAATCATCCTGTTTTAGGCAATGGCCCAGATTCAAAAGTGAGAAACATCGAGCCATTTAAAGTGGAACAAAAAGGCTTGGATCTTTCTTCCTACCGTGGCGTTGATTATAACGATCCAAGCTGGAACGATTTAATTCGTCAAATCTCCTTCCGCAACGAACGCGATAGAGCCCAATTAGGCAAATTAATCGGGTATGGTGCTTATCAATCCGATAAGCTTGATGCAATTGGGAAATTCCAGGTTCAGGACTTTGATGGACCGATGGGCTTCTCTACCTTCGGGAGCAAAAAGGACTATTCTTGGGCTACCTATACCTCGCAAGCCTTACTCGCGGCGACCTTCAATCCTAGACTCGCTTATGAAATGGGCTATCACTTTGGACAAGAAGGTCTAGCCAATGACGTTCAAGGCCTATACGCCCCAGGACTTAATTTACACCGTTCCCAATTCGGTGGGAGAAACGCCGAATACGTTTCCGAAGATCCATTTGTTACTGGAATTGTCGGCATGAATCTTATCAGTGGCGCTTCCGATGGAGGTATCTATACCTTTATGAAGCACTTTGCGATGAACGAACAAGAAAGTAATCGTATGGATATGATTATGACTTGGGCAACCGAGCAAACCATCCGCGAAACTTATCTTAGACCGTTTGAAATTGCCACTAAATACGCCCGTCAAAATCTTAAATACATCGATCCTACAACGGGAGAATTAACGAGCAAGAAAATTAGAGCGTGCAACGGCGTCATGACTGCCTTTAACTCGATTGGCCCAGTCATGTGCTCCAATAACTGGTATTTATTAGAAGGCGCGTTAAGAGGAGAATGGGGCTTTGAAGGAATGGTCATCACTGACTATGCGCCCCAAGTGAGCTTAGATGCGATGATTCGTAGCGGGAACGATTTCTATCTTGCTGCGACGAGCAAGAGTTTAGACGCTTTGCTTACGGATTCTGCCTCAATCACGGCTTTGCACCGCATTCAAGATGCCGTAAAGAATATCTCTTATGCGGTTGTGAATTCTGGGGCTTATAACGGGATTGCTCCTGGCGCTAAAACAACACGAAGCATCGCTCCTTGGAAGATTTGGATCAATTATGTCTTTGTGTCTTCTCTTTATGCGATCACCGCTGGACTAGTCATTACAGTCGGAGTGAAATTCTTCCTAGAATATCAAGACAAGAAGAAAGCAAAGCAAGAAGCACCGAATCAATAACATACGATGAATCAGAAGTTGTAGCTATTGGCTATGACTTCTTTTCTTTTTCTAAAACCATTGACTTAATCCCGTTTCTTTTCCTGCATTAAACGAAGGTCTTAATTGAGAATGGATATCTTGCTTAATTTGGCAAAAAAGACGCAAAAGAGGGCTATTTATTGTGATTTTCAATTTATTAAAGAAGAGATGAAAATTCTAAAAGAGAAGCCAATGCATCTCGATGACCTCAATCATTCATTATTGTAAGTATCCCGTTTTAGGAAATAAAAAGCAAAAGAAAAGACTTTTAAAATACAATGTAACATATGTTACAACAAAACTAAGGAGGTGTTACAATGCAATTTGAATATATCAAAGATTTGGAATATGTTAAAACATTGCTTGATGCTAACGATGAAACTCTAGCGAATCTTTTAGGGGCTAGTAGACTGACGCTAAATCGCTGGAGGAATGGAATTAGCGAGCCTTCTATCTTGAATCTCGAGAACTTTTATAATGTGATTTATAAAAATGGTATTCGCTTAAACCGTTTGAAAGAAGAGCTTTATCAATCCGATAAAAGAGAGCATCACGTTATTCTTTTTCATGGCGCAAAAGAAGAATTGATTGGGGAGCCTTCTATCTCTTTTAGCGATGAGAAAAAAGATTTTGGGTCTGGTTTTTATATGGGGGGAAGCCCTTTTCAATCTGAATAATTTGTAGCTAGCTATCATAACCCCTCCATTTATGTAGGAGATTTCAATACAAACGGTATAAAATCAAAACGTTTTCGGTTTCTAGAGAATGGATGATCATCGTAGCTTATTTTAGAGGGCAACTAGAGGAATATAAAAACTCCTCTTTCTTGCAAAAACTTTTTGGAGAACTAAAGGGGATAGACGTTATTATTGCTCCGATCGCGGATAACATAATGTATTCGATTTTGGGCGAATTCATTGATGGGACAATTACAGATCTGCAGTGCCTTATGGCGTTAGACGCTAACCGCTTAGAAAAACATTATGTTTTCTTAAACGATGAGGTTTTAAAACGCAAACTAAAAATAAAAGAGCGGCTCTATTTTTGCGAAGAGGAAAAAGAAGCGATCAAAAATAGAAAATTGGAAGAATCAGAAATTGGCAAGAACAAAGTGAAGTTAGCTAAGCACAAATACGCCGCCAAAGGAAAATACATTGAGGAGTTGTTTCATGAAAAAGTTTGATTCAATAGGCAAGTTTCTCTGCGAATATGTTTCTCGCCTTTTTGCTTATCAAGTCGAAAGAAAAGACGGTTCATCGAAAGTGTTTATCAAAGCGTTCGTTTATTCTTCTTTGGTAGAGCAATTAGATAAAGAAGAATTTATGTTTTCTTCTATTGGCGTTCCTGAAGCGTATGAGATTTTGAAAAAAGAAAAAAGTCTAAAGAGAGGAAAAGAGATCTATCCTTCTTTTGTCATGGCTTGGATTGGTTACATCATGAAGTATTTTGCATACACAAGAGGCATTAGTGAAAAGCGTGTTTACGAATGCGTGAAGCCAAATGAACTATATGCGATGTATGAAGCATATCACTCCCTTGATAATGAAGCTGTGGTGACTAGAATCATCGATGCAAAAAATATCAATTTATCTTTAGAGAATCTTGGCCTTTTAAGAAAGATATATCGAGGGCACGAGAACTAGTTTTGGAGTTTCTTGTTCATGAAGACAACTTATTATCATCGTAAAAGGGGCATGTTTTGTTGAATATATGAACACCGTAAGTATTTTTCTACGATTTAAGATTGATAAAACGAGATTGGGATATCATGGTGAAAACGGTACAGTTTTTTGTCCGCAGCCCCTTCCTTTCGATATAGTAAAAAACAATACGTTATTTTGCAAAAAAAGCTTCGTTTTTCTTAAAAAATTTTTTCTTTGAGGTAGCATGGGCTAGGAATCCCTTGGATAAAAATATTCTCTTATTGCGATCAAAAAAGAATGGAAGTTCAAAACAAATATGACAAATAGAAAAGAAGCGTAACATCAAAGAACGAACACAAGCAAGCACTCTACTAACCCTTCCGCTTGGGTGAGCATATTGAAAACATCTAAATTTCTTTGAGAGCATTCTCATTGAGCAAGAAATCGAAAACATGTAGCATTTTGTAGCCTTTTTCCAAACGAATCAACGGATTATTATCCATGGTTATCACAATTTTTTTATACCCATCGTCCAGCCCTCCGAAAGCGGAAATTTCTCGTTCTTTTGTTTTTGGATTTTCAATTGATAATGAAACCTGAATGTAATATAAGTCATCGTGCGTTCTAGCCACGAAGTCGATTTCTTTGGATGCGTTTTTGCCGATATCCACAATGTAGTTTCTTCGGATAAGTTCTAAATAAACAATGTTTTCCAAAATATGCGTCATTTCAATTTGCCGAAATCCAATTCTCTGGTTTCGTAAACCCATATCGCATACGAAATACTTGTTTAGCGTTTTTAGATACTCTTTTCCTTTTAAATCGAAACGAGACGCTTTATAAAACAAAAACGAATCACAAATGTATTTGAGATAATTCGCGATTGTCTCATTATCAACCGTTTTATAGCCATTTGACTTTAGAGTGTTTGCAATCTTGTTTGGAGAAACCGAACACCCTATTTGAGGAGAAAGAAGTTCTAGTAAGGAAGAGAAAAGCCCCTCATCGCGTATGTGGTTTTTCTCGATAATATCTTTGAAGCCGATTGTTTCGTTTAGCATCTTTAGATATTCGACTTTCTCATAGTCTTTTTCTAAAGTGGAGATATACGGCATCCCGCCATAGAGAATATATTCGTTAAACGCCGTTTGTTTGTCTCCTCTACGATTTTCGTAAAATTCTTTAAAAGATAAAGGGTATACGGGGATTTCAATCCCTCTCCCCCTCAGTTTTGTGTTGATATCGCTCGACAAAAGCTTCGAGTTTGATCCTGTGATATACAAATCCGAATTAAAATCCGTTTTGATGCCATTAACGACATCTTCAAAGTCGTCTATCGTTTGAATTTCATCGATAAAAATGTAGTATTTCTCATCATCTTTGATATTACTTTGCACATATTTATATAGAGCGTCAGAATTCCTTAAGGATTCGTTTTTCTTCGACTCAAGGTTAATCAAAATAATATGGTTTTTATCGACCCCATGGTTCAAAAGATATTGATAATAAATGCTGAAAAGAAGATAGGATTTTCCGCATCTTCTGATGCCGGTGATAATCTTGACGATGTCTTTATCTTTATAATCGATAAGCTTCTCTAGTAATAAATCTCTACGAATCATATGCGCGCCCTCTTTCTTATTCTAACCGTAAAACTTTTATAAACAAATACTTTTACGGATAATTTAGCAATGGTAGTGCGGTTTACCAAAGGACGATTTTTGGAAAAATGCCCTTTTATGCTCAAATATTTATTGGAAAAATACCCAAAACGAAGATAAAAAGTATTGGAAAAATACCAGATGCGGAAGTTTTGCGGAAACATCTAAGCATTAAGAAGTTCCGTGAATTGATGCTGCTAAAACGGACAAGAAATGGCCAAAAATTAGCCCTGTGTCCACTTGCGAAAACGCGATCAGCCGAAAAGCACTTTTCTTGGTAGAGCAAGTTAACAAAATTAGCGGTGATGTTATTTGTTAATCTCTTTCATTATGTCGCTATATCTAAACAATATGTAATTTCCAACCGATTGGAAATCAATGTCGATATTAAGACCAATTTCACGATGAATCGACTCTAATAAATCTAACTTAATCTTAGGAAATTCAATTTCCTTTAATCCCTCTTTGATTTTTTTTGATTTTCTTATCGTTTTCAGGAAGAAATTTAAAAATCCTTCTTGTTCGTCAGCGATTAAAGCAGTGGTCCTGCTGATCAAAGATAGGTTATCATCGTAATTAGGAGCTAGAGAGATTATCTCCCCGGTTTTTCTATTCCTAAGTACTCCGCAATTCTCGTTATGCCTATCAATGTTATTCAAAGTAACGTCAAAAGCAATGAGTCTTAGGTAATCTAAGGCAATGTTATGATTGATTTTATTAAGAACGTCATAAACAAATTCAATGTCTTCATTGTCTCCGACTAAAGACACCATTGGCTCAAAATTGACACCTTTAGCGAAATTGTTTGTCCTTATGTACTTACCCTCGATTTCGTAATGGGCTGTTGGCAAATTCAATTTTTCAAATAGGCGCGAATAAAACACTTCCGAATACCTTTCAAACGCTGATCCGACTTTATATAGCCACCAATCCCCATTGATATTTCTCCATCCCTTCTCATAACTACCGTTTGTAGTTAATTCGGGCGTTAAGATTAGTCTTTTTGGATAAATGGTTATAATTCCTTTTAAGGCTGTATCAAAAAAGATGTCGTTATTAAATGAAATATCTTCGTATTTTAGCTTGCTATGCTTTGGCTTAAACCAGTAATTATCGCTAATGGAGGCGGCATAGGAGCATAAAGACACTAGCGTATCGTCTTTGACGTTTATGTTTAGCACCTTTCTTAGTAATCTCGAATTTGTTCTTCCGCTATCGATGGACCTACTTTTTAGAAATTCAGTGATGGATTTTGTCCTTTTTATGACTAGCGGACATAATTTATTAGTCGAAGAAACTAGTACCCCTTTATTAAACTCTGCCGTAACTCTATTTCCTGACATGACATAACCAGTGTATTCTTTGGCAAATGTTGATAATTCAATCTCTTTATTTCCGTTATTTAGTAATTGCTTTATTTCTTTCTCAATTGTTTTTCTCTCTTCTATTTGTTTTTTGATTGTATTAACTTCCGCCTCATTTAACTTAATGGAATAGTTCTTTCCGTTTTCCCGATATTGGTGATAAAAATAGACATTATTCTTAATTGTTTTTTGGTAGACATTGCCTTTTGGTAATTCGTTTTTCCTATGCAATAAATCAAATAATGTATCCATGAGAGGATTGTATTAAAAGTTAACAAAATTAGCAAGGATGTTATTTGTTAATTGTCATTATGACGTAATTTGTTT
>DHKP01000029.1 GCA_002404865.1 Caryophanales bacterium UBA4691 | reverse complement strand
CCTACATTAAAGAAACGGAACCCCGAAGCAAAATATGGACTATAAATATAATCCGAGTTCTTGTTTTTCTTCACTAGTCAATGGTCGATATTTTTCTAGTTCTGGGTCGCTTAGAGCTTCCTCATCATAGGGAATATCAAAAGACAATGCCATATTATGGAGTTCGCCAAGCCTTAAAGAAATGGGTAAAGCGGTCTTGAGGCGGAAATATAAGATATTCTTTCCTTCAAAAGTCTCTTTAAGCTTGGTTGGTTTATGGAGAAGACCCTCTTTAAGAAGCTCGTTTCTAAGCGGTAATAGAGCTCTAAGCCGATGGCAAGAATAGTTATTGCTTTTTAATAAAGAGACAATAAGAAGCGTTTCTTCGGCAATAGAAGGGTCAAATTCGTAAATCGAGCGTAAATAATTCACCGCCCCTTCATCATAAGAATAAGAAAACATCGAGATGATTTCTTCTACGGAAAAATAGCTGAACTGAAGCGAAGGAATGTCTTTCTTAAGCCCCTCAAAGTAGATACGATCGCTTTCTTTGCCGATGATGATCGCGTTTTGATAACGATGAATAAACGATTCTTTGTTCATTATTTTTTTGGCTTATAGACGCGCGTTGCTTTCACGGCTAATTGCCAACCTCTATATAATTTTCTAGTCTCGCGTGGATTCATCAGAGGGAAAAAGCTCTTTTTTGCCGCTTGATTGACCTCAATTTCGCTCTTATCCTTCCAAAATCCACATCCTAGGCCCGCTAAATACCCAGCCCCTAATGCCGTTGTTTCAATGCATTTAGGGATACGGACTTCGCACTGCAAAATATCGCTTTGGAATTGCATAAGCAAATCGTTTGCGCTCGCACCCCCATCGACTTTTAGCACAGGAAGTTCTAGACCGGCATCCTTTTTCATCGTACCGATAACGTCGCGGGTCTGATAAGCGATTGAATAAAGGGCAGCACGCGTGATGTTATGACGGTCCGCCCCACGCGTTAAGCCGAATATTGCGCCGCGCGCATCATCATCCCAATAAGGAGTCCCTAGTCCCACAAAAGCAGGCACAAAATAAACACCAGCCGTATCAGGGCGCTTTTTCGCGTACATTTCACTATCGGAAGAATCTTCAAACCAACGAGTTTCATCTCGGAGCCATTGCACGATTGCTCCACCGATAAAAACAGAGCCTTCTAACGCATAAGTGGTTTCGCCATTAATTCTCCAAGCAATTGTCGTAAGTAAGCCATGTTTGCTTCTTACGGCCTTTTTGCCTGTATTCATCAGCATGAAACACCCTGTTCCGTATGTGTTCTTGCTCTCACCTGCGTTATAGCAACACTGCCCGAAAAGAGCGGCTTGCTGATCGCCAGCCACGCCATTAATATGAACTCCATCGCTAAAGAAGCTTGCTACGCCAAAATCGCAACTGTTATCTTTTACCTTAGGTAACATTGCTTTAGGAATATTCCATAGGTTTAATAGTTCTTCATCCCATTTTTCTAAAAATATATTGTATAGCAAAGTTCTGGAGGCATTAGAAATATCCGTATAGTGACATTTCTTGTTCGTAAGCTTATATATAAGCCAACTATCGACCGTCCCAAAAGCAAGTTCTCCTGCTTCAGCTCGTTTTTGAGCGCCTTTCACATGGTCTAAAATGAAACGGATTTTTGATGCACTGAAATAAGGGTTTAGCCTTAAGCCTGTCCGGGAAGAAATGATATGGCTATATTGATTCATTTCTTCACAAAGTTTCTGCGTCTGCTTGCTTTGCCAAACAATCGCGTTATAAATCGCTTTCCCAGTTTTTTTGTCCCAAACAATCGTTGTCTCTCTTTGATTGGTAATCCCGATTGAGGCGATTTGCTTCATTGACACTTCGCTTTTGATGAGAAGTTCGTTAATAACATCTATAACGGAAATCCAAATCTGATCAGGGTCGATTTCTACCCAACCAGGTTTAGGGTATAAACAAACGATGTCTCTTTGCGCTTTATAAACGCTTTCCCCTTGATTATTGATTAAAATGGCACGCGTAGAAGTCGTGCCTTGATCGATTGAAAGGATGTATTTTTCCATGTCTTTATTATAAAACCGTTTCACGATTACGTGAAAGCGTTTTCATATAAAAGAAACAGGATTGAAGGAAGAAATTATCTATTCCTAGAAGCGAGGAAACGCTCAACGTCATCGATTTCTTTCACAATTCCGCTTGTGAGAACTTCGCATCCATCATTCGTGATCAATAAATCGTCTTCAATGCGGACGCCAATGCCGAGTTCTTCAAAATATAAACCTGGCTCATCGCTAATGATCATGCCTGGCTCCAAAGGAATGGTTTTTGAGTCTCTTCCTAAAGGATTCAAATAAGGGTCATGGGTATCTAAGCCAATGAGGTGGCTCACGCCGTGAAAATAGACATTTTGAATATCTTCTTTGGTTTTTAATAGCCCCTCTTCCACACATCTTTTCGCTAAAAAATCGATGGTTAAACGCTGAAGATCGGCAATCGTCATCCCAGGTCGCGCTTTTTCAATGACGAGTTTATTCGCCCCCAAAACGATGTCATAAACCGTCCGCTGTTGGCCGTTATAGCGGCCGTTAGCAGGGACAGTGCGAGTAACATCCGCGCAGTAAAAATTGTTCCTTGCTCCTAAATCCATCAAAACGAGGTCATTTTCCCCAACGGTAGCTAAAGGGGTTGGATAATGAAGCACAGTCGCTCTAGCGCCGCTTGCCATGATGGTAGGGAAAGAAAGCCCTTGATAGGCATTGTTATCATTGACGACGCGTAAAAATTCATCGGCAAGCTCGTATTCTTTTACGCCTGGCCTTAGCTTATTCCAAACGGCGCTAATAGCAAGTTTTGTCGTATTGATTGCGCTTCGAAGTTCATTCACTTCGTTCATGGATTTTCTTAAACGCAAGGTCGTGATTAAAGGATAGCAATCTTTAGTAGTGACATCTTTAAAAAGCAGCGAAAATTGCTTTTGGTACTCTTTTGTCGTCGTATCGTCAGCGATTTTAATTTCGCGGTCCAAATCGAGATATAGTACATTGATTTCACCATATTGACGAATGTTAGGGTTGAAGATTGTTTCAATCCTTCCAGATAAGGTGTTGCTCATCAAAATATTGGACATACCGCTAATGACATTCGCTTCAAGAGGAGTAAGGCGCTTCCCATACCACTTCTCTTTTTTGGCATCGAAAGGAAGAATGAAAAGGAATTCTTGCATTTCACCATCGCTATTGATGAGCAACAATGCGCTCCCTTCTTGCGCAATACCAGTCAAATAATAGAAATTTCGATTTACTTCGAACGGCAAATCTTCATCCGCACTCGATACTTTTGGAACGCCGCTGAAAATTAATAGGGCGCTCCCACTATCCATCATATCGAAGAGTCGCTGCCTTCTTGCCTCGTATTCGCTTGCTTGAATCATTCTTTGGCCTCCATTTTTATTAAAATTCCTTCTTTTTCAAGAACTTCGCATTGATAGCCTTCAAGTAAAGGCGAAAGTATCTTATCACTACCAGAAGCAAAGAAGAGGACTTTCGTTTCAAAAGAAGGATTTTCGATATGGATTCCCGCATGAGTCGCCATTCTTTTGAAATTAGAAAAGGAAGAATAATCCATCGAAATTTTTGCTCTGATTCCAGGGATTAGTTCCACCTTTTTAGCGCATTCAGAGACGAGTTTGCTAACATCGCGATAAGCTTTTGTTAAGCGCGGAAGGCCTAATTTCGTTCCTCCGAAATAGCGAACAACAATAAGTAAGACGCGATCCAAAGAAGCGCTACGAATGGCGTTAAGGATTGGAATTCCAGCGCTATGAGATGGTTCGCCATCATCTGAGCAATATTCGTACTCCTGATAGTGGAGAGCATAACAATAATGCGTTGCTTTTGGGTAGTTCTTTTTGATTTGCTCTAAAATCGAAGAAACGTCTTCTTTCTTTTCTAGAGGAAATAGGACCGCGATAAAGCGAGAAGATAGAACATTCATTTCAGAAATAGAAGGAGAAAGAATAGTGAGCATGAATTTATTTTATTCGGTAGAAAAATGGATCAAATTTTGAGAAGGAAGAATTTTAAGCACCTTTCTCTGGTTCTATAGCGGGCCCATAAATCTTAGATTTTCTTAAAGAACGGAGCACGGAACTAGCAATAACGCTTTTCCAAGGAGAAGCTGTGTCTACTTTATAAGTGCCACTCTTCCATTCGTTAAATTGAGCTCCGATCGAACGTGATTCATCCATAGCGTTACATATGGTATCGATTTCCGCTTCGTAATTTTTGATAAATAAATCAAAAGATTCGGAATTGAATTTGCTATTGCCAATAATCGGAGTGATGAATACGTTGCCCTCAGAATCGAGACGAAGCGAACCAACATGCACTAAGATATTGTAGAAGGTGTCGTTTTTCTTCGTCTCATCGTTACCGTAAATCCCAGACTGATAAGCAATGTTGGCCATTTCGTTTTCAAACGCCGTAAAAAGATCAGCGTTTGCATCGCTAGGAAGGGTATTGAAAACAACACTCTTTGACATCGTTACCAATAATGGCTTCACCAAAAATTCCGTGCTAACCTTATTGACATTAATTTCATTTTGAATGTTGCCCTTATCATCAAGCAAACCGTAATTAGGAGAGGCAACAATTTTTAGAATGGAAGAAAGATAAGAAAATTCCCTCTTGCGTTTTTCTAAGGAACTCAAATATCCATCATGACTATAAGATTTCCAAATCTCATCTAAGTTCATATTACCAAACTTATCATTCTTCCCCTTGCGTCCATAGCCATTTCCAAGTTCAAACGCGCCATTTTGAAGCGCTTCGCCAATCTTCTCATAAATATGGTAAGAAAGAACTCGACCAATAGAGCGAGAATCCGCTAAATCGTCCATTAAAGAGGAAAAACCATCAACGTTTAGCGTTGAAAAGACAATCGAAGACTCGCTAAAAGCGTCTAACCCCCCAACGATTTTTAAAGAGGAAAGGATATTTTCATAAATGGAGGATTCGTTTTCCCAATCAGTCATGCTGATACTAATAGTGTCATTTTTAAAAGCAGCGAAAGTCAAATCTCCATTAGAATCAGGCTCTCTATCAGAAAAGAAGGTTTGAACTGACTCTTTTTTCTCTAAGCCATTCAAAAGTGTTTGATAGAAGAATTCGCCAAAATGATATCTGTCGCTTGCATCTACAAACATTTCGTTTTGGCTTAGTGTTTCGATGATCCCGCCTAAAGCGACTGGATCGCCATTCATTAAATCAATGTTACTAAAATCGCCAATGGAGGTAGCGAAAGTCATCATTGTATTTAAGGATCCCCCTTCTTTGGACCAGTCTGTAACGTTATGGAAACTTACTCCAGGAATCCCACAGTTCAAAGCGCCTTTTACTAATTTTTCATCCAAGAAGGAAGCAAAAACATCTTGGAGCATCGTCGTACCATCAAGTGGGGACAAAAGCTCTTCAAAATTCACAAAGGAAAATGAAGAAATAGAAAGAGAGGCATTACCAAAAGTATCAAGTAAGTCTTGATCAATCAAAGAGCAAAGAATTTTGCAAACTGCGGCATTTTCTTTCTTTGGGGTAAAAATAGTTTCTCCCTCATATTTATATCCAAAAGCGCTATTGAAAATTTTGTTCATGACTTTTAGATAATTCGCGTTATCGTTCGGGTTTAATATTTTGCTATCGCCAAAGCCGTTTAGCAAAGTAAGAAGCTCACAATTTCCTTCTGTCTTTAGAAATGGCCGTAATCCGCCTAAGAAGTGATTGATCGTGCTTTGATCGCTAGAAGAGAGGGAACTTGAGTTGGTTTTTACATATTCAAATAAATCCTGGCAGTCCCTATACATTGTTAGAAGGTTAGAAAGCTCTTGCCCCAAAATGCTTTCCCCTTTTTCGTTAATAGGATGGAAATCAAAATCATCAAAGCTTAAGTCGAAAGAAGTAAACGTTCCCGAATTTTTCTTTAATACGCCTTCAAAAATATCCGGAACGACTTCGCTAAGTAAGGCGGAATCGTCAATTTTACTCATTGTATCGATAAGGGCGTCTAATAAGTCCGCATCGATGTGATTTAGGGAACCATCTTTTTCGTTATAAGTAATTCCAGGCTTGCTCTCGTAATCCTTAAGCATCTTTTTTCCAGCTTCGTGTTTTGAGAATGTGCTTGCGACGGCTAATAAACTCGATACTTCTTTTTTCTCGTTCTTAATACGCTTGTCTAAACTCAAAAGATTAGAATTATCGTCATAGAATACGCCTTGATTCACTTGGTCGATATTCGCTTCAACACCAATAGAAGCCGTCAAGGAATGACCAAGCATACGGAAAAGCTTTGGCATTGCATTGCACACCAAAGAACTATCCAATAGACAATTTTCATCTTGGCTAATGCCGTTTTCCCCATAATTGAATTTTTGGTTTTCGTCTTCGCCAGTAAAAATCGAAATCACTTGATCGATATTATCGATAACGAGATTCAAGAATGTTTTTGTGTCAAATTGCTGTTTCAATAGCCCATCGATCAAAGATCCCGTGAACCCTGAATCGATTTCATTCAAACGAGAGAAAGCCCGATAAATATAGCCGACTTCAGTTCCTAAATCTAACGAAGCATAAGTATCTGGAATTCCTTTAATAGGAACATTTCTTCCCTTCTTTTCATCGAATTGATAGTAATCAGGAGAAACCTCGGGAAGAAAATCTTTAAAAGATAGAATATCATCGCTACTAGGAGAATTGATCACCGTATTTACCGAAAAGGAAACGAGAAGCATGTTGAACAATTTCCAGGAATTATTGTTATTCTTAATCCGCGAGAAAGCATTTTCGAACGCTTTGCTTTTGTCTTCACTAAAAAGGCTGATTTCATTGCTTTTATCGAAGACGACTTTATCGGAATCTTGGTCAAAAGACATATAGCCTAATAGACCGGTTTGCTGAACGTCAGAAAATAGATCCGCGATGTTATCAATAGAACTGCCCCAATCCTCTTTAGAGTAGTCGATGCCCCACTCATTTCCAATTTTCGTTTCAATGGCGTCAATATTCATCACAACGGAAAAAGCCGCAGGAATTAACCCCATGAGCAAATCGCTTTCCGCAAGAGCGCGAATCAATAAAGGGGAATACTCGCTAGTGAGGAACATCCACACTTTATGCGCGGATGAAGCGGATTGAGACAATAGACCCGTTTCAATGGCGTAGGTACCGATTTCGGAAGCATGTTGCAATTCTTCGACAAAAGAAATTTTGACTTTTTCATAATCAGAACTCGTAAGCCAATTCATGAGTTGCTGATCGAAGCTGTACCCATCTTGATTGGTGTTCCAAGAAAAGAACGCTTTTGAAAAAATGCTGTCATTATAGGTATCGGCAACGCTTTTGACCATTTGATAAGTCGAGTCGTCCGCTATGATTTTTGTTTCGTTCTCTTTACCGCTAGTGGATTCGTTGAACCCGTGAATCACACTATTGATCAAAGAAGAACAAGGCACCAAAATCATGCTTGAAACAAGCAAAGCGACAACGAACCCTTCGAATGCAGCGATGAGTTTCCCTCTTTTATAGGATTCTTTTCGCTTCTTTTTCGCGATAAAGCGCTTAAAAAGCAAATGCCAAAGCAAAAAGCAAAAGAAATTGAACACTGTCGCAAGAAGAATCCCTTCGATAAGAATAGTGAGAACCATGAGTAAGGAACGTGTCAAAGAATAAGCGGTATTCACGGCGCTTGTTGGATCGGTTGCCGGACTAAAATGACGAATCACCTGCACGAAGAAATCTTTGAAAGTTTCTTCTAATGTTGAGATTTGGAATGAGATTGTCGTGTCTTGATAAGTCACGCTTCCTTCATGGCTATTAAGAACGCTAGATAAAGGTAATTTCCCGATAGCATCTACAATAAGAGTTAAACAGGCTATTCCAATAAGAATATGAATCAAAAAATACCCAAGTCGGTAAGTTCCATATCTCCACCCACGGAATAAGCCGCGGATAAAAGCATAGCAAAGAGCGACGACAATAAAGGCGAATACGCCAATGAGGGCGTAATTAACGATACTCGTAATACGGTTAACATCAATATCCATAAAAATATCTCAACTACATTATTATTTAATTCCGTTTAATTATATTACTAGTTCCTTCCCATTTCGAGATATGAATATCTACGATATTGGTTTTTCTTGTTGTATAATTCGCGTTATGAAAGGTTTCCTCTTCCATAAACAGCTTTGCCCAAAATGCGGAAAGCAATTTGACGCGGCTAGAGTACAGTGCCCATATTGCGAGGCAGAAAATCAAAACGAAGAAGTTGCGCGTTCTTGGAAAGAATGTACTCCATTAGGCCCAGGGAGAGAACTCCTCGCCCTTTTCATTGGCTATTTCGGTTTAAGTATTATTACCACTTTTGCGCAAATTCTCTTATTAATCTCTTGTTGGAACGGTTTTGCTTCATCAGGACTAGTGATGGGGGAGCTCGCAAACGAAATCTTTTCCGTGCAAGAAATTAGCTCAGGAAAAGGACTGGCGATTGTCTTTTTGCCTTCTTACGCACTTCTTTTTTGTATCATCGTCCTTTTTCTATGGACCGACATTAAGCCCATTTTGCTAAGATTTAAAAAAGGATCGAGTTATTTAGGGGCGTTTATTGCGCTTATAGCAATGTACGCTTTCAATATCGTTTATGGTATTTTTACAGCGGATTTAACGGGCGGGAAATCAAATCAAAACCAGATAAATGTTGTCTCTATCGTTAAGCTATATCCTTCTACTTCCTTGCTCGTTTTTGGGTTATTGGGCCCATTTGTGGAAGAATGCACGTATCGTCTAGGTCTATTCAATATTCTAAAACGTTTTACTACAATGGGCGCTTATATCTTAAGTGCATTTTTCTTCGCTGCAATCCATTTTAATTGGTCAAACCCTAGCGTTTTAGAATGGCTCAATATCCCGCCGTATTTCTTCTCTGGTTTAGTGTTCGCGCTGGTTTATGATAAGTTTGGTTTTGGGGCCTCTTTTCTCGCTCATGCGACAAATAACATCATCAGCGTGATATATTCGATTTAATAAAAGTTAAGAGGTATTATGAACGAAAAAGCGCAAGTTATCGATGGGTTTTGGCTAAAAATCATCGCTTTTGTCTCAATGGCGTTTGACCATATCGGTCTATTTTTAATGCTCTATTCCGCTTCATCAACGGAGGCCTATGCCATCGGGAATATTTTCCGGATTGTAGGGCGATTGGCTTTTCCTTTGTTTCTATTATTCTTAAGTGAGGGCTTGAAGCATACGAGTAATCGCAAAGCTTATTTATTCCGCTTGTTTATCATGTGGCTAGGGATTGCAATATTCCAAACTATCATTTATTCCTATTACCGAGTAATGAATAATCATGACGCGATCTGCGAATTGGGCAGTTCAATGGGCGCTCAAGCATTCACGGATCTTCTTCTATATGCGCTATTTGTGTATTTATTAGAACACGAAAACAAAAAGTTTCGATTCCTCTCCATTTTGCCAGCGCTTTACATAGTTCTTTCTTACGTCTTAGATGTTCTTGACCAATACGGGATAGGAGCCAATCTATATTTCCCCATCTATCTACGAGCTTCCTATAGCCTTTTCGGTTTCCTCATTTTCCTTGGCTTTTATTACGCGTATCGCCTCACGGACATTTGGGTAAAAAAAGGCCTTCAGCTAAACGGAAGAGAGTTGGATGAATATCGTTCTACCCCTACTTATCGAAGATTAGTCAATACGATCAGCGCAACAGCGTTACTAGTTGTCACGCTTATAGTCTGGGGCATTTCATATTTAAATTGGCACTTTGACGTCTTTGAAAGCGCAAATACTAAAATTCAAAACTATTGCTTATTGGACTGCTTGCTTATCATGATGTACTCTGGAAAACGAGGCTATGACAAAAAATGGTGGCGAATCTTCGAATACAGTTTCTATCCTTTGCATATCGCTATCATCGCAATCGTATTTACGTTAATATTTGCTTAAGAGGTTATTTGAGTATGGAACTAAATATTACTAATAAAAAAGAATTCGATGAAAAAATCAAGCAAGGGAAAATACTCGTGGATTTCTACGCGATTTGGTGCGGCCCGTGTGGAATGTTAGCTCCACTTGTAGAAAAATTGAG
This sequence comes from Caryophanales bacterium UBA4691, assembly GCA_002404865.1. GTDB lineage: Bacteria > Bacillota_I > Bacilli_A > RFN20 > CAG-826 > UBA4951. The sequence continues at coordinate 7,722 of DHKP01000029.1, read as the reverse complement.
CGAGGAACACCCAGAAATCGCCGTCATCAAAGTCAATGTTGATGAAGCTCCTGAAATTGCTGCCCAATATAATATCTATAGTATCCCTACCCTATTATTATTTGAGGACGGGAAATTAAAGAAAACGCAAGTTGGCTATCTCCCTGAAGCGTCATTAAAACGCTTTGCAGAAGTTGAATAAAGGCACTACATCGTCTAAAAAACTCATAAAAATATTTTTTATTGCGGTCAATTAGCGCTTGTGCTATATTTCTAGGCGCTCTACAGTGGACCATTGGTGTAGCGGTCCAACATGTCTCCCTGTCACGGAGAAGATCACGAGTTCGAATCTCGTATGGTCCGCCACTGTAATGCAGGTGTAGTTCAGTGGTAGAACACCAGCCTTCCAAGCTGGTTATGCGGGTCCGATTCCCGTCACCTGCTCCAACCGAAATCGATGCCGAGAAATCGGCATTTTTATTTGATAAGTGTCAAACTAAATAATCCCGCTTAACGAAAAGACAATCAATTAACTGAAAAATCAAAAAGTTTCTAGTAGGAAATGATAGCAAGAAGAAAGCATCACAATCAACGGCTTTTTTTCCTCTCACAATTGAAAGTACTTTCATGTACAAACAACGTTGAATTCCTTTAGAATTGCCTTGGTCGAAGTCGTATATGCTGGTGATAAGGTCCTGCAGTCTCTACGTTCCATCCCCAAAGTGGAACACTACGATGTGAAATCCTGAACGAAGAAAAGGGGGATAATTCCTTTTTGGCGTTTTGGTTTTGCAGGGCATCATAAGCAGATATCACTTCCCAACTTCTTCTTAAAATAGGAGGATAACCATGGAAGAAAGTTTAGCCGTTAAAAACGAAAATAACGGTGGTTGGAGTCCAAAAACGGGATTTGGACGTTTCTTAGACCGCTATTTTCACATCTCTGAAAGGGGTTCTAACATCATCAGAGAACTCGTAGGGGGACTTGTCATCTTCTTAGCGATGTTCTACATCTTACCACTCAACTCCAACATGCTCTCCAGCGACTGGGCTGGTATCATCCAACAAGGTGTAACCACCGCCAATATCAAGTGGGATGGAGCTACTGAATACATCTTACTCTATGGTGAAACATGGGCTACTGTTGCCGAAGTTCGTACTGGCGTATTCGCTGCTACCGCAATCAGCGCAGCTGTCACAACCATTGTCATGGGTATCTATGGCAAACTCCCTGTTGGTTTAGCTAGTGGATTAGGACTCAATTCCTTAATCGCCTATACGGTTTTGCTTAACATGGGCTTCAACTTTGCTCAATGCATGGCAATCGTTCTTGTCGATGGTATTCTCTTTTTAATCATCAGTATCACTCCACTTCGCGCGTGGATTGTGAGAAGCATCCCGAAGTCTCTCAAATTCGCTATTTCTGCCGGTATTGGCTTCTTCATTGCCTTTATCGGTTTCCAAAACATTGGAATTATCGTTCCAAATACTGCCACCGCCGTTGGGTTCGGCGACTTCACTAGCCCAGCTGTTTTAACCGGTATGGCTGGCATTGTTCTAGTACTCGTTCTTTCCTCACTCCCACAAAACAAAAAATGGGGTTTCTGGGTTTCGAAATTCGCCGTCATTATTTCCATTGTTGTTATGGCAATCATCTGTGCTTCGATGGGAAGCGCTGGTGTTAAAGGCATGCCAACGTTCTATGATGAAAGTTACCACATCTCCAACATCGGTAACATCAGCAAAGTCTTCGGCGTTGCCTTCTTTGGATTCGATGCTTTCTTAAATCCTGTTGCAATTGCTTTGACATTTGCCCTTCTCTTCGTTGATTTCTTTGATACCACCGGTACTTTGGTTGGTGTTGAAGCTGGCGCTGGAATGGTTGATGAACAAGGTAGAATCACCGTCGATGATCGTCCAGCGATGGTTACCGACGCTGCCGGAACTTGCTTTGGCGCAATCTGCGGAACTACCACCGTTACTTCTTTCGTTGAAAGCACCACTGGTGTCGCCGCTGGCGCAAGAACCGGTTTAGCCGCTGTTGTCACAGGCTTACTCTTTGCTCTTAGCTTAGCGATTTATCCAGGCTTAGCGATGTTCTCTTCTAGCTCCGTCACTGGACTTGCTCTCGTCTATGTCGGCGTTTGCATGTTCAAGAACCTTGAAAAGCTTGAATGGCACGATTGGATTGCTGTCGGAAGTGGCTTCTTCACCGTTTTAGTCATGACCATCTCCTATAGCATTTCTGATGGTATTGCCTTTGGTTTCATCACTTACACGATTATGACGCTAGCCGCTGGCAAATTCAAAAAGAGCGACATCACTGTTGCTTGCTGCTCCTTAGCATTCATCGCCATCTACATCACAAAGGCGTTAGTGATTAAATAAATCATTCATTAGAGCTGTCAAAAGATCATGTCGATTGGCAGCTCTTTTCTTTTTGCCTACTCTTGAAAAGGAGTATAGTCATTCTTATCTATAAGGAATAAAAAAATGAAATACAAAGAGTTTGTCCTTGCTACGAATAACAAAAATAAACTAAAAGAATATCAAGAGATGTTTATGCCCTTAGGAATCAAGATCCATAGTTTAGACGAGTTAAACATTCATATCGACGTGGAGGAAAATGGTTCCACTTATCAAGAAAACTCCTACTTAAAAGCGAAAGCGATACGAGAACTGGTGTCTATGCCTACGATTGCAGACGATTCAGGCATTGAAATCGTATCGATGGGCGAACATTTTCCCGGCATCTACAGCGCAAGATTCGCCAAAAAAGAAGGCGGTTATCCTGCCGTTTTTGATGTTATTAATCAAAGAATTGAAGGAAAAGACCGAAGCGCGGAATTTCATTGTTGCATTTGCTATTTAGAAGAAAAAGATTCCTCGCCCCTATTCTTTGAGGGAATTTGCAAAGGTCATCTATTGACTAAGCCAGCAGGCAAAGGCGGCTTTGGATACGACCCTATCTTTCATTACGATGAAGGCAATCTAGATTTTGGGACATGCGGCGAAGAAGCAAAAAATCACTGCAGCCATCGTTATAACGCCTTAAAGAAATTCGTCGCTTATTTCATTAAAGAATCGTAAAGATAACGCCGTATACAATGCCTGCTTGGCCAAGTAAATAAGTGAGCATGATATAGAAATCGCGGCGCGGAAAATCGTGATGAAACATCATGGAAGTTAAAATCACGTCACTAGAGAAAAACAAGATAGACCCAAGCAAAACAAACAAATACCAGTGAACGCCGACAAAATACAATCCTAGAGCGGATGTAGCAATTACAGAAAGTAATGTCGAACAGTAGATAGTGCCAGAAACCGTGAATAGTTTACTATGTTTGGTTAATCCCCATATTGGTCCGGCAGTAATCAACAGGAAAACGAAATAAATCGCGACCATCACGAAATAGGCCCACCACTCTAACACTCCTAAATCCGCGACCATCGTAATCGTATTGGCGATATAGCATAAATGGCCAATAAGGAAAGATGTCAAACCTGTAACAAGACAAATTCTTTTATTTTTGTAGAGAAGGAGTAAATCCCCGATTGAGCCAAGAAAGCAGCCGATGTAAATTAAGTAGCATGTAGGAGCGACGATCAGTGCGGCTATCCCTAAAAAAATAAGGCAAAAAGGCTTAGAAATCTTTCTAACCTTCTCGAATTCAAAAAAGCCGCATACGATATTAATTAGGCTCGTTGCACCGAACAATATAGAGAAGATAAGGAAGGAAATAAATTGGGCATCGTTATTAAACATGATTAGTCCTCCTATTGTTTTTGATTCTTCTTGTCCTTTTTACTCTTTCTTTTGTTACGTCTTATTTCGCGTTTTTCATCTTGGAGTCTGACATTCTCTGCACGCATTTCTTCTTTTTCTTTTTGGCGTTCATAGAAGGCCTTAACTTGCGGGGAGTCTTTTAATCTATCGACATACTCTTTCACTGTTGCTGGTAAAGAGGAGACTTTTTCAGAGAAAAAGAAAAGCTTTGGCGCTTTCTTTTTCATTTTTTTAGCCTTATCTTGCATATAAATTTTGATACGGTCCCAATCGACAACTAGGCGCGAGTCGGCAACAGCTTTGCGAATACGCGTCGCTAAATGCAAAGAATAGCCAAAATCAAGCGTAAGCACGCCAAGGAAGAATCCAATAACCGTCGCAGCGACTAAAATTGTTTCTTCCGCAATCACTAAATCGCTCAGTTTGACCATAGATGGGTGTAATAAATATAGATAGCCAATGCCTACAATGAGCCAAATCGCACTAAAAAGCGGACAAATAATGCCTTGAATATTGCCCCAACGTCTAGAATAATCCCAAAGTTTAATTCTCATCCCTTTGATGAAAATTATGCCAGCGATATATTCTAGAAGCGTCATTAAGACTCCGATGACAAGGATCTCGACTATTGCGGCGGCCCAATTTAAAGGAATCCAATCCCCCCAAGGCAAGGAACACATAAAATAGAAACCAATGGTTCCAAATCCATATAATGGGAGGAATGGACCAGTAAGAAAACCAGGATTCACCCATTTCTTTTGGCTAATGAATCGACGAAAAAATAACTCAATAATATAGCCAACCGCTCCACCGAACAAAAACAAGAACGCGTAACGATAAAATTCCATGACAAAATTTTATCATAACTCGTTTTTAAAAGGGCATATATAATGAGAGACATGAACCAAGAAAAATTACCGCGCAGAGAATGGATTTTGATTATCTTAATTGGTTTTGCGGGCCAACTTGCCTGGATGATCGAAAACAATTACATCAACATGTGGGTTTATTCCCAAACCAGCAATAACGATTACATTACTTGGATGACCATCGCGAGTGCAGTCGCTGCCACACTTACGACATTTTTCATGGGGGCTTTAAGCGATAAGTTAGGGAAACGGAAAATGTTCATCGCTGGCGGATATGGGCTTTGGGGGATTACTGTTTTCTTATTCGGAATGTGTTCCTATCACAATAGTGAAATCGTCTTTGGTGCTTCCGGGGCTGCATTAGGCGTAGGGATATCGATGGTTATTGTGGACTGTTTAATGACTTTCTTTGGGAGTAGCGCCAATGACGCTGCATTCAATGCGAGAGTAACCGATATCACAAACGAGAAAAATCGCGGTAAAGTCGAATCGGTTCTTTCAATTTTACCTTTGATTGCCACTATCGTTGTCTTAGCTGTGGCAGGCGCAATTGGCGCTAACGCTAAGCCTGATAAATCTCACCAAGAAGCGATTGCAAGCTTAGGAATCACTAGCGCTGATTACCTAGCAAAGCCATGGCTACTTTTCTTCATCATTTTCGGAGCGATCACTTCTACAATCGGAATCGTTTGTTTCTTTTTATTACCAAAAGACGAAATCGAGCCCAACAAAGAATCCAATTATTGGAAGAACCTGTTCTATGGTTTTAAGCCAAGTGTTATCAAAAAGAATCGCGACCTCTACATTTCTTTGCTGGCGTTTATGGCCTTTAACATGGCGATCGATGCTTTTATGCCATATTTCATGGTCTATTTCCAAAACTCAAAAGAATATCATGGCTTAGCGATGAGCGGACTAAATTTCTATTTGCCGCTCGGGGCGATTCTATTAATCGCTAGTATCATCGTCGTTATCTTAGGTTTAACTATCATGGATAAGGTCGAAAAAACGAAATTGCTCCTTCCTGCGTTAAGCGTTTGTGGATTAGGATTCTTGTTCATGTTCTTTAGCCTAGATACCTGGGCCGTTATTATTAGCGGCATCCTTATGATGAGCGGGTATTTAGTCGGTACCGCAATTTGTGGAGCGATTGTTAGAAATGAAACGCCAAAAGAAGAAGTCGGCTTATTCCAAGGCGTGAGAATGTTCTTTACGGTTTTGATTCCCATGATTGTAGGTAGTTCAGTAAGTGACGCTACGATGCGCGCTGCCTATGGTACCTATATCGATCCAACATACGGCACTACCGTTACCGCGCCAAACGAATATATGTTCCTCGTCGCGCTTGGTTTTATCTTAATTGCCTTTATCCCAGCCGTTTGGCTATTCCTTCGAAAAAGAAAAGAAGAAGCAAATGCCTCTTCTAATCAGGAAATTCAAAAATAGGACTATTTGTTTTTGCGGTTGATTTCAATGTCTCCTAATATAGGTCTACTTGAAGATAATAGCTTCGAATCCTTGCCTTCTATTAGTAAAGAATAGTTATCGTCTTTGCACTCTTCTGGCAAAACAATTTTGTTTAGGGAATTATTTTGATACTTTATTTCGCAATCATTAATGCCAAATCCGATATCCAAATCAGTAGTTACTTTTCCTTCTGCATCAACGAAACTAATTTTGGTTCCGTTAAAAGTGATTGCGTTTCCATATGCAATATCGTAAGTTCCAGTCAAACCGTTTATTTTCACTTGGCAATCGCTAAAAACAGGGAAAATCTTCATTGGCGCTGAAACAATATTTTCGTCGCTAGAATTGAAAAGCAATTTGCCAGCGTATAGCTCTGGAACTGCTTCATCTTTTGTTTCTTCTTTTCCTATGTGTCCAAATGAACCATCATAACTTACAAAATCAGAGTAAAAGCCTCTCCAATTACGAATGTTTTTGTTTTCTTTTGAAACCTTTTTCGAGGTCAATTTATCGGTATGAGTCGTTAAAGAGCTCACGGTTTTGTAATCTTCGCTAAAAGAAATATTTGACGAATAATCGCCCCAAATAGATACCGAATTTGTTTGATTTAAATAATCATCATAAGAATCATACACTTGGATTTCATAAGTGCGTTTATAGTCATCGGTAAAATTCGCATAATATGAAATCTCGACAGGTTTATTGGAATTGGCGGACCCTAATTTGGTCCATGTTCCATCGTATCCCCATAAATCGAGGGTATAATGGCCGTTTTCATCTTTTGCTTCTGTGTCTTCATAGAACGAACCAGGCGTAGTTTCCCCTAGAGGCTCTCCTTCTCCAAAAGAGAATTTTGGAGAAGGATCAGCGCTATCTTTGCCAAAAGGACTGGGGGAAGCATCTGTAAAACCAAACCCCTTGAAATCATTTTGATAGCCATATTTGGCGTCTTTTTTTAAATTTTTGGGGAAATCATTAACAAAATTGCCTAACGTGTAAGAATTTCCATAATCAAAAGGCTTGCCGTCATTGCCTTTGATGGTTGATCCAACATTATAAAACCTCGTGCGATATTCAATCGGCGTCTCGATAAAATTTGCATAAAGGGCGCAATTGCCCTTAATAAATTTTGGATCGACGACATCACCGCTGCTCGGAGGCAGTTTAGCGTTATTATCTTCACTTTTAGAGTCATGATCGTAAGCTGGAAGAGAAACATCGATATCAGCGTATGCTCCTTCCCATTTTATATTCGAAAAACCATTCTTAAACCGTTTTCCTGTAGAAGGCTTTCTCTTTGATTTTTCATCGTAACGAGATTGCCCTTCAAATGGCTGAACTGAAGTCACAGGTTGCCCATAAGCAACATATGCGTAGCCAACTTTATTGCATTCTTCTTTGTTTTCGCTCGCATCATCGTAAAATTCGACAAGAAAACTATATGTTTTTGAATCCCCACTATTGGAAGCAGCCCCACATGATCCTAAAGAAAAGCAAAGCGTCCCTAATAGAAGTGAAGAAATCAATTTAGGTGAATGCTTAATCATGGTTTGATTATCCATTTTTATTTAATCAAAAACAAGATTTACATTGTAAAATGTCATTATGACGTAATTTGTT
>DHKP01000025.1 GCA_002404865.1 Caryophanales bacterium UBA4691 | reverse complement strand
GAGGGGCGGTAAGCCTGGAAGGTTCGACACCTGCTAGAAAACAGCATCTTGAAAACGATCACGAACAGCAGATCAAAACATACAAAAATATAGTGGCAATTAAGATAGACTGATGCCTAAATGCTTTTGCAAAGAACGTGATGGGAGCATGAGGAACATGATTAAAAGTGCGGCCTTCAATATATCATCAATCTATTCAAAACGTACAAACTAGGACTTGAAGGGGAGTATCTATTTCCTGGTACTACCTTTGTGTACAGCTTTAGCCAGTTGCATAGTCATGTTTTGAATGTGGTGGATATGTTCATTTCACACTCTGCCCCGTATTGGTAGACCCATTCCTCGCGTCCATGTATCGCTTGTTGAGACGGTGGTGCAACTGGTTCACAAATAATGCAATAAATACGGGACGTTTGACAAATTTGACAAAAGAAGAAAAATTCTAAAATCATACATTTTCCGAAAATCCAGAACTTGCAAATAATATCTGTATATTATTGCAAATCACTTCATTAAAAAATTGCAAATCACTTCATTGGTTATATAATAATCTTGTGGTCAAACTATGTTGAAAGAAGATTATATCCCTAGGTTAATTGATAAAAAAATAAGAGAGTCTCTTGAAGATTTTACTGCCGTTCATGTTAGAGGTCCCAAGTGGTGCGGGAAAACATCAACGGCCGAGTTCTTTGCCAACAGCGAAATCAAACTAAACACAAAGAAACAAAGGGAAGGATTTGATAGAATGTATGCGGCTGATCCTGGCTTGTTTTTAGAAGGCGACAAGCCAAGGCTCATCGATGAATGGCAACTCTATCCTGCTATTTGGGATGAGGTTAAAAACTACGCTGATGAATTCCATTTGAAAAAACAGTTTTTATTAACGGGCTCTTTTTCTCCTAAAGCAGGGGCCACTAATCATACTGGCACAATGCGCATAGTAAAAATCGACATGACTACGATGTCTCTTTTTGAAAGTGGGGATTCAACCGGGGAAGTCTCTTTAAAATCTCTATTCGATAACCCAACACAAAAAATTAAGGCTGTTCTAAAGCAAGAGAGAAAGGATGTTTCAAGACTGATAGTTAAGGGAGGATGGCCAGAAGGGGTCAAGAATCCGCCTCATAATGTTCTTTCTTACGGAAGACAAGCGTTGAATGATATCTGCGATACTGATATTCAAGAGGCTAGTGGGAAGGAACTAAGTCCAATCACTACCAGGGTTTTGCTTAGATCGTTGGCTAGGACGCCTTCACAAAACGTTGATAACAAAACGATTATTGATGACGTAAATAAATCTGGTCATCCTTTGGCGGAAAACACTTTTTATGATTACTATAATGCTCTTTTAAGATTGTTCGTTATCAAAGAGGTTCCTGCTTGGTGTCCAAACATTAGAAGCAAAACATCTATCAGATCCCTCCCAAAAAAGGAGTTCTTTGATCCTTCTTTGGCTTGTGCTGCGTTAGGCGTTAACGAAGAAGGCCTTGAGAAGAATTTTAGAACTAGAGGCCTTTTCTTTGAATGTTTAGTTGGAAGAGATCTAGAAGTGTATTCAAAAACGCTTGATGGTGAAATCTCATATTATCGGGATAGGCTTGGTCTTGAGTGCGATTTTGTGGTTCATCTTCCCGATGGTCGATATGGTTTGTTTGAAGCAAAAACTGGAGACAAATATATCAAAGATGGAATCGATAATTTGAATAAGTTTGTCACATTAATCAATAAATACAATGAAGAAAACCCAAAATCAAAAATGGAATTGCCGACGGTTAGAGCGGTAATTACGGATGAAAAATATGGCTATGTTGATGAGGGTGGCGTTTTCATAATTCCAATCGGTGCATTAAGGGATTAAAGGCTTTATCAATTGCTTTAATCGTAATTTTGATGATTTGAGTTCTTTTGAAAATTGGTTAGGCAAACAGCGTTTGTAACTATCTAGCTAGCCTGGTGAGCCGAATTTCAGCCAAAAAAGGGGTAAAAACAGGGGTATAGTTCGATTTGAAAGTCAGAATGGTATTGGCAAGGTTGATGTCTATTCTTTTAATAAATGCATATAATGTATATACAACATGTTGATATTAGACGAACTTATATTCATCATTTATTTATAAGGAGGTACTCTGCATGGCCACAACAAATTTGAATATCCGCACTGATAAGGCGGTCAAAGACCAGGCCGAAGCAATCTTTAACAAACTTGGATTCAATATGACGACGGCTGTTAATATGTTTCTAAGAGCAACCATCCGCGAAAATGGCATTCCTTTTGATTTACGACTGGATGTGCCGAATGAAGTAACCGCTTCAGCAATTGAGGAAGGAAGAAAGCTTATGGCAGATCCTTCTACTCCACGCTATTCCAGCATGGATGAACTGAAGGCGGCGCTGAAAGAATGAAGTACGACGTACAGTTTACCAATCAGTTTAAGAAAGATTTGAAGCTTGCGAAAAAGCAGAACAAGAATCTGGATAAATTGTTTGAGATTATCGATATTCTTGCAAACGGCTGTACGTTGGATGCCAGATACAAAGATCATGGTCTTACAGGCAATTATAAAGGAACACGTGAGTGTCACGTTGAACCGGACTGGTTGCTAGTTTATGAAATTCGGAATGATGTACTGGTTCTGATGCTTTATCGACTTGGTACGCACTCTGAGTTGTTTAAAAAATAAATCATAAAGACGAAAGCATCTACTAGGAACGAAAGGTGCTCTAAATCCCGAGCATTAGGAGAGTGCTTTTTCTATTTCAGCCCAAAAGGACAGTTACAGGGTGTTTGTGCAATTCATAAGCCGCATAACCCCCTCTCACGATTACGAATAGCAAATCGAAACACACAAAATATATAGCCACAATTAAGATAGACTGATGCCTAAATGCTTTTGCAAGGAACATGATTAAAAGTGCGGTCTTCAATATATCATCAATCTATTCAAAACGTACAAATGAGGACTTGAAGTGGAGAATCTATTTCCTAGTGCTACCTTGGTGTACAGTTTTAGCCAGTTGCACAGTCATGTTTTGACTATAGTGGATATGTTCCTTTCACACTCTGCCTCGCAAGGGTAGACCTGTTCTTTGCGTCCGTGTTACGCATGTTGAGACTGTGGCGCTGCTTAGTCGCAAAGCGGCGTAAAATAGCCGAAAATCGTAAAAATTTGACGGATCCCCCATTTTCGAGAAGGTGGAAAACGGCTTTAAGAGGAAAAAGATGATTCGATCGGTCCACGTCGACCTGAGCATGAATATGGAGGGTGAGCGCAAAATCGATGGAATACAGAACGATTGACCTGTTTTATCCCTTCTCGTCGGAGATGTTCCAGCAAAGAATCGCGGACGAAATCAACGAGATAGAAAGGCGGGGGTGGGGCTACGCCGTATTGAAGATATCGTGGATGACTGCAACATCATGCTGATTTTTTAAAAGTGACGTTAAAGGCGAAGAGGGCGCGCCCCTCCTTTTTTGAATGGTTGCAAGAATAAACAATCCATCATCACGCTTTTCCTAAAAGTTTTATAGAAAAAACATCGCTTCCGACGGAGTGTTCTATTTCAAACGATGTGAAACAAAATCGGTAGCCGCCCCCAAGCCCCTAGGGGTTGTTGCATGGGCTTAATCCCAATATATATCTCTATCCTGTTCGTTGTCTACTTTATTAATAGCAGTTCAATTCGTCGTACATGTCGGTCACGAGTATCTTGACGGCCTTTCTCTCCTCTTCCGGTATGAATCCGAAACACTCGTCGAGATACGCTTTTTGCCTGGATTTTATCACGTCTACCGTCTCGGACTTTTCGAAGTCCACGAGATGGCAGCAGTATTTCGAGAACCCCGTCTTGAACTTGAACTCGTCGATTAGCAAAATCTTTGGCAGCGTCTTCCTTTCCACGCGCGGATACGCCTCGTCGAACATGCCGATTATCGATTGCTTTGTTACCCCATGGCTCGTCGCGACCCTAGCGAAGGTGTCGCCCTGGTTCAGCTCGGCGAGTATCGCCGCTCTCTCAAGATACGTGAGCTCCCTGCCGACCATCGCCCCTTTCAACGGGACGGTGAATGTTTTGCGGCAATCCTTGCATACGTATTTTACCCTGTGGCAAATGAGCGTTTCCTTCTTCAAGATGTCAGACCTCATCGTTATTTCCGATACGTAATGCGCCTTTATCACGCATGATTTCCCGTGGCATCTAGGGCATGAGGGCTCCTTTCTTGCCTCCCATGCCTCGTAGACGAACCCTTCATCGGACGTTATCGGGCCGTCGGCGCGCTCGAAATCTTCTGGTTTCATGCCAAAAGACAGCAAAAAAGAGTTAGAATCCATATGGTCTCCTTCCATTAAATTGTTTGACCGAAAATAGATTAATGGAGGAGGCTTTTTTTCTTCACTAAGAACTAGCTAAAGCTGTGAAAAACGATGGGGATGGCAAAAAAGCCATCCCCATTAGATTTCACAGAGTCGCCTTAAGCATGTTTAAACCAATGAGTATCAAACCAAACTACAGCGACATTGCCTGCCTCTATGATAAGGATGGACGCTCGATTAGGAGGATGTGCGAGGGCAAGGGTGAGAGCGAAAGAGCAAGCTATCGGAGATGGAAGAACGCTAGAAAGGGGGCTCTGCGGAATAGGATGGCACAACCAAAATGGAGAGTGTATCGTCCATTTTCTTTTGGCTAGTACAATAGGATAAATGCACATAATTCGTGACGCTCCCATGACTTTAGAGGTTCCGTTATAATGAATTCACCAGCAACGTTTATCACTAACTAAGGAGGTCTGTATGGCAGAACCGATACAAACGAAAATACAAAGATATTATGCTTTGATTGCGCCTTCTAACAATCAAAGCGGGCCTAACACAAGGTACAAATCATGGGAATGGTGCCGCGACGCGTTTCTCAAGCAAAGACAATCGCAAAACCGGATATCGATCTTCTTTCACTTCACCTGGCTTTTTACTTGGCAAGCTGGGGGATGTACCGAGGTTCGTCATTTCTCCTTCAAATGGATTATAAGGCACATATAAATGCCGTGAAGATAATCCTTGACAAATCTTATTCCGATCTTTGGAATTACGACCCATCGTCTCATAACGCCATCAGCATTGTTGATGCGAATGATTTGATTTTTGGCTCTTGCAAGGGCGTTTACTGGAAAATTAAAAAATCGTACCCGCCAGCCACTCCTACGGATACCCTTGTTACCAAAATTTTGATGGGGACGTTTGCGTGCATTCCCGCATTTGATCGATTTCTAAAAAATGGAATCGTTCAATGCATAAAGGCGAAAAGCAATGGAATTAATAGCAAAATCGGAGGCTATACACTGTCTTCATCGATAGAGAAGATAAATAACGGAAACGCAACAGGAACGGATACTTTTAAGGCTTTGGCAACGTTTGCAAAGAACCACCATCAGAGCTTCATGTTGAGCGGAGCCTCGTATCCACTAATGAAGTGCGTTGATATGTATTTTTGGCAAGTAGGATTTGAAATGAATATGGCACAATCCTTGATTAATAAGAAAAATAGTTTTGGAACAAAAAAATCCATCTATCAAAGAGCCACTAATCTTGGCTTGGTTAAACAAGGCAGTAATCCTACCAGCTTAACGCAAAAAGATTTTCTTAGGGTGAGCGGTGATATAAAAAATTTGAACATCTGATTTTGCCTGTTACTGTCTTCTACAACGTGAAGGCAGTGTAACCCCGTCTTTGTGATTGCGATGCTTCTTAGCCGCAAAAAAACGGCTAAAAAGGCCAAAGCCATAAAAAATTGATGGAATTTCTTACCTAAAAATTGCGGAAATTCCATTGCGCGGTAATAGTCTTGCATATGCATTGCCTATGGATCGCAAGTATTTTCGTTTTACCAAATGTGTTGGAAAGCGCCGAATTATTAGGGCTAAAATAGTGAAATTACGATATATTGTTGTTACGAAGAAAAGACAATGATTAAAACTAGAATTGATAATGACATTTTGAATTTGATTCTTGATATCGAAAAGAATAAAAATGCCTTAATTTGGTTAAGTTACCAACCAATCTATCCAATAGATTTAGAAAGAATACCAGGAAAAGATCGACGTATGCTTCTAATAAGATTGAAGGCAATCCTGTAACTTACGAGCAAGCTGATGAGGTAATCGAATCTGAAAAGAGACATTTCTTAAAGCCAGAACAAGAAATAAGAAATTATTATTTAGCGTTGGAACTACTAGAAAAGAAACTGGAAGAAAAAGAGCCTCTATCTTTAAGATTGTTATTGCAAGTTCAAAAGCAAATATGCGATGGCGAGCCAAATGAAAAGATCGGCTTAAGAGGGGCAATGCCTCCGGGAGTATTATTTGCAGTTTGGAATGATAATGGCACTCCTGCCTACATTCCACCGGAATATGGAGAGGTTCCTGCTTTATTGGAGAAATTATTCAATTACGTTAGTGAATCTAGCGATCATCCATTGATTAAGGCCGCCGTTATCCATTATCAATTAGTGACCATCCATCCGTTCGAGGGCGGCAATGGGAGAACCGCGAGAATATTGTCTAGCTATTATTTGTCTTTAAGCGGGTTTGGATTTAAAAATATTGGCTCTTTAGAAGAATACATGTCCTATGACATTGAGGAATATTACAATTCTATTCAAATGAATCTTCCCGTTTTATATTACGACGGAAGAAATGATCCTCCTCATGGAGAAATCTGGATTAAGTATTACCTTAAGATATTTTCGCTATACGCCTCTAAGGTTTTATCGATTGCTTTAAAAGAGTCCTCTAATAACGAAAAAGAGCGTTTGTCGCATTTGTCTAATAAGGCCAAGGCGTTTTTAGGGTATTTAAACAAGCATAACATTGTTAGGCTTGCTCCTATTGATTTAGCGAGCAAATTAAGCGTTACCAATCGAACGGTAATCAATTGGTGTGCCGAACTAGTTAATAACGGCTATCTTAAACCAATCATTGTTAATAAAAGAATTAGGCAATACGAAATGGTTGCTCTCTAGCAATATTAGGACGAAGAGCCAATTATCAGGCTTGTAAATCTTCGATTTCGGGTGTCGAATGACATGATAGGGCGTTTCAAGAGTGCAAAACAGATGAAAACGAATCAAAACAAGTTTTGAATCATTCATGTTTATCCCGTCAAAGCCGACAAAAGTCTCAGTACTGAGAAATATGTCGATTTTGGACAAAACGTACATTGAAGGAATTAAAAACAGACACCCTAATTACTTAAACGACACCTTAAATGTGATTGCCTCAATGATATCAGCCCCTATAAACCCCTCAAAGATTGAAAACCTTTAAGGGCATTTATCACATCGATCTAACAAATGATACGATAGGGAGGTTTGAAGAGGCTTATTTGCTTAACGAAGCGCTTAGATACAATGTGAAAGGCCGCCGCTATATTGGTAATGGACATATTTCTAATTAAGGGAACTCTAATAGTTTTAGAATCGCTTCTTTAAAAGTTGGAACGATAATATGCATTAGTGCTTTATGAGAAACTTTTCAGTGCACCCGTCAATCTTTTAACATTGTCATATTTCTCTAAAAATATATAATTAAGATTAAATTTAGAGAAATAAGAGGATATTTTATGATTATAATTGGTAGAAAAAACGAACAAGAGATTTTGACACGATGTTTGGTATCGACAAAACCTGAATTCGTTGCGGTTTATGGAAGACGTCGAGTCGGGAAGACCTATTTAATTCGTGAATTTTTTCATAATAAATTTTCTTTTTATGCGAGTGGAGTGAACAACAAAACAAACTCTATTCAGCTGCAGAACTTTAAGAATTCCCTCGAAGAATTCGGAAATGAAAAACAAACCATTATCAAAGACTGGTTTGATGCGTTTCAAAGATTAAAACACCTCTTAGAAAAGAAAGATGTTTATCGAGAACAAAATTATGGGAAGAGAGTAGTTTTTCTCGATGAAATCCCTTGGATGGATGCAAAAAGAAGTAATTTTAAAGCGGCTTTAGATTTGTTTTGGAATACCTATGGGTCTATTCAAGAAGATCTCGTTTTGATTGTTTGTGGATCTGCAACTTCATGGATTATGAAGAATATGGTTAAGGACAGTGGCGGATTTTATAATCGCTTAACAAATCAGATTCATCTATTGCCATTCAATCTGCATGAATGTTTGTTATATAGCAATTTCCTAAATCTTCGTTACGAAAAAAAGCAGGTTCTTGATTGCTATATGGTTTTTGGCGGCGTCCCTTATTACTGGTCTTTGCTAAACTCCGAAAGAAGCCTAGCTCAGAATACCGATGATCTCATTTTTAAAGAAAATGGCCAACTCCATGATGAATATCAAACTTTGTTTCGTTCCCTTTTTACTTTAAAAGGTAAACATCGCGAAATAGTCGAAGCCTTGATGAAGAGAGGGTCCGGCTTAAGGAGACACGATTTGTCATCATTGCCGCATATCGGGGATGGACAGCCATTAACTACGGCATTAGAAGAACTTTGTGAATGTGGCCTCGTTCGTTCCTATCAATCTTATGAAACAAGCAAATATGGAAAATATTATCAGATCATTGATCCGTTCATTTTGTTTGTAAAAAGGTTTTTATTGTCGCCAAATTTCGACACCTGGGTTTCCTTTGTTGGGACGCCATCATATTTCAATTGGGCTGGACATGCGTTTGAAATCGCTTGCTTAAATCATATTTCTTCTATCAAGAAGGCCTTAGGCATAAGCGGTGTTTTAACGAAAGAATATTCTTGGAGAAGCAAAGTACAAGAACAAGGTGCCCAGATTGATTTGCTTATCGAGAGAAGAGATCAAGTTATAAATGTTTGTGAAATGAAGTATTCCATTGGGGAATACGTAATATCAAAAGGCTATGAAATGAATTTGCGAAATAAATTGCAGGCCTTCCAAGAAGAAACTCGTACAAAAAAACAACTGATCTTAACAATGATTTCTTATAATGGATTAAAAAGAAATGAACATTCAGATATCGTTTCCGTTGTTCTAAACGGAGACACCTTGTTTGAAGAATGAATCAAATACGCTCAAGGGAAGGGTAATACAATTTTAAATCATATTCGTCTAAACTGATTTTTACGAATTGCATTTTAAATAGCTGTCACTATGACGTAATTTGTTTCAACTTCATTGTTTTCTTTAAATGACCATCTTTCTCCGTATGCCATCTGGACCTGGCTTCCAAGATGGTCTCTGCTTTTCTTCTGCCGTTTTTGCCTCGCGTCCACCCTGCTGTTCGCCCTCCTTTCCCCCTTTTTTGTACCCAAGATGGGCAGAGAACTCGGATTTAGCAAAGGATTCGTTTACTTCCTTCGCGGCCTTGGCGGTGAGGGCGCGGACGGCCTCCTCCAATGTTTTGCCTTCCTCTAGGAGGTCGGCCATAAGTTTGCTAAAATTGTCCATGCAGGTTTTTCTTTCATATTTTGTACAAGACATTGTAACAGGGAACCTGCTTTTTTCGTGCCTTTTTCCCGCGGCGGCGACCCCTAGGGGTCTCTTTCCCTAAAGATAAACGGAACGAATGCGGATTGAGTCAGATACACATAATTCGGAACACTCGGGCATGCGGACAAAAAAC
>DHKP01000008.1 GCA_002404865.1 Caryophanales bacterium UBA4691 | reverse complement strand
TTCCCTAATCCTTTCGAAATGAGAAAACCGGCTAATAGAGAAATGTCCGATGAGCTAAAGAAGCACGTCTATTGGACAAAAGAAGAGGGGGAAGCCTGGGATAATGGCACCGTGGATTATGATGGTAACCCAATCGAAATTCCCGATTTCAAATGGGGAAGCACCGAGACGAACCACAAGATATACGACGTGAACGAAGGACTTACTGAGGTCGGGAAGAAACTAGGCGCCAATTACGATGATTCGCTCTGGGATGAAATTCTTAATCAGGTAACCACCGACGAAGCCAAAAAAATGATGGAGCAATCCTATGGCACGCCTAAAATAGACAGTATCGGAATGCCTTCGAATGCCGAATATGACGGTCCGGCGCAGATTAAGAGCTTAAGCGCCGATTCCCCAAGAGGCGTTGGATATCCTAACGAAACTGTCATCGCCCAAACTTGGTCGAAGACGATTGCTTACTCTTTCGGGCTTTCCTACGGTTCTGAATGCGTTAAGTTGAATGTCGCAGGTGCGTGGGCGCCTGGCGCAAATATTCATAGAACACCTTTAGGAGGAAGAAACTTCGAGTATTATTCGGAAGACACGATTTTATCTTGCTATATGGTCACCGAAACGGTGAGAGGAATGCAAAATGCCGGTGTTTATCCTTATATAAAACACTTCGTCATCAATGATACGGAAACTCATCGATACAGGCTCTTTAATTGGTGCACCGAACAGGCTCTAAGAGAAATTTATCTAAAGCCTTTCCAATGGGCCATTCAAAGAGCGGATGCCCTAGGTCTTATGACGACATACGGAAGAATCGGCGCGATCTATACTGGCGGAAGCACCGCGTTGAATACCGTCGTGGCTAGAGGAGAATGGCAATTTAAAGGCTCAATCATCACCGATTATTCAGGGCCCGAGAACTCTTTCTTCATGGTCTTGGATCAAGCTTTAAGAGCAGGCATCGACAAAGGCATGGCTGTGGGTTTTAATTCCAAATACGGGTTCGATTATTCTCAAAAAAGCACGAAAAGGCTTCAGTATGCGATGAGAGAGGCGATGCACCATTCTGTCTATACTTGGCTAAGGGCTTTGCATATAAATAACAATTACAACGCCGAAGCGGATGGCGAGAGCAAAATCGTAATGGGCCAGAAAATCGAGTCTCTTAATTGGTGGAAACCTACATTGTTTGGACTTGATGTCCTTGTCGGTTTTGCAATTGCTGTTTGGGCATGGTGCGTTTACTATGACCAAGTTGCCCTATTCTTATCCAAAATAAAATGGAAAAAAGACGGTTCTAAAAACCATGACTCGAAGAAAGAAGGCGAATAAAGATGAAAAAAATAAAATTAATTGGCGCTATTAGTCTTGCATCCATTGGCGTTATAGTCGCTGGTTCTCTCCCTTTGTCTTCCTACATCCAATATCAACATTACCTTGCTGGCATTGACGCTTCTGGGAATAAGAGTAATGATTCAACGAATGGAAGCGAGAGCAAATCAAGCGGTGTAGAGCAAAATACGCTCATTTCGATAACCGCAAAATTAAAGGATGGCATTAGATATTTTGACAATTATCGTGCTGAACCTAAAAAAGATGATTTTGATGTCGCTGCCGTATACCAAAATGGCGGCTCAACTAAAGAAGAGACAATTTATGGGGATCAATTTGAGATGGTCGTCCCAGAGAACTTCCGCACAGAAGGGGGAAGCATAATCTTCAACTTCAAAGGGAAAAGCACGGAGGTGAAGATCAATCTTGTCAAGGTCGCTCTTGAAACGATAAAAGTAACGAAAAATCCTTATATCATTTATTATAAGGAAGGTGAAAGGCTTCAAATCGATGGTATACAGTTCCAAGCCTATAACAACGATGGATCGGAAGCCAAAGTTGATTTAAATCAGATTGTTGCCGAGGATAAAGAGCTAGTGGCTGGCCAAAAGGAAGGCTTCGTTACGCTTAAACACAATTCTAATGTCAAAGGTAGCTTCCCGATTACCGTCGTTTCCAAAGAAAATTATGATCAAGGGAATATCGTTTCCGTTGAAGTGACTAATGGTGAACCCACCCTTAAGGAAGGTCAAAATGTTTCTGAAATCGATTTCTCCAAAACGGAGCTTACGGCGGTTTATGCTTGTGGAAATAGAAGAGTCGTAAATCCAATAGACCTTGATGTTTCAGGTAGCGATAAAGCCGTTTGCTTTGGCGATAAAGTCTCAGTCAACGTCAAAGACAAAAAAGGCGAAAAGAGCTCAAAACTATGGGTTAAAATCGTAAAAGAGCTTCCTTTCGACTCGAATGTTTCAATAACTGGTTTTGAGAAAAAAATCAATCAAACGACTTATATGCGAAAAGATGATGGAAGTGTTTCAGAAAGTGAAAATTCCGACATCATTTCGGCAAACGACACGGCGGATGAAAAGAAAATTGAAATCAAGTTTGATTCTGCTTATTTTATTAAATCAGACGTGCTTATTGATGTGGCCTTCTCAAACCCTCAAGAGACTTCATCAGGCTATCTTTCTTCCTCAAAAGTGGCCAATAGAGAATTCTCTTTAAAAATCAACGGCGTTTCCAAAGTCATAAAGAAAGACGTTATCATAAAAGAGGTTTCGGATTCCGATAAGAATAAAGCCTCGATGATTTTCCAGAGATTGAATTTAAAGGAAGTCGATCTCAATAAGGGTCAAAACGTCTTGGAATTGTCTTTAATCGGGGAAAATAGTGGTTCTATTTCCTTAAAAAATTTTTCTTTGGCGGCAAAAGGGGAACAACCTCTTTACACTCTCCCGGAATACCAAGTCACTAAGACATTGGTCAATGAAGATCCTCAAAGCATAGCTGATATAAATTACTCTGCTTTTAACGATAAGAAAGAATGCACAGGCTATGACACTAAAGTTTCCGGCGAAAAAGCGCTTACCAGCATGTACTCTTCTTTTATCGATGGCGGGTATTATTACACTTATATGGGGTCTTTTGATGGAACCCAAAGTGGCTTCGTGAAATACGAATTGGATTCTTTGGAGCCTGTTTTATACCAAGAAGTGCATAAATGGACTGATGGAACAGAAAACTGGGGCATGTTAGGGGATATATCCGATATAGATGAAGATAGATTTGCTTTCATTTCTAGCACGAATCATTCCAAAACCCAAGAAATCGTCTACTATAGCAAAAACACTCTAAAGCCTACAGGCGAGAAAGTGGAACTTAGATACGATTGGGAATTGAATGCAAAAGGACTTGCCTACAACAAATCCTTGGAACGTTTTGCCGTTTACGCAGGTGGTGAAACAAGATTCTTCTCCAAAGATGGCACATTCCTTTATAAAAGAGGCGAATTCTCTTGGGGGACGATTCCAAGTTACACAAACCAGGAAGGAAATGTGCTTGCTGGAGAAACTTCAGGCCTTTCCGGAAATGATGATTTTATTATCGCTACGACCTTCACCACGAATACCTACAAATATAAGATGTGCATCCTCGATTGGGACGGAAATGAGCTTTATAGTATGCCTGAAGGTGGGGACTCCTGCTATTCCTTCGATGTTTCGACCTCAAAGCTAAGCTGGGAATATTGGCCTTTCGGCGATCCTGCCTATCTACCTTGGCAAAACAGAATAAACCAAGTGGTTATGGATGGGGATGATGCTTATTTGGTGGGTTGCAAATACTACACTGGTTTCTTCTTATTGAAAACTAAGTTCAACGCTTCCTTCGCTAAGCGTGTTGACAGTTCTATTTTAGGTGGCTATGTCGAAAAAGCGGCTTCGGAAAAGAAGACCCCGAATTTCACCTCAAGTCTTTCTAATAATGGAAAGCAAATCATTTTCAGTGTGCCAAATCCGAATGACAAGACCCAGCAATTGGAGATGAAATACATTTGTTCGACAGTCGAATCTAATGGAGATGTATACGCTTCTTATTCAACCAATGACGGAAAATGGGGATGTGTTGCAAAACTTAAAGAGACAAACGGAATCTATGATGTCGAAAAACATTCGGATGCCGTGGAACTTACCGAAGAAGAGGGCAATAACTGGTTTAAATCCAATCAAATATTCGTCAAAGACAATGTGATTGGATTAGTCAATTCTTGGAAAGGCACAATCATCAATTTCGATCTAGAGACACTTAAAAAAACCGACAAAGGCATCACATCCTTTGAAGGAATAAACGGCAAGATAAACTTAGTTTCATATAATCCGGATAAGAAACGTTATGCCGTCTTGCTAGAGAATAACGATCTCTACATTGCCGATGAAAACGGCAAAGCATTAGGTGGGCAAATTTTGAACATCAGCAAGCCTGAAGATACCACGCCTGCCGATAACCCTTCCGATGTGTTGCTAAGACAACTGTATACCGATTCCGATTATATCTATTTCCTCTATGGTCAAGATGGATGCCTGCATACTTGGATAAACATCGTTGATTGGGACGGGAATAAGGTTGGAACGGCTTCTATTCCTTTAAATGGCAAAATAGACGCAAACAACATAAGGCCTGAATCGATATTCATTAAAAATGGTTCTCTCTATATAAGCGTGAGAGTCGCCTTTAAAAATGAAGGACATTACATCTACAAAGTTGATCTCGATCAAGCGATATTCAACACTGCTAGTTAATAGCTTTTAGATTAAAATAAAAGCAGCCAAGAAACCAAATGTTTTATATTATATGAAAAAAATACATGCATCATTAGTTTTTGATTGTCTGCTATCTTTTATTTTGTTTTCTTGTGCATTTTCCACCAATCAATCTAGTTCCTTTAACTCATCTCTAAAAAACGATGAACCCAATTCTTCTTCCTCACCATCTTTTTCATCTAGCGGTGAAGAGGAAACACAACTGGAAACTGTGCCTATATTGCTAGTGAAAACTACAATGAAAGACAATAACGGTCAATGGCCTTATGAGAAATCAAATCCGATAGAATCCGTTATTGATGGAAACTCTGATACTGTGTTCGTTAGGAATTGGTGTGGAGAGGATACGCCGGGAATGATCGATTTTCAACTTGATGGCGCCTTTGTCTTGACATCTATTTCTTTGGAGTGGGGGTTACCTGGAATTGCTGAGCTTTCCTCGGCAGTTACATACTCAATTTTCGGTTCTTCTGATAAGTCTTTTTATAACTTATTGGCCAAAAATGAAAACGCTGAAAGCTCTCCTTTTAGAAAAGACTTGCTGGATGTATCTTTTGATGGAAGCGT
This sequence comes from Caryophanales bacterium UBA4691, assembly GCA_002404865.1. GTDB lineage: Bacteria > Bacillota_I > Bacilli_A > RFN20 > CAG-826 > UBA4951. The sequence goes on along the minus strand of DHKP01000008.1, from coordinate 4,190 downwards.
TAAAGATTTACGCATCTGCGTGTATAAATCATCAGGCAGCTATTTATCACTTGCTGAAGTTCGCTTGAAAGGTTATAGGGTAAATAACACTAACGAAAAAATATTTGCTTCAGAAGCAAAAGCTAGTCAAGAGGAAAGCTGTCACCCCGCTTCGAATCTACTGAACGGAAGCGATTCCACATGGAGAATAAATCCTTGGGAAAAAGGAGGTGATAGTGGTGAAAATTATAAAGATGTCACTTTGTCTTTGTCTTTGTCTAACACGATAGAAATCGAAAGCATCAATCTACTTCTTTCTCCTTATGCCTGGGATCCTGAAAATGGAGAATATTTTCGAGAAGTCTCATTGTCTTATTTTGTTGTCGAGATATCTTTGGATGGTATCAATTACCAAAAAGCTAGTGAATACAAGGGGGAGGCCAAAGCTTGTTCGTTTGGCGGCTATATCTGCCAATCATATGGAATAAGTTTAAAAAATTTAGATTTTAGGTTAGGTTTAGCTAAATATGTTCGATTTACATTCAAAAAATTCGAACATCTTTGTCTTCAACAAATATTCTTCATAGGCACCTCATTACAAAATAATCTTTTGAATAAAGGTGCAAATATACGTTTGGGAAGCGAACGCGTCCGTTCAGGAATCGGCTTTGAGGCTCAAATTGAGAAAAAAGGCTTGTCATCTTTAGGCGAACTTACTTTTGGCATTAAGGCGATATTCAAAAAGGATTTGGGCGGTTATAGCAATCTCACCAAAATGCTAAAAGCAGGTAAAACGAAGAAAGTTTTTGATTTGCCAGGAATTATTAACGAAGAGAATAACCAGAGTATTTATTACTATGGATTTCTTACCGGTATACCAATTGATAATTTTGAAGAGCAGATTTGTTATCTGCCATTTTTATATAACAATGGCAATTTGCTTTTAGGATTGGAAGGTGAGTGCTCCTATGCGAATCTTTCTAAGATGAATAAATTCATTTATCCAGAAAGTGGCAAATATATGCCTAATTTGAGCGATTATTCAACGATTATAGGTGGAAAAGAGTACTTTGATGTTTATGCGGCTTCCTTGGTTACCCCCAGATTGCAAGATTCTTCCTTTCTTTTCCCCAAAAATGCCTGGGGCTATTATATTTCTAAAGGCGTATTTGAAGTTGACGAAGAGACATTCAATCGTTTGCTGAAAAGCCACTTAATCGGTGATGGGGCAATAAAATGGGTTGGGTACTCGGTTGAGAACTATATGAATAATCCCGATCAATTTGATGGTGTTCTACCAATCTCCAAAATGAATGACCCACTTTATGTGATGATGTGCAAGCCCAACGAACAGCATAGTTTCATGGATAGTAATGATGATGGTACTTACAACCCAAATGGAAGAGTTAATGCCTCGAATTTATTTCCCACAACGAAGAATTATGAGAACGCGATGACGATTGGTGCCGTTTTCTTAAATCCTGAAATGAGAAATCGCTTTTCCTTAGATACCAAAATAACCGTTTGTTTTGGCAAATTGAAACTTGCGGTTTGCACGGATAAGGATGGATGGCAGCTTGTAACAGATCAGATTGGTCCTAGCGATCCTGGAATGATGTACTATTTGCCTTGGACGCTCGATCACGCTAATGATAATGGTGGAGTCATGTGTTATAGACTCCCTGGTGAATCGATTAAAAAGATGAGCGATCATATTGAGGTTGCTGTGACAATTGACGATTTCATCCAAACAGAAAGAAAAATAGTTTTTCCAAAGGTAAAAGGAGCGGCCTTGCATTTTTGGAGCGGCTCAGATAGCAGTTATAGATTTCAAAATGGTACCAAAGTTTTAGGATTGGTTTCCAGTTACGAAATTTGGGTGAAAGAGAAAGAATATTCTAATCTTTTGACAGCAGATATTGGGGCTGATTTATATATGTCAGGTGACTCGCACCCCGATCAAGCCTTTACCGGATATAATTTTGCAGTTACAAATACAAAACGCGTGGTCTATGGTCACAATATAGGCCCCAAAAATTATAACCAAGTCATGGACAGCGAAAAAGTTTGCAATATGCTAGGAATTGAATAAACTTTGGAGCGAGAAATCAATATTCTTTCTGTTGATATTACGATGGATATTTGTATAGCTGCCTAGAAATATGGCAGAGGATAAGCTCTACTCCGAGAAAGGGATATTCAAGCTGCTACTGCTCTTTTAGAGGAAGGCCTGCAATTCGCGTTTGTTTAGCATCTACGCGAAAAGCTTTTCCTTCGCGCTCAGCATTTTTGATGCTTTTATTATGCCAATATCTATGCGAAGGAAACGGTTTTTGTTTCACGCCCTGAATCGTCTTTCTATAGGGCTTGGATTGAAATGGGCTCTAATCGGAAATAAAAATCGTTAAATTGGAAAACAAAATTTAATCTATGTAAGCGGTTTCCTATACTTTAGGCTAGTTTCTCATTCTTCAGAAGAGAAACAAGAAAGGAAAAACTATGAAGAAGTTTATTAAAAATCTCCTTAATCTTTCGGGGATGGTTTTGGTTGGCTGTGCCGCTATTGTCGGCACCAATTATGCTTTGGCATACGCGCCACAAATCGATTCTCTTTTGACTAAGGGGGACATCCAAGACAAGGAGGCCTTGAATACCGCTTTGGCTAAAGGCCAAGATTTATCGGCGAAAATCGTTGAGGAAGGAACGGTTCTTTTGAAGAACGATGATGTCGACGGCAGGCCTTGTTTGCCTCTTAATAAAGAAAATGACAAAGAAAAGAAAATCAATATCTTTGGCTACCATGCATACAAGGAGTATTTGTATGGTGGAGATGGATCTGGCAAGATTCGCCCGGAAAATAGCAACAATGACGATGATAATACAACGTTCAATGAAGCTTTAGCCAATTATGGAGATGGCTATAACTACAATAGAGATATTGCAAAGCTTTACGATGACGCTAAAAACGAAGAAGAAATCGATATCAATGCCGTTATGACCAAAGAGCTCATCGCTAGTTCAAAAGAATATTCGGATGTCGCGATTCTTATTATCGGTCATCAATACTCGGAAAACGAATTTGATCAAAGCGAGTCATCTGTAACCATGAGTGACAAAGAGAAAGCCATTCTCCAGTTCTGTGCCGAAAATTATAAAAAGACCATTTTGGTCGTTATGAATGGTGGCGCAATGCAACTTGGCGTTTTGAAGGATATCCCTGGTGTTAGCGCTTGTTTGAATGTGGGCTATACAGGGACTCATGGTGCTAAAGGTTTACCTAAGGTTTTATATGGCGAAGTTTCTCCTAGTGGTAGAACGGTTGACACATTCCCTTACGATATCAAAGCAAGCCCAGTTTACAATTATCTTGGGCATGAAAATCTCGGCCGCTATGAAGAGCCATCCGATAGCAACCGCTCTGATAGCTATTCCGATTACGTCGAAGGTATCTATGTCGGATACAAATGGTACGAAACCGCCGACGCGATGGGCGTTTGGGACAGCGTCAGCAACGCCTATGGGACAGGGTATGACGGGGTCGTCCAATTCCCGTTTGGGTACGGGATGAGCTATACCTCCTTCGATTGGGAAATAGATAGTGTCAAGTTCCTTGGTAAAGACGGCAAGACCGCCCAAAAGGTCGACGACGACACGAAGATCGAGGTCAAAGTGAACGTCACCAACACCGGCGAGGTCGCCGGGAAGGACGTCGTCGAATGCTACGTCAGGGTGCCTTATAACCCTAGAAAACTAGACACCGCCATCGAGAAATCGAGCGTCACCCTCGCCGATTTCGCCAAGACTGGCGAGCTTAAGCCGGGCGAGACGGCTCAAGTTTCTTTGAGCATGAACGTCTCCGACTTCGCTTCATATGATTGCTACGATAGGAACCAAAACGGCTTCAAGGGCTATGAGCTTGAGAACGGGGAATACTCGTTAACCCTTCAAAGTGATGCACATAATATAAAGAAAGTTAATTTCCCTTCTAATGGCGAGTTCAACGTCGACGGGAAAATCGACTTCCAGATCGAAAGCGGCGATGACGCGCTCCACGGCATAGCCATCAAGAACGACAAGGTCACCGGCGTCGAGGTGAAGAACCGCTTCACTGGCGAGGATGCCGTAGACGGGGTCTCCATTGATGGAACAACCACTGGCGAGAATGTCAATTATATCTCCAGGAAGAATTTCCCTAATCCTTTCGAAATGAG
>DHKP01000027.1 GCA_002404865.1 Caryophanales bacterium UBA4691 | reverse complement strand
CTTGAAGACGCGGATTTTTATTCGTGCCTTATGGTGACGTCTTTGCTTTTCTCCTAGCTTAAAGGCTGGAATGGAATCGATACCCACCTTAAAACCATTATCGCCCCGATGCCATAAATGCATCCTTGCTTTTTGTCTTCTTTGAGGAGCGAAATTGTACAAAAGACATCGCCATCATTGAACGATACATCAAAGCCAGGGGATATTAATTTGATAAAGCCCTTGATGTAGATGCGATTTCGCCCCTTTTTCTATTGATTTTATTTCCAATTTCAATCATGCAAGAACGTGAAATCTTCCGCATTGAATGGTTTTTGGAATAAGGCCGCTCTTCTTTATTTTTTGTTCGTGCACAAAAGGCAATAGGCTTTTCTTTTCGCGATTATTATCTCTTTTTCCTTGAAAATTGCGCAAACTTAAGAAGAAGCCATAAGAACGAGTATCGATATCCGAGTTAGACGAGAAGGGGCAGTTTGATAATTGATTGTGGGGGAGTCAACCGTTTAAAAGAAAACAAAAATTTACTTCTTTTTGCCAAGGCGAGAAAATGCCTCTTTTTTGAAGTCCACATAACCGTGAGTATCAAAAAGCGAAAAGCTTCGGTAAATTCTTTATTGACGGCTAATTTTTATCCGCGTAATATCTTCCTTGCGCGCGTTTGCTTCTTTTTGAAGCGGCGCGAAAAGAAAATTAGGAGAAAAAGTATGCCTACAATCAATCAATTGGTGAGAGAAGGCCGCCATACCGCTGCGAAAAAATCAAAAACTCCAGCCCTTGGCAGACGCTACAACAGCCTCACTAAGAAGTCGACCAACCAGGCGAGCGCTCAAAAGCGTGGTGTTTGCACCCGTGTTGGCACGATGACCCCAAAGAAGCCAAACTCTGCGCTTCGTAAGTATGCTCGTGTCCGCTTATCCAATGGCTATGAAGTCACTGCGTATATCGGCGGAGAAGGACATAACCTTCAAGAGCATAGCACCGTCATGATCCGCGGTGGACGTGTCAAGGATCTTCCAGGTGTCCGTTACCATATCATTCGCGGATGCTTAGACTGCGCGGGTATCGAAGCCCGTCGTCAAGGCCGTTCCCTATATGGAACAAAGAAACCTGCCAAGAGTGAGTAATAAGGAGAAAAATTAATGTCACGTAAAGGAAAAATTGAGAAGCGCGATGTGCTTCCTGATCCAATTTATAATAGCAAACTCGTTACTCGTCTTATCAACCGCGTCATGTATGATGGAAAGCGTGGAACCGCTCAAACCATCATCTATCATTCCTTCAAGATCATTGAAGAGAAAACGCAAAAACCAGCGATTGATGTCTTTGCGACCGCGATCAATAACATCATGCCAGAAGTCGAGCTTAAGGTTCGCCGCATTGGCGCTGCTAACTATCAAGTTCCAGTGGAAGTTTCCCCAGAAAGAAAACAAACACTCGGACTACGTTGGCTCGTTACCTATAGCCGTCTTCGCAACGAGAAGACCATGGAAGAGAAGCTTGCTGGCGAAATCATCGATGCCGCAAATGGTAACGGTGCTTCCGTGAAGAAGAAAGAAGACGTCCACAAGATGGCAGAAGCTAATAAAGCCTATGCTCATTATCGTTGGTAATTAAAGGAGAAATACTATGGCTGACGAGAATATGATCAAAGAGTCGGAAACTTACGACCTCCCTCATACCCGCAACATCGGTATTATGGCTCACATCGACGCTGGGAAAACCACGACGAGTGAACGTATCCTTTATTACACTGGTAGAACACACAAAATCGGCGAAGTTCACGAAGGAACTGCCGTCATGGACTGGATGGAAGAAGAGCAAGAGCGCGGTATCACTATCACTAGCTCTGCGACAACTTGTTTCTGGAAAGGCCATCGTATCAATATCATCGATACCCCAGGGCACGTTGACTTCACCGTTGAAGTCGAGCGTTCTCTTCGCGTTCTCGATGGTGCCGTTACGGTTCTTGACTCCAAAAACGGTGTCGAACCACAAACGGAAACCGTTTGGCGCCAAGCCGATAAATATGGCGTTCCAAGAATTGTTTTCTGCAACAAAATGGACGCGATTGGCGCTGATTTTGAAATGTGCTTAGACACACTCAAAGAAAGACTTGGCGTTGATTATGCTGCCGCTCAATACCCAATCGGCCGTGAATCACAATTCACTGGCGAAATCGATTTGGTGAGAATGGTCGCTTGGTATTACACTGGCAATAAAGACGACGCTCCAACTGAGAAGCCAATCCCAGATGAGCTCAAAGACAAAGCCAATTTCTATCATCAAGAGCTTCTTGAGAAACTCGCTAATTACGACGACGACCTCATGATGAAAGTGCTTGATGGAGTCGAGCCAAGCGTTGAAGAAATCAAAGCCGTCATGAGAAAAGCCACCATCAGCGGCAAATTCTTCCCAGTATTCTGCGGAACTGCTTTCAAGAACAAAGGCGTTCAGCTCCTTCTTGATGCCGTCATTGACTACCTCCCATCTCCTCTCGATATTCCTGGAGAAAAGGGTGAGCTCAAAGGGCAAGAATACGTTTGCCGCGTCACCGATGACGCCCCATTCGTTGGCTTAGCCTTCAAGATTGCAACCGATCCATTCGTTGGGCGTCTTGCTTATGTTCGTGTCTATCAAGGCGAACTTAAGAGCGGAAGCTACGTCTACAATTCTAGCCGTGGCACTCAAGAACGTATCGCGCGTCTAGTTCTTATGCATAGTAACCGCCGTCAAGAAGTCAGCGTTCTTCACGCTGGTGAAATCGGCGCGGTCATTGGCTTAAAGAACACGACCACCGGCGATACCCTCACCGATCCAAGTGAACCAGTCGTTCTCGAAAAGATGGAATTCCCAGAGCCAGTTCTAGAAGAAGCGGTCGAACCAAAGACCAAAGCTGACGTCGAAAAGATGGCCATCGCTCTTCAAAAACTCGCTGAGGAAGACCCGACCTTCCGCGTTCACACCAATAACGAAACCGGCCAAACCATCATTGGTGGCGTTGGCGAGCTTCAACTCGACGTTCTCGTCGAACGTATGAGACGTGAATTCAACGTCGACGTTAACGTTGGCGCCCCACAAGTCAACTACCGTGAGACCATCACCAAGACCGGTGAAGCCGAAGGTAGATACATCAAACAGTCTGGCGGACACGGTCAATACGGTGACGTATGGATCCGTTTCGAACCAAACCCAGGCAAAGGATTCGAATTCGTCGACGCGATTGTCGGCGGTGCCGTTCCAAAGGAATTCATCAAACCAACACAACAAGGCTTGGTGGATGCCCTCAATAGAGGCTTAATCGCTGGCTTCCCTGCCATCGATATCAAAGCCACCTTATTCGACGGAAGCTATCACGAAGTCGATAGCTCGGAAGCCGCTTATAAGATTGCTGCTTCTATGGCTTTAAAAGAAGCCGCGAATAAGTGCGGACCTGTCATCCTCGAACCAATCATGAAAGTGGATGTCACAGTTCCAGAACAATATTATGGTGACGTTATCGGCGATATTAGCCGTAGACGCGGCACTCTCACTAATGAAACGGTTCGCGGAAACGCGAAAGTCGTCACTTGCGAGGTTCCGCTTGCTGAAATGTTCGGTTACGTTACTGACCTTCGCTCTCTCACGCAGGGCAGAGGCAACTTCACGATGACCTTCGATCACTATGGACAATGCCCACGCTTCGTCCAAGACGAGATCGTCAAGAAGAGCGCGATGAACCTTCGTTAATTTGTGCATTCTTTATGTAGTAAGGGAATTATTCCTTTACTACGTAAATGATTGTCAAACGAAGTTACTTGCTCTAATATTATCTAGCGTGTCGTTAGAAAACCATTTTTGGAGGAAAAAACACAATGGCAAAAGAAAAATTCAACCGTGATCGTGTCCATCTTAACGTTGGCACCATCGGTCACGTCGACCACGGTAAGACCACACTTACCGCCGCTATCACCCACGTCCTTTCTATGGTTGGCAAAGCCACCGGTGGAAAAGACGGAAACGCCGTCGATATGGCTTATTCCCAAATCGATAGCAGCCCAGAAGAAAAAGCTCGTGGTATTACAATCAATACCGCTCACGAAGAGTACGAAACCGCGAAACGTCACTATGCCCACGTTGACTGCCCAGGGCACGCTGACTACGTCAAGAACATGATTACCGGCGCCGCCCAAATGGACGCCGCAATCCTTGTTGTTAGTGCCGCTGATGGCGTTATGCCACAAACCCGTGAGCACGTCCTTCTTGCTCGTCAAGTCGGCGTTCCTTACATCATCGTCTTCCTTAACAAATGCGATATGGTCGACGATCCAGAACTTATCGACATCGTTGAAATGGATGTCCGCGATCTTCTTAACAAATACGGATTCCCAGGCGATGACACCCCAATCGTTCGTGGCAGCGCGAAACTCGCTGGCGAAGCCAAAGATCTCAATGATCCAAACGTCAAGCCAATCCTTGAGTTACTCAATGCGTTAGATACCTACGTCCCAGACCCAGTCCGTGACGATGATAAGCCATTCCTTCTTCCTATCGAAGACGTCCTTACCATCTCTGGCCGTGGCACTGTCGTCACTGGTAGAGTCGAACGTGGTGTTGCTCACCTCAATGATGAAGCCGAAATCGTCGGTATTCGTCCAACCCAAAAGACTGTTATCACTGGTCTAGAGATGTTCCGTAAGACCCTTGACTTCGCGGAAGGCGGAGACAACGTCGGCGTTCTTCTCCGTGGTATCACCCATGACCAAGTCGAACGTGGACAAGTCCTTGCTAAGCCAGGATCCATCGTCCCACACGACAAATTCACCGCGACCGTCTACATCCTCACCAAAGAAGAGGGTGGCCGTCACACCGCTTTCTTAAACGGCTATCGTCCACAATTCTTCTTCCGTACCACCGATATCACTGGCTCGATCACTCTTCCTGCCGGAACCGATATGGTTATGCCTGGTGACCACGTTACCTTCACCGTTGAACTCATTCACCCAATCGCTCTAGAAAAGGGAACCAAGTTCTCCATCCGTGAAGGTGGTAAGACTGTCGGCGCCGGAACTGTCGCTGAGATTCTTCACTAATTAGATTATCCTAATTACATAAAATTGACGTCTCGAAAGGGGCGTCTTTTTTTGTTGAAGAAGTGAGGGCCTCTAATGATCAGAATCTTTGTTTATGGGCGTTTTGCGGCTAACTGCATCTTTATTCCCTTGAAAAAAGAACTTAATCATTGAGCTATACGATAAGAAAAATATTTTATTCATTTTGTTTTTAACGATAAAAAACGCGATAAGAACTAATCAAAAAAGTGCAATGAATATATAAAAATTATGCAATTCACACATTGCTGCTTGCTTGTATTTAATGGAAATATATACAACGCGGCAAAAATGTATAATTTCATTGTTATCTACTTTGCCTAAAGCGGAAAAGAAAAAAGGAGGTTTCTCGATGGGCGCATTGCTACTTTGCGTTAATAATCTTCATCTATTAGGCAGGGAAGAATTCTTTAGCCTTTCTATCGTGAGTCAAGAATATGGGAAAAGTGAAAAGTAGCCCTATAGCGCATTGGATTGCTCTTTCCCCTCTTCTTTTTTTCGCCCTTTTGACTGGTTGCTTAGAGATTAGAGGTAATAAACTCGATATAGCAGGGCCCCTTTCTTTAAAGCAAGATCTATCTCTTTTTGATGCGGTTACCCATTTTGGATTAGACAAAAGCAATCAATTTCGCCTTGTTTTAAAAAATGAAGCAGCGGCTTTCTTAAATTTAGAAAAAGAAATCAAATTAAAGGAAAATTCCCATTTGCCGAAATTTAGTTACAATGGCAAAGGATATGTCACGGGAGTAAGGATTCTTTCTAGCGGGAAAGCAGTGGAACTATATCGCTTCAGAATGCCAAAAGAAGATACGGAAATCGAGCTTATCATAAGCGATAAAGAACCACCTTATTTTTCTGTCTTAAATCCAGGGACCACTTTTAGTGGGGGCAATGGCATCGACTATTCAAGCGCTAACCCGGGCAATAAGCAATTGAAAGATACGCTTCAAAAGAGTCCTAACTTGAAACTCAATCCTCAGTTTGAGGCAAAAATAGAAAACACAGACGTAGATATTAACGGCAATTCCAAAGAGGATTTCTTAGCGGGCAGCGTTTTATCCATCGAAGGCGATACTGGTAATTTCACTAGAATTGTTACCGCAGTGGGCGAGCCAAATACCATTGCGGGGCTAAAAAAGGAGGAGCAATACACCTTCACCTATAATTTCGAGAATTTTGGAGATGATGAGATATCCTTCAAAGCCTATCAAACTCCTGAACCATTTAGCTTTGATTTGAGCGTTGCGACTTCTATTAGCAAAGAAACAATCACGCTTAAAAAAGGCGAAAGTGTTGGCTATAAAGTTCCTTTTTCTACTTCCGTTTTGGAATATCAAAATTATAAAAAAGTAACAAAAGACATTAACGATATTTATCCAATCGTGGAGCTAGTTAAACCGATAAAAAATGGAAAACTAGGTATTGCGATCGCTAAAGAAAACACCGTTTATTCTCCCGTTACGAGTAAGGAGGTGGTAATCGTTAATCATGAGGAAAAATCCTATGAAATGGCGATTGCTTTAGAAGAAAGAGGGGTCGTAAGAAGCTTTGAAGCGAAATTCGATGAGGCCATAGAAAAATATGATCCCGAATCAAAGAAAAGCGTAAGCACACAGGAGGAATGAATTCATGAAAGCAATAGCTAATTTCACGCCGCTACTAAAGTCTTATTTTAAGGAGAAAAAGTTTTCTTTCTATCTAGCAAATTTCCTCTCTCTCCTCTCTTTCCTATTTGGTTTTATTTACTTATTCTGCGCCCTAAAAGAATATGCGTCGATTTGGCCAATCGTTTTACTTATTACTGGTTCGATATTATTCTTCATTTTTTCTTATTGGAGTCCAAAAAGCGGATCTGTAGTTCTTGCAACAACTAATTTGTTTGCTTTGATGATGCATATTTATGCGATTTACCCCTACTTATTTTCGCTTGCAACAAAAGGGATGGGGATTAATCTAGCTGATAATAATGTAAAACTAATCATCACTTTTGCGGTCGTTTTATTTGCGTTATTCGCTTTTGCGAATCTATTCGCTTGGCTCAACATGATTAGAAAACAAAAAGAGGTAAAAAACAATGAAAAATAAAGGATCAGCGTTAGGAGCGAAAATACTTTTTAACGTATTTGGTGTTTTAGCGGTAGTCACAAATTTCATGGCGATAATCTCCATGAAAAACGAAAGCACCATCACGAACGTTTTCTTTGGAGGGTATGAAAAGAAAACAAGTTTCTCTAAAGATAGCATCGTTTTCCCCACTCAATATAAAAGCGTAGCGGAAGTTAAAGCGGCTTCGATGAATGTTTGTAATGCGGCAGAAAGCGAAGGAGTGACTTTGCTAAAGAACGAAAGGGATTCCCTGCCTTTAGCAAAAGGAAACAAAGTAAGTTTGTTTAGTGCTTCTTCTACCATCCCGGTGCTTTCAGGCGGAGGTGGCGCGATTATCAACAAATACTATGAAGATAAGAAATGCGTTGGCTTCCAAAAAGGATTCAAAGAAGCAGGATTATTAATGAATGAGAGCTTGGATCGCTTTTACACGGAAAATAGCGATCGTAACATTAAGCCATACGGTAGAAAGAATTCAGTTGGGAATCAGAAAGTAGCGACAATCGGCGAAGCGCCTTGGAGTGTGATACCGAATGAGGCGAAAAAAGAAAAAGCGGATGCTGGCATATTTCTACTTAGTCGCATCGGCACGGAAGGAGTTGATTTAAAGGCTGATTATCTTAAACTTGATGATAATGAAAAATCCGTATTAAAGGGGATGAAAGAAGAAAAAGACGCGGGAACATTTAGCAAGATCATTCTTTTAATCAATAGCGCAAATCAAATCGACCTCGATTTTGTAGATGAAAAAGAATACGGGATCGATGCGGTTTTGTGGGTTGGCTTGCCTGGGACAAGCGGCGTTCATGCGATATGCGATATTCTTGTTGGCGGTGTCTCTCCTTCTGGAAAACTTCCTGACACGTGGTATACCAAAAATGCCTATGAACCAACCACTCCAAATTACGGAAGCTTCCGTTATGAAAAGAAGAACAAATACTATTCTTCAACCCCTTCTTATGTTTTTTATCAAGAAGGAATGTATTCGGGATATCGTTATACGGAAACGCGTTACGAAGACGCAATATTGGGGAGAGGAAACGCCGGTGAATTCGATTATCATTCCGTTGTGAAATATCCCTTTGGATATGGCTTATCTTACACAAAATTTGCTTATTCAAACTTCAAACAGAATTACGATAAACAAAAGGATGAATACACTTTATCCGTCGATGTTACCAATAAGGGCAACAACGCGGGAAAAGATGTGGTTGCGGTTTATTTGCAAAAACCATATTCGGATTACGCGAAAGAAAATAACATGGAAATCCCTTCCGTTGCCCTTACGAATTTTGCTAAAACGAAAAAATTAAAACCTGGCGAAAAGGAAACCATCGAGATAAAAGTGGAAGGGAGAGAATTCGCTTCCTATGACGCGTACAATGCAAAAACTTATTATCTAGATAAAGGGGATTATTATTTTGCTCTAGGAAATGGGGCTCACGAGGCAATTAATAACATTCTTGCCCACAAAGGGAAATTAAAAAGCAGTTCTCCTCTTGACGTTGGTAATCCCTCCTTAGTTAATAAAGTAACGATGCTAGAAGCGTCAAAAGACCGTTATTCTTCAGTGACTAGAAAAGGAAAAACCACGCAAATCAGCAATCTTTTCGATTATAGTGATTTAAAACGACTTGGCGATGAGACGAATTCTTCCATTCAATATTTTTCACGTTTCGATTGGATGAAGACCCTCCCAAAAATGGACGCGGACGGCACGTTCTTTTTACCAGATAAGGAAAATGCGAATGGAATTATTAAATGGTCAAAGAAAATCGAGGAGCAATATTCCTCCGACAAGGGAAAAGCCATTTTAAAGAAAGACGAAAACGGGAATGATAGAATTTATAAGCTCGATGAAGTGAAAAATGATGGTAGAAATTATCCAAAATATAACCAAAAGAATAATATCAACTGGCAAGATATGCGCCAAATTCCTGAGACCGGCGAGTTCATTCCTTATAATGATCCTAAATGGGAGTCTTGCCTTGACCAACTCTCCTTTGAGCAAACCGCAAAAATGGTTTATAGTGGTTTGAGGGGTACGATTACCGTTGAAAATCCAAGCAATGGTTTCATCTATCCGGGAACCTATGACCCAAACGGTCCGAACGGGATCATGCAAGAAGGATTTGGCAAATACCGCAATACCCAAGGAACAAACGGCTTCGCTAATCTTTATGAAGACTTAGATAAATCAGAATACACTGTCGCTTACTCTTGCCCATCGATTGTCGCTGCAACTTTCAATAACGCACTCATGGAGAAAGTAGGGGAAAGCATGGGTGAAGAAGCCTTGTGGTCTGGCGCGAATGGCGTCTATGCATTTACCGTCAATCTTCACCGCAATTCGAAGCACGGAAGAGCATGCGAAAGCATAAGCGAAGATGCGACTTTATCTGGATACACGGCCGCTTATTTATCAAAAGGATGCAACAAAAAAGGTTTAAATGTTTACACCAAGCATATTGCCTTAAACGAGCAAGAAACAAATCGAATTTCTCATAGTTCTTGGATCAATGAACAATCATTACGAGAACTCTACCTAAAACCATACGACCTCGCGATTCGTTTAGGAGGCGCTAGAAATGTGATGACAAGTTTCTCCCGGGTTGGTGCGGTGTGGTCAGGGCACAGTCATAACCTCTTAACTGCTTGGCTTAGAGAAGAAGCAGGGCTAGAAGGATTTGCTATCACCGACTGGTATCAAGAAGGTTATATGAGCATGACCGGCTCATTACTTTGTGGACAAGATCTTCCTGATGGCGATTGGCTAGCTAAAGACACATTAGAATTTGCCAAAAAAGACGCTTCGGCTATTGCTTGGGCAATGAGAGAAGCGGCTCATCGAATCATGTATTCAGCAGTGCATGGAAACCGTGTAAACGGATTAGCCACCAATACGAAAGCGAATGTCAGCGTGATCACTCCTAATTGGATTATCGCTAGAAACATTTTTGTCGTTATGATGAATGCTTTTGCTATAGCCGCTTCCATCTGGCTTGTTGCTTCTATTATCACTAATACATCCAAAAGGAAAAAGAACATAAACTAGTTATCATTATAAAAAAGGAGGGCGAGAAGCGACGCCCTCCTTTTTACTTATGTGGACCGATAGGGACAGC